>JANYFE010000011.1 GCA_025362795.1 Rhodobacterales bacterium | reverse complement strand
GAAGCTCCATAGGAAGTGGCTTGCCCATCAATGACCCCCAACATCTGCCATATGCAGAGGGAATCACAAATCCGAACTCTTGGGAATCCAGAATCGAAATGGCCGCAACACGCTCTAAGCTGCCCGTAACACGGGCCGCCCGGCAGCACGGTACCAATCAACCCGGCCAGAACCGGCGGCAGGTCCAGCCCGGTTTGCAGATAGAGCCCGGTCTGCAAGCGTTCGTTGACCGTGGCGGACCACGTGACCATCACATAGGGCGGCGGCGGCACCCGGGTCTTATAGGGGTCCATCCCCGGCAAATCGCCACTGATCAGCGCCTGCAAGGCGTGCAGCACGGCGGCTTCCTCGTCCTTGCGCACCGGCCAGCGCATGATCAGGCCGGGCGGCGCACCGACGCCTTTGTATTCAATAGCGACAATCTGCCCGGTGCGCAGCTCGATCCGGCAGGTCACAAGATCGTCCGGGTTGCGAGAGGGGCGGATCTGGAACGCAAGCGCATCCGCCTGTGCCGCTTGGCTCAGGACCAGCAGAGCAAACAGCACCGCCCGCCCGCGCATGGCTAATCCAGTCTGAACTGCTTGGCCAACTTCAACCCCTGACCCTGATAGTTCGACGCGATCCCCACACCATACAGCGTTTCGGGTCTTTCGGCCATGCGTTCGTACACCAGCCGCCCGACGACCTGCCCATGTTCCAGCACGAACGGCGCCTCGTGACAGCGCACCTCCAGCACCCCGCGCGATCCCGCACCGCCCGCCGCGGCATAGCCAAAGCCGGGGTCAAAGAACCCGGCGTAATGCACCCGGAATTCCCCGACCATCGCCAGATAGGGGGCCATTTCGGCGGCATAATCCGGCGGGATCGTCACGGCTTCCCGGCTGACAAGGATATAGAACGCGCCGGGGTCCAGGATGATCTGGCCATTGGTCGCCCGGACCTCCTCCCAGAACTCCCGCGTCGGATAATGGCCGATCCGGTCCAGATCAACCACCCCGGTATGCGGCTTGGCCCGGTAGCCCAGCAGATCGCCCGAGGCTGGCCGCAGATCGACCGAAAACCCCAGCCCCTCCGAGATCATCGCAGCGCCCGAAACCAGCGGCTCTGCCCGGTGCAACGCCACCAGTTCCGCATCGCTCAAAACCGCATGCCCCGACCGGAACCGGATCTGGTTCAGCCTTTGTCCCGCCCGCACCAGCACCGAAAACGACCTCGGGCAAACTTCGGCATACAGCGGCCCGGCATAACCCTCTGGAATCCGGTCAAACTCCACACCGCCATCGACAATCGTACGCGTCAGCAAATCCAGCCGCCCGGTCGACGACTTGGCATTCGCCACCGCCGTCAACCCCTGCGGCAACGCCAGCCGCTCCATCAGCGGCACCAGATAGACGCAGCCCTTTTCTAGCACCGCCCCACCGGTCAAATCCACCTTGTGCATGGTGAACTCGTCCAGCCGCGCCGCCACCGTCCGACCCGCCCCTGCCAGAAATGACGCCCGCACCCGGTAGGCGACCGTCCCCAGCCGCAGATCAAGGCTGGCGGGCTGCACCTGCGCCGCCTCAATCGCCGCGCTCGCGGCAATCGCCCCTGCTGCGATCAACGCCCGCAAGGCCTGCGCCGGCAGGACACCCTGTTGCATCATGCGCGTCCTCCACAGCGGCAGTCACAAACGGAACCGCCCGCAAAGCCATCGGCCAAGCGGGCGGTTTCGATATTGGTCGGGCCAGAGAGATTTGAACTCTCGACCTCCCGCCCCCCAGACGGACGCGCTAACCAGGCTGCGCTATGGCCCGACGAATGGCCGGATACATAGCGATATTCCGGGCCGGGGCAAGCGCATATGTGCATGACAAACGAGGGCTATCGCCGCAAACGCGACGCTTCGGCCATCTGGGCGTGCAACAGGCCCAGGCGGCTCTGCACCTCTGCCAGACCGGCCGCAGCATCCGGCGAAACCGGCCTTGGCAGGGCCCGCAACCGGGCCGCCAGACCCCGTGGCGCAGGATCGGTTTGCCGTGCAACCGGAACCACCTGCGGACCTGCCGCGGACAGTGCCACCGGTGCAGCCAGTTCCAGTTCCAGTTCCGGTTCGGCATCCACCCAGATATGCGGGGCTTCGGGCGCGTCCTCCGTCACGGTCGGTGGGGCAGGGGCCGCCACGACCGTCAGAACCGGTGCAGGCGCAGCCGCCTCCGCCTGCACCGCTGTCACCCCCGGACGCAATTCATGCAGTTCCGCCAAAGGCGCAAATGGCGCAATCGGTGCCGCTGTCCGGCGCAGGGCAGACTCCAGCGCCACGACCTGTGCGGTTTCCGCCGCTTCAGGCTCTGCCGCGTCGGTCTCCGGCGCCGCCCCGACCAGATCTTCGGTGTCGAAATCAACCTCCGGCCCGCCGGCCATCGCGGCGACATGGCGGACACCCTGTTCGCGCAGGATCTTCTGCACGCCCCGGATCGTCATGCCCTCGTCATGCAGCAAATGCCGGATTCCCCCCAGCAATGCCACGTCGGCAGGCCGGTAATACCGCCGCCCGCCCGCCCGCTTCACCGGCCTGATCTGGGGAAACCGGCTTTCCCAGAACCGCAGCACATGCGCCGGGGTTTCCAGCGCCTCGGCCACTTCGGAAATCGTGCGGAAGGCTTCTGGCGACTTGTCCATCCGCGCGTTCCTTCCTTACTTCTTCTTGCCCTTCGCCACGCGATCTTTCATCAGATGCGATGGCCGAAACGTCAGCACCCGGCGCGGAGAGATCGGAACCTCGTCCCCCGTTTTCGGATTGCGCCCGACCCGCGCCGTCTTGGACCGCAGCGAAAAGGTGCCAAATGATGAAATCTTGACGGTCTCACCCGCGGCCAGCGCATCAGAGACATGCTGCAGCACTTGTTCCACCAGCGCCGCAGATTCGTTGCGCGACAGACCAACTTCACGGAATACCGATTCGCTCAGGTCCATCCGCGTCAGCGTCTTTTCACTCATGTCATCCCCCCACGTTTTGCAAACAGGATGCGCGGGATAAAATTGCGAGTCAATAACAGTGACTTGGAAAGCGTTCTTTGCGCAGATTCTTTGCGCAGCACTCCGCCAGCCCCCAGTCTAATTCCGAATTTTTCGCAGAAAAATTGTGCGCCGCCCTTACCAGCGCAGCACGACCGAACCCCAGGCCAGCCCGCCGCCGATCGCTTCGGTCACCAAAAGGTCGCCCGGCTTGATCTGGCCGCGCGCCCGGCCCACCGACAAAGCCAGCGGAATAGACGCCGCCGATGTGTTGCCGTGGTCCTGCACCGTCACCACCACCCGCTCCATCGGCACCTGCATCCGCTTCGCCGTGCCTTCGATGATGCGGATATTGGCCTGATGCGGCACGATCCACGCCACATCGTCGGGCGTCAGCCCGGCACGCTCCAATGCGGTATGCGCGGTCGAGGCCAGCTTTTCGACCGCATGCCGAAAAACCTCTTTGCCCTGCATCCGCAGATGGCCAATCGTCCCGGTCGACACACCGCCATCAACATACAGCAGGTCTTTGAACTGCCCGTCGCTGTGCAGATCCACCGCCAGAATCCCCCGGTCCAGCGATGTGCCCGGCTGCTCGATGCCTTCCAGCACCAACGCCCCCGCGCCATCGCCGAACAGCACGCAGGTCGACCGATCCGACCAGTCCATCAGCTTTGAAAACGTTTCGGCCCCGATCACCAGCACCCGGTGCGCCGCCCCCGACAGGATCAGCGCGTTGGCCGTGGTCAGTGCATAGACAAAGCCGGCACAGACCGCCTGCACGTCAAAGGCAAAGCCGTTGCGCATCGCCAGATTGCCCTGCACCATCGTCGCCACCGAGGGGAACGTCAGATCGGCAGTCGAGGTCGCCACGATGATCGCATCCAGATCCGCCGCCACCAGCCCCGCATCCGCCAGCGCTGCCTGTGCTGCCCGTGTGGCAAGGTCCGAGGTGTTCTGGCCTTCCGCCGCGAAATGCCGCCGCTCGATGCCGGACCGGCTGCGAATCCAGTCGTCGGTGGTGTCGACCAGGGTTTCCAGTTCGGCATTCGGGACGATCCGGTCAGGCAGATAATGCCCGACGCCGATCACTACGGCGCGCAATGTCATTCCGGTTGCCCTGTTCCTGCCTCGGTCGCCGTCGGCTCTGCGGTTGTGGCACTCTGCCCCTGAGGCAGCGCCGACGCAACCCGTGCCGCCAACCGCTCCCGAAAACCCGACTTGGCCAGTTGAAACGCCATCGCGATCGCGGCTTCCACCCCGGTCGCATCCGCCGAGCCATGCGATTTGACGACGATGCCGTTCAGCCCCAGAAAAACCCCGCCGTTCGACCGGCGCGGGTCCATCCGGGTGCGCAGCCGACGCAGCGAATTCATCGCCAGAACGGCGGCAAACTTCGACAGGACCGTCGCGTTGAACGCATCTTTCAGAAAATCGCTGATCAACCGTGCGGTGCCCTCACCGGTTTTCAACGCGACATTCCCGGTGAACCCGTCGGTCACGATCACATCCACCCGGTCAGACGGCAGATCGACGCCCTCGACATAGCCGATGTATTCATAGTCGCCCATCATCGCCGCCGCACCGATCAGCTCATGTGCCTGCTTCAACTCGGCGCTGCCTTTGTGCTCCTCGGTGCCGACATTCAGCAGGCCGACGCGCGGGCGGCGCATTCCCATGCCGTTGCGGGCATAGGACGCCCCCATCATCGCGTACTGCAGCAGGTCGGCCGCATCGGCCTTGATGTCAGCGCCGGCATCCAGCATCAGGTTGAACCCACCCGGATTGCGCGAGGGCCACAGGCAGGCGATGGCGGGCCGGTTGATCCCCGGCAGCTTGCGCAGTCGGATCATGGCAACCGCCATCAGCGCCCCGGTGTTGCCGCAACTGACCGCCACCTTGGCCTCGCCGTTGCGCACCGATTCGATGGCCGACCACATCGAGGTGCCCTCGCCATGCCGCATCACCTGTGCCGGCTTGTCCTGCATGGTCACGACGCGGGGGGCATGGCGCAACAGCACCCGCCCCATCAGGCCGCGCTGCTTGGCCAACAGCTTGCCCAGTTCGGCCTCATCGCCGTGCAGGATGAAATCAGCATCCGGCATGGTGTCGGCACATAAGGCAAGGCCGGCGACAACTGCCGCCGGCCCACGGTCGCCACCCATGGCGTCAACCGAAATTGCAAAACGTGTGGCAGCATCCGGTGCGGCTCGCGCTGGCTCTAGGGCAGAAGAGCTGTCGCTCGCACTGGCCATCGGGCGGGGGCCTGATGGCGCGGCTTACGCCGCGTCCTCGTCAAGATCCGCCGCTTTGACCGATGCCACGACTTCACGGGCATCATAATGGCCACAGGCGCCACACACATGGTGCGGGCGCTTCAACTCGCCACAATTCGGGCATTCTGCCGGATTGGCGGCCACAAGCGCGTCATGCGACTGACGCATGCCGGTCTTGGAAGAGGTCGTGCGATTCTGAGGGACAGCCATGTCACACCTAAAGTTGTGGGGACATGCCCCTGATTTCGTAGCACTTTTCTCAGGCCGAACAGATCAGGCACCGCCCGGTTTCAGCCTCTGAATGAGGCGCGGAACATAGAGGGATTTGCGCCACGCGCAAGCCCCTTTGTGCCGCCCCGCCGCGTCACGTCTTGTCGCCGCCCTGCGCCTTGGCCACCAGACCGGCCAGCCCGGCAAACGGCCGCAAATCCGCCTCGCGCAGCGGTTCGGTGCCCGGCGGCGCAAACACCGCCTCGCCCAGTTCGACCCCCGGCGCGCGCGGATACATCGGCAGCGCCAGCGCCAGGGCCTCGATCACCACCGCCGCCGCGTCAATCACCTCGGGCAGCGGATCGATCGTGTCATCCTCGGGAATCTCGACCTCATCGGCGTCAGACACCACGTAATCCGCCAGATACAGCCGCCGCACCGGCTCGGTGATCCGGGTTTTCACCGGCTCCAGCGTGATCGAACAGGGCTGCACCACCGTCGCCACCAGCTTGCCCACCAGCTGCAGGTCCCGCTTGCCATGCGGCGTGATCTCGCCATCAAAATGCAATTCGGGCAGCGCCAGCAGATCCAGCGCCGCCGCAATCGCCATGCGCACCGTAGCATCCGGCGCAAAGCGCACATGGGTCGACCGCCGCCCGGCAATAGCCGCCACCCGGAAGGGCAGACTTGGCAGATCAGGCGGCATCTTCGCGGCGGGCTCAGGGTTTTTCGACATGATCGCTCTCCTTGGGCCGGCTTTGAACCGCAGGGCAAATGCCGTCAAGCGTTCCTTTCTTGATCCGCAGGCCTTCCTTCTGTAATCCGTAGCGTCAGGGACCAGAAAGAATGGCCCGGCGGCGGTTGGAACGGGCGCATGCTCGGACCGGCACCGCGTCCCTGGCCTCCGGGCCGCAACAGGGACGGACAGGCAGGGCAGGGGCAGGATGACGATAGGCGTGGCAGAGGGGCGGGGTCAAAAACATGGCCTTTCGGTGCTTGGGCGTTGTCTGGTTGTGCTGGCCCTGATGCTGGCAGCCTGCACGCCCCTGCGTTCCGACCACGGCTATGTGCCCACCGACGATGAACTTGCGCTGCTTGTGGTTGGCCGCGACACCCGCGACAGCGTGGCCGCCACCATCGGCCGGCCGTCCGCCTCGGGCCTTCTGAACGACGAAGGCTGGTATTACGTCCAAAGCCGTTGGGAAAGCTACGGTGCCCGACCCGACAAAGAAATCAGCCGAGAGGTCGTCGCCGTCACTTTCACCCCCGACGGCATCGTTGCCAACATCGAACGATTCGGGCTGGACCGCGGCCAGATCGTGCCACTTTCGCGCCGCATCACGACGACCAACATCAAAGGCAAAAGCGTGCTGGCCCAGATCTTCGGCAACATCGGTCATCTGAACTCTGACAGCCTGTTCAAATAGCCCCACCCGCGCCCATGGGGGGGGGGCGGGGCGGTAACAGGCCAAACCCGGCGCAGCGCACTGCGCCCACCCGGTCTTACTCCGCCGGTTCGAATTTCAATGCCACGCCATTCATGCAATAGCGCAGCCCGGTCGGGGCAGGGCCATCGGGAAAGACATGCCCCAGATGTGCGGCACAGCGGTTGCAATGCACCTCGGTGCGCCGCATGAAAAAGCTGCTGTCCACCGTCTCGGGCGAAATCGGCGCGTAAAAGGACGGCCAGCCAGTGCCGCTGTCAAACTTGGTCGACTGCCCGAACAAGGCAGCGCCACAGCAGATGCACGCATAGGTGCCCGGGCCTTTCGGGAAATCATCATGGCTGAAGGCCCGTTCGGTGCCGTGTTTGCGCGTCACCCGGTAACTAAGGTCATCCAGTTGCGCCCGCCATTCCGCATCGGTTTTGACAAATTTCTCCAACACAACCGCTCTCCTCCGCCGCGCCGCTTGCGCAACCCGCCACCACGCGCCAAACTTAGGACCGTGCTGCGCCTGCGCCAAGCCTGCACACAAAGGAATGATATCCTGACACACATGCCGCCCCTGACTCGTGGCGCCTATACCGCCCGCCTTGCCCAGACCGCGGACGAGCTGGCCACGGCACAGGCCCTGCGCCATCTGAGCTTTCGCGCCGCCCGGGGTCTTTCCGCGGAAACGGGCCATGATTCCGACCGCTTTGACGCGCTCTGCCAGCACCTGCTGATCACCGAAACCGCCACGACCCGCCTCATGGGGTGCTGCCGCATCCTGCGGCTGACCCATGGCCGCAGAATCGACCAAAGCTATGCCGCGCAGTTCTACGACCTCGCAAGCCTTGCCGCTTTCCCCGGGCCGCTCCTTGAACTCGGACGCTTCTGCCTGCATCCCGACCGGCATGATCCCGACATCCTGCGCCTCGCCTGGGCGGCCCTGACCCGGCTGGTGGACGACAGCGGCACCCGGCTGCTGTTCGGCTGTTCCAGCTTTGCAGGGGCCGATCCGACCCCCCACCATGCCGCCTTGTCCCATCTGGCCCACAAACACCTCGGCCCCGCCATCTGGTCCCCCCGCGCCACGGCCCGCGAAACGGTTGATTTGCGCCGGCTGACAGCCCCCCCTGACCCCGCCGCCATGCCCGCCCTTTTGCAAACCTATCTGGCGATGGGGGCTTGGGTGTCTGACCACGCCGTCATCGACCGCGAGTTGCACACGCTCCACGTTTTCACCGGTCTGGAAATCACCGCCATCCCGCCCGCCCGCGCCCGCGCCCTGCGCGCATTGGCGGGCTGGCAGGGACCGGAATCGCTCCTTTGACGCGAAGTTGCGTGCGCCCGATTAACCCCGCAATCCCCGGAAATCGTAGAGACGCCGGCAAGACGGCTGAAAGACGCCGGCAAGACAGCCCTTTTCGCCCAATTCCCCAGCATTAACCGGCGTTTTCGCCCGATTCGCCGGACCCTCCGCCACACCGCCCTGCACCATTGTTGTCGTCTTGCCCCACGCCACCTGTTGACCTCCCGCGCCGCCCGCCTTACCTGCCCCCATCATGGCACGCGCACCCCTTCTCCAGCTTTCGCAAATCTCGCTGACCTTCGGCGGCAACCCTCTGTTTTCCGGCCTTGATCTTGTCGTGCAGCCCGGTGACCGGGTCGCACTGATCGGGCGCAACGGCTCCGGAAAATCCACCCTGATGAAGGTGATGGCCGGACTTGTCGAGGCAGATCATGGGATTAGGGTCGTCTCTCCCGGTGTCACCGTCGGCTATATGGAACAGGATCCCGACCTGTCAGGCTTTGCGACACTGGGCGATTACGCCGCCTCCCGTCTGCCCGAGGACGAAGCCTACAAGGTGCCGATGGCCGCAGAGGGTCTGAAATTCGACCCCGAAACCCCGGTTTCCACCGCCTCGGGTGGCGAACGCCGCCGCGCCGCCCTTGCCAAACTTATGGCAGAGGCGCCCGAACTGATGCTGCTCGACGAACCGACCAACCACCTCGACATTCAGGCGATCGAATGGCTGGAGGACCAGTTGTCCAACACCCGCACCGCCTTTGTCCTGATCTCGCATGACCGTGCATTTTTGCGAGCGTTATCAAAGGCTACACTCTGGATCGACCGTGGCGAGGTCCGCCGCCGCGAGTCCGGATTTGATGGGTTCGAAGACTGGCGCGACACCGTCTGGGCCGAAGAGGATGACGCCCGCCACAAGCTGGACCGCAAGATCAAGCACGAGGCCAAATGGGCCGTCGAAGGCATCTCCGCGCGGCGCAAACGCAACCAGGGCCGCGTCCGCGCCCTCGCCGTCCTGCGTGACGAACGCGGCTCCCAAATCCGCCGCCAGGGCACCGCCGCGCTGGATCTGTCGTCAGAAACTGTCTCCGGCAAACGCGTGATCGAAGCGGTGAGTCTGTCAAAGACCTTTGATAACAAGCTGATTATAAGGGATTTTGATCTACGCGTTCTGCGGGGTGACCGCGTGGCTTTCGTCGGTCCCAACGGCATCGGCAAGACCACGCTCCTTAAGATGCTGGTCGGTGAACTGCCCCCGGATCAGGGCAAAGTGACGCTTGGCACCAACCTCGACATCGCCATTTTCGATCAGACCCGCGCCCAGCTGAACCCCGAAATGTCGTTGTGGGACAACCTGACGGGCGACCCCACGATGGCCGTCTCCGGCAATTCCGATCAGGTCATGGTGCGCGGCACCCCCAAACATGTCGTCGCCTATCTCAAGGATTTTCTGTTCGACGAACGCCAAGCCCGCGCCGCCGTTAAGTCCTTGTCCGGCGGCGAAAAAGCCCGGCTTTTGCTGGCGAAACTGATGGCCCGACCGTCCAACCTCTTGATTCTCGACGAACCCACCAACGACTTCGATGTTGAAACGCTGGACCTCTTGCAAGACATACTTGGCGACTATGACGGCACCGTCCTGCTGGTCAGCCACGACCGCGATTTCATCGACCGCGTCGCCACGTCGACCATTGCACTGGAGGGCAACGGCAACGCCACCGTCTACCCCGGCGGCTGGTCTGACTATGCGGCACAGCGCACCGCTAATGGCTTGGAAGTGCTGGAAAAACCGTCTGTACGCAGTGCCACAAAAATGGGAACTTCCGCGCAGAAATCCGTCGAAGGTCTCACCTTCACAGAGCGCAAACGCTTCGATTCACTGCCCGGACTGATCGACCGTCTCGAAGCCGAAATCAGCAAGCTGGCCGAATATCTGGAAACGCCGGAGCTTTTTACCAAAGACCCCGCCAAATTCCGCAAGGCCTCTGAAGGTATGGCCGACCGGCAGGCCCAACTGGATGCAGCTGAGGCAGACTGGCTAACCCTAAGCGACCGCGCCTGACACCGTGTGGTGCAGCGCCGGGCAATACCCCGCCCGCAGTGCCTGCACCGTCGGCTCTGGCGTCAACACCTGTGCCACGCCGCGCGGCAGGCTGACTGGTGCCGCATAACCGCCGGGCGAATAGGGATACGCCTGCCGGTGATGGATCAAATGTGGTTGGCCCTCATGGAGGAAGTAAGCGCCGTCTGGCAAGCAGTTGGTTTCAATCCAGTAACGCCGCTGCCGCCGATCTCGCCCGACCCGCGCACGATGGAGCGCCGCATCCATTTCCACCGCTGTCAGCCCGCCAAAAGCCCACCGAAACGCTGTGTATTCGGCCCTCCGGCACAATGCGCATGGCCGGTGCCCGGCAGCCAGTGCCACCGCCTCATCCAGAAAAAACAACTCGGTCCATGTCCCGGGCGTCATCACACGCCGCTGCCAGCCTTTGAAGTGCAAAGCGCAGCAAATCCACGCTTTGCCTTTCCAGCGGGCGCTTTTCAAACGTTGCGCATCGTCATGCAGCACACCGCGGTTGCCGGTAAACATCCCGCGTGCCGGGTCAGCAACAATTTCCCCCGACGGCAACACCCGGTTTTGCAGTGGCATCAGACCGCGCCCAGTCCAGCCTGAACCTTCCGTGGCAATTTGGCTCTAATCAGCTGATATGATGTTAAAATCCGCTCCCGCAATTCATCATCCCCGACCAGCCCGAACGGCACCGTGACCCAGCTGGCATGCAGATACTTCGCCCGCAGCCCATGGCCCATCTCGATCACCATCTGCGCCGTCTCTGGATCGGGGCATTTCACATCCACCCCGTGATCGTCCCTTGCCCCGACCCCGGCAAACATCTTGCCGCCGACCTTCCACGTATCATGCCCACCGCCCCACGGATCGGAAACCGAAGCTCCGGGCAGCGAGGCGGCATAAGCATTCACAAGTGCGCGGGTCATTGCCCAAGAATGCCGCCAGTCGCCGCACCGCACAAGTGATTTACAGCAGTGGCAGGTTCAAATGGCGTCGCTGAGTCCATCTGCGGACGATCTTATCGAATTGCACGGCACCCGTCGGAAAGCCGCCACAATCCACCGCCACGGCCTAGGCTAGATCAAGGGGGGCCACCATGTCACTGTCGCGCCGTTCGTTTCTTCTGTTGGCCTATGCCGCCCCGCTGGCGGCCTGTGGCGGCGTCTATCAGACTGCATTTCCCCAACAACTTTCTCCAGCGGTTACAAACACATGGCGGATCACGTCGGTCCGCGTGGTCGAGCGGCAAAGCCTCACCGTTTCCGAAGTTCACAGCCTGGTGCCCGAGGCCGATATCGTCTGGCGCGAAGATCCTGTCACTGGCGACCGCCATCAGCAAGTTGCCGTCATCATGCATGACGCCATTGCGGCGGGCGCGCGTGCACTGCGCGGTTCGCACAGTGTGATTTTGCAAGCCACCGTCAGCCGCTTTCACGCCCTGACCTTCGAGGCAGAAACCGAGCTTCCGGATGCCGTGGTTCACAATATTCAGTTCGACATTCAGGCGGTTGACGCGCGCTCCGGTGCTGTCCTCAGCGGCCCGACCCATATCGAGGCCGACCTGCCCGCCTTGTCTGGGGCGCAGATGGCTGCGGCGCGCCTGAACGGCCAGACCCAGAAAAGCATGATCATCGCACATGTCGCGCAAACAATTCAGGCTTGGCTGGGTGTCGGTCCTGACAACCGCGGCACCTTCACCCGGCCGGGCAATTGACCGCAAACCTGCCCGGGCGCGTCGGCTTGGGCCGGCAATCGACAGACTAGGCAGGGGGCCGAATTTCGTCTAGAACACCGCTATGAAGATGAATGCCGCCATATTCTGCTGCATTACCCGCTGACACAGGTCGCGCGGGCGTTCTTCTGTTCCCTAAAACGAACGAAGTTGCTAGACCCGCGGCGGCACCCGCTTGCCTGCTGAAAAGGTCTGAAACGATGGTCGCGATCAAGCTGCATAACACAAAGACCCGCAAGAAAGAGGTGTTCACCCCGATCGATGCGACCAACGTGCGGATGTATGTCTGCGGCCCCACCGTCTATGACCGCGCCCATCTCGGCAACGCGCGCCCGGTCGTGGTGTTCGACGTGCTCTACCGCCTGCTACGCCATGTCTATGGCACGGATCATGTCACCTATGCCCGCAATTTTACGGATGTGGACGACAAGATCAACGCCACCGCCCAGGCCCGCAAAGCCGCAGGCGACCCCCGTTCGCTAGAGGCGCTGATCCGCGAACGGACCGAGGAAACCATCGGCTGGTATCACGCCGACATGGACGCTTTGGGAGCGTTGCGCCCCGATCAGGAACCCCGCGCCACCGAATTCGTCCCCCAAATGGTGACGATGATTCAAGCCCTGATCGCCTCCGGCCATGCCTACGAACGGCAGGGCCACGTCCTGTTCCGCGTCCGATCCTACAAGGAATATGGTGCGCTATCAGGCCGTTCCATCGACGACATGATCGCCGGTGCGCGGGTCGAGGTTGCCCCCTTCAAGGAATACCCAATGGATTTCGTCCTCTGGAAACCCTCTGACGCCGACCTGCCGGGTTGGCAGTCTCCTTGGGGCAAGGGCCGCCCCGGCTGGCATATCGAATGCTCTGCGATGAGTTATGAACTGCTGGGGGCGCATTTCGACATCCACGGCGGCGGCTTGGACCTGCAATTCCCCCACCACGAAAACGAAATCGCCCAAAGCGCCTGCGCGCATCCGGGGGAGGGCTTTGCCAATGTCTGGATGCACAACGAGATGTTGCAGGTCGAGGGCAAGAAGATGTCCAAGAGCCTAGGCAATTTCTTTACGGTGCGGGATTTGCTTTTCAGCGGTGTCCCGGGTGACAAAATGGGCGTCCCGGGTGAGGTGATCCGGCTCGTTTTCTTGCAGACCCATTACCGACGTCCGATGGATTGGACTGCGGAGAAAACCCGACAGGCATTGAAAACCCTCGATTGGCTATATTCTATCGTCGGCGAAATCCCATTTGATGGCGATTTGCTGCCGAACAAAAAAGTGGTGGACGCGCTGTCCGACGATCTGAATACTTCTCTGGCTCTTACCGAGTTTATCCAGCAGGCTCGCAACATTCGCCCAGAAGGGCAGAGGAGCGCGGAAAATGATAGTCAGGTTGCGGTGGTTGCGGAACTCAAGCGTACCGCCGGTCTGCTTGGGTTGCTATCGATGACTGAAATAGCTTGGTGGGCAAACTCGCGCGCCGCTAACGATCTGTCCCTCTATGCCGCGCGATTGAGTCATCTGCGCACCCAAGCCAAAGAGACCAAGGATTTTACAAAATTCGATGCGCTACGGTCGGCGCTGATCAAAGGAGGTGTTGAAGTTCGCATTAGCAAAGACCTTGTCGAACTTTTACCGGGGCCAGAAATGGACATTGCAGCACTAGAGGCCCTCAAATGACCCGGCCAAAAGAAAAATTTTCGTACGAAAATTTTTCGGCCCCCGGGAGCCGATGACATGAAATCCCGCCTCTACCTCTTCGACACCACCCTGCGCGATGGTCAGCAGACCCAGGGCGTCCAGTTCTCCACGCCTGAGAAACTCCAGATCGCCCATGCGCTCGACGCCCTGGGCGTCGATTACATCGAAGGCGGCTGGCCCGGTGCCAACCCGACGGACTCAGAGTTCTTCGCCGCCCCGCCCGCCACAAACGCCACCATGACCGCCTTCGGCATGACCAAACGCGCGGGCCGCAGCGCGGAAAACGACGATGTCCTCGCCGCCGTCCTGAACGCCAACACCCCCGCCGTTTGTCTGGTTGGCAAAACCCACGAATTCCACGTCACCGCCGCTCTCGGCATCACCCTGCAAGAAAACCTCGACGCCATCCGCACGTCCTTCGCCCATGTCGTCGCCCAATCCCGCGAAGCCCTGTTCGACGCCGAGCATTTCTTCGACGGCTACCGCGCCAATCCCGCCTACGCGCTATCCTGCCTCCGCGCCGCCCATGATGCCGGTGCCCGCTGGATCGTGCTGTGCGACACCAACGGCGGCACGCTGCCCAGTGAAATCCACCGCGTCGTTACAGAAGTGATCGCCGCTGGCATCGCGGGTGACAAACTCGGCATCCACTGCCACGACGACACCGGCAATGCCGTCGCCAACTCCTTGGCCGCCGTCGAGGCTGGCGTGCGCCAGATTCAGGGCACTCTGAATGGCCTGGGTGAGCGGTGTGGCAACGCCAACCTGACCACCCTGATCCCCACCTTGCTGCTGAAAGAACCCTTCGCCAGCCGGTTTGACACCGGCGTGACACCCACCGCGTTGAAGGGCCTGCTGAAAGACAGCCGGATGCTGGATGATATCCTGAACCGCGTGCCGCTGCGGTCCGCCCCCTACATCGGGGCCAGCGCTTTCGCCCATAAATCCGGCCTTCACGCCAGCGCGATCCTGAAAAACCCCGTAACTTATGAACACATCGACCCAGCGCTGGTCGGCAATGCCCGCGTGATCCCGATGAGCAATCAGGCGGGTCAATCCAACCTGCGCGCCCGGCTGCAAGCCGCGGGCATCTACGTGCCAAACAACGATCCCCGCCTCGGCCGCATCCTCGAAGTTGTCAAGGACCGCGAGGACATCGGCTATGCCTATGACGGGGCCCAAGCCAGCTTTGAACTGCTGGCCCGCCGCGAACTTGGCCTGCTGCCCAGCTATTTCCAAGTGCTGCGCTACCGCGTCACCGTCGAACGCCGGGGCGGCAAACCGCTGTCCGAAGCGGTCGTCGAGGTGAAGATCGGCACACAAACAATGCTTTCCGTCAGCGATTCGATGGATGACGCCGGAAATGATCGCGGCCCCATCAACGCCCTCAGCAAAGCGCTTGCCCGCGACCTTGGCCCCTATCAAGCCGTGATCGACGACCTCCACCTCGTCGATTTCAAGGTCCGCATCACCCAGGGCGGCACCGAAGCCGTCACCCGCGTTATCATTGACTCAGAAGATGCCGACGGTCACCGCTGGTCCACCGTCGGGGTGTCCGCCAACATTGTCGACGCCAGTTTCGAGGCACTCTTGGATGCGATCACCTGGAAACTGGTCCGCGATGTAAAGGAAATGCCATGAATCTGCGCCCCATTGCCCCATTGCTCCTGCTGGCCGCCTGCGAAACAACCCCGGTGATTTACACACCGCCGTCCGGAACCGCGATGATCGAAGTGGCTTCGGGTGGCTCGATGTTCGGCAGCAACGCGACCCGGATCTACGCGGATGGCACGATTGTTCAGGACAGTGCCACAGCCGGGGGGAAACCCCTGCACACTGTTACGCAAGGCTCACCCGACGCTTTTGCCGCCGCCGCCGCCGTGATCGCCGCTGAAGGTCGCCAGACCATTGCGGCGATGAAACCGCACCCCGACGTCTGCATGGATTATGGCAGCGATTCCGTTCGTGCCGTGCCGCCGATTGCCGGGTTCGATCAGGTCGCCACCAGTTGCCCCGATTTCGCCGTAACCGCCCTGACCGACCATGTGCTGGCGTCTCTTGCGTCGAAATGACCATCGAGGCCTGCGCTGCCCTTGTCGAACGCGGCGATCCGGACCGCTTTGCCGCCGTCATGGCGGCCCCTCCTGCCGCCCGCGCCAAACTATGGCCGCTTTACGCCTTCAACCTCGAAGTCGCCCGCGCGCCTTGGGTGACAAAGGAGCCGATGATCGCCGAAATGCGCCTGCAATGGTGGCGCGACGTGTTGGCTGAAAGCACTCCCCGCGCCCATGAAGTCGCGGGCCCGCTGCATGCCCTGATCCATCAATCCGAACTACCCATCGCCGTGCTGGACCGGCTCCCCGCCGCCCGCCAGTGGGACATCTACACCGACGCCTTCACCGACCGCGCCGCCTTTGACACCTATCTCGACGACACCGGTGGCGGCCTGATGTGGCTTGCCGCCCGCGCTCTGGGGGCCCCCGACGATGCCGAACCGATGGCCCGCGCCTTGGGCTGGGCCACCGGCCTCGCCAATTACCTTCGCGCCGTCCCCGATCTGGAGGCGAGGGGCCGCCGCCCCTTGGTCGATGGCCGCCCCGAGGCTGTCCGCCAACTTGCCACCGACGGCCTACGTTGCATCGCCACTGCCCGCCGTCACCGCCGCCTGATCGGGACAGGGCGGCCAGCCTTCCTTGCGGCCTGGCAGGCCGAACCGCTGCTCAAACAAGTCCAATCCGACCCGATGGCCGTGGCCGAAGGCCGCATGGCGCTGTCCGAATTCGCCAAGCGCGGCAGGCTCCTGTGGCAAGCACTTACGGGCCGCTCCTGACCTGCAGCATTTCTGTCGATGAATACCACCCTGGGGTGTGCGGGTGTAAAACCGCCAGCGGCCAGCCCCTATCGCGGCCTCACCCCATCAGCGCGGCCACACCCGGCAATGTCTTGCCCTCCATCCACTCCAGAAACGCGCCGCCGGCGGTCGAAATAAAGGTGAAATCGTCTGCCGCCCCGGCTTGATTCAGCGCCGCTACCGTATCGCCGCCGCCTGCCACCGATATCAGCTTGCCCGCCTTGGTCAGCCGCGCCGCCGCCCGTGCTGCTGCAACCGTGGCCTTGTCAAACGGCGCAATCTCGAACGCCCCCAATGGCCCGTTCCAGATCAGCGTCTTGCACGCCTCGAACACCTTCACAATTTCCGCCACCGTCGCCGGACCCGCATCGAGGATCATGGCATCCGCCGGACACGCGCCGGCCTTGACGGTGGAATTATCTGCACCGGCCTTGAACTCCCGCGCCACCACCACGTCGACTGGCAAATGGATCACACAGCCCGCACTCTTGGCCTTTGCCAGAATTTCCAGCGCGGTCGGTGCCATATCCCGCTCGGCCAGCGATTTGCCAACTTCGACACCTTGCGCCACCAGAAACGTGTTCGCCATGCCGCCGCCGATCACCAGATGATCCACCTTACTCACCAGATTGCCCAACAACTCCAGCTTGGTCGATACTTTGGCGCCGCCGACCACCGCCACCACGGGGCGCGCTGGTGCGCCTAAAGCCGCCTCCAACGCGCGCAGTTCTTCTTCCATTAGGCGTCCCGCGAAATTCGGCAGCAGCTTTGCCACGCCCTCAGTCGAGGCGTGCGCGCGATGGGCTGCGGAAAACGCGTCGTTGCAGAACACGTCACCCAGACTAGCCAGAAACTGTGACATCTGCGGATCGTTTGCTTCTTCCATTGGCGAGAAGCGGGTGTTCTCAGCCAGCACAACCGAATCCTGAGGCAGCGCGTCGATGGCCGCACGGCTTGGGCGTTCCATAAACGTGACGCCCCGCGCCAGCGCGGCTTCCAATGCGTGCTGCACCAGCCGCAGGCTCATCTCTGCGACGGGCTTGCCCTTGGGACGGCCATAGTGCGCCAGCAACACCACTTTGCCGCCGCGTGCCAGAATATCCCGGATGGTCGGCACGATCTTGTCGATCCGCGTGGTGTCGGTCACCACGCCCCCGTCCATCGGCACATTGATATCCACGCGCACCAGCACAACCTTGCCTGCCAGCACCACATCGTCCATCGTTTTCCAGGCCATGCTTTTCCCCATGATTTGCCCCTCTTTCCGCCCAACCGCACGTTTCGTCAACACTCTGCCCTTCCCCTTCGGGCTTGGCACCGTTAGTTTCCGCGCCAATCGCATTAAAGGAGCCTCTACGATGGCCGAGATCAAAGACCCTGAGAATACCATCATCGTTACACTGAAGGATGGCGAGGTGCTGATCGCCCTTCTGCCGGAGATAGCCCCCCTGCATGTCGAGCGGATGAAGACCCTGGCCCGGGCCAAGGCCTATGACAATGTCTGCTTTCACCGCGTGATCGACGGCTTCATGGCCCAGACCGGCGATGTCGAAAATGGCAATATGGAAAACGGTTTCAACCTGCGCCGTGCCGGCACCGGCGGTTCCCAACACCCGGACGTTCCGGCCGAGTTTTCCGGCATTCCGCACGACCGCGGCACCATCGGTGCGGCCCGCTCGTCCAACCCCAATTCCGCCAACAGCCAGTTCTTCATCAATTTCAAGGACAACCACTTCTTGAACCGGCAGTACACCGTCTATGGACGCGTGCTGTCTGGCATGGAATTTGTCGATGCCATCACCAAAGGCGAACCGCCTGCCAATCCTGATCGCATGATCACAGTCCGGGTGGCAGTCGATGTTGTTTAAAGCCCTCGCCGCCGCCCTATTGCTCGCCACACCCGCGTTCGCCGAAGGCGACGGTCCGGGGCCGAACCTCGTCATAGAGGTGTCCGGCGCAGCCAATGGCGAAATCGTCATCGACCTGAATCCCGATATCGCGCCGAAACACGTGGCTCAGATCGTGGCACTCGCCAAATCAGGTGCCTATGACAACGTGGTCTTTCACCGTGTCATCGACGGTTTCATGGCGCAAACCGGGGACGTGCAATACGGCAAAAAGGGTGGCGACACCTCGATGGCCGGTATGGGGGGCTCGACCCTGCCCAATGTCCCGGCCGAATTTTCCGCTGTGCCTTTTGAACGCGGCATCGTCGGCATGGCCCGCGCCCAGGATCCGGACAGCGCCAACAGCCAGTTCTTCATCATGTTCGCCCCCGGTGATTTCCTGAACGGCCAGTACACGGTCGTTGGCAAGGTGATCAAAGGAATGGAGGTGGTCGACGCGATCAAAAAGGGCGAAGGCCAGGGCGGCGAAGTGACCGACCCTGACGTGATGACCAAAGTGACCGTGCAAGAGTAGCACTCTGGCTCGCCGCACTCCGGCGGGCCCATCCACCCGGAGAATATCATGGAATACCGCCGCCTCGGCCAGTCCGGCCTGATGGTTCCCGCCTTGACGCTCGGCACCGGGACTTTCGGCGGTGGCAATGATTTGTTCAAACCCTGGGGCAATACCGACGTCGTCGGAGCCATCCGCCTCGTCGATGTTTGCCTCGAGGCGGGCCTGACCATGTTTGACAGTGCCGATGTCTATTCCGGCGGCACGGCCGAATCCATTCTGGGGGCCGCCATCAAAGGTCGCCGCGACAAGGTTCTGATCTCGACCAAGGCCACCTTTCGCCACGGCCAGGGCCCCAATGATGTCGGCTCGTCACGCTTTGCCCTGATCAGAGCCGTCGAGGCGGCATTGAAACGCCTGAATACCGACTACATCGATCTGTTCCAGCTTCACGGGTTCGACGCCCTTACACCGCAAGAAGAAACCCTGCGCAGCCTTGACGACCTCGTGACCGCAGGCAAAATCCGCTACATCGGCTGCTCCAACTTTTCGGGTTGGCACCTGATGAAATCACTGGCGGTGTCAGACCGCGAGAGGCTGGTCCGCCACGTCGCCCATCAAGCCTACTATTCCCTGCTTGGCCGCGATTACGAATGGGAACTGATGCCGCTCGCGCTCGACCAGAATATCGGCACCGTGGTCTGGAGTCCGCTGGGCTGGGGTCGCCTGTCCGGCAGGTATCGCCGCAGCCATCCCATCGATCACACCAGCCGCGCCGTTCAGAACGGCGACTCCGCCCCACCGGTCAGCGATGACCGACTGTATGCGGTGATGGACGTGCTGGACGCCATTGCGGCAGATACCGGCAAAACCGTCCCGCAGATCGCCCTCAACTGGGTGCTGTCGCGGCCGACCGTCGCCACAGTCATCATCGGTGCCCGCACCGAAACCCAGCTGCGCGAAAACTTCGGCGCCCTTGGCTGGACGCTAACCCCCGACCAATTCGCTGCGCTGGACAAAGCCAGCCGCCCCGCCTTGCCCTATCCCTACTGGCACCAGTCTGGTTTCGCCCGCAATCCGACCCCGGTTTGAAACCGCAGGCTTACCCCGCCAACACCACCAGCGCATGACGCTTTTTACCGGCGGTAAGCTTCAAAGGCTCGGCCAACTCGCCAGCACCAACACGCTGCCCGGCATCCAGAACGATCTCGTCGTTCAACCGTGCGCCGCCATCAAGGATCAACCGCTTGGCGTCCTTGCCCGTCGCCGCAAGGCCGGCCCGCACGAACAACTGCGCCACCGTAATGCCGTCGCCAATCTCGGCGGGCGACAAGGCCAGCGTCGGCAAATCGTCTCCCACGCCGCCTTTCTGGAAAACCTCGAACGCGGTCGATTCCGCGGCTATCGCAGCCTCTGCGCCATGCAAAAGGGTTGTTACCTCATTCGCCAATACGATCTTCGCAAGGTTGATCTCTGCCCCCGCCAGCGCCCCAAGCCGGTTGCATTCGTCGACCGGCAATTCGCTGTACAGCTTTAGAAACTTGCCGACGTCGGCATCTGTCGTGTTCCGCCAGAACTGCCAGAACTCATAGGGGCTCAGCAAATCCGCATTTAGCCAAACTGCGCCTGATGCCGACTTGCCCATCTTCTTGCCGTCCGAAGTCGTCAGCAGCGGCGTTGTCAGCCCAAACACCTCATGGTCGACAACCCGCCGCGTCAGATCGACGCCGTTGACGATATTGCCCCATTGATCCGACCCGCCCATCTGCATGAGGCACCCATAACGCCGGTGCAGCTCAAGAAAATCATAGGCTTGCAGGATCATGTAGTTGAATTCCAGGAAAGACAGCGATTGTTCCCGATCCAGCCGCGACTTAACGGAATCAAACGACAGCATCCGGTTGATTGAAAAGTGCCGCCCGATGTCGCGCAAAAACCCGAGGTAATTAAGGTCGTCCAACCACAGCGCGTTGTTCGTCATCACTGCATCAGTTGGCCCCTCGCCAAACCGCACATAAGGCTCGAACGCCCGTTTGATCCCCGCGATATTATCGTCGATCTGCGCATTGGTCAGCAATGGCCGCTCATCCGCCCGAAACGACGGATCGCCGACTTTCGTGGTGCCACCACCCATCAGAACGATCGGCTTGCCCCCGCATTTTTGCAACCAACGCAGCATCATAATCTGGATAAGGCTTCCCACATGCAAACTGGTCGCTGTCGCATCAAAACCGATGTAGCCTGGAACCACCCCCACCAGAAAAGCCTCGTCCAGCGCCTGATAGTCAGTGCAATCAGCGACAAAGCCGCGCTCGGTCATCACGCGCAGGAACTCTGATTTCGGATGGTAGGTCATGGGGACACCGTGCTTTAAGGTGGCTGTCGTATAGCGTTGCCGCACAGCGGGGGGAAGAGCATGCAGGGACCGATCTGGGCCTTGGGGTCGATGTCGGGGACGTCACTGGACGGCGTCGATGCCGCCATGGTCCTGACCGACGGCCATCGTATCCACGAATTCGGCCCGCACGCCTACCGCCCCTATTCCGAGGCCGAACGCACCACGCTCCGTGCCGCGCTTGGCCGCTGGCATGGTGATCCGGAGGTGGCCGAGGCTGCCGAGGTGGTCGAACTCGCGCATGTCGAATTGCTCAGCCGCTTTGCCGGCGCGGAACTGGTAGGCTTCCACGGCCAGACCCTCGCCCACGACCCGGGCGGTCGCGGAACCCATCAGGCCGGCAATGGCGCATTGCTGGCCGAAGCCTTGGGCCTCAAGACGGTCTGGGATTTTCGCAGCACCGATGTCGAACTGGGCGGGCAGGGCGCACCGCTCGCCCCTTTTTTTCACCACGCCTGTGCCCGGTTCATCGGTGCAGCCGAGCCGCTCGCCATTCTGAATCTTGGTGGCGTCGGCAACGTGACTTGGGTCGATCCTCGTGTCCCGGCCCCTGAAACCCCAGGCGCACTCCTCGCCTTTGACACCGGCCCCGCCAACGCCCCGGTTAATGATCTGATGCAGGCCCGGCGCGGCCAGATGCAGGATGAAGGTGGCGCACTTGCCCGGACCGGCAAGGTCGATGCGGGCGTGATCAACCGCTTCCTGTCCCTATCCTTCTTCCACAAGATCCCGCCAAAGTCCCTGGATCGCAACGATTTCCACGCGCTGCTTCAACAGGTCTCGCATCTGTCGGACGCCGATGCCGCCGCCACCCTGACCGCTGCCGCCGCCGCCGCTGTCGCCAGAGGGGCCGAGCATTTTCCAACCCCGGTCAACCGCCTCCTCGTGACAGGTGGCGGTCGCCATAACGCCGCACTGATGGATGAACTCACCCGCCGACTGACCTCCCATGTCGAACCGGTCGAAGCCGCCGGCTTGAACGGCGACATGCTGGAAGCGCAGGCCTTCGCCTATCTGGCGGTCCGTGTCGCGGGTGGCCTGCCAACCTCCGCGCCGGGAACCACAGGGGTCGCCGCAGCTGTAGGAGGTGGCCGGATCAGCCGCCCGTAAGCGCCATTTGGGGCCACAGGTGCCCTGCCGGTGTCACCCTTACCCGATGTACCGCACCATTGCCGCCTGCACGCCATGCGCCCATACAAACCCCAGCGCCTCGGCAAACCGGTCCGCAAAGCCGGTGTCCGCAGCCAGATCGCCGTAAATCTCGGTCATGCCGATCCACTGCGCCGGATCTACCTTGGCGGCCGTCGCCTTTGCCTGCAAATGGTCCCAGTTCGGATCATTCGGCGCGATCACCGACCCATGTTCGTCTGTGCCAAAACAATAGCGGCACCACATCGCCGACAGCAAAGTCAGGCCCTCTGCCTTCCCCCCCGCCGCCAGCGCATCCCGGATCGACGGGATGATGAACTTCGGCTGGCGGTTCGACCCGTCCAGCGCCAATCGCCGCACGGTATCGGCCACGTCAGGGTTCGAGAACCGTTCGATGATCTTGGTCTTGTAATCGGTCAGCACCAAGCCGGGGACGGGCGGGACGATCGGCAAAATCTCCCGCGTCTGGACCGCATCCAGAAATGCCTTGATCGTCGCATCTTGCATGTCTTCGTGGACATACTCGATGCCCTTCAACCCGCCCGGATAGGCGATGATCGCGTGCCCCCCGTTCAGGATGCGGATTTTCATCGTCTCGAACACATGGACGTCATCGGTGAATGTCACGCCGACCTTTTCCAGCGCGGGGCGGCCTGATGGAAACTTGTCCTCCAGCACCCATTGCCGGAACGGCTCGCAGGTCACCGGCACCGGGTCAGCACCAAGCCCGAACTCTGCCGCCATCGCCCGTTCGCGTGGTCCGGTGGCCGGCGTGATACGGTCAACCATGCCATTCGGAAAGGCGACTTTGGCCTTGATCCAGTCGGCAAATGCGGGGTCAGACAGCCGCGCCAGACCCACGACAGCCGCCTCCGTTACAAGCCCATTTCCCGGCAGGTTGTCGCAAGACATCACGGTAAAGGGCGCAACCCCGGCAGCCTTGCGCACACGCAACGCTGCAAGGATCGCGCCAAAAGCGGTGCCGGGCCGGGAGGGATCGGCGGCATCCGCCACAATGTCGGCAGCTTTCGAGTCAAACTGACCCGTTGCGGCATCGACGTAGTAGCCGCCCTCAGTGACCGTCAATGACACGATCCGGATCGCAGGGTCTGACATGGCGGCGATCAGGGCGGCATTGTCCGCCTGCACCTCGATGAAGCCAGTCATCGCGCCGACCCGTCGCGCCGACCGCCCGGAGGGGTCCAGTTCGATGACCGTCGACAGGCAGTCTTGGGCCAGCATGGCGTCGCGCATCCGCGCATCGCCCGCCCGCACACCCGCCCCAAGAATGGCCCAGTCGTGATCAGTCCCTAGGGCGAAAAGGTCGTCCAGATAGACCGCCATATGTGCGCGGTGAAAGTTGCCAAGGCCGATGTGCACGATACCCGGCTTCAGGGTGGCGCGGTCATAGGCGGGTAGGGAAACTGTGTTTGTCATCTCAGGCCATCCATTGCCCGCCGTCGACCCCAAAGGTCTGCGCGACGATGTATTCCGCTTCTGGCGTGGCAAGGAAAATCGCCATGCCGGTCAAATCATCTGCGGTGCCCATCCGCCCATACGGCACCCCGGCACCCACAAGGCGCTTTTTCTCCCCCAACGGCCGCCCCTCGTATTTGGCGAAAAGCGCGTCAACATGGTCCCAATGGGCCCCATCGACGACACCGGGGGCGATGGCGTTGACGTTTATCTTGTGGGCAATCAAATTCAAAGCCGCCGATTGGGTCAGGCTGATGACTGCCGCCTTGGTCGCGCAATACACCGCAACCAGACCTTCACCTCGCCGTCCGGCCTGACTTGCCATATTGATGATACGGCCGCCCTGACCACGTGCAATCATGTGGCGGGCCGCCGCCTGCATGCAGAACATCGTGCCCGCGACATTGACCGCGAACAGCTTGTCATAGCTCGCACGGGTGATATCGGCAAAAGGGCAGGCGTCGAACAGGGCCGCGTTGTTGATCAGGATGTCCAGCTTGCCCATATCGGCAATTGCCGCCGCAAACCCGGCGTCGATCGCGCTTTGATCGGTCACGTCCATCACCACGGACCGCGACTTCGGACCCAGTTCGGCCACCGCTTTGTTCAGGGCAACCGCGTTGACATCGGCCAGCGTGACCGTCGCGCCCTCGGCAATATAAGCCCGCGCAAATTCAAAGCCGATCCCGCGTGCCGCACCGGTGATCAGCGCGGTTTTGCCCTTGAGCCTCATGCCATTGCTTTCCCGTCGGCGCCAAACCGGTGGATTTTGCTGGGCTGGGGGGCTAGCCGGATCTTGTCGCCATGCCGCAGCTGCACTTCGCCCCCGGCGCGGACGTTGATGGTGCCAACCGCATCGGTCGAGACCTTGAGGAACGTATCCGACCCCAGATGTTCGGACAGCCCGACCACGCCGGTCCAGCCGCCTTCGCTGACAACGTCCAGATGTTCGGGACGAATGCCAATGGTGGTGGCCCCCAGCTTTGAAGCCTCCGCGCCGGTGATCAGGTTCATCTTCGGGCTGCCGATAAAGCCCGCGACAAACGTATTCGCCGGGTGTTCGTACAGCACCATCGGGCTGCCCACCTGTTCGATCCGGCCCGCGTTCAGCACCACGATCTTGTCGGCCATCGTCATGGCTTCCACCTGATCATGCGTGACATAGATCATCGTGGTTTTCAGCTGCTGGTGCAGTTCGGTGATCTCCTGCCGCATGTTGACACGCAGGGCAGCGTCAAGGTTCGACAAAGGTTCGTCGAACAGAAACGCCGCCGGTTCGCGCACGATGGCGCGGCCAATGGCGACCCGTTGGCGCTGGCCACCCGACAGCTGGCCGGGTTTGCGTTCCATATAGTTGGTCAGGTTCAGCACCTTGGCGGCTTCGTCTGCCCGTTTGGTTGCCTCGCCAATCTCCATCCCCGCCATCTTCAGCGGGAACATGATGTTCTTGCGCACGGTCATATGGGGATAAAGCGCATAGGACTGGAACACCATTGCCAGGCCGCGCTTGGCGGGCGGCAGGCTGGTTGCATCCTTGCCATCAATCTCGATGATACCCGACGTGGTATCCTCCAGCCCGGCAATCAGCCGCAGCAAGGTGGACTTTCCGCAACCCGACGGCCCGACGAATACGACGAAATCGCCGTTGTCGATGGTCAGGTCGACCGAGGGGATGACATCCACATCGCCAAAGGATTTGCGTACCGATTTAAGAACGATCTTGCCCATGATTTCCTCACTTAACCGCGCCGAAGGTCAGTCCGCGGACCAGTTGTTTCTGGCTGAACCAGCCCATGATCAGAATTGGTGCGATGGCCATGGTCGAGGCCGCCGATAGTTTCGCGTAAAACAGTCCCTCTGGTGCCGAAAAGCTGGCGATGAACTGCGTCAGGGGTGCCGCCGCCTGCGTGGTCAACTGCAAGGTCCAGAATGCCTCGTTCCAGGCCAGAATGACGTTCAAAAGCAGGGTCGAGGCGATGCCGGGAATGGCCATCGGCGTCAGGACATAGAAAATCTCCGACCACAAAGTCGCCCCATCCATCCGGGCCGCCTCCAGGATTTCACCGGGGATTTCCTTGAAATAGGTGTACAGCATCCAGATGACCAAGGGCAGGTTGATCAAAGTCATGATCGCAACCAACCCGGTGCGGGTGTCCAGCAACCCCAGATTCTTGAACCCAAGATACATCGGGATCAACACGCCGACCGCCGGCATCATCTTGGTGGACAGCATCCACATCAGCACGTCCTTGGTCTTTTTGCCCGGTACGAAAGCCATCGACCACGCCGCCGGAATGCCGATGATCAGTGCAAACACGGTCGACCCGACCGAGATCACGACAGAGTTCATGAAGAACTTGCCATAGCCGCGCTGCGTCTGCACCGCTTCATAGGACTCGAACGTCCATTTCGAGGCGAGCATTTGGAACGGTGATTTGATCGCATCGCCTTCGGTGTGGAAACTCATCAGGACAATCCACAGGATCGGGAAGAAGATCAGAAACCCGATCGTCCAGGCCGCGATGGTCACAAGTGACTTGCTGGTTTTTGTTGTGCTACGAGCCATGATACCCTCACGCGTCCAGGTTCTTGCCGATCATTCGCATCACGAAGATCGCTACGATATTGGCCAGAATGACCGCGACAATCCCGCCGGCCGACCCGCCGCCCACGTCGTATTTCACCAGAGACTGGATGTAGACGAGATAGGTGATGGTGGTGGTCGCCGTGCCAGGGCCGCCGCTGGTCGTCACGAAAATCTCGGCAAAAACCGACAGCAGGAAGATGGTCTGGATCAAGATGACCACCGTGACCGCCCGCGTCAGATGCGGAACTGTCAGATAGTAGAACCGGCTCAACCAGCTTGCGCCGTCCATCTCGGCCGCTTCCTGCTGTTCGCCGTCCAGCGATTGCAGCGACGTGAGCAGGATGAGCGTCGCAAACGGCAGCCATTGCCAGGCCACGATGCCGATGATCGACAGCAGTGGTGCTTGCGACAGAAAGTCAAAGGGCTGCAGGCCCAGACCCTTGGCGATATGGGCAAACATGCCGTTCACCGGGTTCATGAACATGTTCTTCCACACCAACGCTGACACGGTGGGCATGACAAAGAACGGCGCAATCACCAGAACGCGCACCACGCCCTGACCCCAGAAATCCATGTTCATCAGCAACGCCAGCAGGATGCCCCCGATCACCGTGATGAACAGAACCCCCAGCACGATGGCAAGCGTGTGCAGGACGGACGCTATGAAAGACGGGTCGGTCAGAAAGTAATAGTAGTTGGAAAATCCGGCCCAACCGCCCTTGGTCGGGTCGAGAAGGTTGTAGTTGAGGAAGCTGAAATAGATTGTCGTGACCAGCGGCACGATCATCCACAAAAACAGTAGGATCACCGACGGTGCCACCATTAAACGTGCGGCTGCGCGGCTGTGCTGAGTGGCCATTCTAAACCTCCCTCGGCTAGACTTGCGATAAATGGGATTGCGCGGGGCAGGGGCCGCTTTTGGCCCGACTTATGTTCACGCGCAGGGATGGAGCAGGAAAGACAGGCGGGGCCGCCCTTGGGAGATGCGGCCCCGCCCTTCGCCAGTTACTTGATGTAGCCGGCTTTGGTCATCGCGGTCGTGGTCAGATCCTGCGCCGCTTTCAGGGCGTCCGCCGCTGAAATCGTGCCGGCCAGAGCCGCCGAGAACTGCTGGCCCGTTTCCGTCGCAATACCCGCAAACTCCGGGATGGCGACGAACTGCACGCCAGTGTAGGGCACCGGGTCAACCGTCGGTTTGGTCGGGTCGGCCGAGTTGATGCTGTCCAGCGTCATCTTGGCAAATGGAACCTTCTGGTATTCCGGGTTCGCATAGAGCGAGCTCCGCGTGCCCGGGGGAACGTTGGCCCAGCCTTCTTTGGACGCGACCAGCGCCGCGTAGTCCTTGTTGGTCGCCCAGTTGATGAATGTCTTTGCAGCATCCACCTTGGCAGAACCAGCCGGGATGGCCAGAGACCAGGCCCACAGCCAGTTGCCGCGCTTGCCGAGCCCGTTGTCTGGGGCCAGAGCGAATGCAACCTTGTCGGCTACGGTCGAGTCTTTGCCCGTCACGAACGAAGCGGCAACCGTCGCGTCAATCCACATGCCGCAATGGCCTTGCTGGAACAGCGCGAGGTTTTCGTTGAAGCCGTTGTTCGACGCGCCCGGAGGACCGTAGTTGTTCATCAGGTTCAAATAGAAGGCCAGCGTATCCGCCCAGGGCTTCTGATCGAACTGGGGCTTCCAATCCATGTCAAACCACTTGGCGCCAAACGAGTTCGACATGGCGGTCAGGAAGGCCATGTTTTCGCCCCAGCCAGCCTTGCCACGCAGACAGATGCCATACTGTTCTTTCGACTTGTCGGTCATCGCCTTGGCGGCAGCCTCGATGTCGGTCAGGTCGGTGCGTCCGGCATTTTCATCCCGGCGGCGTCCATCAGGTCCTTGCGGTACATGACCATCGACGATTCACCATAGAACGGCGAAGCGTACAGGTTGCCGTCTACCGTCAGGCCACCGGCGATCGCGGGCAGCAAGTCGGCTTTGTCGTAGTCGGCAGGCAGGTCGTTCAGGCTGACGAGCCAGCCTTGCTTGCCCCAAATCGGCACTTCATAGGTGCCGATCGTCAGAACGTCGAACTGGCCACCCTTGGTGGCGATGTCCGTCGTCACTTTCTGGCGCAGCACGTTTTCTTCCAAAGTCACCCAGTTGACATGGATGTCGGGGTGTTTGGCATAGAAATCGTCCATCAGCCCTTGCATTCGGACCATGTCGCCGTTGTTGACGGTGGCGACAGTGATCTCGGTCGTTTCGGCCTGTGCAAAACCCGTCAAGGCAAGCAGAGCCGACGCGCCAAGAAGCGCGCGAAGCGTCAGTGTCATATGTATCCTCCCTGGAAAGCGACTTGAGCAATTCATCGCTTGATGGGTAATTGCTCACATCCTGATGCGAGTCGTCAAGCCTTTCTTTCGCCTCATCTGCATCCTTACGAATGCTGCAAGATAGCAATTGCTGTCGGTTCATCGGTCACAAGACCGGTCAGGATACGCCCGGTCAGCGCCGCGTGTATGGCCTGAACCTTGCTCAGCCCCGCTGCCACGCCGATCACTGGGGCACTGCCGCCCGGCTCGATCCGAACGCCGCCCCGCGCATCGGTCAGCGGCGTTGTGATATAGTGACCCTGCCGGTCATAGATACAGCCGACGATTTCACCCGTTGCACCCTTGGCTTGCAAATTCTTCAGTTCTTCCAACGTCATGAACCCATCCTGATAGATAGGCGCGTCGGCCCCCATCTGCCCGACGCCAACAAACGAGACATCGGCAGCCTTGGCCAGCGCATAGGCCATCTGCACCGGGCGCAGCGTCTGGAACAGCGCGCGTTCTTCCACGCTGGCCGAAACCACGGGCACCAGCATCGGGTAATACGGCGCATGAATCTTGTCGGCCACCCGTGGCACGACGTCGAAGAATGTGGCCGATCCATCCGGTGAAATGTTGCCGATCAAACTGACAATGCGGTGCCGTTCTACCTTCTGGGTCTGCAGTTCCGCCGCCATCGCGCTCAGCGACCGTCCGGTGCCAAGTGCAATGGTCAGCGGTTTGGCGGTGGCCAGATAGCTTTCAAGCAATTCGGCCGCCACGGCGGCGGTGGCGCGCGCCGAATCGCCTCCGGACCCGAGCCTCGGCGCAACCCGACACCGCACGAGGCCAAAGGCCCGGGTCAGCTCCGCTTCAAGTTGCAAACAGGTTGCCAACGGATGCGCCAGCCGTACTTGTATCAGCCCTTCCGCCATAGCTCGGCTGACCAGCCGCTGCGCCCGTTGCCGCGACACGCCCAGTTCCGCCGCAATCTGGTCCTGCGTCATACCTCCGACGTAATACAACCACCCCGCCCGCGCCGCTTCGTCGTGCAAGGACGGCTCACTGTCGATCCGGTTCATGAAAGTCTCCGCAAATCGGGGTCGAGATCATAGAATTCCGCAAACGAGGCAAAACGCAGGTCCGGCATGGCGTCATCCGGCTCGCTGAACGCCCGCCCCACCAGATGCGACCCGCCGACAAACCGCCAGACCGGCATCTTCGCCGCCTTGGCCGCGCGAATGCCGTTCAGACTGTCCTCGATCACCAAACAGCGCGCCGCGTCCGCACCCAGACTTTTGGCGCACAACAGAAACAAGTCCGGCGCGGGCTTGCCATTGGCCACCATCGTCGCCGTATACAGCCGGTCCCCCGCCAGATGGCCCAACCCCACCATCTGCAAGGAACGTTGCGCACGCGCCGGACTGGACGACGTGGCAACGCAGAAGGGCAGGGCCAGCGTGTCGATGACCCCCTTAACATGCGGCATGATCTGCAACCCCGTCTCGAATGCCGCCATCAGCCGCGCACGATACTGATCCTCAAACTCCGGCGGCAAGTCCAGACCGAACTCGCGCCGGATCTGCGCCATGACCGTAGGATAGCTCCGCCCAAGAAAGTGTCGCGCCACGTAATCCAGGTCGATCTTCACGCCAAACCCGGCAAGTTCCCCCACCAGCATCTGGGCCGAAATGATCTCGCTGTCGATCAGCACGCCGTCACAATCAAAGATCACCAGGTCAATCGCCACGTAAACCTCCCGCTTGCTTTCGGGTTTGGCGTCTAACCGGCGTTTTGTCCAGCGTGACGCGCAAGGCGGCTTGGACTGTTTGAATTCGTGGGTTAGGCAGTGTCCAAGGATTTTCCGCAGGTGCCCGATGCTGTTTGCCTATCGCAACGACCACGGCAAGCTGACCCAGCTTGGCCCAGACGAACCCTTGAACCAGGCGATCTGGATCGATCTGTGCAAGCCAGAACCCGACGAAGAACAGCGCTGCAAGGGTCTTATCCCTGAAATCCCGACGCTGGCAGACATGGAAGAGATCGAGATTTCCGCCCGCCTCTACCGAGAGGCCGGGTTTGATTACATGACCGTCATGGTCCCCGGCCTGCCCGATGGCAGAACCCCGATTACCGGCCCCGTAACCTTCATCCTTGGTCCGCAACGCCTGATCACCGTGCGCCACCACACCCCGCGCCCGTTTGAAACCTACGCCACGCGCGCCGACAAAGTGGGTCTTGGCTGCGACCGGCCCGAACGTGTCTTTCTGGGCCTGATGGAAGAGGTCATTGGCCGTCTCGCCGACCTTATGGAAGGCGGCGGCCGCGCACTCGACCTTGTCACACGTCAGGTCTTTTCGCCCACCGGGCCTGCCGGGCCCAGCAATGCGCTGCTGCAATCCGCGCTGGAAACTGCCGGGCGTCAGGGGGATCTGGTGTCGCATTGCCGTCTGTCTCTGCTGACGCTGGAACGCGCCTTGGGATTTTTTCTGCTGACCCTCGAAGAACATGGCGTGGCAGAGGCCCTGCGCCCCTCGGTCAAAGGCTTGCTGCGTGACGTCAATTCGCTGGAAGTGCATGGCGACTACCTGTCCAACCGCGTAGCTCAGGCAACCGACGCGACCCTTGGCATGATCAATCTGGCGCAGAACACCACTGTCCGCATCGTGTCGGTGGTCGCGGTGCTGTTCTTGCCACCGACCCTAATCGCCTCGATCTACGGCATGAATTTTCGGTTGATGCCGGAACTGGTCTGGACTTTGGGTTATCCGATGGCACTCGCGCTGATGGTCGCCTCTGCCGCCGCGACCTACCTGTTTTTCAAATGGAAGAAATGGTTGTAAAATACGGACTTTATTGCATTTTTCCTGCTACCCAACCTTCGTCAACGCATCAAGCGAGGCCTGAATGAAAACCATCGTGATCACCGGTGCCGGCTCCGGTATAGGCCGCGCCACCGCTCAGGCCTTCCTTGCGGCAGGCTGGAATGTCGGGTTGATCGGCCGCCGCAGCGAAGCCATTGGCGAAACTGCGGCAGGCAACCCCGCCGCTCTGGTTCTGCCCTGCGACGTGACCCAGCCCGCTGAGGTCGGTTCCGCTTTTGCCAAAGCTGCCAGCCTGTGGGGCCAGTTGGACGCGCTGTTCAACAACGCCGGAATGTCCGCCAAATCGGCGCCGATCGACGAAATTTCGCTCGAAGACTGGTTGGCGGTCAGCAATGTCAACATCACCGGCATGTTCCTGTGTGCCCGTGCCGCCTTTGGTCAGATGCGCCGCCAGCAGCCGCAGGGCGGGCGCATCATCAACAATGGGTCGATCTCGGCTTACGTGCCGCGCCCCGGCTCGACGCCCTATACCATGTCGAAACACGCCGTCACCGGCCTGACCCGCAGTCTGGGCCTCGATGGCCGCGCCTTCAATATTGCCTGCGGTCAGATCGACATCGGCAACGCACTCACCGACATGGCCCGGGCGCAAACCAAGGGCGTGCAGCAGGCCGATGGCACGATCCGGGTAGAGCCGACGATCGACGTGGCAGAGGTGGCAGCGGCGGTCCTGCACATGGCAAGTCTGCCCTTGTCGGTCAACGTGCCGTTCATGACAATCATGGCCCGCGACATGCCCTATATCGGGCGCGGTTGACCCTCAGTGTTCGCCGCGGTGCCGCAAGACGTCGATGGCGGCCTGCAGCAGAATGTAGAAACTGATGCTGCCCGTTACCAGCAGCGTAATGGCCAAAGTCTCCGTGACACTCATGATTACGCCTTTCGCGCTCATTTTTGATGCCAGTTCAGCAACGATTTGCGGCAATTTGAAGGCAGTGGGAAACTATGCCCCAGAAACAGGCAAACCGTTGCGCATTCAGAAACTGGATCAACTCCCAGTCCCCACCATATTGCGCCAAAATCTTTGCCAACTTATTTACACAGCTGAGCGTCCCAGCCGAATGGATCCGACATGACCAACCGCCTTTCTACCTTCTCCGCCCCCGGTCGCTTTTGGCGCGGCAACCTGCACACCCATTCCACCCGCTCTGATGGTGTGCTGGACCCCGAAGAGGTGTGCCGCCGCTACCGGGCAGAGGGGTATGATTTCCTGGCCCTCACCGACCATTTCGTCGGACTATTCGGCTATCCCATCGTTGACACCAAACCGATGCGGACCACCAGCTTCACAACCATTCTGGGTGCGGAACTCCACTCCGGCGCCATGGCCAATGGCGAGTTGTGGCACCTGCTGGCAGTCGGTTTGCCGCCCGATTTCGCGCCGTCAAACTCGCCCGGTTTCCGCCCGGAAAAGGATCAGGAATCCGGACCGGAACTGGCCGCCCGCGCCGTAGCCGCCGGCGCTTTTGTCGCCATCGCTCATCCGCAATGGTCTGGCCTGACGCTCGACGACGCCCGCAGCATCACCAGCGCCCATGCGGTCGAGGTCTATAACCACGGTTGTGCAACGGGCTGCGACCGCCCAGATGGTTTTGCCATTGCCGATCTTCTGCTGACAGAGGGCCGTGATCTGTCAATGATCGCAACCGACGACGCCCATTTTTCCGAACCCGACCATTTCGGCGGTTGGGTGATGGTGAAGGCCGGGGCCAATGAGCCGGAGGCGTTGCTTGCGGCGCTGAAAGCCGGGAATTTCTATTCCACCCAAGGCCCCGAACTGCGCGATGTCCGCATCGAGGATGGCCATCTGGTCGTGGAATGCTCTGCCGTGTCCTCCATCATCGCCATCGGCTGGGGCACCGGGGCAAAAGCTGTGCATGGCCATTCCCTGACGCGGGGCGCGGTGCCATTGGAACGGCTGAACAACTCGCCCTGGGTCCGGGCCGCGGTGATTGACGCCGCCGGCAAAAGGGCGTGGTCCAACCCGATCTGGACCGGGGCGCTGCCGATCCCCGCGTGATGTGACCGGGATCGGCGCGCCGATCCCGCAAGTCTTCAGCCCGCCTTGCCTTCGAGCCCGTCCGCCGCAGAGCCGGACGCGCCTGGAATGCGCATTTCGAACACTTCGGTGACCGAGGTGTAATCGTAATAGCCAAGCCGGGCGAGGGGGCGGATGGCCTTGATGTCCAACTTTCCGTCGGGGGTGATCACCTCGTCCTTGACATGGATGCGCATGACCTCGCCATAGACCACATCCACCCAGCCATGGCTGGAACGGCCCGCCAACCGGTGGGTCGACAGGTATCTGCATTCGAAATGCGCCGGGCTTTCGGCGACCCGAGGGGCGGGGGCATCGACGCAACTGGCCTTGGTTACCCCGGCCTTTTCAAATTCGTCCACCCCGTCAGGCCATTCCATGGACGAAATGTTGACCGCCTCGCGCAGCGCGTAAGTCGCCATGTTCCAGACAAACCAACCGCTGGTTTCGGCATTCAGCACGGAATGCTTGCGCCGACCATCCGAATACTGGTTGGCCGCGAACATGACCATAGGCGGATCAAAGCTCAGGTTCTGCCACTGGCTGTAAGGTGCAAGATTGGCCTGACCGGCGCGGTCGATGGTGGAAATCCAGCCGATCGGGCGGGGCACGGTGCAGGACTTGAACGGCGAATAGCGCAGCGGGCAGCGGTCGACGCCGGGGGCATAGTGCATGGTATCATCCTGTTTGGTGCGGGTTACGTATTTTGCCGCGTGCGTTCAATTGCCCAGGATGCCGGGTAACCTCAGGCCGTGTTCCCGGGCATGATCAAGTGCTACGTCATAGCCCGCGTCGGCATGGCGCATGACGCCGGTCGCAGGGTCGTTCCACAGCACGTTGGCGATGCGCCGCGCCGCATCGTCGCTGCCATCCGCGCAGATCACCATGCCTGAATGCTGGCTGAACCCCATGCCAACCCCGCCGCCATGGTGCAGCGAAACCCATGTCGCCCCCGAGGCGGTATTCAGCAGGGCGTTCAAAAGCGGCCAGTCCGACACCGCATCCGACCCATCCTTCATCGCTTCCGTCTCGCGGTTGGGGCTGGCGACCGAGCCGGAATCCAGATGATCCCGCCCGATGACGACCGGCGCCTTCAACTCCCCGGTCCGCACCATCTCGTTGAACATCAACCCCGCCTTATGCCGCTCCCCTAGCCCGATCCAGCAAATTCGCGCCGGCAGTCCTTGGAATGCAATCCGTTCGGCGGCCATATCCAACCAGCGGTGAAGATGGGCATTGTCCGGAAACAGCCGCTTCATCGCCGCATCCGTTGCGTGAATATCCGCAGGATCGCCCGACAACGCCGCCCAACGGAACGGCCCGATGCCCCGGCAAAACAGCGGTCGGATATAGGCGGGCACGAAACCGGGGAAGGCAAAGGCGTTTTCCAGTCCTTCTTCCTTGGCGATCTGACGGATATTATTGCCATAATCCAGCGTCGGCACCCCGGCATTCCAGAAATCGACCATCGCTAAGACATGGATTTTCATCGCCGCCCGCGCGGCCTTTTCAACCTCTTTTGGCGCAGTTTCCTGCTTGGCGCGCCACTCGGCCACGCTCCACCCCAGCGGCAGATAGCCATGCAATGGGTCGTGGGCCGATGTTTGGTCAGTCACGATATCGGGCCGATGCCCGCCCGCTTTCATCCGGGCGCAAAGTTCTGGGAACACGTCCGCCGCATTGCCCAACAGCCCGACCGATTTTGCCTCGCCCTTGGCAGTCCATGCGTCAATCAGTGCCAGTGCCTCATCCAACGTCTTAGCTTTCGCGTCCAAGTATCTTGTTCTTATGCGAAAATCTATCCGAGTTTCGTCACATTCCACCGCCAGACAGCACGCGCCGGCCATGACTGCCGCCAAGGGTTGTGCGCCGCCCATACCGCCCAATCCACCCGTCAAAATCCACTTTCCGGTTAGATTGCCATTGTAATGCTGCCGCCCCGCTTCAGCGAACGTTTCATAGGTTCCCTGCACAATACCTTGAGTTCCAATGTAAATCCACGATCCGGCGGTCATCTGGCCGTACATCGCCAGACCCTTCTTATCCAGCTCGTTGAAGTGATCCCAGGTCGCCCAATGCGGCACAAGATTGCTGTTGGCAATCAACACCCGTGGTGCGTCCTTGTGCGTGCGAAACACTCCGACCGGTTTGCCGGACTGCACCAGCAGCGTCTCGTCATCCTCCAGTGTTTTCAGCGTGGCGACGATCTTGTCGAAATCCTCCCAGGTCCGCGCGGCGCGCCCGATGCCGCCATACACCACCAATTCGTGCGGGTTTTCCGCGACATCCGGGTGCAGGTTGTTCATCAGCATCCGCATTGGTGCTTCGGTCATCCAGCTTTTCGCGGTGATCGTCGAACCGGTCGCCGGATAGACATCGCGCATGTTGTGACGGGAATTCATGTCAGACCTCACAGGATGGGAAGTTGGATTTGGGCGGCTGCAGCCAGTTTGCCGGACCCGATCAGAAGGGTGGCGACGGCAAGATCGGGGGCGAGATAGCGGTCGTCGCCCATGGTGGCGACCTCTTCGCGCAGACGCGCCACGACGCGCCGCAACGGGGCTGATGTTGACAAAGGTGCACGAAAATCAATGCCTTGCGCCGCACAAATCGCCTCGACCCCCAAGATCACATTCAGGTTTTCGATCATCCGCGACAAACGCCGTGCGCCATGCGCGGCCATGCTGACGTGATCTTCCTGATTGGCAGAGGTTGGAGTGGAATCGATCACGGTCGGATGGGCAAGGTGCTTGTTTTCGCTCATCAACGCCGCCGTGGTGACTTCGGCGATCATCAGGCCGGAATTCAGGCCCGGACGCGGGGTCAGAAACGCAGGCAAATCGAACGACAGGACCGGATCAACCATCAACGCCACCCGGCGCTGTGCGATCGCCCCGATTTCCGACAGGGCCATTGCGATCATATCGGCTGCAAATCCAACGGGTTCCGCGTGAAAGTTACCACCAGAAACGATCAGATCCGCGCCAACCAGCACCAGCGGATTGTCGGTGGCGGCATTGGCCTCAATCTCAAGCGTCCGGGCCGCCATGCGCAACACATCCATCGCCGCCCCGGTCACCTGCGGCTGACAGCGGATGCAATATGGGTCTTGCACGCGGGTATCGCCCGTCCGGTGACTTTCGCGGATCACCGAACCGTCAAGCAGGTCTCGCATGACACCCGCGGCCTCGATCTGCCCGGCATGACCGCGCAATGCGTGAATTTCGGGGTGCAACGGCGCAGTGGAACCCATGATGGCATCGGTGGACATCGCCGAAGTGACCAGCGCCGTTTGCGCGGCATTCCAGCCGTCAAACAGTCCGACCAAGGCGTATGCGGTGGAAAACTGGGTGCCGTTGATCAGTGCCAAGCCTTCCTTCGGGCCAAGGACAACGGGCGAAAGCCCCGCCTTGCCAAGGGCTTCCGCGCCACTCATCACCTGACCTTTATACTCGGCCTCGCCCGATCCGATCATCGCTGCCGCCATATGGGCCAAGGGGGCAAGATCGCCCGACGCGCCGACTGACCCTTGTGCCGGGATCACCGGCGTCACGCCATAGGCCAGCATGGCTTCCAGCAGCGCCACAATCTCCCAGCGAACGCCCGACGCGCCGCGCCCCACCGACAACAGTTTCAGCGCCATCATAAGCCGGACAACCCGGCGCGGCATTGGGTCGCCGACACCGCAGCAATGCGACAGGATCAGGTTGCGCTGCAACGTCGCGGTGTCTTTCGCGGCGATCTTCAAGCTGGCGAGTTTGCCAAACCCGGTGTTGACACCGTAGACCGCGTCACCGCCCGCCGCAGCCTTGGCGATGCAAGCCGCCGCCGCCTCTATCGCCGGGCGGGCAGAGGCGGCGAGCGTGGCCGGCGCTTCACCTCGATACAGACGCTCCAATTGCGTGAGCGTGGTCTGGCCAGGTATCAGGACTTCAGGCGTCAAATCGGCCTCCAAAAATGCGGTTGTGCAGGGGGGTTGCCCCGATGCGGTAGCTGAGTTCGGCGGGGTGGCGCGCATCCCAGATTGCAAGATCGGCCCGCAGTCCAGGCGCGATGCGGCCCCGGTCGCTCAGACCCAAAGCCCGGGCGGCGTGGGTCGTGGTGCCTTGCAACGCCTCCAGCGGCGTCATGCGGAACAGGGTGCAGGCCATGTTCATGGTCAGGGTCAATGAGGTAAGCGGCGAAGATCCCGGGTTGCAATCTGTCGCCAGCGCCATCGGAACGCCCGCGGCACGCAAGGCGGAAATCGGCGGCATCCGGGTTTCGCGCAGCGTGTAGAAGGCACCGGGCAGGATGACCGCCACTGTGCCCGCACGGGCCATGGCCTCGACACCGTCTTGCGCAAGATATTCCAGGTGATCCGCAGAAAGGGCGTTGAACCGGGCCGCCAGAACCGCGCCTTTAAGGTCGGACAGTTGTTCGGCGTGAAGTTTTACCGGCAGGCCAAGGGCTCGGGCCGCCATGAATAGTCGCTCCACCTGCGTTGGGGAAAAGGCGATACCTTCGCAAAACGCATCGACGGCGTCGATCAGACCCTCGGCACCAGCGGCTTGCAGTGACGGCAGGACGACATCGGTGATGTAGTCATCGGCGCGGCCTTTGTACTCGGCGGGGGTGGCGTGGGCCGCAAGATGGGTGGTGCGAATGTCGACGCGCCGCAGCTGGCCAATCCGCCGGGCCACCCGCAGCATTTTCAACTCGTCCGCCACGGTCAGCCCATAGCCCGATTTCACCTCGATCGTCGCGGCACCGCCGGCGATGATCTGATCGGCGCGGGCAAGGGCAGAGGCCAGCAGGTCGTCCTCCGACGCCGCACGGGTGGCCGCGACAGTGGACAGAATGCCGCCGCCCGCCCGCGCAACGTCCTCATAGGTCGCACCGTTCAGCCGCATCTCGAATTCAGCCGCTCGGTCGCCTCCAAAGACGATATGGCTGTGGCAGTCGATCAGGGCAGGGGTGACAAGTCGGCCCCCCAGATCGGTCGCGGGAAGGTCATGGTGCAACTCGGCGCGGGGACCGACCCACGCAATGCGGTCTCCCTCGATGACCACCGCGCCGTCCGGGATCAGGCCGTAGCCGTCGGCCATCGTGGCGAGCGTAAGATTGACCAGGAGAATCGACATGAGCCTTGCCTTATGTCTGCACTTGACGCTAATATGTCTGCACATAATAACTGAGTCAAGGGGAATGCCATGATCCTGAACGCCACAACTGCGCTTCTTCCCGGTGGCTGGGCAAGCGATGTTCGGGTCACGATTGCAGACGGCCGCATCGCCTCGGTCGAAACCGGCATTCCCGCGAAACAGCAGTTAGATTGCCTGCTGCCCGCGCCGGTCAACCTGCATTCCCACACCTTTCAGCGCGCGATGGCAGGGCTGACCGAAAAGCGCGGAAGTGGTCAGGACTCGTTCTGGACGTGGCGGACGCTGATGTACCGCTTTCTGGAACGCCTGACCCCTGACGATGTGCAGGCCATCGCGGCGATGGTGATGATGGAGATGGCCGAGGCGGGCTATGCGGCGGTCGCAGAGTTCCACTATCTGCACCATGCGCCGGGCGGGCAAACTTATGGCAACCTTGCCGAAATGTCGGCGCAGATAGCGGCGGCGGCGGCACAGACCGGATTGGGGCTGACCCATCTGCCAGTTCTGTATGAACGGGGCGGCTGCGACGGGCGTGTGCTGGCCTCCGGGCAGCTGCGGTTTGGCAATGATATGGATCGGTTTGAACGCTTGTGGCAGGGGGCTAAGGTCGCGCTGTCCGGATTGCCGGCCGATACGGTTCTGGGTGTCGCGCCGCATTCCCTGCGGGCTGTCAGTGCCGAAAGTTTGGCTTTGGCGGCAAGTTTGGCCCCGGATGCGCCGATCCATATCCATGTGGCCGAACAAGTTGCCGAAGTAACCGAGATTCAGGCGGCGACAGGACAGCGCCCGGTCGACTGGCTTCTGTCGCATCAGCCGTTGGATGGCCGCTGGTGCCTGATCCACGCCACACAGATGACGCCAGATGAGACGGAAACGCTCGCCCGGTCCGGCGCGGTGGCGGGCCTGTGCCCGATCACCGAAGCCAATCTGGGCGACGGAATTTTCGATGGCCCAAGGTTCCTCTCGGCAGGTGGCCGCTTTGGTGTGGGTTCCGACAGCAACGTGCGGATCGCAGTGTCAGAAGAGCTGCGACTGCTGGAATACTCGCAGCGGCTTGGCCTCAAAAGCCGGGCGGTGCTGGCCGAACCGGGGCGTTCGACGGGCCGGCTGCTGTATGAGGAGGCTTGCAAAGGCGGGGCGCAGGCAGCGGCGCGCACCTCGGGGACCATTGCACCGGGCCAATGGGCTGATCTGATGGCGCTGGATTGCTCTGGGCCGGACTTGGCGGCGTCAAAGGGGGATACGATCCTGGACACCTACATATTCGCCGGAGATGACCGGATGGTGTCCGCCGTCTGGTCCGCCGGTCGGCCCATCGTGACCGGCGGCAAGCATGTGGCGCGGGAAGGGATCATGGCACGGTACCGTGCGGCGATGACCCGGCTGCGGGCAGATCTCTGATGCCACAGGGGTGGGAAGAGATTCGGGCAGAGGTGCTGACCCGCATCCGCACCCGCCGCTGGCCCCCCGGCGCGGTCATCCCGACCGAAGAAGCCCTGGCGCTGGAATTCGATTGTGCCCGTGCCACGGTCAACCGGGCATTGCGGGAACTGGCGCAAACCGGCATGTTGGAACGCAAACGCAAGGCGGGCACGCGGGTGGCCATGCTTCCCGTGCGCAAGGCGACCCTGGATATTCCGGTGATCCGTCAGGAGGTTGCGGCGCACGGGCAGGTTCACGCCTTCCGACTTCTGCTGCAGACCACCGGAGTGCCCCCCATAGCGGTAGCCGCCCGGTTGCAGCTGGCAGCGGCGACCCCGCTGCTGCACTTGCAAACCCTGCATCTGGCCGATGGCCGCGCCTATGTGCTGGAAGATCGCTGGCTGAACCCCGCCGCCGCGCCGCAGCCCTTGCCGGATTTTAGCGAAATCAGTGCCAATGAATGGCTGGTCGCGCATGTCACTTTTGCCACCGGGGATATTGCGTTTTCCGCCGAACCCGCCAGCACATCCGAGGCAGCGGCGCTCTCGGTTGCCGAAGGCGCGGCGCTGTTCATCACCGAACGCTGCACCTGGGGCCCCGATGCGCCCATCACATGGGTGCGTCTGGCCCATGTGCCGGGCTATCGTCTGCAAACTCGGTTGTAGCGACCTGCAGCTTGCAATCCAGCCGCGCCTCGTAGTTGCGCCGGAATCTGTCGCGCCGCCAGTCGCTCAGTCCGTTCCACAAGGTTGGGTCAATGAACCCCGCCGCCGCCAGCCCTTGTCCCAAAGCGTCAAAATCGAGATCGGCGAATTGGCCCCAACTCGCCATGCGGGCATTGTCGCGGCTCAATGTGCGGGTGATGCAATCCAAAACCAACGGCTTGCGGCCCGTAAAGCCGGTAATCTGCGGTAGCAAATCCTTCGCCCCGGTCTTGCGGCGCAGCACGATGGCCAGGTCCTGCTCGGGCTTTGCAACAAAGCCGAACAGATGCAGCGCAGAACTGTCCGGGGCCACGATCTGCCGCGCCCCCAGATAGGTAGCGATCTGGTCCTCGATCGGGGCCTGTTCGGGGCTGTAGATGACATATCCCTGCGCCTTCAGGTTCTGCTCCAGAAACCCTTCGCCGAAGATGCCGCCGCGCCGCAGTCCGTAACCCGACCGTGTCAGATAGACCCGCTCTACCCCCGGTTTCGGTGCCACATTGCGCAGGCGATCTTGCAGGAATCGCCGGTGTGACGGTGTGCCGGCCGCCATGCCGCCCATCCCACATCCCTGACGCGGCACGTAAAGCTGCTCGAAACTCGACGGTTCCGAAATCAGCAACACCGGCAGGTCGATCCCCAGCATCGCCAAAATGCGCGCTTGCAGACTGTCCGCGCGCAAACCGTCCTTCGCGCCCCGCCGGGGCACAAGAAATACGATGCCGTCCAGCCGATCCTGCAGCAAGTCCAGCGCCCATAGCCGGGCAAGGGATTCAAAAATGAAATGCCCGAAATGCGACCAGTAATCCCCGGCATACAGATAGCGCCCGGCATGGTGGCGCAGCTTTCGCGGGGTGCTGCGGTCGATAAAGTCGCTGCACTCCAGCCCATCCTTGCGGAAACTGACGGCGTCCACCACAGGCGCGCCGTTGCTGTCCACCACGGCAAAGGCCCCCTTGCCAGTGCGCGGCAGCACCAGGGCCTGATCAACCACGGTGACCGGCTCTCCTGTCTGCAAGCGCGGCACCCGCCGCCCGCTGCAAAATTCGTCCTTTGGCATCTGGAAACTGCTCGTTTCTCGTTTTTCGCAACTCTGCAAGAAATCGCGCGAAAGTCACTTCTTTTGTGGGAAAATCGCGCAATTCCCGCCTAGCTGGTGCCCAGACGCCGCGAAACGATGCGCGTCAACCTGCGGTGCATGCGCGACGTGCGGTGCCGGTTGTGCATCACGGCATAAATCGGCTGATTGATCGCCTCGACATCTTCGACCGCCTTGAAGGTGCCGCCTGCAATCAGCGCTTGCGCGGTTTCCTCCAGCACAAAGCCCGCCCCCCCCATCGTGGCAAGCAACCCCGCAACGGCTGCATTCTGGCCCGCAGCCAGCAGCGCCGCTGAAAACTCTGGCATGATCTGCCGATGCGCCTCGTCAAACGCCGCCGAATAGCTGCCCCTGATATAGCGCAATGGACTAAGGTCAGACCGCGCCGCGCCATCTCCGCTGATCAGGCGATAGCGCACCTCGCCCACAGAGGCGATGTGCAGGTCGGGCAGGGCTTGCGGCGAATAGACCACCGCAAAATCCAGCGCGCCACGGTCGATGTCCTTGCACATCTGCGCGGAATAATCCGGCTCGATGTAAAACGCGCATTCCGGCAGGCTTCGACGAAAGTTCGACACCCATTCGCCAATTTGCCCGGCGGCAAGGTCATTCTGAATGCCGATCCGCAAACTGACAGCCGCGTTACCCGATGGTGCCACCGCCCGCTGTGCCTCGGTCCAGGCATGGCGCAGGGCACGGGCATGCACCTCGAACTTCAGCCCCTCGGTGGACAGGTTGGTGCCGGCGCGGCTGCGGGTGAACAGCCGCCCACCCACCGCCTGCTCCAGCGCCATGACGCGGGCCGAGACGGTGGATTGGGTGATATGCAGCCGTTCCGCCGTGCGGTGAAAGCTGCGCGTTTCGATAAGGTCCAGAAAAGTGTCAAGAAGCTCAATCTGCATACGGCACCCCTGATCGTTTTCCTCGATCAATAGCGCATGAATTGGCGAATTGAAAGCGTCTCGTCCGCAGCGGATACTCCGCGCGACCGAACGGAGTACGTCATGGCCGATTTTCCCTCAACCGCCCGTGTGGTGATCATTGGTGGCGGTGCGGTTGGTGCGTCCAGCCTCTACCATCTGGCGAAGGCCGGCTGGACCGATTGCGTGCTCTTGGAAAAGAATGAGTTGACGGCCGGCTCGACCTGGCACGCGGCGGGCAACGTGCCGACATTTTCGTCCTCCTGGTCGATCATGAACATGCAGCGCTATTCGGCCGGTCTGTATCGCGGCTTGGGTGCTGCGGTCGATTACCCGATGAATTACCACGTCACAGGGTCGCTGCGACTGGCCCATACCAAAGAGCGGCTGCAAGAGTTTCAGCGCGTCGTGGGCATGGGCCACTATCAGGGCATGGACCTGACGCTTCTTGCCCCTGACGAGATCAGATCCCGCTATCCGTTCCTTGAGATTCACGACCTGACGGGGGCCTTGTATGATCCCTACGATGGCGACATCGACCCGGCCCAACTGACCCAGGCCCTTGCCAAAGGCGCCCGCCAGCTGGGCGCGCGGATCGAGCGGTTTTGTCCGGCCACTGGCGTGCGGCGCGACGGTGACGACTGGGTGGTGTCCACGCCCAAAGGCGATATCCGGTGCGAAATCGTGGTCAACGCCGCCGGTTATTACGCCCGCGAGGTCGGCAAGTGGTTCGGACGCGACCTGCCGATGATGGTGATGAGCCATCAGTACATGCTATTTGACACAATTCCCGAACTGGAAGGCTGGTCGAAAGAGGTTGGCCACAAACTGCCGCTGCTGCGTGACGTCGACAGTTCCTACTATCTGCGGCAGGAAAAGAACGGTTTCAACCTTGGCCCGTATGAGTCGAATTGCCGGGCGCATTGGGCGACGCCGGATGATCCTTTTCCGCAGGATTTTTCGTTCCAGCTGTTCCCCGACGATCTGGAACGCCTTGAGTGGTACATCGGTGATGCGATGGCCCGCGTGCCGCTTTTGGAAAAAGCCGCCCTGACCAAGGTGATCAACGGCCCGATCCCCTATACCCCCGATGGCAATCCGCTGATCGGCCCGATGCCCGGCGTGCCCAATGCGTTCGAGGCTTGCGTGTTCACCTTCGGCATCTGTCAGGCGGGTGGTGCAGGCAAGGTGCTGGCGGAATGGGTAACGCAGGGTGCTACCGAATGGGACATGTGGTCCTGCGACCCGCGCCGTTTCACCGGGTTTGAAGACCCGGCCTATTGTGTGACCAAGGGGATGGAGGTTTACGGCCACGAATATGCCATGCAATTCCCCCACCACGCCTGGCCCGAGGGGCGGGGCAAGAAATTGAGCGCCGTCCACATGCGGACATCTGCCCTTAGCGCGCAGTTCGGTCCCTATAATGGGTGGGAACGCGCGCTGTGGTATGCCCGGCCCGGCGATGACATATCCGAGGCCGCCCAACAGACATGGGACCGCAAGGGACCATGGTTCGCGGCGGTTCAAGCGGAATGCGAAGCCGTCCGCGACGCCGCAGGCATCCTCGACCTGCCCGGTTTCTCGCGCTACCGCATCTTTGGCGCGGGAACGGTGGAGTGGCTATCGCGCCAGATCACCGGGAAAATCCCCCCGGTCGGACGCCTTGGCCTCGCCTATTTCGCCGACGACAAAGGCCGCATCGTGACCGAAATGTCGGTGGCGCGGCTGGCGGAGGATGAGGTTCTGCTGATCACCGCTGCGACCGCTCAATCGCATGACCGCGAATGGCTGCTGAAAACCCTGCCCGCCCATCTGACGCTGAGCGAGGGCACCGATGCGTGGTCCTGTCACATTCTGACCGGGCCTGCGTCCCGCACCATTCTGGCACAAGTTACCGAAGCCGACCTGACCCGGCCCTGGCTGACCTTCCAGACCGCGACCATCGCCGGGGCCGAAGTCCACCTGTTCCGGGTGTCCTTTGCGGGCGAACTGGGTTGGGAAATCCATTCACGCCTTGCCGATACGCCCAGTGTCTGGGACGCTGTAGTGGCCGCAGGAATGCCGATGGGGTTGAAACCCTTTGGCATGTTCGCGCTGAATTCGCTGCGCATTGAAAAGGGCTACCGGGCGTGGAAGGGCGATCTTTCGACCGATTATACCGTCCTGCAAGGCGGGCTGGAACGGTTCGTGGACTGGACCAAACCTGACTTCAAGGGCAAGGCGGCGCTGGCTGCCGAAAAGCAGGCGGGCGTCACCAAACGGTTCTGCACGCTGGTGATCGACGCTGGCGATCAGGATCCGCCCTATATGTCGACAATCTGGCATGAAGGCCGCGTGGTCGGCGAACTCACCTCGGGCTATTATGGCCACCGGGTGCAGGCCTGCATCGGACTGGGCATGCTGAAATCCGAGGTCAACCAGCCGGGCACGAAGGTTGAGGTTGAAATCTTCGGCACCCGCTATCCTGCTGTGGTGCAAGCCGATGCGCCGTTGTGGGACGCGAAAAACGAACGCATCCGTGCTTGACAGCAAGCCGGGGGCCGGCCCCCGGACCCCCGGGATATTTATGGACAGATGATAGGGTAGAAAATGGCTGAGGTTCCGAAACAGGCGCGGGCGGTGATCATCGGTGGGGGCGTCTCCGGCTGTTCGGTAGCCTATCATCTGGCCCGCGCGGGCTGGACCGACGTGGTTCTGCTGGAGCGTAAACAGCTGACTTCGGGCACCACCTGGCATGCGGCGGGGCTGATCGGGCAGTTGCGCGGGTCGGCCAACATGACCCGCCTCGCCAAGTATTCCGCCGATCTTTACGTCAAGTTGGCGGCGGAAACCGGAGTCGAGACGGGGATGCGTCAGGTCGGTTCGATCTCTGTCGCTTTGACCGAGGCCCGGCATGAGGAGTTGCTGCGTCAGGCAACCGTCGCTCGCATCTTCGACGTCGATGTCCGGGAAATCAGCCCGATCGAAGCGAAACAGATGTATCCGCATCTGGAAATCGGCGATGTCGTGGGCGCGGTTCATCTGCCGCTGGATGGCCAATGCGACCCGGCCAACATCGCGATGGCCTTGGCCAAGGGGGCCCGGATGCGCGGCGCCCAGATATTCGAGCATACCAAGGTCACGGGTGTCACTCGCGCGAATGGCCGCGTGACCGGGGTGGATTACGTGGTGGGCGGCGAGCCCGGCCATATTGCCACCGATGTCGTCATCAACTGCGGTGGGATGTGGGGCCGCGATCTGGCTGAGGCGTCGGGCGTCACCTTGCCGCTGCACGCCTGCGAGCATTTCTACCTGATCACCGAACCGATCCCCGGCCTTGGCCACTTGCCGGTGCTGCGCGTGCCGGATGAATGCGCCTATTACAAATCCGACGCGGGCAAGATGATGGTCGGCGCGTTCGAGCCCAAGGCGAAACCCTGGGGCATGGATGGCATCCGCGAAGATTTCATGTTCGACACGCTGCCGGAAGACTGGGACCATTTCCAGCCGATCCTCGAACATGCGATGAACCGGTTGCCGCTGTTTCAAACCGCGGGCATCCACACCTTCTTCAACGGTCCTGAAAGTTTCACCCCCGATGACCGTTATTATCTGGGCGAGGCACCGGAACTGGGCGGCTACTGGATTGCGGCCGGCTATAACTCGGTCGGCATTGCCGGCTCGGGTGGCGCGGGCATGGCGCTGGCGCATTGGATCACCGAAGGCGAAGCCCCGTTCGATCTGTGGGAGGTCGATATCCGCCGCGCCCAACCGTTCCAGCGCAACCGCAAATACCTGAAAGAACGGGTCAGCGAAACGCTGGGCCTGCTTTATGCCGACCACTTCCCCTACCGTCAGGTCGAAACCGCGCGGGGCATCAGGCGATCGCCTTTGCATCAGCATCTGGCCGATCGTGGGGCCGTCTTTGGCGAGATGGCAGGCTGGGAACGCGCCAACTGGTTCGCAAATCCCGGGCAAGAGCGGCAGTATCGCTACAGCTGGAAACGCCAGAACTGGTTCGAAAATCAGCGCGCCGAACATATCGCTGTGCGCACGGGTGTTGGCCTGTTCGACATGACCTCGTTCGGCAAGATCCGCATCGAGGGACGCGACGCCTGCGCTTTCCTGAACCGGCTGTGCGGCAACCAGATGGATGTGGCGACTGGCCGCGTGGTCTATACCCAGATGCTCAACCCGCGCGGTGGTATTGAAAGCGATCTGACCGCCACCCGCCTGTCGGAGACGGCGTATCTGCTGGTGGTGCCGGGGGCGACCTTGCAGCGCGATCTGGCGTGGTTGCGGCGGCATGTAGGTCACGCTTTCGCCGTGATCACCGATGTCACGGCGGCGGAATCGGTGCTGTGCGTCATGGGGCCGAAGTCGCGGGAACTGTTGCAGGCGGTGAGCCCAGCCGACTTTAGCAACGCAGCGCATCCCTTTGGGACGGCGCGGGAAATCGAGATTGGTATGGGGCTGGCACGCGCGCATCGCGTCACCTATGTCGGTGAATTGGGGTGGGAATTGTATGTCTCCACCGACCAGACGGCGCATGTTTTCGAAGCCTTGGAAGCCGCCAATATGGGTCTGAAACTGTGCGGGCTGCACACGCTGGATTCGTGCCGGATCGAGAAGGCCTATCGCCACTTTGGCCATGACATCACGGATGAAGATCATGTGCTGGAGGCGGGTCTGGGCTTTGCCGTCCGCACCAAAAAACCCGATTTCATTGGCCGCGATGCGGTCTTGCGCAAACAGGAGCAGGGCCTGAACCGCCGCCTTGTGCAGTTCCGCCTGACCGACCCTGATCCGCTGTTGTTCCACAACGAGGCTGTGGTGCGGGATGGCAAGATCGTGGGCCCGGTGACTTCGGGCAACTACGGCCATCACCTTGGCGGGGCGATCGGGCTTGGCTATGTGCCATGCTCGGGCGAATCCGAGGCGGATGTGCTATCGTCGCGCTATGAGATCGAGGTGGCGGGGGTGCGGCACGAGGCCGTGGCCTCCATCGCCCCGATGTATGACCCCAAATCCGAACGGGTGCGCGCATGACACGGCACGATGTCTTTCACGACCTGCACCAGTCCGGCTGTTTCGTGATCCCGAACCCGTGGGACGCGGGCTCCGCCCGGATGATGGCGGCTTTGGGGGCGAGGGCGCTCGCCACCTCCTCCGCCGCGCATGCCTTTACACTGGGTCGCGCGGATATGCAGGTGACGCGGGATGAGGCGCTGGCCCATGCCGAGGCGCTGGTCGCCGCCACCGATCTGCCGGTCAGCGGCGATTTCGAGAACGGCTTTGGCGATGATCCTGATACCGTCGCCGAAACCATCCAACTTGCCGCCGAAGCGGGCCTTTCGGGGTGTTCCATCGAGGATACGATCCAAACCGCCGGCGCACCGGCCTATGGCTTTGATCTGGCGGTTGAACGCATCAAGGCCGCCACCGCTGCCGCCCGGGCCTTGGGTCGCCCGTTTATCCTCTGCGCCCGTGCCGATGGGGTGATGAACGGCAGTTACGATCTGGCCGAAGGCATCCGCCGCCTGCAAGCCTTTGAATCCGCAGGTGCTGACCTGCTTTACCTGCCGGTTCCTCCGGGCAGGGCCGAACTGGCGCGGGTGCTGGCTTCGGTCACGAATCCGGTCAATGCGCTGGTGGCTGGCCCGCTCCGCAATCTGACTGTCCCCGAACTTGCCGCCATGGGCGTCAGGCGCATCTCGCTTGGCAGCCAGATCGCGCGGCTGACCCATGCCGCGATTCGCGACAGTGTCAGCGCCATGCTGGATCAGGGCAGCTTTGCCCCGCTGCTGGATGCCGCCTCTGGCAATGAAATTGATTCGATGCTGCGCAAGGGCGCAGCACGCCCCACCGTTTGAAAAGGAAGCCGAAGATGAGCGATATTGATGTGATCGGCGAGGCCTGTGAACCCGCGCGCAACCGGCGCAGCGGCGGGCGGGCGAACCGGGTGGCGGTCCGGTCAGCACCTTTGGCCGAAAACCTGCGCCCGGTGCGGGGCGGCATGAAGGGCGGCCAATACAAACCACTGACCGACGCCGGTATCGCCAAAATCCACGCCAGCGCACTGGAGGCTTTGGAGGTCATCGGCCTGTCGCAAGCTCCACCCTCCGGCGTTGAACTGCTGACCAATGCCGGGGCCATTCAGGGCGATGACGGGCGCATCCGTTTCCCGCGTGCGCTCGTCGAAGACATGCTGAACATCGCCGCCCGCGACATCACGCTTTTTGGCCGCGATCCGAAATACGACCTGCATCTGACCGGCACCAACGTCCACTACGGCACGGCGGGCGCTGCGGTGCATATCGTTGACCCGATCACGTTGGACTACCGCGAAAGCACCGCGCAAGACCTGTATGACGCCGCCCGGCTGGTTGAAAACCTCGACAACATCCACTTCTATCAGCGCACGATGGTCTGCCGTGATGTGGTCGACAATTTCGACATGGACATCAACACCCTGTATGGCTGCCTGTCCGGCACCAAGAAACACGTCGGCACCTCGTTCAGCGATCCGTCGCATGTGCAGGGCTGCTTTGACCTTTTGCACATGGTCGCGGGCGGCGAGGACAAATGGCGCGAGCGGCCCTTCGTCAGCAATTCCAACTGCTTCGTTGTCCCGCCGATGAAGTTCGCCGAAGAAAGCTGCATCACGATGGAGGCGTGCATCCGCGCTGGCATGCCGATGCTGCTGTTGTCGGCGGGGCAGGCCGGCGCCACAGCACCCGCGCCGATCGCTCTGACCATCGTGCAGGCAATGGCCGAATGCCTGGCTGGTGTGGTTTATGCCAATGCGATCAAACCCGGCGCCACCTGCATTTTCGGCACCTGGCCTTTCGTGTCTGACCTGCGCACCGGCGCCATGTCTGGCGGTTCGGCAGAACAGGCGCTGCTGACCGCGGGTTGCGCCCAGATGCATCGTTTTTACAACCTGCCTGGCGGTGCCGCCTCTGGCATCTCCGACAGCAAACTGCCCGACATGCAGGCGGGATGGGAGCAGGGCATCACCAACACGCTGGCGGGCCTTTCCGGCCTGAACATGTGTTACGAAGCAGTCGGCATGCACGCCTCGCTTTTGGGGTTCTGCATGGAAAGCCTGATTCTGGGTGACGATCTGCTGGGGCAGGCGATGCGCTGCGTCCGGGGCATCGAGGTCACCGAAGACAGCACGTCGATCGAGGCGATGAAAGAGGTTTGCCTTGGCGGGCCGGGCCACTACCTTGGGTCGGACCAGACGCTTAAACTGATGCAGACCGAATACATCTACCCGGCAGTCGGCAACCGGATGAGCCCCAAGGAATGGAACGAGGCCGGCAAGCCCTTGCTGCTGGATAAGGCAATCCAGCGCAAGAATTTGATCCTTAGCAAGGCTGGTAGACAGATCGACCCAGAAATCGACGCAGCGATCCGCGCGACTTACAACATCCATTTCAAGTGAGATAACAATGACCTCTGCGAACATCCTAAAGTTTTACATCAACGGCAGCTGGGTTGCGCCATTCTCCCAGACCCGTATGGGTGTCGAGAATCCCGCCACCGAGGAAACTGTGGCAGAGGTTGCCTTGGGCAATGCGGCGGATGTGGACCGGGCTGTTTCCGCCGCCCGCGCCGCCTTTGATGCCTACACGGCTTGGCCGGTGGCAGACCGCATCGCCTTGGTCCAGCGCGTGCTGGCGATCTATAATTCCCGCGCCGAAGATTTCGCCCAGGCGATGAGCACCGAAATGGGTGCGCCGATAACCTGGGCGCGCGAGGCGCAAGTCTGGGCGGGCCAGGTCCATATCGAAAGCACGATCAAGGCCGCCCAGGACATGGCTTGGGAATATGACCGCGGCACCACGCGTATCATTCACGAAGGCATCGGTGTCTGCGCCCTGATCACGCCGTGGAACTGGCCGATGAACCAGATTGCCTGCAAGGTTGCGCCCGCCCTGATCGCCGGTTGCACAATGGTTCTGAAACCATCCGAAATTGCGCCCTTGTCGGGCATTCTGTTTGCCGAGGTCTGCCATGCCGCAGGTGTGCCGCCCGGCGTGTTCAACCTGGTCAACGGAACCGGGCTGGATGTGGGGGCCCGCATGGCGTCGCATCCGCAGGTCGATATGGTCAGCTTTACCGGCTCGACCCGGGCGGGCACGGCGGTGGCTGCGGCAGCGGCCCCCACCGTCAAACGCGTGGCGCAGGAACTGGGCGGCAAATCGGCCAACATCATCCTGCCGTCCGCCGATTTGGCTGCAGCGGTCAAGGGCGGGGTCGAGGGCTGCTTTGGCAATACCGGGCAAAGCTGCGACGCGCCGACCCGGATGTTCGTGCCGCGCAACCGCCATGACGAGGCTTTGGCCGTCGCCCGCGCCACCGCCGAGGCTGCCGTCCCCGGCGATCCGCAGGCCGAAAGCACCACGATGGGGCCGCTGATCTCCAAAGCGCAGTTCGACAAGGTGCAGCACCTTATTCAGTCCGGCATCGCCGAGGGCGCCGTTCTGGTCACAGGCGGCCTTGGTCGTCCGGCCGGCCTGAACCGTGGCTGGTTTGCCAAACCCACGATCTTTGGCGGCGTGACCGACGATATGACGGTGGCGCGCGAGGAAATCTTTGGCCCGGTGCTGGTGATCCTGCCCTATGACACGGTGGATCAGGCCGTCGCCTCTGCCAACGACAGCCCTTATGGCCTGGCCGCCTATGTCTCCGGCCCGGTCGCCGAAGCCATTCCTGTCGCCCGCAAACTGCGCGCCGGAACCGTCAACCTCAACTACCCCGCCTGGGACACATTCGCGCCCTTCGGCGGTTACAAACAATCCGGCAATGGCCGCGAATATGCGGACTGGGGCATCCACGACTTCTGTGAGGTCAAAGGCATAGTGGGATATAGCGCATGAAATACGGGTATATCGGCCTGGGCAATCTCGGCGGCCATCTGGCGGCCAGCCTGATCCGGGGCGGCTTTGATCTGACCGTCTATGACCGCGACCCGGCGCTGGCCGAACGGCACCGGGCGATGGGGGCAAAGGTCGGCAGCTCTGCCGCCGACGTGGCGGGGCAGGTCGATCACATCTTCACCTGCCTGCCATCGCCCGCCGTCTCAGAGCGCGTGCTGGCCGAGGTGCTGTCCGCGCTGAAACCCGGCGCGACCTGGATCGAGAATTCGACCCTTGGCCGCGATGATATCCTGCGCTTGGGCGGCTTGGCTGAACAGGTCGATGTGCACCTGCTCGAGGCGCCGGTGACCGGCGGCGTTCATCTGGCGGCGCGGGGCGAGATCACCGTGCTGGTGGGTGGGCCGCAGACGCTTTATGATCTGCACCGCCTGGCCTTGCAGGCGATGGGCCACAAGATTTTCCACATGGGCCCGCTGGGCTCCGCTGCGGTCATCAAGGTCATCACCAACATGCTGGCCTTCATCCATCTGGTGGCGGATGGCGAGGCTTTGATGCTGGCCAAGCGCGGCGGTCTGGATTTGAAGACGGCGTGGGAAGCCATCGCCGCCTCCTCCGGCAGCTCTTTCGTCCATGAAACCGAGGGACAGCTGATCCTGAACGGGTCGTATGACATCGCCTTCTCGATGGATCTCGCGCTGAAAGATCTGGGCTTTGCGATGGGTTTCGGCCGCGAATATGGCGTGCCCCTGGACCTGGCCTCTCTGACGCACCAGACCTTCATGAAGGGCCGTGCCGCCTATGGTGGAGCGGCGCAAAGCACCCAGATCGTCAAGCTGCTCGAAGATGTGCTGGGCACCGACCTGCGGGCCCCGGGCTTTCCGGCACGGCTGGAATAGACCAAACCCGCCGCCACCAATCCCGCTTCCCCTTTGCAATTCGCCTGTTCATAAATATTCCACGGGGGTCCGGGGGTGTGAAACCCCCGGCCTTGCCGACAGGAGCCGCCCATGATCCGCAACACCGACCCGCAGCGCCGCTTTGCCGACCTCTTGCACCACCGCGCCCATCGCCTGCAGAAAGGCGATCCGGTGGCCCCTGGCATAATCTCTGCCACAACCTATCACCTGCCAGAGGTCGTAGGCGCCCCCTTTGCCTATGGCCGGATGTCCACCCCCACCTGGGAGGAGCTGGAGCAACAGCTGGCGATTCTCGAAGATGCGCCCTGCGTCAGCTTTCCCTCTGGCATGGCCGCGATCTCCGCCGCCCTGTTTGCCATTCTCAAAACCGGTGACCGCCTGATCATCCCATCGGATGGCTATTATGTCACCCGCGTGCTGGGCACCGAATTCCTGAAACCGCTTGGCATTCAGATCATCGAGGTTCCGACGCTGGAAATGGCGGCATATGACCTGACCGGGTCCGCCGTGGTCTATCTCGAAACCCCCTCCAATCCCGGTCTTGACCTGTGCGATATCGCCCTCATCGCCACCCGCGCCCATGCCGCCGGTGCCAGGCTGATCGTCGACAACACCACCATGACGCCGCTCCTGCAACGCCCGCTCGACCTTGGCGCCGACCTCGTGGTTGCTGCCGATACCAAGGCGCCGGCGGGCCATTCCGACGTCCTGTTCGGCCATGTCGCGGGCCGCGACCCTGCGCTGATCCAACGCATCCGCGATTGGCGCCGCATCTCGGGTGCGGTGCCCGGCGCGTTCGAGGCGTGGCTGGTCCACCGCGGCATCGAAACGCTGGAGGTGCGTCTTGATCGCATGTGCCGATCGGCCGAAGCCATCGCGCAACGGCTTGCCGCGCATCCCCGCATCACGGCGCTGCGCTATCCCGGTCTGCCCAATGACCCGTCTCACACCCTTGCCCTGAAGCAAATGTCCGGCTTTGGTTTTCTCTTGACCTTCACGCTGGAAGACGAAGCCCGGGCCGAGGCCTTTCTCGCCGCCTGTCCCTATATCGCGCAAACCACCAGCTTTGGCGGCACCCATACCGCTGGCGAACGCCGTGCCCGCTGGGGTGATCCGGTGGCCCCCGGTTTCATCCGGCTGTCAGTCGGCTGCGAACCGCTGGACCCGTTGTGGGACGCGATAGAGGCGGCGCTGAACGCCACCTGACCCCTTTCATCTGTTCCTAAATATCCCACGGGGGTCCGGGGGTGTGAAACCCCCGGCCTTCCTCACAGCCGTCCCAACCGTTCGGTCAGCAGCGCAAAGAAGCCGTCCGCGTCAATTCCGCCCATGAACAACGCGTTCGGGGCCCGGTCCGTGACGCCCCACCAATCGGTCACGGTCTGACCCATTGTCAGTTCCGACTGCACCTCCACCGTCACATTGACCCGCCGTCCGGTGAACAACTCTGGCCGGATCAGCCAGGCGATCACGCAAGGGTCGTGCAGCGGCGCGCCCTCGCTGCCGTACTTCTCCTTGTCGAACCGCTCAAAGAAATCCGCCCATTCCGCCGCGACCCGACCAACATTGGTGCCCAAGGCCCGAAATGCCGCGACCCGGGCTTTGGTGGTCAGCGCCTTATGCGTCACATCCAGCGGCATCACCACCAGCGGCACCCCGGCGCGGAACACGATATCCGCCGCTTCCGGGTCCACGAAAATATTGAACTCGGCCACGGGCGTGATGTTGCCGCCTTCAAAACAGCCGCCGCCCATCAGGACGATCTGTTGAATGCGCTCCACCACATCCGGGGCTTTCTGAAATGCCGTGGCGATGTTGGTCAGCGGCCCCAGCGGGCACAGCGTCACGGTTCCCGCCGGTTCGCGGCGCAGCGTGTCGATGATGAAATCCACCGCGTGACCCGGTTGCAGGGCCATGGTCGGCTCCACCATCACCGGGCCGTCCAGACCGGTCTTGCCATGCACATGTTCCGCCGTGACCAGTTTGCGTTTCAGCGGTCTGTCACAACCGGCATAGACCTTGATATCGGCCCTGCCTGCCAGTTCACAGACAATCCGCGCATTCCGCTCGGTCCAGTTCAGCGGCACATTGCCGGCGACGGCGGTGATCCCCAAAACGTCGACATCCTCGGGGCTGCCCAAAGCCAGCAGAATGGCAAAGGCGTCGTCCTGGCCGGGGTCAGTGTCGATGATGATCTTGCGCGGGGTCATGGGCTGTCTCCTGTTTACGGGCAGAAAACGGCATCGCCACAGGATTGTCCATGCCGCGCAGGTTCAAATCAGCCGTCGAAATCGACCTCTTCCATCAGCTTGACCGCGGCTGGCCGCTGTTTGGCAATATCGGCCAGACTGACCGGGTCGGGTGTGAAGTTGCCCCAGCTTTGCACCAACGCCGACCGCGCCACACCCGGCTTGATCGGGAATTCGTGGTTGGTTTCGGCATAAATCTTCTGCGCCTCATCCGTCGTCAGCCATTCCATCAGCTTCAGCGCCGCTGCCCGGTCGGGTGCCGCTTTGGTCATCGCGATGCCAGAGATGTTCAGATGGGTGCCGCCGCCCGCGAACACGGGGAAGTCAATCCGCAACGCTTCGGCATAGTCCCGGTCAACCGGATCACTCAGCATCTGGCCGATGTAATAGGTGTTGCCGATGGCGATATCACACTCACCGGCCCAGATCGACTTGGCCTGATCGCGGTCAACGCCGGTCGGCCGGTGCGCCAGGTTGCCCTTCAGCGCCGTCAGCCAGGCTTTGGTTTCGTCCGTTGTGTGGTGCAAAAGGTAAGCCGCTGTCAGCGCGACATTATAGTCCGACAGGCCCGACCGCATGCAGATCCGGCCCTGCCATTTGGGGTCGGCCAGATCTTCATAAGTCGTGATCTCACCCGGTTTGACCCGCGCTTTGTCCGAATAAACCACCCGCGCCCGGCTGGTCAGCCCAAACCACTGGTTGCCGGGGTCGCGGAAGGCCGCCGGAATGTCCGCCGTCAGCACATCTGACACCACAGGTTGCGTCACCCCGGCATTGACCAGTTCCATCAGGCGGCCAATGTCCACCGTCAGGATCAGATCAGCCGGCGACCGGTCGCCCTCGGCCTTCAACCGCTCGGCCATGCCCTGATCGACAAAGGCGACGTTGACCGTGATTCCGGTCTCGGCAGTGAACTGGTCCAACAGCGGCTGGATCAGTTCGGGCTGGCGGTGCGAATAGATGTTCACCTCGTCCGCCAGCGCGGGGCCGGTCAGCACAGCAGCCAGAAGGGCAAGCCGGATCATGGTTGACTCCTTTAGTCGGGAATTTCTCCCGGTAAAGCGTTAAACCGCAGAAAGGTCAAGACGGGGACCGTTCTCTGCAGCTTGGCTGTCGTGCATCGCCAGGCTTTTCGGGGCGGATGGACGGCTACCTAAGGCCTTTTTCTTCGGCTTTGGCGCGGTTCCACAAAGCGTCCATCTCGGCCAGATCGCTTTGGTCAGGGTTGCGTCCGCCTTCTGCCAGCCAGTCCTCGATCCGACCGAACCGGCGGGTGAACTTGCCATTTGCGGCGCGCAACGCGGCTTCGGGATCGATCTTCAAATGTCGCGCAAGATTGGCCATGACAAACAGCAGGTCGCCAAATTCTTCCGTCACCTCTGTCTCAGTCAGGCTGGTGCGGGCCTCCACCAGTTCGGCGACTTCCTCCTGAATCTTGGCCAGAACTTCGTCGGTCGAAGGCCAGTCAAAGCCGACCCGTGCCGCCCGCTTTTGCAGTTTCACCGCCCGGCTCAGGGCAGGCAACCCCAGCGCCACGCCGTCCAGCACTCTGGCCGAACCGCGTTCCGCAGCCTTGATCCGTTCCCAGTCCACCGTCTGCTGATCGGGCGTCTTGTCGCGGCTTTCGGCCCCAAACACATGCGGATGCCGCGCCAGCATCTTTTCGCCGATCGATCGGACCACATCGTCAAACCCAAACAGCCCGGCTTCCTCGGCCATCTGGGCATGGAACACCACCTGCAGCAGCAGATCGCCCAACTCGCCCGGCAACTCGCCCCAGGCCTGCCGCGCGATCACATCGGCCACCTCATGGGCTTCTTCCACCGTATAGGGCGCGATACTGGCAAAGCCCTGCGCGACATCCCAGGGGCAGCCCGCCACCGGGTCGCGCAGCCGGCGCATGATCTCAAGCAGCCGGTTCATCCCGCCATCGGGATCGGTCACAAGCGTGTCGGAGGCGGCGTCAGGCATTGCGGCGACCTTCATTTTCAGATTTGATCAAAGGCCAGCAAACTGGAGTCTGCCATGCCCGTCCTCAATCGTATCGCCGCTTATGCCGAGGAAATGAAGGGCTGGCGGAGGCATCTTCACCAGTACCCCGAGCTTTCCTTTGACTGCGTGAACACGTCGGCCTTCATTCAGGCGCGGCTGGTGGAGATTGGGGTGGATGAGATCTATCCCGGCATCGCCAAGACGGGGATTGTTGCGATCATCAACGGGTCCGCTTCCGGTCCGACCATTGGCTTGCGCGCCGATATGGATGCGCTGCCGATTTTGGAGATTACCGGGG
>JANYFE010000107.1 GCA_025362795.1 Rhodobacterales bacterium | reverse complement strand
GCCGCGCCATCGCGCGGGTCCGAATATCCATCGAAAGGGCTTTTCCCATGCAAACTGGCCTCCCAGTCCAGTCTCCATGTTGAATCAGAAATCATTCCCAACGGGAATCCCCGATTCAGAAAAAAACCATCCCGCTCTAGCACAGGTGGCGGTCGCGGTCGCTGGCGGGTTGGTGTCGCCCGATACCGGGCAGCAGATCAGCGCCCTGCTGAGCAACCTCGCCAACGTGCGGAGTAGCGAAAACCTTGAGGAGCGCATCATCGCGCTGGAAGCGAAGCAGGTGAACCCATGACCGTCATCAAAACCGAGCGCAACATGGTCTGCGCATACGACCCGTTGCCTGAGGACTGCTTTGTGCGGACCTACCTCCGCAGCCCGACCGAACGGTATCTGCTCGGCGTGCAGGGAATCGACAAGTATGACGCGGCAGTGGCTTGGGCGGTCAGTATGGCGGACGTTATGGCGGGAACCATCGTGGTCATGCCCGTCACCGCCGCTGAACACATTGCCGCCAACCAAGAGCAGATCGAACGCGGGCTTGCCCTGCTCAGTGTTCAGGAGCGCGGCAGGCTGCGGCAAGACCTGATCAACAAGATGCTTGAGGTGATGCGTGACAGCGACGACCCCGCGCTGCGCCAGCAGGGCTACGGGGTTTTACAGGAATTGGAGGTGACACATGACGACGACTGATGAACCGACGAACCCGGTGGAGCTGCAGGCGATGCTGCTGGACCGCCAGACCGAACGCGACACCGCCAGCGTGGCGGGGGAAGCGCAGCGGCGCATCGACGAACCCCGCGTTCACAGCGCTGGCGGGGCGTTGCCCACGATGCCGACCCCGGCCGATCTTGAAGCCACCCACCGCGTCGATGTGGAACGGCGGCAGTTTGATGCAACGCTGAACACAATGATCCTCGTCGCTGATGCGGACATTGCGGCGAAGCTGAAGGGCTGACCACATGGCGACCGTCCGCGCCCTGTTGAGCCGTGTGGCCAAACTGGAACACAGCCGCGCTGCACCCCGCTCGCCCATCGAGCAGGCCTATGGGTCGCTTGAGGCTTACGAGGATGAGGTGAACGCGGGCATTGACACCGGGAGATATAATTCACGCGACATGCCGCTCGTGTTGAGTGCCATCAGGAAATGGCACCGCGATCAGGTCTGGGGCAACTGGCAATATCAGCGCAATGGTGCGTGGGAGCATGGTGCAAGATGACGATGAACCCGCATGGCTACAGCGATGGCGGGCTGCACATGCACCAGCACAGCCAGCGCAGCCGGGGCAGCAGCCGCGATCCCAGGGTGAGCGCCGGGGTAATGGCAGCGGTAGCGACAAGCGCACCACAGCGCAGCGTTTCGAGGCCGGGTTCAGCGAACCCGTTCCGTGGTCATGGGATGGTGGGGCACGGCGGGAACCTGTGCTGGACCTTGACCGCAATCCGCCGATGCCCGTCCGATATGTCGGCTGGCGCATCTGCATCACCTGCGCCCGACCTTACTTCAGTGAGGACGGGAAGCGGGTCCGAATGTGTAACGGGTGCAAAGCTGCGCCCGAATTGAGAAAACCGCTGCGGCTTTAGTCCAAGAGGCCGTAGAGGTGCGGGGTCCATTGCCCCCCGCCGTCCTAGAGGGAATCCGACGGACGTTAAACCATCGGGCTCAACAACGGGTGTCGTCCTGTCACAGCGTTGAGGTTGCGCTCCCTCGGGGAACCCATGCCCTTCGGGGGAGCGCGACCGACCTTTAGCATTCAGCGAGAATCGGATCTGCTATTATGCCGCTATGACGGCTCAGGCGCCGCTACCCTCGTGCCGCTGGATGTGCTGCTAAGTGGCTGTTATCTATCGGGAAATTGGTCGGAGCGAGAGGATTCGAACCTCCGACCCCCTGCTCCCGAAGCAGGTGCGCTACCAGACTGCGCTACGCTCCGACTGAGGCGGGGGTTATCCGCTTGCGTGGCGATTGGCAAGGGGTGGGCCGCGTCAGGGGCTGTCTTTCTGGCTCTTGCGGTTGTCGAAAATCCGCAGCCATTGCGACAGGCGCGGCGTCAGACCGATGTCGAACCGGCTGCGGGTTTCCAGCACGGGGCGGTTGCGGGACACGCGCGGCTTGTCCTCGCGCAAGACGATATAGATACCCGAGACGATGATGATCACGGTGCCGACGGCCGTCCAGAAATCGTGGCTTTCGTGAAAGATCAGCGTGCCAAAGATCGTGGCCCAGATGATCTGCGAGTATTGCATCGGGGCGACGATCACGGCTGGGGCGCGGCGGTAGGCTGCGATGGCGATCAGCGATGCGGTCAGGCCCAGCACCGCCATGGCCGCCACCAGCCCCAGATGTTCGATGGGCATCGGTTTGTAGACAAAGGGCATCGCCAGGCCCGAGACGATGAAGTTGGCAATCATCGGATACAGCATGATCACCGCCGCGCGTTCGGTGTGCCCGGTCTTGCGCACCAGAACCGAGTTTATCGCACCCAAAGTCGCCGCCGACAGCGCAGCAATATGGCCCAGCCCGAAGCTGCCTGAACCGGGCCGCAACACCACCAAGACGCCCAGCAGGCCGACGACCACCGCCAAGCCGCGATGGATCCCCACCCTTTCGCCCAGCATCGGAATTGCAATCAGCGTCACCAGCATCGGCATGGCGAAAAAGATCGGATAGGCCTCTGACAGCGGCAGCACGGAAAACGCATAGAACCCGGTCAGGCCGTTCAGCACTGTCAAGACCGACCGCAGCGCCGTCCAGCCCGGCATTTTGGGCCGCAAGTTGCCGTCGCTGCGATCGCTCATCATCATGATCGTCATCAGCGGAAAGCTGAGCAGGCCGGAAAAGAAGATGGTCTGGAACGGGTGATACTGGGCGTTGGAGCCGAGGTATTTGACGATCACGTCATTCGACGCATAAATGGCAAACGCCAGCAGCGACAAAAGCGCGCCGCGCAGGTTCGATTGGGGAACGGTCATTGGGCTTGGGTCCGAGGGATAAGGGCCGCAGCGGAATGGTCGCGGACCTGCCTCGGTGAATCGCGCCTTGGGGCGGAAAGTTCAAGGGGAAAACCGGAACATTCGCGTGTTTCGCCACGGTGTCAGGCCGGCAGCGTGGCCTGCCCTTTGTTAGACCGCAGCATGATGAACAGCCCTGCCGCAATGATCACGGCGATGCCTGCGACGGTCGGCAGGTCCATCGGTTCGCCAAAGTAGAACACGCTGAACAGGGTGGCGACGATGATTTGCACGTATTGCATGGGGGCCACGACGATGGCCGGGGCAATCCGGTAGGCCAGGATGATCAGCAACGAACCCACAAAGCTCTGCAACGCCATCAGGCCGGTCAGGCCAAGGTGGGCGGCGCTCATCGGTTGGTAGACCAGCGGCAACAGCAGCGCCACCGACACCACCTGACCCAGCATCGGATAGACCATGATCACGGCGGCCCGTTCGACCCCACCGGTTTTGCGGATAATGATGTAGTAGAGCGCCCCAAGGGACGCGCCGCCCAGGGCCGACAGATGGGCCCAGGTCAGGCCCAGTTGCCCCGGCCGCAGCACGATGATCACGCCGACCAGACCGACCAGAACCGCCAGACCGCGCGGCAGGTCGATCGGCTCGCCCAGGATCGGCACTGCCAGAACGCAGATGAAAAGTGGCATCATGAAGAAGATCGCATAGGCCTGTGACAGCGGCAGTGCGGTAAAGGCATAGGCCACCATCAGGCCGTTCAGGATGACGATCACCATCCGCGCCACCGTCCATTTGGGCAGTACCGGGCGCAGGCTGCCGCCCTGCTTGTCGGCCATCATTTGCAGAAAGATCAACGGAAAGCCCGCCATGCCGGAAAAGAACAGGATCTGCGCCGGGCTATAGCTGCTGCCGAGGAATTTGATGGTGATATCGCTTAGAGAATACAGGGCGAAAGCCGCCAGCGAACACAATGCGCCAAGCAGCGGGGACGAGCGGACAGGCATGACGGGCTTTCAGAATGGGTAACGATTTACGGATGCTCTGATGTCGCCCGGAACGCAGTCAGGCACAAGCCCCGGCGGTGCGATCAGATGAGCGGACCGGCGCCGTTCCTGAGGGGGCGCCGCCACATGAAAGACGGGCAGGCCGGCCCCGTGCCCGCAGAGGGCCTGCCCGTGATGGCACGGACAGGTCTGCCGGCTCAGGCAGCCTTGAGGCTGGCGGTCAGGGCTGCGACAACTGCATCGCCCATCTGGCTGGTCGAGATCGGCGTGCCGCCTTCCGGACCCATCAGGTCGGCAGTGCGGGCGCCGTCAGCCAGCACCTGTTCAACCGCCTTTTCCACCCGAGTCGCTTCATCACCCAGACTGAAGGAGTAGCGCAGCGCCATCGCGAACGACAGGATGCAGGCGATCGGGTTGGCTTTGCCCGTGCCGGCAATGTCGGGTGCGGAGCCATGCACCGGTTCGTACAGCGCCTTTGGCCGGCCATTGGCCATCGGCAGCCCCAGACTGGCCGAGGGCAGCATGCCAAGCGAGCCGGTCAGCATCGCGGCCATGTCCGACAACAGGTCGCCAAACAGATTGTCGGTGACGATGACATCGAACTGCTTGGGCCAGCGGCACAGCTGCATCGCACCGGCGTCGGCGTACATGTGGGACAGTTCGACATCCGGATATTCCTTGTCATGCACCTCTTGCACGACTTCGCGCCATAGCACGCCCGATTCCATCACATTGGCCTTTTCCATCGAACAGACCTTGTTGCTGCGCTTGCGGGCCAGTTCAAAGGCCGAGCGCGCCACTCGGGCGATTTCGCTTTCGGTATAGCGCTGGGTGTTGATGCCGACCCGTTCGTTGCCTTCAACGAAAATCCCGCGCGGCTCGCCGAAATAGACGCCAGAGGTCAGCTCGCGGACGATGACGATATCGAGACCCGCCACGACTTCCTTCTTGAGCGAGGAGAAATCGGCGAGGGCGTCAAAGCATTGCGCCGGGCGCAGGTTGGAAAACAGATCCATTTCCTTGCGCAATCGCAGCAAGCCGCGTTCAGGCTTCAGCGAAAAGTCCAGCTTGTCATATTTCGGCCCGCCCACCGCGCCCAGCAAAACCGCATCCACAGCCTGCGCCTGCGCCATCACCACATCGGTCAAAGGCGTGCCATGCGCGTCATAGGAACAGCCGCCGACCAGCCCTTCGCTGACATCAAAGGTGATGCCGCGCCGGGTCTCATACCAGCCGATGATCTTTTTGACCTCGGCCATGACTTCGGGGCCGATACCGTCACCGGCCAAGATAAGAAGCGATGGGTTTGCCACGGGCGTTTTCCTTGATGCGAATGGTTGGCGTGGCCTAGCCAATGGGGGCGGGTTGGTCAAGGCAAGCTGCCGCTGCTTTCAGAATAAGCGTGCCTCGCGCGGATGCCGAACACCGTTCGGTCTGCGGAACAGCGAGGGCGCAAAGCCGCTATCCCAGTGCCCGGAACTCCGCCGCCAGATGATCCAGCACCCGGCGGATGCGCGGGTTCTGGCGCAGCGCCTCGGGGGCAGTCAGCCAGACCGGCAAGGGCGGGAGGGTCACGAAGTCCGCGATCCTTTCCAACAGGGGGTCGCCATCCCCGATCACACGTTGCGCTGCACCTATGCCACAGCCCGCCCGCACCAGGTTCCAGTACACCAGCTGATCATCGCAGCGTGTCTTGAAATCTTCGCGGCGCCGCGTGACCCCCAGCATCGCCATCATCCGCAACAGGAGATCGTCGCGGTCAAACCCGACAAAATCCAGCGCCAGCAGCGCCGCCGCATCCTGTGGGCGGCCATGCCGGTCCAGAAACGTCTTCGCGCCATATATCGCGATCGGCAGATCGCACAGATGCCGCGTCACCACGTCGGGCTGGGTCGGGCGATACATGCGCAGGGCGATATCCGCCTCGCGGAACAGCAGGTTTTCGGTGCTGTCAGAGGGCACCAGTTCAATCTCGATTCCCGGTTCCTGCAGCCGCAAATCGGCGAGCATCCGTGGTAGCAGATAATGCGACACGGCGCGGCTGGCGGTCAGGCGCACAGTGCCTTGCAGAGACCCTTCATGGCCCGCCGCCAGCAGCGCCAGCGCCGCCGCCGCATCCCGCATCTGACATGCCGGAGGCACCATCGCGGCCCCGGCGTCGGTCAGCATCAGCCCCCGCGCTGTGCGGGTGAACAGCGTGACCTGCAATGCGGCTGCCAGATCGGTGATATGGCGGCCGAGGGTGGGCTGGCTCAGGTGCAAGGCGCGGGCGGCGGCGGACAGCGAGCCGGTTTCGGCCACGGCCAAGAAAGAACGGTACAGGGTCCAGTCTGGGGAATTATCCATGCAGATATGTATAGCACATCAAGGCTTTCGGCCAATGCCCATTCAATCGCAAAGAGGCGATAGTCGTCCCATCAGCCTGAAAGGAAACATCATGGCAAACACGGTTCTTATCCTTGGCGCAAACGGTTTGGTGGGGGGGCAGGCGGCCAGAGCCTTTGCGGCGGCGGGCTGGCAGGTTCGCAGGTATCAGCGCGGCACCGACATGGCCGTCGCTGCCACGGGTGCCGACGTGATCTTCAACGGACTGAACCCGCCCAACTATCACGACTGGGACAACATCATCCCGGCGATCACCCGCGACGTGATTGCTGCGGGTCTGGCGTCGGGGGCCACCATTTTGCAACCCGGCAACGTCTATGTCTACGGCGACCAGCCCGGCCCGTGGAACGCCGACAAGCCGCACAGGCCGCTGTCGCGTAAAGGCGGCATCCGGGCGCGGATGGACAGCGACTTTCAGGCCGCCACCGCTAAAGGTCTGCGCGTGATCATCCTGCGGGCGGGCGATTTCATCGACCCCGAGGCGCCGCGCAGCCTGTGGAACATGATCGCGCTGAAATACGTGGGATCGGGTCGGGTCATTAGTCTGGCCGACCGCGACACCAAACGCGCCTATGCCTATCTGCCCGACCTTGCCCGCGCTTTCGTGGCGCTGGCAGATCGCCGCGCCAGCCTGCCGGCCTATGCCGATATCCCCTTTGTTGGCCTTACCCTGGCCATGCAGGAGGTTGCCAACAGCCTGCAACGTCTGACGGGTCGGCGTATGGTGCTGTGGGGCTATCCGTGGTGGCTGATGCGATTGACTGCACCGCTGTGGGAACTGGCGCGGGAACTGGTTGAGATGCGTTATCTGTGGCGGACCTCGCACAGCCTTGACGCGGCACCTTTGGCCGCGTTGCTGCCGGACTTCCGTTTGACGTCGCTTGACGATGTTCTGCGCGCCGAACTGGCGGTGTTGGCCCCGCGGCTGCTGGCCGCTTACGGCACTTCTATCTCTACCCAGACCGGCCGGTGACGCGAGGCGGCGGCGAGGGTTGCCGCAAAAGCATCGCTATCGGTGGGCCACATCACGCCCGCCGCCGTCACCTGAAGCCCCGCCGAGGGCAGGATCATATCCACCCGCAGCCCGCCGACGCCCTTGGGATAGAATGCGGTATCCAACCCCGGATCGCCACTTTGACCGGGATCGCTGCGGCCCCGCGCACCTTCGGGCCGGGGGTCTTGGATGGCGGGACTGGCCAACAAAGCCCGGATCGCAGCGTGCCGCCCATCGCCATCGACCGGGTCAAGGTTGGGCTGGCCCAGAATCACGAACGGCGCTTGCGGCGGGGCGAAGGGCAGGCTGCCGTCCAGCAGCCGCAACCAGAATGCGGTTTCATCCTGATTGCGCCGCCCGTTGCGGTCTTCCGGGCCATCGAACACTGGCGGGGTTGCGTACCAGACCAGCAGGCGCAACCCGCCAGCCACGGCGACGGGCACCTCGTAATGTCCGGCAGTGGACAGCCGTTGCACCGCCTTTGCCGCCTCGGTTATATCGGGCGGCAAATCTGCACCTGGCAGGTCGCGCCACAGCAGTTGCGAAAAGTCGCGTGGCGCGCCAATGGGAAAGTGCGACAGAACCGCCATGCCGGCCGATCCGGCAAAACGGCCAAAGCCCTGCGCATCCCGCGCCTCGCCCAAATTGCCATTGCCGTCCAGATCCAGCCCGGTCGGCACGCCAGTGTTGGGCCGCAGCGCGAGAAGATAAGGATAGTCGAGCCCGGCCCGTTTCAAATCCGCGGCCAGAGCGGTTATAGCGGCCTGCCCAAAGTCGTAGTCTACCCCGGTCAGCAGCAGGGTATCGGCGTTCAGCCGGACCAGAACCGCCTCTGCCGCCGCAATCTGGGGGTCATTGCCCCGGCCAATCGCCTGCAACAGCAACCCCGGACCGGGCCGGGTCAGTTCGGCATTCCACGTCGCCAGCCGCACGACTTCGGCGGTGCAGGGCAGGGTCAGCAGATACAGGGAAATCAGACCGGCGCGTACTGCCCGGAACCAGCCAGCCCGCTTTCGGCTTTGCGGCGTTCGCTGATCATATCGGCCACCCGGCCCATCGCGATGCCGCGCATGAACAGGCTGGCGGGGAGAAAGGCCCATGCCGTCATCGTCCAGACCAGGGTTTGCGCCGAAGTCAGCTCCAGCGGTTGAAATCCTGCTGAAGCCACCGCGACCACAGCTGGGCTCAAGAATGGCAGCAGAAACCCTAACGCAATGTTAACGCGGGCGTCCCGGGTCAGCCGTGCAACAACATCGCCGCCCGAGGTTGGGTCGAAGGTCGGCAAATTGACCCAGACGTTGAAAGCGCGATCGCGGTTCGGCCAAGACCCGACCCGCAGCTGGATCGCGAAGATTGCCAAAGACACCAGCGAGATCAGGTAGGACATGCCCGCTGCCGTCCGCACTGCGGCAATTTGCTGATCGGTCGAGTCTGATGCCATCATCAGCGTGGCCAGCCGCACCGGGCTGTAGGGGAAATCCATCGACAAGCCGATCAGCGCACCGACGGCGTGGATCAGTTCGGTCATGGTCGAAGGCTGTATCCGGCCACGTTCGATGGCAGACAGGCAAAACACGGTGGCGAACAGCATCAGAAAGCGGATGCGGTTGAACGGCGGCGCGTCGCGAAACTCGACCAGACCGGGGTAGACTGCGTTGTATTCGACAAAGGTCAGCGCCGCCGCAAACAGTGCGACCAGCGCGACCATCTGCTGGCTGTCAGGCCGCACGTCGATCAGCAACACGGTCGGCGTGGCGATGACAAGCATCACCAGTACCGCGCGTGTGGCCGCACCTGTCAGTCGGGAAAACACCGCCCCTGTACCCTTCGTCCGGACGAACCTGATGCTCTGCCAGGCCCTTGTTCCGATGAACTCCCGCACATTATGGCGGGCCGCCTCAATCTTGCCCAAATTGTGCCTTCTTTCATCCAGTGCTGCAACCCTTTGGTAAACAACACGCAATCTGTGTGGCACTTTGAGGGACGTGGTGTTGCAGGATTGAATCATTACAATGGTGAAAAAAAGGCCGCCTCTGGGTTAACGCCCAGGGCGGCACAAGATGTGGTGATTTTGACGGGTTTACGCCCAAGGACGCAGGGTGGCGAGCCGGGATTCGAATGTGTCGATGGCACTGACTTTTTCCAGCGTCAGGCCAATATCGTCCAGACCATTCATCAGGCAGTGCTTGCGGAAGGGGTCAATTTCGAACCCAAAGACCTGCCCGTCTGAGGTGGTGACGGTCTGGCCGGCAAGGTCCACGGTCTGCCGGGCGTTGGCACCCTTTTTGGCATCGGCCATCAGCACATCCACAGCGTCTTGCGGCATGATGATCGGCAGAATGCCGTTCTTGAAACAGTTGTTGTAGAAAATGTCGGCGAAAGAGGTGCTGATGACGCAGCGAATCCCGAAATCGAGGAGAGCCCAGGGCGCATGTTCACGCGACGAACCGCAGCCGAAATTGTCGCCCGCGATGATCAGCTCGGCATGGCGATACGCCGGCTGGTTCAGTACGAAACCCGGAATCTCTGCGCCGTCCTGGGTAAAGCGCATCTCGTCAAACAGGTTCTTGCCAAGGCCAGTGCGGGCGATGGTCTTCAGGAACTGCTTGGGGATGATCATGTCTGTGTCGATATTGACCAGGGGCATGGGCGCCGCGATGCCGGTCAGAGTGGTGAATTTGTCCATGGTATCTGGCTTTCGTAGGGTCGAATTGACGATGACGTTCAGGTTGGGTTGCGTCCGAATGGATTGGGACGCTCGCTGCGGTTGCCTGTAACCCATTCGTAAACACTGGCGATCTGGCAGGCTTTCTGGGCCCAGGTGAAGTTCTGAGCAATGCGGGTCTGCGCCGTTTTGCCAAGGGCGGGCAGTGCGGCAGGGTTGTCACAAATCGACCGGAGGCTTGCGCCGAACCGTTCGACAATCTGGGCGCGGGTACCGATGGGCAGGGCATAGCCGGTGTCGGGTGACACAAGTTCCGCCGGACCTCCATAGGCGCATACCACGGGAACGACACCAAGTGCCATCGCCTCCAGCACAACACCGCCGCCAAATTCGCGGATCGACGGAAAGCTGAGCAGGTTGGCCTGCGCCATGACGGCCTGCACGTCCTTGTGGTCAAGCCAGCCGTGAAAGGTGACGCCGGGCAGGTCGCGGGCCAAGTCGCGCAAAGTGGGCTCCAGCGGACCTGAGCCAATGATGTCGAGCACCATGCGACCCTCTGCCAGCAGGGGGGCCATCGCCTCCAACAGCATGTCGGGGCCTTTGTATGGCACCAACCGACCGACAAAAACCGCCCGCAGCGGTGCGGTCAGGTCTTGCGGGGCACTCAGGTTGAAACGGGCCGGGTCAATCGCGTTTTCAGGGATGTAGACGGCTTTCGAGCGATATTCCTGCGGAATCTCGGTCATGGTGTGTTCAGAGGCCACAAGGATCGCCGCCGCATCCTTGTGCATCCGCCGCAGCCCGGGCAGCGACTTGTAAGCGCCCCGCACATAAGACAGCCATTCTCTCTCGCGCCGCCGCGCCGCGTCAAAGCCTTTCGGCCAGGGCACCCCACCATTCAGCGGCCCCAGCACAAAGGGGACACCTGCGGCTTTGCATTTCCTGGCCAGACTGCTGACCGAGGTGGGCGACAAAGGTGTGACGCGGTGCACGATGTCGAATTCTTTGGCGCAGATCCGGGTGCCAAACTGTTTCCACACCAGATATTCAAAATAGGGATAGGTAGCAGCAGTGATGGCAGACAGGGTTGACCACCCCTTGCCCTTGCCCATCCGCAGCAGGGTCGCAAGTTTCCACGCCGGGCGCATCAGGGCTTCGGAATCGATGGCTGTGAAGTCGAGGCCTTCAACCCAGCCTTCGGCAAGGATCGCCGCGCGGTTGCGGATCTGGGTGACAAGATGCACATCCGCCACGTCGCGCAAGGCAGCGGCCAAGGACCAGCCGACCAGGGGAACCGAGGTCCATTGCGGATTGGCGGCCTCTGCGATGATCAAGACTTTTGGCCGGATGGCTGCCATTGCGTCGGTTTCCTGTTTCGGTGAAATGTCAAATCGGGCACCTCAATCGCGGTGCCCCTGTCTTAAATCAAGCCCTTCCTTGCCGGGACATGCGGCATCAGACCCCTTACTGCATTGCCCGGCACAAAGCCTAGCACAAATTGCCAACGGGCCGCCGAGTCGCAACTGCGTGTCTCATGCAAAACGGCAGCGTCATTTCTGCGCTGCCGTCGGGTGTTGGGGTCATCGAACTTCAGGCGGCGCGACGTCTGCGCTTGGCTGCAATCAGGCCGCCGATGCCCGCAACCAGCATCAAGCCCGCGGCCGGCACCGGCACTTCTGAAACCGGATCGACACCGCCGGTCCCACAACCGATCCCGCTGACCACGCAGGACTTGAGAACATAGCTGCCGCTGAGGGATGCCATGTTGTCGGCCTGTTCGATGGTCCAGAATTGGTTGAACGTTTCCGTGCCAACCTTGAATCCTTCGAAGGTGAACACATATTCGTCAGTGCCAATCAGGAAGCTGGAGGACGATCCCAGATTGACCAGCGCGGTGACTCGGTCGGCACAGCCCGCTGAGTTAACGCCCGTGCCATAGGCTGCGCCGTTCGCGCAATTCGCGCCGGTCGCCGGGATATTGGGGGTTTCCCAATGGCTGAAGACATAGGAGGTGTTCACAAGTTGCTCGGTTGCGCCGATCATCAATTTGATGGCAACCACCAGCGTGGCTTGCGAAATCGACTGACCAAAGATTGGATTGTTCTGGTGGACGAAATCGCCCAGCGCAAAACGCGACCCCGGGGCGATGTCATTCGACGGCGCAGCGGCAGCGTTGAAATCATAGCCGCTTTTGCCTGCGGCAGTTGCCGGATCGCCCCACTTGATGCTGTTGGTACCCAGGCCGTCAGTGATCAGGGGGTTAGTCGTGGTCCATTGTGCGGAAATGCCGGTCAATTTAACAACCGCAGCGTCCGCCGAGAACGCCATGAAGCAAATCGCTGCTGCAGTCCCTAAAATCTTTTTCACTGAATTCCCCTACTTTTTACAACTCTAAATTGTTAACGCGACCTACAGATCAAGTTTGCTTCTTTCGGCTATGTTCTGCCGCGCCGGAGCGCGAACTGAGTAAATCCCAAGCCCTATTTGGATACTTAGAACGACATCCCCTGCCCCGCAAGATGGTGGCTAAAATAAGGCATTTTTTACATGATGTTGCCGCAATTTTGCAACCCGTGATTGCGGTAGTTTCCGTCTTGTATCCATCAGGGAGGAATTTACGGGATTGGACATGCGCTGCAACGGTGCGTTGGCGGAGTAGCCTGCGAATCGCGGTGAACCTTTGGCGCAGTCGGTTCAGGTCAGCGAGCGCGGTGTTTTAACGCTGGCGCGATGGTTGACACATCGCGCCAGTATAGTAAAATTTCTGTAATCAATCAAAAGTTGTAAGTTCAAACCATCAAGTCGCGCACGTCGGTCAGATGCCCGGTGATCGCCGCCGCCGCCGCCATTTGCGGTGACAAAAGATGGGTGCGGCCGCCGCGGCCCTGACGCCCTTCGAAATTGCGATTCGATGTGGCCGCACAACGCTCGCCCGGTGCCAGCTGGTCGGGGTTCATCGCCAGACACATGGAGCACCCTGCCAGTCGCCATTCAAACCCGGCGTCGATGAAGATCTGCGCCAGACCTTCTTGCTCTGCTTGCGCACGCACCAGACCCGATCCCGGCACGACCATCGCGCGCAAACCGTCTTTTTTCTTGCGGCCCTTCAGAATCGCCGCAGCAGCCCGCAGGTCTTCGATCCGGCCATTGGTGCAAGACCCGATAAACACGGTGTCGATCTTGATCTCTGACAGCTTTTGTCCCGGCACAAGACCCATATAGTCCAGGGACCGCTGCACGGCCTCGACCTTGCCACCCGAAAAGTCGCTGGGCGACGGCACGACCCCGGTGATCGGCAGCACGTCTTCGGGCGAGGTGCCCCAGGTCACGACGGGCGCGATATTCTCGGCCCGCAGCGTCACGACCTTGTCGAAATGCGCGCCTTCGTCGGTGAACATGGTCTTCCAATAACCCAAGGCTGCATCCCAGTCCGCGCCCTTCGGCGCATGGGGGCGACCATTGCAATAGGCGTAGGTTTTCTCGTCCGGGGCGATCAGACCGGCGCGTGCGCCACCCTCGATCGCCATGTTGCAGACTGTCATCCGGCCTTCCATCGACAGTTCGCGGATCGCCTGACCGCAGTATTCGATGACATAGCCGGTGCCGCCCGCGGTGCCGGTCGCACCAATTACCGACAGGGTGATGTCCTTGGCAGTGACGCCCGGCATCAGTGACCCGGTGATTTCCACCTTCATATTCTTGGCCTTGCGCTGGATCAGCGTCTGGGTTGCCAGCACATGTTCCACCTCTGACGTGCCAATGCCATGCGCCAGTGCCCCAAACGCGCCGTGCGTCGCGGTGTGCGAATCGCCGCATACGATGGTCATGCCGGGCAGGGTCCAGCCCTGTTCCGGGCCGATGATATGGACAATGCCTTGCCGCACGTCGCTGACCGGATAGTAGTTGATCCCGAAATCGCGGGCGTTCTTGTCCAGCGCCTCGACCTGTATGCGGCTGTCTTCGGTCATCGTCGCAGCATTGGCGCGGTCCAGTGTGGTCGGGACGTTATGGTCGGGCACCGCGATGGTCTTTTCGGGCGCACGCACGCGGCGACCGGTCATCCGCAGGCCTTCAAATGCCTGCGGCGACGTAACTTCGTGGACCAGATGGCGGTCGATATACAGAAGGCAGGTGCCGTCCTCGGCCTGATGGACCATATGGTCGTCCCAGATTTTGTCGTACAGGGTGCGAGCGGTCATGGCTCTCTCATTCAGCTATGGGGAGTTTTGGCTAAAAAGCGCGCGAAAGCGCTAGGCGCGTCAATGACGCGCGAGAATCGACCGCAGACGCTGGGTAAAGCGCCAAGGCAGGCGGGCGTGATCAGCCATGTCAAAGAAACGGTACATGGGCCGCGTGATACGCCGATATCAGTGTTCAGGCAAGCCACCATAACGGGGCGGCCAGTCCTAGAACGCGGCGAACAGGCCGCGGCTGATTTCGCGTTCGCGGCATTCCAGGTCATACAGACTGACCGAGGCGTTGAGGTACGCCATTTCGCGGGCGGCGCGGCTGGCGGTGGCGGGGAACCAGCGGCCAAACAAACGATACAATGCGGGCATCAGATACACTCCAATTTCCTCCCCGCTACAAACATGGCGCAGAGCAGCAAAAGGCACCAGTACCAAGAGTGGGACGGCGGATTGCGGCCCGTGCATGGCGGTGAGCCACAGCGTCGGCCCTTGCAAGCCGCGGGAATTCCCGCTATCGGCGCGTCCTTCTGCCCCACCTGCCCGCATTCATTGAGGTTTCACGCCCGTAATGCTAGTTTGAGCAACAAGCCTCGCGCCGGGGCCCAACGGTGCGCTACCTGGAGGACAATGTCCTGTCCCACTCTGACCCTGCGACCGGTTTGCCGGTCGGGCCGCGTGCCACCCGTTTGGGCGCCGTTATTCCCGCTGATTACACTGCCGAACAGGTGCTGGCCGCCGTTCTCGCCTCTGTGGATGACGACAAGGCCGAAGATGTCGTGCAGATCGACCTGCGCGGGCGGTCCGATGTGGCCGACTACATGGTGATCTGTTCGGGCCGTTCAACCCGGCAAGTCGCCTCGATTTCGGAAAAGCTGGCCGACCGGCTGCGCGGCGAGTTCAAGATTCCAGCCAAGATGGAAGGCAAAGAAACCGGCGACTGGGTGCTGATCGACGGCGGCGATGTCATTGTCCACGTCTTCCGTCCCGAAGTCCGCGATTTCTACCAGCTGGAAAAGATGTGGATGCCGTCGGGTGCCCACCGGACGCCATCACTCTGACCATGGTGGGCTGATGCGCCTGCACGTCTGCGCAGTGGGCCGGTTGCGACCCGGCCCAGAGCGCGACCTGGCGAATGACTATTATGACCGTTTTACCCGGACCGGGCGGCCTTTGGGGCTTGGACCGTTGGCAGAGCATGAGGTCGAGGATAAAAAGGGCGGCGGCATGGCGGCAGAGGCTGATCTGCTGGCCCGTGCAGTCCCGGCGGGCGCACTGCTGGTCACGCTGGATGAACGCGGCAAGCTGTTGTCCTCGCCCGAATTTGCCGCGCTGCTGGCCAGATGGCGCGATGCCGGCCGGCAGGATGCGGCCTTTGTCATTGGCGGTGCGGACGGCATTGCGCAAGACTTGCGAACCCGGGCAGAGTTTTCGGTCAGCTTCGGCGCGATGGTCTGGCCGCATATGCTGGTTCGGGTGATGCTGGCAGAACAGTTGTACCGCGCCACGACAATTCTGGCGGGCGGGCCGTATCACCGGGCGTGACGGTCACTTGCCTGGCAAAGGGTTCGGCATCGGCGGCGGCGGGGGCAGATCGCCCGGCGGAATTTCCACCGGATCGCCGGGGGCGGGATTACCCGGATAGGTCGGTTCAGGCAGGTCGCCCTGCAGCCATAGTGTCATTTCCGCCCAGTTTCCGTAGGTCATTTCCGGGTTCATGGCAATCTCCTTAGGCTGTGCAGAAAGAACCCGCTGCCCAGCCGATTGGTTCCCGATCCAGCTGCGCATCCCGGGCCAGGTTTCTTTGAAAAGATTTGGCCCTTGCCCCCGGCGTTGCCCGCGCGACGACAACCGGGTAAGACCACTACAACACGCGAAAGGGCCGCCGATGACCATGCCGAAACCCGTTGTCCTGTGCATCCTTGACGGTTGGGGCATCGGCGCCAATCCCGCCGTTTCGGCCCCGGCCTTGGCGCATGTGCCCAATTTCAACCGGCTGTGGGCCACCTGCCCGCATGCCACGCTGACCACCTTTGGCCCCGATGTCGGCCTGCCGACCGGCCAGATGGGCAATTCCGAGGTCGGCCACACCAACATTGGCGCGGGCCGGGTGGTGGCGATGGATCTGGGCGCGATTGATCTGGCGATCGAGGACGGCACATTTGCAACCAACGCGGCGCTGCTGGCTTTTGTCGCCAAGCTGCGCGCCAGCAAAGGCACCGCGCATCTGATGGGCGTCGTGTCGGACGGCGGCGTGCATGGCCATCTGAACCATGTCCTTGCCGCCTGCCGCGCCCTGACAGCGCACGGCGTGCCGGTGCTGCTGCATGCCATCACCGATGGCCGCGATGTCGCGCCCAATTCGGCGGGTGAATTCATTGACCGCCTGATGACGTCGCTGCCGCCGGGCGCGACGGTTGCGACCGTAATCGGCCGCTATTGGGCGATGGACCGTGACAACCGCTGGGAACGGGTGGCGCGGGCTTATCAGGCAATCGCCCATGCAACAGGCGAGACGGCACCGACACCGCAAGCCGCAATTGCCGCATCCTATGCCAAGACTGAGATGGATGAATTCGTGGCCCCGACCGTGATTGGCGGATACCGCGGCGCCCGTGACGGCGACGGGTTCTTCTGCCTCAATTTCCGGTCAGACCGCGCCCGCGAAATTCTGGCCGCGCTGGCCGACCCAGGTTTCAACGCCTTTGACGCCGGTAAGCGCCCGGTCTGGTCCGCCCTGTTGGGTATGGTCGAATATTCCGACACTCATAACACCTACATGCAGTCAGCCTACCCCAAGCGTCATCTGCCCAATACCATTGGCGAATGGGTCGCGGCGCATGGCCTGACCCAGTTCCGTCTGGCTGAAACCGAAAAATATCCGCATGTCACCTTTTTCCTGAACGGTGGCCGCGAGGTGCCGTTTGCAGGTGAAGATCGTTTCATGCCGAAATCGCCCAAGGTCGCCACCTATGATTTGCAACCGGAAATGTCGTCGGTCGAGGTGTCGGATCATTTCGTGGCCGCCATCGAACAGGGTTATGACCTGATCGTAGTCAACTATGCGAACCCCGACATGGTCGGACATACCGGCTCGCTGCCCGCCGCCATCAAAGCCTGCGAGGCAGTGGATATCGGTCTTGGCCGCGCTTTGGCCGCACTGGAGAAGGTGGGTGGCGCGATGATCGTCACGGCGGACCACGGCAATTGCGAACTGATGGTGGACCCAGTGACGGGCGGCCCCCACACGTCCCACACCGTGAACCCGGTTCCGGTGATCCTTGTTGGCGGCCCTGCCGATGCCACTCTGCGCACCAAAGGCCGTCTGGCCGATCTTGCGCCCACGCTCCTGTCCCTGATGAACCTGCCCCTTCCGCCAGAGATGACCGGCCGGAGCCTGCTGCTGGCATGACCCGCGCCACAGCCTTTGCCGCGATCGGCCTTGCCGCGCTATTGGCCTTGCCTGCCGCCGCGCAAGAGGTGACGGGCGATGTGGCCAAGGCAGCGGCCACAGCCTCTGCCGCGCTACAAGCTTCGGTCACGGCATTGCAGGATGCCGATGGCGCAAAGGACCGGGTTGCGGCGCTGACCGTGACGATCAAGGCCTATGAAGCCGGGCTGGCCGCCCTGCGTGAGGCGCTGCGGCAGGCCGAATTGCGGGAAACTATGCTGACCCTGCAATTCGACGCAAAACGCGACCGGCTGTCACAGCTGTTGGGGGTTCTCGGCAGCTTCGACGCTGATCAGGGCCCGTTGCTGCTGCTGCACCCCGGCGGCCCGTTGGGCACAGCGCGATCAGGCATGATGCTGGCGGATGTTACCCCGGCCCTGCAGGCCGAGGCGCAAAATCTGCGCCATGACCTGCAAGAACTGCACGACTTGCGCAGCCTGCAAAAGGCGGCGGGCGATACACTGGGGCAGGGACTGACGGCGGCGCAAGAGGCGCGTGCCGCGCTGAGCCAGGCGATATCGGATCGCACCACCTTGCCGAAACGCTTCACCGAAGACCCCGAGGCGCTGAAGGCCCTGCTTAAAAGCGCGGACACGCTGGATGCCTTTGCCACCGGGCTGTCGCCACAGGAAAATTCGGTGCAGGGCTTTGCCGAGGCAAAGGGATCGCTGCCGTGGCCCGCGCTGGGCCGTCTTATCCTGCAACCGGGCGAAACCGATGCCAAAGGTGTCACCCGCCCCGGGGTCACGCTTGCCACGCGGCCTTTGGCGCTGGTCACATCGCCGTGGGCTGCCACCATCCGGTATCGCGGGCCGCTTCTGGACTACGGAAATGTGATGATCCTTGAACCCGGCGGGGGCTATCTTCTGATCTTGGCCGGGCTACAGACTGTCTACGGCGAAGTTGGTGACGTGGTTGCAAGCGGCGCCCCTTTGGGGTTGATGGGCGGAACGGCACTGACGGGGGCCGATATCCTGTCCGATACCGCAGATGCCAGTGGTACTGACGGTTCGGAAACGCTTTACTTGGAATTAAGGCAAGGGGCCGAGCCGATCGACCCGCTTTCATGGTTCGCGGCAATCGAGGAATAACGACGTATGAAAAAACTTCTGATGGCCGCTCTGGGCGGAACGCTGGCTGGGGCGCTGATCACCACGCAATTCGCCGGGCCGCTGATTGCCGAAACCGCTGGCAAAACCTCTTCGGTCTATGAACAGCTGGATATGTTCGGCGATGTGTTTGAACGCATCCGCAGCCAGTATGTCGAGGCACCTGACAGCCAAAAGTTGATGGAAGCGGCGATCAACGGAATGCTGACGTCGCTTGATCCGCATTCCAGCTTTATGAACGCCAAGGACTTTGCCGACATGCAGGTCCAGACCAAGGGCCAGTTTGGCGGTCTGGGAATCGAGGTGACGCAGGAAGACGGGTATATCAAAGTCGTCTCGCCGATCGACGGCACCCCTGCGGACAAGGCGGGCATCAAGACCGGCGACATCATCACCCAGGTCAATGCGGCCACCGTGGTCGGCTTGACGATGGATCAGGCGGTCGACCTGATGCGCGGGCCGATCGGGTCAGAGGTTGTGATCACCGTGGTGCGCGACGGGGTAAAAGACCCGTTTGACGTCTCGATCATCCGCGACACGATCAAGGTTGCCGCCGTAAAGGGGCGTGTGGAAGGCGATACGGTCGTGCTGCGGATCACTTCTTTCACCGATCAGACATTTTCGGGCCTGCAAACCGAGTTGAAAAAGGCCGTGGACGCAGCCGGGGGCATGGACAAGGTCAACGGCTTTGTCATCGACCTGCGCAACAATCCCGGCGGGCTGTTGACCCAGGCGATTGACGTGTCGGATGCGTTTCTGACCGAAGGAGAAATCGTGTCAACCCGCGGCCGCAACCCACAGGACAACGAACGTTTCAACGCGACGCCGGGCGATCTGGCCGATGGCAAGCCGGTCGTCGTGTTGATCAACGGAGGTTCGGCTTCGGCGTCGGAAATCGTGACGGGTGCGTTGCAGGATCATCGCCGCGCCATCGTGGTCGGCACCAAAAGCTTTGGCAAAGGTTCGGTTCAGACGATCATCCCGGTGCGCGGCGACGGTGCGATGCGCCTGACCACTGCGCGCTATTACACCCCGTCGGGCCGTTCGATCCAGGCGCTGGGGGTAATGCCTGACATTGTCGTCAACCAACCTGCGGTTGACCCGGCCAAAACCGGGACCGAGGCGAGTGCCGTGGCCAAGGAAGACACAGCACGGTCCGAAGCCCATCTGCGCGGCATTCTGTCGAATGACAGCATGTCCGAAGACGAGAAGAAACAGCTGGAGGCCGATCGCGCCCGCACCGAAGAGGCCGCCAAGTTGCGTGACGACGATTACCAGCTGGCCTATGCCATCGACATATTGCGCGGCCTCGCTGCAGTGTCGGCCAAACCCTAAGCCAAAGCCGCCCCGGACCTTGCTTTGGGTCCGGGGCCGCATTGTGACAATCAAGACCAAATCTTTTCTAAAAGATTTGCAAATTCCTTCGAAGGAATTTGATTGCGCCCCGGGCCCTGTTGGGAATGCCGCGACTGCCCGAGTCTTCGAAGGGAATATTTGCGCCAATTTGCATAGGCAAGGAAGTGGCCACGCGATGATCGATCCGGACAGCCTGCCTTATCGTCCCTGCGTTGGCGTGACACTGATCAACGCCGAAGGCCTGATCTTTGCCGGTCGTCGTCTGGACAGCACCGCTGGCGCCTGGCAAATGCCGCAAGGTGGCATTGACGCGGGCGAAAAACCACGCGAGGCGGCCTTGCGCGAATTGGCGGAGGAAACCGGCGTCAAACCGGAAGCGGTTAGTTTTATCGCCAAAACCCATCACTGGCTGAACTATGACCTGCCGCCGGAATTGCTGGGCAAAGTGTGGGGCGGCAAATACCGCGGTCAGCGCCAGAAGTGGTTTCTGTACCGCTTTAACGGCACTGACGATCTGATCGACATCAGCCGCGACCATCCAGAATTCTCCGCATGGCGCTGGATTGACGCCGACAACATGCTGGCGGCCATCGTGCCCTTCAAACGCGTGGTTTACGGGCAGGTGATCGCGGCGTTCCGCGCCTATCTGGCCTGAGGCTGAGGCTGAGGCTGAGGCACCGTGGCATCGGGCAGGGCCAGTGCGCCTTTCCAGTAGTCCGGCGTGGTGATTTCGGGATAGCGACGATGATACAGCGCCCTCAGCGACCGATAGCCCAGAACCAGCCGCAGCCAAAGCCAGATCATCCGCAGCGTCAGCGTCAATGCCTTCCAGTTTGACCGCCGGGTGACATAGCCCTTGTCGCGGGTCGAGTTGATAAAGGTCAGTTGGTTCGCGCCCCAAAGCGCGTCGATATGGCCACGCTGCCAGGCCGGGATGACGCGGCGGCCGCCCCAGAACCGGTAGAGCGGCATGAAATGCCCGTTCATCGACAGCAGGTAGAACCTGCGCCGCGTCCGCAGCCGATGGTCAAGGAAGCCCGCCACTTCGATCAGATCCAGGTCGGCAACCGGCTGCCAGGCCTCGGTGACGGTCAGCTTCCGGATTGCGGCGCGCGGCGCGGCGGCGTCGGCGTTTTTCACAAAGAAATCCGGTCCTTGTAGCACATGGCTCCAAGCCATCAGAATTGCTTCGATGGTTTCGTATTGAAACTTGACCAGATTGCGCAGGAAAAACCTGACGCCAATGCCGGCGACCTGCCGGCCGCCAACCTCCATCTTGTCCAGCGTCAGATGGTGGACCATGTGGCTGCGCAGGTCCAGATACCAGGTCAGCGGCGATTCTTTGTCGATGAAGTCATCGGCAAAGGACACGACGCCATTCAAGGTGGTGATGGCGAATTCGTTGACCAGGCTGAAGTTCACATCATCCCCGCGCACGAAGAAGGGGAAGGGGTGGCGTTTGATTTCGGCCACCGGAAAGGCAAAGAACCACCAGCCGCCGTACATTTTGGTCGAACGGTTGCGGGCGGAATCGAACTCCATCCCGAACACGCCTTCGCGGGTGCGCAGGTCGGTGCCGGTGTACAAGGGCTTGCATTTGCGGTCGAACACCGCGCCATTTTCCCACATCCGCCATTTGTCGGTGTTGTTGATCATCGCCCCGGCAATCGCCGCCTTGGGGTCTTTTGCCAAAGTCAGAAAGGCATAGGTCCGGTGCAGCGCCTCCATCGGGATCGAGGCGTCGTCGTCCATGAACAGCACATGGCTGTAGCCTGCTGCAGTAGCCTCCAGCAGGCCGCGGGTAAAGCCGCCCGCGCCGCCCAGATTGGCATTGGTGATCCGCCGGATCTGCGGATGTGCGGCGATGGCTGCCGAATTGCCGTTGTCGACGATGAAAACGGTCAGAAAATCGGAAAACTCGGCCCGCTCCAGATAATGCGCCAGACGCCGGGCGGTGTTTTCGACCTGCGCCTCACGCTTGAACGTGGTGATGCTGAGCGCCAGCTTGCGGTCGGGGTTGGGGGCGCCATGGGTCAGATAGCGCGCGGCTGACACCGCCACTCCGGCGCCCATCGCGCGAACCTCGAAAAAAATCACGCCGGTCACGGCATTCTGCGGGTAGTGCGACAGATCAACCAGCGCTTCATTGCCCTTGGACAGGCTGACCACTTCGGTGGCCATCAGTTCCCAGGACCGGTCTGGAATCGCGTGGAACACCTTGATCTCGACCCGGCCCCGGCCGGAGATGCCCAACCACAACCCGTCCAGGGCACAGGACTGGTGCCATTTCCCAAGGCTGAGCGCATTGAAATAACTGTCAAACAGCGCCGTTGAACCGTTTCCGATCAGAATTTCTTCGGCGCGTTCTTCAAATGTCACTGCGCCATTGGCGTGATAAAACATCGCGGCTTCGGTGCAGATGCCCTGTTCGGGGAAAATCAGGTTCTGCAAGGTGATAAGGCCACTAACCTTGTGGCCATAGGTGTCGCGCCGGACCATCAACCCCGGCATTTGATGGACCGTCAGGAGGGCATCCTGCACCACTGTCAGGTTGCCCACGCCAAACCGTTCGCTTACCAAATCGGCGGCGATGTCTGTCCCGAAGACCGAAAGTTTCAACGCCAGAAATCGCGACTGTGCCAGGATGCGACCGGCTTCTGTATCCGTTACCGCCTCGAATCCGGCATCCAGAACGCTGTGGATATCGCGCAGATCGGCACCGCCAAACAGCGGCACCGGTTTGCCATCGCTGTTACGGACAAGTCCGTTATCGGCAAGCAGCCATGCCTCGGACACGTCCATGACCGACGCGCCAAGTGCGACGGTTTCGGCGCCCTGGATCGCCAGATAGGCCAGCGTCCGGTCCAGCGTTTCTGGCGCTACCGCTCCGTCCGGGTCGATCAGCAGCGCATGGCTGAAACCCTGCGCCCGCGCCGTGGTCAGCATCCCGGCATAGGCGGCCAATGCGTCGGCCCCAGCGATGCCTTGCAGCACCGTCACCTGTTCGCCCTTGCCAGCCGCCCAGTCCAAAAGCCGGGGCAGGCAGCGGTCAGCCCGGGCTGCACCGGCCACGTTGGCCCGCGCGGGGCGACAGATGGCCAGCCGCAACCTGGTATCGGCCGGGGTCGAGGTCAAGAACCGCCCCGCGTCCAGCCGCACACCCTCCGTCGCGTCGCAGGCCCGCAGTTCGACCCACAGCGCCCCTTCGCGGGTGCCCGCCACCTTCTCTGACAGGTCAAACAGCACCTCGTGCATCGGGTCCAGCATGACAATGTCACAGATCAGCCGTTCCCACGACCGCCCTGACAAGCCCTGAAGGACACGCACTTCTACCTGCCCCGAGCCCAGCAGACCCAGCGCCAGACGGCCGAGCGTGCAGGCACTTTGCAACGCCTCCAGCCCCAGCACGTTGAACGCGGTGTTGAACCGGATCGTCGACTGCGGTTCCAGCAGCACCCGGCCATTCGATTCCGACACCAGCACGGCGCCCGCGGTGCGATAGAACATTTCAGGTTCAGTGCAGACCCCGGGCTGTGACAGGGTCAGATGCTGCAACGTCTGCCATCCCACCACGTGCGCCGGTGCCAACATGGCCGCCTTGGCCGCGTTCAGGTCCTGTCGCTGCGCCTTTAACCCGGCAACCGCGTCGGCCTGGGCGGAAGTCTTTATGGTCGTGTTCATTCAGTCACCCCGGAGGCCTGTGTCGTGTTTGGTGAAACGGAATCTGACAGGCAGCCTCTTGGCGTGGCATCCCGTTCCTTCGGTCCAGGTTGCTTGGCTGGGCCTTCCATAGACACCGCGTTGGTTCCACCTTGTCGCCGACAGTCAGAAAAACTGAGCGTGGGTGACATGGAGCGTCAAAAAAAACAAGGTATATACCGGTCACTGCCCGCCTTCTGCGCTGTGGGGTTTGGGTTCAGCCGTTATCCTGCGTCGCTGCTTTTTCTTGCGGTGGGTCGATGTGCCGCGACATGACGCGAATTTCGTGGTGGGTCCGGTTGAGTTTGTGGCGCAACGCATCGCCCACCGCGATCCGAAGCAGTTTCAGATACAGCCGCCAGTCGCTTTCATAGGCGCTCGCCTTGAAGGCCCATTTCGGCAAGATCAGCAGCAGGATTGGCCAATAGAACAGGCCCGCCGCTGATTGATAGACGAACATCAGATTGCGGTGGTGGTAGTAGGTTTTCCATAAGGGCCGATGGACCTGCCCGCTGCCACGCCGGAAGGTGGTGCAATCATGCTCGAACCGCAACCACGGCGCAAAGCCGATGGCACCACCGCGCCGGGTCAGTCGCAGCGTGTACAGGACATCGTCGCCATAGATGAACAGGTCACCATCCGGAAACCCGGCACGGGCAATCGCGGCGCGCGACAGGAACAGGCCAACAAAAGAAGCGGCATCGACCTGGACCGCCCCGCCCGCGTCATAGTCTTCGTCGCGCACATGAAACCCTTGCCGCCCGCCGCCAAACAGCGTTCGCCAGAAACTGCCAAAGTTCCAGAACGGGTTGCGCGACGGGCGGTTCATCTCGCAGATGTTGCCATCGGGATAAAATACCCCGGCCGCCAGCGCTTCCCAACCCTGTGCGCTCAGCGCACCCGCCTCGCGCCGGAACCGGGCCAGTGTGCCGGGTTCGGGCCGCGCGTCGTCATCCATCACAAGGCACCAGTCCGGGTCATAACTCGCCACTGCCTCGCGCAGGCCATGTTCAAATCCACCGGCCCCACCACGGTTCTGCGGCAGGGCAATGACATGCAGGCGCGGGTCGTCAATCTGCCACAGAAAGTCGGTGCTGCCATCGGTCGAGGCATTGTCGACGATGACCAGATCGTCAATATCATCGGCCAGAAGGCGCTGGACCGTCCGCCGCAGCTGGGCTTTCCGATTGTAGGTCACCACCACCACGGCCACCCGCAGACCCAGTGCAGCCTTGTCCAGCTGCGCCACCAGATCGGGGGATCCGGATGGTGGCTGCTTCATATCGGCCGGACCGCAAAGGCAGGCATTCGGGTGCCGGTGGTCTGGTGGCCGACAAAGGCCCGCGCCGCGTTCATGGCCTCACGGATCGTCACATCCATGTCCAGATAACGGTAGGTGCCCAGACGCCCGACAAAAGTAACGCCAGCCTCTGCTTCGGCCCGGGTGACATAAGACTGCAACAACGCCTGCTCCTCCATCAAACGGATGGGATAATACGGAATGTCATCCGGCCCGCAGGCCCGCGAGAACTCGCGGTAGCACACTGAACCTTCGTGGCTTTCCCATGGCGCGAAATATTTATGTTCGGTGATGCGTGTAAAAGGCACCGAAACCTCGCCATAGTTCATCACGGCACAGCCCTGATAGTCACCGGCGTAGGTAAAGCGTTCAAAATCCAGCGTCCGGTAGCCAAGCCGCCCGATGTCATAATCATACCAGCCGTCCAGCGGCCCGGAATAGAAAACATGGTCATAGGCGCTGGCCTGATCGCGGGTGAAACGGGTATTCAGTTGCACGCTGATGCCCGCGTGGTCCAGTATGCGTTCCACCATGGCGGTATAACCGTCCTTGGGCATGCCTTGATACTGATGAAAGAAATAGTTGTCGTCGTAGTTGAACCGCACCGGCAGACGTTTCAGGATCGAAGCCGGCAGCTGGGTCGGGTCCACGCCCCACTGCTTTTGGGTGTAGCCCTTGAAAAACGCCTCATAAAGCCCCTGCCCGACAAACCGCAGCGCCTGTTCCTCGAATGTCTGCGGATCGGCGATAGAGGTGTCGGCCTGTGCAGTCAAAAACGCCCGCGCCTCGTCCGGCCCCATCGTGCGCCCGAAAAACTGGTTGATCGTGTGCAGGTTAACTGGCAGCGAGAATACCTGCCCCCCTGAAATCGTCTTGACCCGGTTTTTGTAGGGCATGAAGGTTTCATAGCGGTTCACGTAGTCCCACACTTCTGAGTCGTCGGTGTGAAAGATGTGCGGACCGTAAATATGCACCAGAACTCCGGTTTCAGGATCGCGTTTGGTGTGGCAGTTTCCGGCGATATGGTCCCGGGCGTCGACGATGGTGATGGCATGGCCCAATTCGGCCAGATGTCGCCCAATCACGGCCCCAGACAACCCGGCGCCGACCATCAAAAACTTACCCGCCATCCGCCGTCCTTCCAATCCTGTCGTGCCACCTGGGCGGCTTGCTCGCGAGTTTAACAGATCATGTCATGCAGGAAAACCGCAGTTGTCCGCCTATTGACCGGCTTGGCAAAGCGGCAACTGCGCCCGATTATCCTGTCTTGTCGCGCAAGCTCCTTTCGGCGATCGGATATTTCATCACTTTGCGCTTTCGGGCCTTCCTGCACCGCAAGTTTCATTGACAGGCGAGTGAAAAAGCATATCCCTCAACCCCAGCGCAACAAGGAGTTTTATCATGCAGGACGATACCGACGCCATTGCCGAACCCAAAGTCAAGGGCGGCCGCACGGCGGGTGGCAAGGGTGGTGGTGGGGCCAAGGCAGCAGGTGGTGGCCGCAAAGCCGCCGCTGATGCGGGTCCGAAGAATGCGGGCGGTGGCGGCGGCGGTGGCGGCGGTGGTCCGAAGAACAGCGAAGTGCTGATCGCCCGGATGATCGTGCGGGCGCAATGGCATCAGGAATGGTCCGCAGCCAACCCGGAAGGCGAACAGGCTGACCGCAAAGCGGCCTGGAAAGAAGTGCGTCAAGTGCGCATGGAAGAGAATATGAAGTCCGCTCGCAGAATTCTGGGAAGCCTGCATCGTCAGGGCGTCACTATGACCCTCTCGGAAACTGCTGCCGCAAAGCAGGACGCCGCGGGAGACGAAGACGACGATTCCGAAGCGTAAGGTGGCGTCAGCCGCCTGACACATTGAAAAGGGCAGAGCGCAGGCTCTGCCCTTACGCGTTGAAAGGCCGAAGCGAAGCTGGCGCGGCTCTGCGGGACTTGGTCAAATACGACACATCTTTACGGCTGGTTAAAATCGAAGAATCAACCCATTGATTTAATTTACTTTCTGCAAGCGTCCAGAATGGGACGCCTGCGAAGTCCGGTAGTCAACCGCCCACCGCCGCAATCGCCGCCGCCAGGATTGGCACAGTCTTGGCGTTCAGCCCGGCAATGTTGATCCGGCTGTCACCGACCATGTAGATCGCGTGCCTGTCGCGCAGCTCGATGACCTGCGCCTCCGACAACCCGATCCGGCTGAACATGCCGCGATGTTTGGCGATGAAATCATAGCGGTCCGAATTGGTCATGCGGCGCAATTCGTCCGCCAAAGCCTGCCGCAGCCCCAGCATGTTCTGGCGCACCTCCTCCAGTTCCGCCTTCCATTCCGCAGTCAGGGCGGCATCCTCCAAAATCATCGTAACCAGCCGGGCGCCATGATCGGGCGGAAAGCTGTAGTTCTGGCGGTTCAGGAAGTTCAGGTTGCCCTGCGTGACCGATTTGTGCGAGGCATCGCCCAGCGCGATCAATATCCCTGCCCGCTCGCGGTAGATGCCGAAGTTCTTGGAACATGACGCCGCAATCAACACCTCCGGGAACTGTGACGCAATCAGACGGGTCGCGGTCGCATCGGCATCCAGCCCATCACCAAAGCCTTGATAGGCGAGGTCGACAAACGGAACCGCCCGCCGCGCCAGCAGCACCTCCACAACCTGCGCCCACTGCGCCAAATCCAGATTGGCACCGGTCGGGTTGTGGCAGCAGCCATGCAGCAACACGACATCACCCGGCTTGACGCGCCCCAAGTCCTCCAACAATCCCGCAAAATCAACGCCCCGGCTGGCGGCGTCAAAATAGCGGTACTCGGCCATCTTCATGCCAAGGTATTTGATGATCGAAGGGTGGTTCGGCCAGGTCGGATTGCTGATCCAGACGGTTGCATCGGGTGCCGACAGCTTGATCAGTTCCAGGGCCTGCCGGATTGCGCCGGTACCGCCGGGCGTGGCAACCGAGGCGGCGCGGTCGGCATGGCCCTGCCCGAGGATCATCGTCAACATGGCGGCGTTATACGCGAGCTCGCCCGCCAGACCGGTGTAAGTCTTGGTCGTCTCGACCTCCCACAGCTTTTTCTCGGCCGCCTTGACCGCCCGCATCACCGGGGTCAGGCCGGTGGCATCCTTGTAGACACCGACCCCCAGGTCGATCTTTGCGGGACGCGGGTCATCGCGGTACAACGAGATCAGTTGCAGGATCTTGTCCTGCGGTTGCGGCTTTAGGGATTCAAGCATCGTCCAGTTATCCTCGTTCCACGGCCAGATCGTCATACATGCCCCATTCGGCCCATGACCCGTCATAAAGCGCATGATCGCGGTGGCCAAGCCGTTCCAGCGCCAGACTGACAATCGCGGCCGTCACGCCGGAGCCACAGGTGGTGATCGCGGGCCTGGTCAAATCCACGCCGGCCGCCGCAAAGACGGCAGCGAGTTCCGCCACGGGTTTCATTGTACCGTCGCTATTCAAAAGGCTGGTGAAGGGCACGTTTTTTGACCCCGGAATGTGCCCTGACCGCAGCCCGGCGCGCGGTTCGGGTGCATCACCCTTGAACCGCGCGGCAGACCGGGCGTCAATGATTTGCGCCCGGGCCAGCTTGGCGGCATGGGCAACCTGCGTCACGTTTTTCACCAGATGGGCCTGCCGCGACACCGTCAAATGGCGGTCCCGGGGCGGAAGGGGCTGGTTCTCGACCAAGCGCCCCTCGGTCCGCCATTTGGGATAACCGCCATCCAGCACGGCCACGTCGGTCTTGCCCATCAGCCGGAACGTCCACCAGACGCGGGCCGCCGAAAACACGCCGGAGCCGTCATAGACCACAACCTGATGGCCATCGCCCACCCCCATAGCCCTGAGCCGCGCCACGAACATCTCGGGTGTCGGTGCCATGTGTGGCAGGTTTGAACTGGTGTCAGCAATCGTGTCTATATCGAAGAACCGGGTGCCGGGGATGTGGCCTGACGCAAATTCTGCCTTTGCATCCCGCCCCGCACCGGGCAGATACCACGAGGCATCCAACACCCGCAGATCGGGGTCTTTCAGATGCTGCGCCAGCCACTGCGTGGAAACCAGCGTCTTGGGGTCATCCTGAAAGGCCATCGTCGGCTCCTGAAAGGTCAGGTCTGACCTACCCCCAAGCGACCCGTCGAAGCAAGTGAGCGCGGCACCCGCTGCCGCGCCCGATCTGGTTGATTAGGATTTGGCCATCATGCCTTTGACTACGCCGATGATCGCCATCAGCGCGCCACCGCCAACACCGCCTGAGGCGACCGAGGAAATGATCGAACCGATGTCCATGCCTGACCCGGCCGCTGTCGCACCGGCAGCACTTGCCCCGCCGAGCATGGCGATAATCTGCCCGCCAAGGCCTCCACCCAGAACACCCGCGATCGAATTGCCAAGCGTACCCAGGCTTTGGTTTTTCAGAACCGCACCCGCCGCATTGCCGCCAATCAGTCCGCAGACCAACTGGATGATAAGTGGCATCATAATCGTACCCTTCCCACTCTCGCGCCCGAAATTCAGTTTCGGGCTTCAGTCAGGTCATAGGAGCATGAAAAACCGCTTTGGATAGTGGGAAAAGTGCTATTTTTTTACCCGCTTGGCACAGAAAACTGACAGGTGTGGCATTGTTGTTGGGGGTCGGGCTACTCGCGGGCGCCATGTTTCATGATGCGGGCCCTCTGAATATCCCAATCGCGCTTGGCGCTGGTTTCGCGTTTGTCGCCCTGCTTTTTTCCCTTGGCGACGCCCAGCTTCAGCTTGACCGTGCCTTTTTCGTTGAAATACAACTTGATCGGCACCAGCGTCATACCTTCGCGCCCAACTGCATTCCACAGGCGCGACAACTCTTTCTTGTTCACCAGCAGCTTGCGGCGGCGGCGTTCGTCATGCGGGAACAGTTTTGCCTGCAGATACGGGGCAACGTAAGAGTTGATCAGCCACAGCTCGCCGCCCTCGACCGAGGCATAGCTTTCCGCGATGTTGCTGCCACCCAGCCGCAGCGATTTGACCTCTGACCCCAGTAGCATGATGCCGGCTTCCAGATCGGATTCGATGAAATAATCGAACCTCGCCCGACGGTTCTCGGCGATCAGTTTGGAATTGGGGTCGGATTTTTCTACCATGATCCGCCCGAGATAGGGGAGCGTATGGTCAAAGTCCAGTCGTGCAGAGGGAAGGGGCAGGCGCCAAGTCCGCAAGGCCGGGCCTTGGCGTCTGACCATCACACCACAAGTCGCGCCGCGCGGCTTTTCAGAAAGGCGCGGGCGGCCTGTGTGTCCAGCCGGGGAAAGAAACTGTTTTCAGGATAGCGCCCGGCACCGTCCATCACGCCAGGGCAATGGATCAGCACACCGGAATTGGCAAAGACCACTTCTTCATCGGCAAAGAGCGGCGTGATGACTTCGACCGGCCTGTTCGGGAACTGGTGCCGCACAAAACCGTCAACAGTAAGCGCCAGCGCCGGCACCAGCGCAAAGGGGGCACCGATGCCGGCATCCTCCAGCGTGTCGATCAGCAAGTGCTGGCCTGGCACCAGCCACAAGTCGCTGCACGCATCATGGCAGCCGCCCGGCACATGGATCAGCGCAGTTTCGGCGGCGGGCTGCAATATGCGGCGGTCCAGCCCGTGGATGCGGGCCAGTCCGCCATCCAGCGTCTGCACCCGGTCGCCAATCCACAAGTTGGCCACGTCGCGCCAGCCAAGGGCGGTTTCCACCAGCGTCCCCGCCACAATTCCGGTGATGACAGGCGCGGGAATAACGGCGGTTATACGTGGCGCAACCAAGGCGATTTCCGTGGAAAAGTTGGTAAAGTCATTCATAAACATGGGCTTATCCTCCGTGTTAATCTGTATGGCGGCCGCGCTGGCCATGTGCCCAATCAGCACCTGAATTTCGCCATTCTTTTGTCGCGCTTGCGACAAGATCACGGCATTGTTTCGCCACAGTCAACAAAGACTCGCCAAACCCGACGGAAATCGCCAGACCATGTGCAGATTAGCGTTTTATTAAGCAACAATCCCGCCCGAGTTCAGGGAGAGGCGGGCCCGATTCGTCGCTGCTGGGCCAGAATGAACAACCCGCAGGCCACAATTATGGCAGAACCCGCCAGCGTGGCCGTACCGGGCCGCTCGCCAAAGGCCAGCACACCCAACCCCATTGCGAATAACAGCCGAGAATAGCGAAACGGGGTGACGGCGGAAACCTCGCCGGTCCGCATGGCAGTGGTAAGCGCCGCATAACCCAGAATGCCAAAGACCGCGGCGCCGGCGACCTTGACCAGAACCATGCCAGCCGGCACCACGATGCCGCTGGTCACAGCCAGAATGATCACGCCCGACAGGCCCAGCATGGCAAAGCCCGCGACGCCCAGCTGCGCATTCGACAGGGCGGGCGGCGCGGCCCGCGTGGCCAAATCGCGCCCGGCAAAGCCGATCAACCCAACAACGGCCAGCAGCGACAGCGCATCAAATCCTGCCAGACCGGGCCGCAAGATCACCAGAACGCCCACAAAACCCACCGCAATCACCAGCCACCTTTGCCAGCCGACCTTTTCGCCGAACACCAACGCCGCCCCCAACACAACCACCAGCGGTGTTGCCTGCAAGATTGCAGAGGCAACCGAGATCGGCGTCAGGGCGATGGCCAGCGCGTAGAACAACCGCCCGACCACCTCGAACCCGGACCGCACGGCCATTGTGCCCGAAAGGAGTGTCGCGGGAAACACCGGCTCGCGGGCTCGCCGGGCCAGTGCGGCAAAGACCAGCATACCGGCCAGACCCATCAGCGCCATCGCCTCGCCCACTGGTATGGCTTTAGAGGCGGATTTCAGGAACGCATCCTCCACCGCAAAACCAGCCATCGCAGCAACCATCCAGATCGAGCCGCGCAGATTGTCGGATGCCATGATCGTCCCTCGTTCGGTGTGATGCTGATGGCAAGCTGGCGCGACAGGTGCAAGGGCTGGTTCTCCGGTGCCGGGTTTGTTCGGGCGCCCTTGCAGCAAAAATCGGGCGAAGCCTTGAGTCGCCGCCCAAAGGTTAAAATCACCCTCGGATTTAGAATTATTGCATCGCGCAACCCAGAGTTACCGATTTGTCAGTTTTGGAACAATGGCGCAGCAATTCCCTCATTGGCCAAAGTTACGAAACACATTGTTTCCACAGCTTTGCCATTTATTCGCCGCAATTACCGAAACGCGCCTTGCCCGAGGCGGGGAGGCGTGGCCTAATTTCCAATGCAAGGGCGAGAAGCGCCTGGGCACGGGCCAAGGGGTCCGCAAACCAACAGCGAGGGGTATTTTATGAAAACCGGCAGACATCACGCCGCACAAACTCCGGTGGATGGCACCGACCATGCCAACACCTTCATCGGAACCGAGATTGCCGACACGTTCTATGGTCTGAAGGGCACCGACTTCATGTACGGTGGCGACGGCAGTGACCGGCTGTTTGGCTACAGCGGCAAGGATCAGCTGACCGGCGGCAACGGACAGGACTGGCTGACCGGTGGCAATGGCAACGATACGTTCATCTACAACACCGCGGCAGAGGCCGGGCGTCCGGATAGCAGCGATGTGATCACCGATTTCCGCTCTGGTCAGGACAAACTGGACCTGCATGCGTTCATGGCGGGCGCTCATTTCGTCGGCGCACATTATGTGCCAGGTGCCGGTGCGCAGGTCAGCTATAATGCCGCGACGGGTGTCCTGTCTGGCGATATGAATGGCGATGGTACGGCGGAATTTACGATCACGCTGGCCAATCACACCACACTTGTCGCGACCGACTTCATTTTCTGAACCGGTGGGTAAGGTGCGTCGCAGGACGCACCTTGCTTTCGGTCTAAGACAGAATGCCCGCGTGCTGCATGGCGGCCTTGATGCGCATCTTGGTGCCATCGGTCAGCGTGACCAGCGGCAGGCGGACCTCTTCGCTGCACATGCCCAGCAGCGACAACCCGTATTTCGCCCCGGCCAACCCCGGCTCGATAAAAATCGCCTCGTGCAGGGGCATCAGTTTGTCCTGAAGGGTCAGAGCCTTGGCGTAATCGCCCGCCAAGGTCGCAGACTGCAATTCGGCACACAGGCGCGGCGCGACGTTGGCCGTCACCGAAATGCAGCCCACCCCGCCATGCGCGTTAAAGCCCAGCGCCGTGGCATCCTCGCCCGACAGCTGGATGAAATCGGCACCGCAGGTGATGCGCTGCATCGAGACCCGCTCGATTTTGCCGGTCGCATCCTTGACTCCGATGATCCGCGGCAATTCGGCCAGCTTGCCCATCGTCTCGGGCGTCATATCGACGATAGACCGGCCCGGGATGTTGTAGATGATGATCGGCAGGTTGCAGCAGTCATGCAAGGCCGTGAAATGCGCAACCATCCCGGCTTGGGTCGGTTTGTTGTAGTAGGGGGTAACGATCAGCGCCGCCGTGGCCCCGACCTTTTCGGCGTGCTGGATCAGGCTGATACCTTCGGCCGTATTGTTCGACCCGGCCCCGGCAATCACCGGCACCCGGCCGGCAGCGATTTTGACCACCTCTGCCACCACCAGCCGATGCTCTTCATGGCTAAGCGTTGGGCTTTCGCCGGTCGTGCCCACCGGCACCAGGCCGGTAGAGCCTTCGGCAATCTGCCATTCGATCTGTTTTTTCAACGCCACCAGATCCACTGCGCCGTTTTTGAACGGCGTTACCAATGCGGGAATGGACCCTCTGATCATGGCAGCGTCTCCTCTGTTGGCGGGCCCGGGCTGAATCGCCCATGGCCGCAGCCGCGCTTCTAATCGCGCTTGCCGGTTTTGCCAAGCAGCGCAAGCCACCGCCGATCACGGCAAGATGGGTTGTCCCGCCGCGCCGACTAGGGCATTTTCGCCGCATGACCCGATTTGCGATTTTCCCCCGTCTTGCCCTGCTGTGCCTTGCCCTGTTGCTGCCGTCCGGCGCGATGGCAGGCACGGCGCAGGAAAATGCCGCGCTCGCCACGGCAATGAAGCTCGTGGATCAGCAGGATTTCGAAAGCGCCAAGGCCGCTGCCTTTGCCGCAGGGCCGATTGGCCTTGATTTGGTGGAATGGAGCCGGTTGCGCGCGGGCGACGGCCTGCTTGGTGACTATGAGGCATTCCTCGTCAGGCACCCCGATTGGCCCGGCATGCCGCTGCTAAAGGAAAAAGGCGAGGTTGCGGTGGCGCGTTCCAGCGACCCGGCCCGTGTCATCGCGTATTTTGGCGCCGACCTCCCGCGCACCGGCGCCGGGGCGCTGGCGCTGATCAAAGCCTATGACGCCACCGGCCGCAGCCGGGATGCAGAGGCAGAGGCATTGCGGGCCTGGACCAGCCTAAGCTTCACAGCGGATGAAGAAAGCCAGCTTCTGGCGTTGCACGGACCCGCACTGAACGTTGCCGACGAGGTCCGCCTTGACCGCATCCTGTGGGATGGCGACCGGGTGGCCGAGGCCCAGCGTATGCTGCCACGGGTGACCCGGGATTGGGCCGCGCTCGCCAATGCGCGGCTGGCGCTGCGGGCGGGGGCGGGTGGGGTAACCAGTCTGGTCGCCGCGGTGCCAAAAGGCCTCAAAGATGACGCTGGGCTTGCCTACGAGCGATTTTTGTATCGGATGCGGGCCAACAATTACACCGACGCCGCCACGCTGATCCTGGATCGGTCAACCAGTTCTGCCCGGCTGGGCGACCCTCAAGCCTGGGCCGAACGGCGCATTCTGCTGGCGCGCTATCTGATGCGAACCGGCAGCCCGCGTGACGCCTACAGGGTCGCCGCCGACAACCACCTCAGCCCGGGCACCGACTACGCCGATCTGGAGTTTCTTGCGGGGTATATTGCCTTGCGCAAACTGAACGATCCCGCCACAGCGCTGAAACATTTCGATCGGTTGCAAAAGGCGTCCGCCACCCCGATCAGCCTGTCCCGCGCCTGGTACTGGACCGGGCGGGCACAGGCGGCTGCGGGCGACAAGGCCAGGGCCAAGGCCGCCTATCAGAGGGCGGCGCAATATCAGACCTCGTATTACGGGCTTCTGGCCGCAGAAAAGCTGGGGCTGAACCTTGACCCGGCGCTGCTGGCCAACAGCCGCCCTGCCGGCGACTGGCGCAACGCCAGCTTTGCCCGGTCGTCGGTGCTTGATGCCGCCCTGCGTCTGGCCCGCGCCGATGAAGCGCAACTGTCGGCGCGGTTCTTTCTGCAACTGGGCAAAGGGCTGTTGGAAGGCGAACTGGCGCAACTCGCCGATGTTGCCATGCAGGCCGGCCAATACCGCGCTGCGGTTCTGATCGCCAAGGCGGCAGCAGACCGTGGCGTGATCCTGCCGCGCCCCTATTTCCCGGTGCCCGACATGGTGCCCGACAATCTTGAGGTCAGCCGGGCATTGGCCCTGTCCATTTCGCGCCGCGAAAGCGAGTTCGACCCTGAGGCACGCAGTTCAGCCGGCGCTTTGGGCCTTATGCAGTTGATGCCGGCCACAGCCGAGAAGCTGTCCAAAGAGATGGGATTGGCCTATTCGCCCGCTAAATTGACAACCAGTCCCGCCTATAATGTGCAACTCGGCTCGGCTTACCTGCGTCAGATGGTGGATGAATTCGGGCCCTCCGTGGCGCTGATCGCCTCTGGCTATAATGCCGGACCGCGCCGACCCCGCGAATGGATCGCCGCCTATGGTGACCCCAGACTGGCGTCGGTCGATGTGGTCGATTGGGTCGAGAGCATCCCGTTCGCCGAAACGCGGACCTATGTGATGCGGGTGGCGGAAGGCGTGGTGATCTACCGGGCCAAGTTGAAAGGGGTCAGCGGCCCGGTGCGGATCAGCGCAGAACTTCGCGGACGCTGACAAACCACTTTTGAAGCCTTCCAGCTTTCATCGCTGGCGCCAGCGAGGCGGTCTGTCAGGGCCCACGAGCGCGTCACTCCTTGAGGTAGACGTATAAATCGACCGGCCTGCCGCTGCCAAGGTCCAGACCCATGACCCGGTTTATCGAAACGCCGAACGGCCCCACCGGCTTGTTCGCATTGGTGAGGTCTGCCTTGGGTGCCACGATCACTTGGCACCCGGGTAGCTGGAAGGCCTGAAACGCCTCTGCGGAACTGACAAACTTCACGCGGTTTGCAGTCAGAAACACCAGCGAAGGTTCCGAATAGCCTGCGACGGTCAACCCGCAACCCGGATGTGCCGCTGCTATAGCTGCAATCGGTTTGGCGGGCCACAACAGGTCAAGCCGTGCCAGCGTCGGATAAACCGTGCCCGACAGCGTCATCCCGCCTGCCGCCAGCGCGAATGCCAGCGGCATAGGCGCACCCCGCCGATACGCCCACAAGATCAGTCCCAGCGCGGCGACCAGAGTCAGGGCACCCGCCCAGAACCCCATCGGCAACACCGCCCCCAGTTTGCCTGCCTCGACCCAGACCGCTGCCAGCAACACCAGGGGCAGCGCCCCCGGCAAGGCCGCCAGCCACCCCCGACCGCGTAGTTTCCAAAACGCCCAGACCACCAGGATGGCCAGCATCGGATAGGTCGGCAGAACGTAATGCACCAATTTGGTCGCCGTCAGTTCGAATACGATCCAGGTTGGAATGATCCAGTTTGCCGCAAACTGCAGTACCGCCTCGCGCCTGCCGCGCCAAAGGGCAGGCAGGCCCGCCGCCAGCAGCATCGACCCCGGCCAGAACGTGATCCAGACCAGCGCCAGATAGGTGCCGGGCGGGGCGCCGTGGTTTTCCTTCGCGCTGCCGATCTTTTCAATCATGTCGCGCCCCAGCGATGCCGCCCAGAACGCGCCGTCGCTTTTGACCGAAATGGCTGCAAACCACGGCACCACCAAAGCCAGCAGCAGCATCACGCCCCAAATCGGCCGTAGGGCCCGCAGCACTGCAAAATCGCGCCGTGTCGCACAGATCCCGGCCAGCGTGAATAGTGCAACCATCGGTCCAATGGGCCCCTTGATCAGGATCGCGCCCGCCTGAGCCACCCAGAATCCCACGGCGAGCGACAGGCTCAGGTCAGGCTTTTGCCCGCGTCCCAATGGCAAAAACCCACGCGCCAGTACATATTGCCCGGCCATCGTGGCGGCCAACAACATCGCATCCGTTGTCGCCAGTCGCGCCTCCGCGCCCATCAGCAGGCTCGCGGCCAGCGTTACCGCCGCCAGCACCGCGAATTCTGCGGGCATTACCAGCCGTGCAATGCCCCAGGTAAACCCCACCGCAATCATCGCCCCCAACAGGCTGACCAACCGATAGGACCAGATCTGATCCGGCTGCCCGGAGATCGCCGACGATGCGGCTTGCAACCAGTAAATCCCGACGGGTTTCTTGTAGCGCGGTCCATCGGCAAAGCGGATATCGACAAAGTCACCTGAGGCCAGCATCTGGCGCGAGGCCTGAGAAAACAGGACTTCATCGCGGTCGACGGGTGGCAAGCTGAAAAAGCCGGGCATCGCCAGCAGCAGCATCAGAGCCAGCGACAGCCAGAGACCGTTTCTTCCATTGGTGATCCGCTCCAGCATCTGCGCCTCCGTTTCGCGAGGGATAGCGCGGAAGCGCGGGCAGGGGAACGGGGTTAGGACTTGCTAGACATCGGCGTTTTCTCCCGTAACCGAAAAAATCCGCCTGAACCCTCTTCGTCTGACGCGGCGATCACGATGGCATCGGTTTGCTGGTCCAACGCCAGTTCCATCGCGTCGACCGACAACAAGAGATCGGCAGAGTTCTTTGCATTAGAAGCCGCCATCAGGCGAAACCCATGCGATGTCGCCCAGCTTTTTTTTAAGTCATCTATTTTGCCATAGACCCTGCGGATGTTCGGCTCACCAAACTCTCGCGCCTTCAACAGAATTTCGTCGGCGAAATAGGCGGCCAGATTCTCACCATCTACCGGCAGGGCAACGCGACGATTGGGGTTGGCTGCGATATGGCAAAGTTCATTCATCACGCAATCACGGCTTGGTGCAATCCCCTGCACCCTCCCCGACGATTGCGGCCAACTGATGGAGCTTACCCGTTCTCGCGCAAGACTGAACCGGCCAGATATAGCGAGCCGCAGATCAAGACCCTTGCCTCGGGCGAGGCCGCCGCAATTTCGGACAATGCCGCGGCCACGGACCCAGCTGTCACAGCCTTGATCCCCACCGACAGAGCCACATCCCGCGTCACTTCGGCCGGCAGCGTATTCGCCTCGCCGGGGATCGTGACCGCCTGCAGCTGCGTCACCTGACCGGCCAGCGGCTGCATATACCCTTGCACGTCCTTTGTGTTCAGCATTCCGCAGATAAGATGGGTCTCGCGTTTCGGCATCCGCGCCAAGGTGGCGGCCACCGCAGCGCCGCCTGCCGGGTTGTGCCCGCCGTCCAGCCACAGTTCGACCTTCGGCGCACTTTCAACCAAAGGACCGGTTCGCAGGCGCTGCATCCGGGCAGGCCAGACCGCGCGGCTGACCGCCGCCTCGCAGGCCGCCTCGCCAAAGCCCAAAAACCGCAAGCCCATCAGCGCCGCCCCGGCGTTCTGGATCTGATGCGGGCCGGGCAGGTTTGGCAGCGGCAGGTCCAAAAGCCCGTTCTCGTCCTGAAACACCAGCCGCCCGCGATCCTCCGCCACCTGCCAGTGCTGACCAAAAACCAGCAGGGGCGCACCCAGACGGGCCGCCTTGCGTTCGATAACCGCCAAAGCGGCATCCTCCTGCGGGCCAACCACGCAGGTTACGCCGCGTTTGATGATCCCGGCCTTGGCCACCGCAATCTCTGCCAAAGTATCGCCCAGATATTGCTGATGGTCGATCGATACCGGGGTGATCACCGTCAGCGCCGGTTGGTCAATCACGTTGGTCGCATCAAATTCGCCACCAAGGCCCACTTCTAGCAGCGTCCAGTCCGCCGGGGTACGGGCAAAGGCCAGAAAGGCGGCTGCGGTGGTGATTTCGAAAAACGTGATCGGATCACTGCCGTTGGCAGCGGCGCATTCATCCAGCAAGGCGATCAGCGCGGGCTCTGTCACCAATTCGCCCGCGATGCGGATACGCTCGTGAAACCGTGCCAGATGCGGCGAAGTATAGGCGTGAACACGAGCGCCGGTCGCCTCGAAGCCCGCCCCCATCATCGCCTGCGTGGAGCCTTTGCCGTTAGTCCCCGCGATATGTATTACGCGCGGCAACGACCGTTCAGGGTGGCCAAGGGCGGCCAACAGCCGTTCGACGCGGTCCATCACAAGGTCAATCACCTTGGGATGCAGTGTCATCATCCGTAGCAGAACGGCGTCAGAACCGGTCATTTTACGGCAGCAAACTCTGCTGGCGCGGGCAGGTCGCCCTTGATGGCGGGCGGCACCCCGGTCAACATTCGCAGGATCGTAACCAACTCATCGCGCAACTGCTTGCGATGCGTCACGCGGTCCAGCATGCCGTGGTCCAGCAGGTATTCGGCGCGCTGGAACCCTTCCGGCAGCTTCTCGCGGATGGTTTGTTCTATCACCCGAGGCCCGGCAAAACAGATCAGCGCATTGGGCTCGGCAATCTGCACATCGCCCAGCATGGCGTAGCTGGCGGTCACGCCACCCGTCGTCGGATGGGTCAAAACGACGACATAGGGCAACCGCGCTTCTTTCACCATCTGCACGGCCACAGTGGTGCGCGGCATCTGCATCAGGGACAATATCCCCTCCTGCATCCGGGCCCCACCAGCGGCAGAAAACACCACCAAGGGCCGCTTGTGCGCCACCGCCGTCTGCGCCGCCGCGATCATGGCGTTGCCGACATACATGCCCATCGACCCGGCCATAAAGCTGAAATCCTGCGCGACAGCAACCACCGGCGTGCGTTGGATCTCGCCCTCGGCCACCAGCATCGCCTCTTTCTCGCCGGTCGCCTTTTGCGCAGCCTTCAGGCGATCTGGATATTTCTTCTGATCGCGGAAATGCAGCGGGTCGACTGCCGCATCCGGCACCTTGACCTCGGTAAACACGCCGCCGTCAAACAGATGTCTGAACCGGTCGCGCGGGCTGATCGCCATATGATGATCGCAGTTGGTGCAGACATTCAGATTGTCCGCCAACTCCCGGTGAAACAGCATGGTGCCGCATTCGGGGCATTTCGACCACAGATTCTCAGGCACCTCGCGCCGCGAAAACAGCGAGTTGATCGTGGGGCGGACGTAGTTGGAGATCCAGTTCATGGGATGGCTGGCCTTTCGGTCGCTTGGTTGACCCGAGATAAGGCCAGTAGGATGCAAATGCAATCGGGGTGGGCGGCGCTGCCAACAGTTGATGATGCGGCTGTGCCCGGCATTTGTTACAGCCGCTCGCGAAAATGGCTGAATAATGTAAATTCAGCGTCAACGCCCATGTCACCGCTCGACAGCGCGGGATGACTTGCGCCACCCTAGGGGGGCGGGATCGTGTGGTGCACGCCGATTTCGGCAGGTTCAAGTCGGCAGTCTGAAACTTTACTCACCATCAGACCGTTTCTTTTTCAACAAAGGGGAGGCTGCAATGACACCCGAACAGGGACCGCTCATCTACCGCCAGAAACGGATCACCCGGCTTACGCACTGGGTCTGGGCAGTTTGCCTGCTGTTTCTGATGTTTTCGGGCTTTCAGATCTTTAACGCGCATCCATCGTTGCATTTTGGCAAAGAGTCGGGGTTTGACTATGACAATGCCGCCGTAGCGATTGGCGCGGTGCAGGATGGCGATCGGGTCAAGGGCGTCACCCGCATTCTGGGCCGCGACTTTGACACCAGCGGCGTGCTGGGCACTTCGGGCGGGGCAGTCCGCGCCATTCCGGCGGCTCTGACTATGCCGTCGACCCAAAGTCTTGCCACCGGGCGGGTGATCCATTTGTTCTTCGCCTGGATCTTGGTGGCGACGCTTTGCGTGTGGCTGGTGTTCTCGGCCATCAACGGCCACCTGCGCAAGCTGATCCCGTCTCTCCGCGATCTGCGCAACCTGCCCGATGATGTGGCCAACCACCTGCGCCTGCGGTTTCACCACACCAGTGACTACAATGTTTTGCAAAAATTGGCCTATGCCTCGGTCCTGTTCCTGGCTTTGCCGCTGATGATTGCCACCGGGTTGACCATGTCGCCGGCGTTCAACAGTGTTGCGCCATGGCTGCTGGATCTGTTCGGCGGACGGCAAACGGCACGGTCGATCCATTTCCTGACCATGCTGGCGCTGATCCTGTTCTTTGTCGTGCACATGGTAATGATCCTTGCGGCAGGGCCGCTGAATGAAATTCGGTCGATCGTGACCGGTTGGTATCGGGTTGATCCCGATCAAGGGGGCCAAGATGATCAGTCGGCGTAATCTTCTGCTGGGCGGTGCAGCCCTGACCCTGTCAGGCTGCAAACTGCTGGACGGCCTGAATTCCGGCGACAGCATGTTGCGGGCCACCTTGCAAGGGGCCGAGAATCTGACGATGACTGCGCAGCGCTTTCTGCTGGGCGACAGCCTTGCACCAGAATTTGCCGAGGCAGACATCCGCCAGGGCCAGCACCCCAACGGCTCGACCGCGGTGGACAGCCCGGAATATCTTGATCTGCAAGCAGGCGGCTTTGCGAACTACCGGCTGCAAGTCACCGGGCTGGTCGAAACCCCGCTGTCGATTCCCTATGCCACCCTGACTGCAATGCAGTCACGCACTCAGATTACCCGCCACGACTGTGTCGAAGGCTGGAGCTGCATCGCCAAATGGACCGGGGTTCCGTTGTCGATGATCCTTGATCAGGCCAAACCGCTGCTGAAGGCCCGCTATGTCGTGTTCCATTGTTTTGACACGATCGAACGGACGTTGGCCGGCGAGGTGACGTATTACGAAAGCATCGACATGGTCGACGCGCGCCACCCGCAGACCATCCTCGCCTGGGGCATGAACGGCCAACCGCTGCCGATGGCCAATGGTGCGCCGTTGCGGCTGCGAGTTGAACGGCAGCTGGGCTATAAAATGGCGAAATATGTGCAAAGCATCGAACTTGTCGACAGCTTTGCCGGGCTAGGCTCGGGCCGTGGCAGTTATTGGGCTGACCGGGGTTATGAATGGTACGCCGGGATCTGAGAAGCGGCCGGCCCAGCCCGATCACACTCGCAGGATCAACCGCGCCAACAGCCAGCCGACCAGCAGCGATACCGAGTCGATCGCCAGATAGGGCAGCTGCGCAAACGGCTGGCTTAAATCCACGACCGCGGTGTACAGCGCCAACCCGTCCATTCGGCCATACAAGCCCACCAGCAGCAGGGTCGCCGCATTGTTGGCGAAGTGCAGGCCGACAGCCGCCCCCAGATTGCCTGTCCGCGCCGTCAGATCGGCGGCGGCCAGCCCAAAGAATACCGCCCAGACCACCACAAACCAGGCGCTGGCCCCGTATTGCTCGGTCGAGAAATGCAGCATCCCGAAGGCCAGCGACGGCACCCCCATCCAGACCCAGGGCGCGTGGAACCGCGCCGCCAATTGCTGTTGCAAATAGCCGCGAAACAGCAACTCCTCGGTGCCGGTCTGAATCAGCAATCCCGCCAGCGCCACGGGCAGCCACGGCAGTTGCTGCCACAACGTCAGGTGCGTCGCCACGTTCTCTGCTAACACCGACAGCGGCATCATCACGACCCACAGCGCCATCAGCGGCAGTGCGACCGACAGAAAGGTTACCACGGCGCTGCGCGTCGGCCCGATCAGACTGCCAAGTCCGCGATTCATCATCAGGGCCATACCCAGCGCCAGCCCGGCGGTCAGTGGCAGATAGGAAAACAGAATCTCGATCAGACCCGCCGGCGTCGCACCGCGGATCAGCTCGTTCAGCGCGAACATGCCGCGCACCGGGCCCAGCATGACCATCACCGCATGCAAGATGATTTGCAGGGCGATGAAATAGAACACAACGGCAATTCCCAGTCCTGCCAGTGTCCGCCATATCTCGGTTCGCCCGCGCGCCGGGGCCACGAAATCTGTCAGCGGTGCATAACGCGGTGAAAAGGCGGGCATTGCGGCTCCTGCGGCGCGGCCACGCTAGCCTTGGTCACAGCGCTGCACAACGGCCTGTGGCAGGACATTGCCAATTTGTACGATTTTAGCGTGCTGACGCCGAGTAGGTCTGCGCGATGGCCCGATTCCGCAATTCGTCTTGCCCGCAGGGGCTGTGGCCTTTAACCCTGCGACCGGGCAGATTCCTTGGCAGGGGCAATTCGGCATGACGTCTTGGATCGGCTTTCGCGCGGCACTTTTGGCCTTGCTTTTGCTGGCAGCCTGCGACCTTGCCTCAACCCTGTCTGGCCCGAAACAGGTGTCAGTGCTGAACGGGCAGTTTCATGTCGCTGCCCCCAATGGCTACTGCATTGATCCGCAGGCCTCGCAGGCGGCCGCGGATACCGCCGTTGTACTGATCGGGCGTTGCACCGCGGGCGGGCAGGTGGCGGCGGCGCTTGTCACTGTCACCATCGGCCGGTCGGCCTCTGCGGGTGTCATGTTGGCCGGGCCTGCGATTCTGGCCCAGTATTTTGCCTCGCCCCCTGGTCGTCGGGCCTTGGCCCGCGATGGCAATCCCGCGCATGTCAGAGTGATCGAGACCGCGGCGGACCAGGAAGTGTTGTTCTTGCACCTGATTGACCTGACCGCAGGCGACTATTGGCGCGCGATCGCAGGCCTGCGCGGCCGACTGGTCACGGTGTCGGCCTCAGGCGCGATCGGTGCGCCGCTGACCTCTGCAGAAGGGCGCAATCTGGTGGCGGATACCATTCGGGCGCTCAATTCGGTCAATCCGCCGTTGGCACGCCAAGGCGTTTGACGATACCGCCAGAAATTACGCGTGTTTCACGGGACTTGGGGGTGGTTTCTTTAAGAGTTTGGCGCAATAAAAGGCATAGTTTCCATAGATGCAACAATGCCTGCGGGCACAGGATGCGGATCACAGGGCAGGATGGCAGGGCGCATCGCGGGGTTGTTCGAAGGCTTTCTGCACCGCCGCTCTTTGCGGCGCTGGGGTTTGGCAGGCGCTGACATCGGCAATGCCGATCTGGAAACCTTGCGCAAGTGGCGCGGCCGGGCGCGGGCCTTGCGCCGCAACCTGGATGTGGTGATCCACGAGGCGGAATACCGTCTGGCACTGCCCGTCATCGGGTCCAACGTCATGCGCAAGCCGATGGGCACCGAATGGTCGTGGCGGCCTATGCTGTGGAAAGGCCCGTTGCCCGCGCCTGGCATGGCCTCTGTTCCCGGCAAGGCGCCAATCTGCGACGGCGCTACGATCTTTCACGACTGCCGCCGCAGCGAACTGACCGTCCGCCAGATCAGGAACACGCGCGAGGCGGATATCGCCGCCTTTGGCTTCCGTATGGACATGTTCCGGTTCGACGGCTCGTTCCTGTCGCTTGTCATCGACTTGCCCGAAGACGCCGCGCGCGGGTTGAAACTGAAACACCTGATCCGGATGGATGTGATCGTGGAAGTGGAAAAGCCGCTGGAAATATTTGCGCGGCTGAACATTAAACACGGCCCGAACGTGGAACAGATCGTGCGCGAACTGCCGCTGAACGAAGAAGAGGTGATGGTCGAATTCGACCTCGCCTATTCCAAGATGAACGAAAAACGGGTGGAACGGCTGTGGGTCGATCTGATCTTTGAGGGCCCGGAAATGAATCAGGTTATCCTGCGCGATGTGACCTTTTCGCGCCGTCCCCGCGCAGAATTGTGAAACGGGCCAGACAAAACGGTGCACCATTTATGGCGCCCGACCGGCGAAAGACCAAAACGATAAGGATGCAGCGATGATCGAAGCCCGGTTGACCAAAACCCGCATCCGCGCTGGCGTCTGGGAAGGTGTCCTGAGCGGCGTCGATGCCGCCCCCGAACTGGAGGTTGTTCTACTGGAACAGGTTTTGCCCGGCGTTTCCGCCACGCCGGTGCCCGACCGCCCCGGCGATTGGGCCGTGCGGGTGATGATACCCGCAACAGCCCTAGGCGATGGTGTGCAAACCTTTTTGATCCGCAACAAACCTACCGGTGAAACACTGGCTCATTTCACCATCATCACCGGCGTGGCGATGGAAGATGACATGCGGGCCGAGGTCGATCTGCTGCGGGCCGAACTCGACATGTTGAAGCGCGCCTTCCGGCGACATTGCGTCGAAACCGCCAATTAAGGCAGTCGGAATGCTGATTTTGTTGTGAAAACTTGTGAACAGCAGGCCCTTGGCTGTTTCCCTGCCTTCAACGATCCCCTGTAATACCCCAATGTGTCGCCGGAACGCCGCTATCTCGCCCAAATCCACGATCAATACTCCCCAATCAACCCACACTGCTCGCTTGGGGAAAACAATGGATCGTTTGACGGAAATGGAAGCTTTTGCCACGGTTGTAGACCAGGGCGGCTTTACAGATGCTGCGAAAAAGATGGGAATCTCCAAGTCGGCGGTGTCCAAGCATGTCTCGGCTCTGGAGGCGCGCTTGGGGGCGCGGCTTTTGAACCGCACGACGCGCCGGGTATCACCTACCGAGATTGGCCTGGCCTATTACGACCGGGCAAGGCGGGTGTTGAACGATGCGGGCGAGGCGGATGCCTTGGTCACATCGATGCAATCCGCGCCTTCCGGTCTGCTCCGTATCAGTGTTGCGACTGATTTCGGGGTCAACTTGCTGTCGCCGATCCTTGGGGATTTCCTGCTGGAATACCCCGATATCACCGTCAACATGGTGCTGAACAACCGCTATGTCGAACTGATCAGCGAAGGCTTCGACATGGCGATCCGGGTAGGGGAGTTGGAGGATTCCACCCTCCGAGCCCGCAAGTTGACCGACACCGCTAAACGGATGATCGGTTCGCCGTCGTATTTCCAGAAGTACGGGCGGCCTTTGAAGATCGACGATTTGAACGACCACAAACTGCTGCACTACTCCAATCAAGCCAATGGCAACGTCTGGAAGGTCACCGCCCCCTCGGGCGAGAAACGCCAGGTTCGTACCGCCGGCTGGCTGACGGTCAATGACGGGCAAAGCCTGCTCAACGCCGCCGTTTCCGGACTTGGCATCGCCTATCTGCCGTCATTCCTCTACGCCGATGCAATGAAGCACGGTCAGGTCGAAGAGGCGATCCCCGGCCTGCCAGTCGAGGTTCAGGGCATCTATGCCGTCTATCCGCCAGGCCGCTTTACCCAGCCCAAGGTCCGTGCCTTCATCGACTTCCTGGCGCGCCGCTACATGGACAAAGGGCCGGACAACTGGTGAGCGGACCTGAGGTGCGTCATCTGGCGCACCTTCCAGGGCCGCTCCGTGACGGCTTGTCTACGGCAGCAGCATGACCTCGACACGGCGGTTCCGGGTGCGCCCTGCATCGGTCAAATTCGTGTCGCGTGGTGCCAGATAACCGGCGCCCTGCGCGTCGAGCTGCGCCGCCGCCACGCTGTAATGCGTGATCAGCCAGGCCCGCACACTTTGGGCCCGCAGCTTGGACAGCGCAATATTGCCTGCCAACCCGCCCGACGCATCCGTATGGCCCACCAGCGTCACCCGCGCGACGGGATTTGCCGCCAGCCACTGCGCCAATTCCGCCAGCGAGGCATAATCCTTGTCCTCCAGCGCCGCTTTGCCGCTGGCAAAGATCAAATCGTCCAGCGCTTGCGTCCCCGTTTGCGTCAATTGGTCGGCCAGGCCACCCACGACCGGCTGTGTCAGCGGCGCGGCGGACGCTTGAAGGACCGGCAAGTCCGGTGTCGCGACCGTGGCCGTCTCTACACTGGCGGCAGGCAGCACCGCGACCGCTGCACCGACCGAGGTGACTTGCACATAGCCCTGTTCGGCGGACCGGCTGACCAACAGCCCGATAAAACTCGGGCCCGCGCTGTCGTCGTGCTTGGCTGCCAGATAACGGAAATCGCCCAGATCGACGTGCATCTGCGGCTCGGGCAACACGTCCATGCCATAGCGAAAGTCAAAACCGCCACACTCTGTGGTGTCGCATTCATAGATGATGTCGTAACCGGCCCGCGCCAACTGGTCGCGCAATGGCACCAACAGCTGCAAGGTGGTCTGGCCCCGAGAATCCAGCCGGTAAGCTCGCTGATCCAGCGCGCCTTCAACCCGTTGCACCGGCAAAGCTTCGGCAGCATAGGGCCCGATCGGCAAAGGATAGCTGCCGGGGCTTTCGGCACGTCCGCCGATCACCGAAGCAGGTGCAGGCATCTCCAGCACAAGGCTGCGCGCTGAAACCGTCGCCGCCGCCATTGAAAGCATGACGGCAAGCGCTGTTGTTCTAATCTGTATCATCTGCTCACGGCCTTTTTCGGCTCATTTCTCTCGATAGTGGTAGTGTCCCACAACCTGCATGCTTAGGGAAGCATACAGGTTCCTTGCCGCCATATTCGCCTCTGTCACGACCAGGGACAAGCTATCTGCGCCCATATCCTGCGCCCAGTGCGCCGCCGCCAGCAAGATATGTTGTGCGGAACCCCGCCTGCGCAGCTCGGGTGTCACCTCCAGCGCATGCAGCATGGCGGTGGTGTCGTGCAGCGCCACAAATGCCACCCCCGCCGCTCGGTCCGATCCGCGCGCCAAAATCGCCACTTTCGGCCCCTTGGCGCGGTTCATTACCGCCAGACGCGCCGCGCCGATTCCGCCCTCGGCCCACAGGTCCACCGCAATCTCCAGCGGTGGCCAGTGTGGAAAAGTTGTCATATGGGGTGGCAGGTCAAACTCGGCCACCGGGGCCTGATAGACCACCACCGGATCAATCAACCGGTAGCCCCGCACCGCTAGAGCCATGTCCAGAGCAGTTTCTTCCGTCCTGATTTGAAACAAAGGCTGCGTCATCGCATGTTCGGCCCGCGCGATATCATCCTCGGTCCAGGGAGCCTGTGCCGTCGCTGCCGACACTCGCTTGCCACCACCCGCCCCGTCGCGCAACCGCCACGGGCCAAGGTCGCGCACCGCAGCGGCAGGCCATGTCGCCTCCAACGCTGCGGCCCAGCCGGTCATTTCGCCAGCAGGTCTGACAACGCCGCCAGTGCCACATCCAGCCGCGTCGCATCCTCCCCGCGCAGGACCAGATTTGTGCCGAACACGCCGTCTTGATTGAACGGATAAGACCCCATCGCCAGATCGGGATATTCCGCCGCAAAGTTTCCAAAGGCGGTCGCTATCTCGCCTTCGCCCCGCAACAGTCGCAAATTCCGGGACAGCAACGGTTTGCCATGCGCGATCTGGCTCAACACCCCTGCCAGCATCGCCTCGAATATCCGCGGCACGCCGGCCATCACATGCACGTTTTCCACTGAAAACCCCGGAGCGACCGACACCGGATTGTCAATCAGGCGCGCCCCATCGGGAATGCGCGCCATCCGCTGCCGCGCGTCGTTGAAGTCCAGCCCCTGCCGCGCATAATGCGCCCCCAGCAGGTCCATGGCGTCCGCCCGATGGCCGATCGGCACCCCAAACGCTGCGGCAATCGCATCCGCCGTGATATCGTCATGGGTCGGGCCAATCCCCCCGCTGGTGAACACATGGTCATACGCCCCCCTCAATGCATTTACCGCGCGTGCGATCGCCAGTGGATCATCCGCCACCACCCGCACTTCCAGCAGCTCGATGCCATGCCCGGTCAGTTGCTGGGCCAGATGGTGCATGTTGCTGTCCCGCGTCCGGCCCGACAAAATCTCATCGCCAATCACCAGCATCGCCGCTGTCTGGTTCGTCATCGTGCTCTCCTTGTTCGCCCTGTCAGCTATAGGCCGCAGTCCTGGTTTTTCAAACCCGGCAATCGCGCAGTTTGAACAGCGGTACCTTCCGGCGGCAGCCGGCCCCGCCCTGCCCGCAAGCCAGCTTTCGCGTGCCAGACCCGGAACGGTGATTTCTGACAAAGACCTGCCTGGCCAAGCCTACGACGTCCCGTCCTCTTTTCGCGATGCTTCCTGCCAAAGCTCGGTCAGCGACCGGCCCTTGCGCCCCCAGTTGTCGGTGTCGATCTCGTCGATCACGACAAAGATGTATTCTGGGTTTCGCCCCAGTTCCTTAACCAGAACATCCGTCACGCCTCGAATGACGGCCTTCTTCTGTTCAACAGTCGCAACCCCCTTGGCAATTTCGACCTTCACATAGGGCAATGGAACTCTCCAGACTTGGCGGGTGGGCCAAGGCTCGCATGGCCGCACAGGGCTGACAAGAATCTAAATTCGCAAGCGCCCGCTGCCGCAAACCCCGCCCCCACTGGCAAACCCCATTGCTTTGGCTTATTTATAGCGCGGAACGGAGTGAGCGATGTTGGAAGAGATACGCGGACGCATGACACGGGATGGTATTCGCATCTATGAAGACGCGGATTTCGCGGGCATGCGTGAAGCGGGCCGCGTCGCCGCGAGCATTCTGGATGATGTGGGCGCCCTTGTGGTCCCGGGTGTGACGACTGGTGCCCTTGACGATTTCATCCGCTCCGAAGTGGCCCGTCATGGCGCGGTGTCTGCCACCATCGGCTACAAAGGCTATCAGCACGCCTCGTGCATTTCGGTCAACCATGTGGTCTGCCACGGCATTCCGGGGGCCAAGGTGCTGATGGATGGCGATATACTGAACATCGACGTCACCGTCATCGTGGGCGGCTGGTTCGGCGACACCAGCCGCATGTATGTGGCTGGGCAAGCCAACCGCAAGGCCGAACGCCTGATCGAGGTGACGCATGAGGGGTTGATGCGCGGAATTGCCGCCGTCAAGCCCGGCAACACTTTCGGCGACATCGGCCACGCGATCCAAGCCTATGTCGAATCCAACCGCATGTCCGTCGTGCGCGATTTCTGCGGCCACGGCCTCGGTCGCGTTTTTCACGCCTCGCCCAACGTCTTGCACTACGGCCGCCCCGGCAGCGGCGCCGTGCTGGAAGAAGGCATGTTCTTCACCGTCGAACCCATGGTCAACCTTGGCCGCCCGGAAACCAAAGTCCTCGCGGACGACTGGACCGCCGTCACGCGTGACAAATCACTGTCGGCGCAGTTCGAGCATTCGATCGGCGTCACGGCAACCGGCTGCGAGATTTTCACGGCCTCGCCCGCAGGCAAGTTCTTCAAACCCTGAACTTGCCACCCCGAGAGGGGCGCAGCGTTCCCAGCCGTGGATGCAGCCGCCCGGCCACCGCCCAGGCGACCCCCATCAGCCCGGCGGTTGCGGTAAAAACCGCCGCGGTGGGCGCAATCGCCAGGACGGCCCAGGCCATGCCGGGCGTCACGATTGACGACACGTCCCGAAAGCTGGAATAAACTGCTGACATCTCGGTCCGCTCGCTGGGCTTGACCGACATCAAAAACGGCAGACCGCCAATCACATCCAGTGTCACCAGCAATATCGAGGCCATCATCATCGCCAGCACGGTCAGCCACGGCAATCCGGACACCAAGGATGACAGCAAAAAGAAGCCCGCGCAAAACCCGAATGCCATCCGCACCGACACCCGCACCGACCGCTTCCGCGCCAGCCGCAGCAGGGTCGGCGCCAGAAACAGCAGTGCGTTTGACAGCGACAAAGCCACGCCACCTACCTTGTTGCCCAGGCCCTGCTCGATGCAGAAATAGGGCAGATACACCACATAGACCCACCAGCCGGTCGAGCGGATCACCGCAAAACTCCAGCCGGCGATCAGCCTCGGCTGGGCGGCGAACCGCCCCAGATAGGCCAGCGGATTGATCGGCGGACGCTTGGCCTTGCTGATCTGCTTGCCATTGCCCAGCCGCAAAATCCAGAACACGCACAAGAGCGTCACCGCAAACCCGCCTGCAATCAGAAACGGCAAGGGTCGCCAGTAATCATGCAGCCATACCCCCAGCACCGGCCCCAAAGCCCAAGGCGTCGCCGCGTAAAACATCTGCATGCTCTGCCCACGCCCCAGATTGGCCCGGTCGACATAATCCAGCACATAAGCGTTAAAACAGACAAATGTGGTCGCCGTCGCCATAGCATTGCACATGAGCGCAAGCGCCACGCTGGCTGGCGTGCCCATCAGCGCCAGCACCATCCCCACCAGATACAGCCCACACCCCGCAGTATACATCCAGCGCCGCGGCACCTTGCGGTTGGCCCAAGGCACCATCAGCCCCCAGGTCAAAGAAATGATCCCGACGAAAAAGTAGACCTTCGACGAACCAACCGTCGAACCCATCGCATCGCGCACCACCAGAGGCATCACCGAAATCAGTGATCCGCGCACCGCCGCCTCCAGCCCCGCCAGCAGGGCAAAATGCTTCAGTTTCGGCGTTCTGCTCCGTGGCAGCGCAATCGGGTAATCATCAATGGCCATGCCCCATGTGCCGCGTGTTTGAGCCGGCATGCAGTGCCAGTGGCGACAAAAGGATTCTGTCCGCGACTATTGTGACAAGCCGCCAATTCTGGATGGACCCCGCCAGCATTGCCATCCACCGCGCCGTTCTTCATGGGACGGATGGGGAGGGGGGGGGCGCCCCTACACCCGCTCCAGCATCCCGATCAACCGCGCCCGCGCCTCGGGCAAGCCCTTGTCGCCCAGCACCGCCTGCAACCCCCGGTTCAGGAAATGACCGGTCAACGCCAACCCTTGCACCATCTCCGCGCCCGACGCCGACCCCTGACCCAGCAACACGGGTGGCAGTGGCAGCAGCCGCGCTTCCCATTCCCCCGCCGCGTCGCGTGACACCGCCCGTCCCGATTTCGGGCTGACAAAAGCCAGATCGTCCCGCGACCCCGTCACGGCACATGACGTCAGATCAAGCCCGAACCCCAGCTCTTCCAGCAGGTCCAGTTCCCAACGCAAGTAGTCCTGCGGCCAATCCGCCCCCACCGCCAAAAGATCCAAAAGCGCCACCGTCTTGCCCCACAACACCGGATGCGGATCACGCTCGGCCAGGGCGACATGCAGCAGCGCACAAATCGCGTTCAACCCCGCCAGCGCCAGCCGATCACTCAAAACAGCCGCCCGCGACGCCAAAGGCTCCACCACGAACACACCCAGATACTCGTCCAGCCGCGCCGACCACGTCACCTGTACTTGGCTGCCCGGCTGCAACATGGCCGCCATCCGCCGCGACCCGCCACCGCGCACCACCCCGGCGTGCCGCCCATGCGCCGCGCAAAACACCTCGATGATCGCCGCACTCTCGCCATGCAAGCGCATGGAGAGCAGCGCCCCTTCGTCCCGCCATTCCATACCGCTTTATCCCCGCCTCACCGTACTGACGCAAGGAATCAGTTGAAACCGCAGCCACCCCGATCTTGATGCCAGCATGACGCTGCGCCGTTTGTCCGCATTGCTGATTGCCGCACTCGCCCTGACCGGGCTGATGTGGCAATTTCAGATCAACGGCAGCAAACCGGGCTTGTCGGGCTGGGGCATCTGCGTCTGGCTGATGCTGCGCTGCGATACGAAACTCGCCAACCTGATGGTGGCAGCGGTGATGATGCGGGCCGCGATCCGCCCGCCGGGAGCAAATGCCACCGCCACCCCGTCCATCATCATGGTCGGCCTGATCTACCAGTTGTTTCTTGTCCTGCCGGAGGCTACGCCAGCGCCCCACTGGTAGCCCGATTTCCTGCTCCACCGCGTCGTGCCGATCCTTGGGCCTGTCTTGTGGCTGGTCTGGGGCCACAAGTCCCTGCGCCTGTCTGCTTTGCCATTCAGGCTTATCCCGCCCGCTCTATTCTGCCCCTGCGCACTGATCAGAGGCGCTGTCACGGGCATCTAACCTTATTACTTTCTGAGCGTCGCAAACCTTGGCATCGGGGCGGTCTTGCTGAACTGCATCGACATCATGGCCATATTTACCATCTGCGGTTCCGTATTGTGGCTGGTCGCCCAAGTGATCCGCCAAGTGCAACCCCTTGCCACTGGCCTCGGACCCCACCATCCTGCGCGCATGTTTCGCCGCATCACAGCATTACTGATTGCCACCCTCGCCCTCGCATCGTTGCGCGCCCAGTTCGACACCCTGCTCGAACCGGTCGCCAGCCGGTCGCTTGCCGATAAACTGTGGTTCATGGCGGGTTTCTTCACAATCCTTACCAACCTGTCAACTGCAGCACACCTGTTCGCTGTCGCCCGCAACTGGCAAATCCCAGCCTCCCGCGCCGCCAACCAGTTGGTGTCGATCCTGCTGGTCGCCCTGATCTACCACACGCTGCTGGCCGGTCTGATGCAGCCCGAGGGCCTTGCCTGGTGGGCAAACCAGGGCCTGCACACTGCTGTCCCGCTGGCCTATCTGGTGTGGTGGCTGGTCTTTGCGCCCAAAGGTATCACGCGGGCCGATATGCCCTACTGGTTCATCTATCCCGCCGCCTATTTCATCTATTCGCTGATCCGGGGCAAGCTGACCGGCTTCTGGCCCTATCCGTTCCTGAATGCCGACGCTGTAGGGATGCTGCAGCTAACTTTCGCCGTCATCGGCATGTTCGCTTTCGTCGCACTGATGTGCCTAGCCGTCCTGACCCTTGCCCGTCGCCTGAACCGCTCAGCTTAAGCCATCTTCATCCAGCAAAGTACGCCCCCTGCGGTCCTCCAGCTCGATCACCCACAAATCCCGGTCCCGCGCCTTCTGGCGGGTCAGGGCGGCGTCTACTTCCACCTCGGCCCCCTCCGCCAGCACGACCCAAACCCGGCTGTCTGCCGCCAGATCAAACGACCGCTGAAATGCTCGGGCGCGACCGTCCAAAGTCGCCACCTTGACGATCACAGCCCCCGACGTCGCATCGCCCTTCGCCGTCACATAGGCAGCAATCTCCGCCAGCCGCAGCCGCGTGAGATAGGCTGATACCCAAATTCCAGTTGCCAGCCGCGCCTCTGCCATCTGCACCTTTCCAAACACCCCCGCCGAATGCGCTTTGTTTCGGGACAGGTACTTCGCGCAGCATTTCGCCAAAAATCTCTAAATATCAGGTTAATTCTGACAATTAACCCACTGACATAGATGGACTATCACAAGTGTCCACATGTGGACACCCTGACGTCAACTCACATTGCCGTCCTTGAAATCGAGCCCCATCTCCCTGTAACGCTCCGGCTCCTCCAGCCAACCGGGGCGGACCTTGACTTCAAGGAACAGATGCACGGTCCGTTCCAGAAACGCCGAAATCTCCGCCCTTGCGGCGGTTCCGATCGACTTGATCGTCTCACCCTTGTTCCCCAGAACGATGCCCTTGTGGCCGTCCCGCATCACATAGATGATCTGGTTGATCCGCGCTGATCCGTCCGGCTGATCTTCCCAGGCCTCGGTTTCCACCGTCAACTGATACGGCAATTCCTCGTGCAGCCGCAGCGTCAGCTTTTCCCGCGTCATCTCCGCCGCAATCATCCGCATCGGCAGATCGGCAATCTGATCCTCGGGGTAATACCACGCCGCCAGCGGCAACTGCTCCGCCAGCCAAGCCTTCAGCTTGTCTACGCCATAGCCCTTTTCGGCCGAAATCATGAACGTCTCCGCAAACGGAAACGCCTCGTTCAGCTTGGCCGCCAGCGCCAGCAGAACCTCGGCCTTGACCCGGTCGATCTTGTTGATCGCCAGCGCCACCTGCTGCCCCTGCGGGATGCGATCCTTCATCGTGTCGATGATCGCCGCCACCCCTCCGGTCAGCCCCCGGTGCGCCTCGATCAGCAGCACGATCACATCCGCATCCGCAGCCCCACCCCAGGCCGCCGCCACCATCGCCCGGTCCAGCCGCCTGCGCGGCCTGAACAGGCCCGGAGTATCGACAAACACGATCTGGCACATGCCCTCCATCGCCACGCCGCGAATACGGGTCCGCGTCGTCTGCACCTTGTGGGTGACGATGGAAACCTTGGCCCCCACCATCCGGTTCAACAGCGTCGATTTTCCCGCGTTGGGTTCCCCGATCAGCGCCACAAACCCCGCACGGGTGTCTTCGCCTTGTCCGGGCAGCGTGGCCTCGATCATGATTTCCTCTTAGGTTGGTTGCCAGCCGCATAGTCCAGTCAGAGTGTCTTGGCCAGCCTATTGAAAGGTCGCCTCCGTACCACAACCTGTCCACAGGCCGAAATTTGAACTTGAAATGCCACCGCTATTGAACAGATGGTATGGAGAGCGGTAGATTCATGGTCTTTGCATGCCGATTTTTCGACTGTTGACGTGGCTGATCGGGTCATCTCCCGGACGGAGAAACTCGCGGCAAGCAACAAGCAGGTATCTTGAACCGGTAGTCGCCGCGAGACTAGTTCAGGTTGCAACCGCAATTTCCAACCCTGCCACAGTGTTACCGACAGTTGACAGAGCAATCGTCGGACGCTGCTACGTTATCGACGGGGATACTTTGGTCATTGCTAACACCATGATACGTTTGGCTGGTATCGACGCCCCAGAACTAGACCAGCCATGGGGAAACAAGGCAAAATGGGCATTGGCCGAATTGTGCAGGGGATCGTCAGTTCGGGCCATCGTAGATGGTTCGCTCAGCTATGATCGTACCGTAGCGACCTGCTACTTGCCGGATGGGCGCGACCTTTCTGCTGAAATGGTCAAAATGGGACTTGCCTTAGACTGGAGAAAACTCTCCGGTGGAAAGTATCGGATGTATGAGCCTGCTGGAATACGCAAGAAACTCTGGCGAGTGGACGCGAAGCATAAAGGACGTTTCCCGCCTCCCTCGGCTTCTGGGACTACGACTCTGTAAGTCGATCAAGTAGCGCCCGCGCCGCCATCTGCTCTGCCTGCCGCTTGGCCCCGGCTGTTGACGTTGCCGCTGTTCCGTCGGCCAACTCAACCCGCACCGTGAACACCGGCTGATGATCCGGCCCCTCGCGTGCCGCCTCCACATAGGACGGCGGAGCCATCCCCCGCGCCTGCGCCCATTCCTGCAAGGCGGTCTTGGCGTCGCGGCTGTCCTGTTCGACCGCCGCGATCCGCCCGCCCCACATCCGCAGTATCATGGAGCGCGCCGCGCCGAAGCCGCCATCCAGGTAAACGGCGGCAATCAGCGCCTCCAATGCGTCGCCCAGCAATGCCTCTTTCCGCCGACCGCCCGACATCATCTCTGACCGGCCGAGCTTCATGACTTCGCCCAATCCCATGTCGCGGGCGACATCGGCACAGGTTTCCTTGCGCACCAGCGCATTGAACCGTGGTGCGAGTAACCCTTCTGCCGCCGTACCGTCGGCACCCAGCAAGGCTTCGGCCATCACCAATCCCAGCACCCTGTCGCCCAGAAACTCCAGCCGCTGATTGTCGGGCCTTGTCGCCGACGATAGTGACGCATGCGTGACCGCCTGCACCAGCAGTTCGGGACGCGCAAATTCATGCCCGATCCGGGCCGTAAACGCGGCAAGGTCGGCGGACAACTTCATTCGATGACCTGAAAGTAGCGGCCCGGACGCCACGGCGACTCTGGCAAACCCTTACCTTCGGCCGACAACAGCACGAAGTCCGCCCGACCCTTCAGGTTTTCGGCAGGCACAAAGCCCACACCGCCCGCGTTCTGGCTATACCGGCTGTCCATCGAATTGTCGCGGTTGTCACCCATGAAGAAATACATCGCCGGCGGCACTGTAAACACATCGGTGTTGTCGGTATAACCGTTCTCGTCGATGTTCAGCACGTCATGTCGGATCCCATTCGGCAGCGTCTCGGTCGCGCGCGATTTGGTGCAGGTTCCGCCCAGACCGATTGGGGCATTCTGGCAGCGCGGCTTGTTACCCAACGGCCCCTGTGGTTCGTAGATTTCTTCGAATTGACCTTCAGGCTTTTGCGGGGCGACAGCACCGTTGATGTACAGCAACCCATCCTTCATTTGCACCGTGTCACCCGGCAGACCGATCAGCCGCTCTATGTAATCCAGCCCGTTGACCGGATGACGGAACACCACCACATCCCCGCGTCGGCAAGACTGTCCCAACCATTGCACCAGCACAAAGTCACCAACCAGCAGTGTCGGCTTCATACTTTCCGACGGGATCGTGTAGGGATGATAGACCAGCCGATAACCTGCTGGCCCAAGAGTCATCTCTAATAACAGTGCGGTTGTGCGCCAGACCAGACGGTCAAGACGAACCTCGGCCATGGCAGGAAGAGGCATCAGTGCGACCAGGCCAAACACCAGCAGACAACGGCGCATCGCGCTGGTCGTCCTTGTGGCAGAAGACCCGCTCACTCCACCGCCTTGAAGAAACGGTCCGAACGCCAGGTCCAGAAAAAGAACAGCGATTTGCCGCCGGACGAAAAGATGATCCGGTCCGCCCGGCCAATCAGGTTCGCCGCAGGCACGAAGCCCACGCCGCCCGCGTTCTGGCTGTACCGGCTGTCCATCGAATTGTCGCGGTTGTCGCCCATGAAGAAATAGTTGCCCTCAGGCACCGTGAAAATGTCGGTGTTGTCAGCATAGCCGTTCTTGTCGATGTTCAGCACGTCATGCTTGACGCCATTCGGCAACGTCTCGACCGACCGGCTGCGCGTGCATATTCCGCCCTCGCCAACGGGGGCATTTTCGCAACGTGGCGAATTCCCCATCGAGCCTTGCGGTTCGTAGATCTCTTCAAACTGCCCGGCCGGCACCTGCGGCGCCTCCGTGCCGTTGATGTATAGCATACCGTCCTTGACCTGAATCTTGTCGCCGGGCAAGCCAATCAGCCGCTTGATGTAATCTTCGCCATTCACCGGATGCCGGAATACCACGACATCGCCACGCTGCGGATCGCCACTTATGCCAGGCACTTTTATCCGGCCGGAAATCGGGCACAGCGCATAGGGGCATGAATAGCGCGAGTAGCCGTAAGCCATCTTGTTGACGAACAGGAAGTCCCCGATCAGCAGGGTGTCTTTCATCGATTCCGACGGGATCCAGAATGGCTGGAACAACAACGTGCGAAAAATACCAGCGATCAGCAGTGCGTAAACGACGGTCTTGATGGTCTCAAGGATGCCGTTTTCGGGCGCGGTCCGGCTGGCCATGTCTGATCTTTCCATAGGTTTCGCGGCGCTACATGCGCGGGCGGGGCAGGGGAGTCAAGGTTTGCACGCTTCCGCGTGCCGCAGGGATCAAGTTTCCTTGGGATTCAGGGCGGCTATCGGCACCGCCTCGATCACCACAAAGGCCTGCGCCCACGGATGGTCATCGGTCAAGGTGACATAGATCAAGGCTGTGTGACCCGGCGGCGTCATGGCTGCCAGCCGTTCCGCCGCCCAGCCTGTGACTTGCATCACTGGCTGCCCGGTCCGCAGATTGCTGACGGCCATGTCCTTCCAAGAAATCCCCATCCGCAGCCCGGTGCCCAGCGCTTTGGAACACGCCTCTTTTGCGGCCCACCTTTTGGCATAGGTCGCAGCCACAGCGCGCGGCCGCGACGCTGCCTTTGCTTGCTCCCGTTCGGTAAAGACCCGGTCGCGGAACCTGTCGCCAAACCGCGCAAGGGTGCGCTCGATCCGCTCGATATTGCAAAGATCTGTACCGATACCAAGAATCATGCCGTATAGCTCGCTGGAATTCTGCCCCGGAACAGCCGTTGCAATGACCCGCGTGACGCTAGTCACCAAGCCCTTGCCTGTCCAGCGGCGGTCTGCTGCCCTGACTGCGCCCGAGCAGCGGAAAGCCGCGTGCAACTTTGGTTGCAGTTGGCCTGAAGACTCAGGCAGCGCAACCCTAAGCCTATGGAATCCAGCGGCAATACGGCACAGGTAAGGGGCTGGGCAACAATGCCCGAGCCAGCACTGGATCAAATGATGACTTTGCTACCACTCAAAACAACCGCGCTGATCGCCGGTTTGTACCTCGCCCTTTCGGGAACGGCGTTTGCCGCACAGGTATCCAATGTCAATGTCACCTTGTGGGACAAGGGGCCGGATTCGGGCACGCCCGATGACGCGCATCCGATGGGCTTGGGGTCAGCGGGGGCCGACATGACAATGGCCATGCTCGGGGTTAAGACCGATGTGGCCACCGTCCACGCTGGTACCGTGACCTTCGCAGTCGCAAACAGCTCCAAAGACATCGTGCATGAGATGATCCTGTCGCCCGTCCCAGCCGATAGCACGACGATGCCCTACGTCACGGCGGACTATAAGGTTGACGAAGATAAAGCCAAACATTTGGGCGAAGTGTCCGAATTGAATCCGGGCAAGACGGGCAAACTGACGGTGGACCTGACTCCCGGCAAATACATCCTGTTTTGCAATATTCCTGCGCACTACATGAACGGTATGTGGACAATCATCACCGTGACGGACTGACCTGAACCGCTGCAAGATCGTGACCCGATGTCAAAGCAATGTCCGATGTGACCTGCCCCCCGGAAGTTCCCTCAGTCTGGTGTAGAGTCTGCCCAACCCTGAAGGAGCAGACGAATGCGAAAGAGCCGTTTCACCGAGACGCAGATCATTGGGATGATCAAGGAGCAGGAAGCCGGGCTGACTGTGG
>JANYFE010000067.1 GCA_025362795.1 Rhodobacterales bacterium | reverse complement strand
CAATAACCGCCGCCTGCTTGAGCCTATCGGAAACATACCACCGGCTGAGGCAGAGGAGGCCTTCTATGCAAACCTGAACACACTCGATATGGTCGCGTAACACGGACTAATTGGTCTCCGGTGAAACCGGGGCGGTTCAGTGCCGGGGTAGCTGGCAACCCGGTTTGCCATCCATGCGGGGCGGAAGAAGGCGGTCATCATAGGGCTGCGCGGGTCGGTTCCGGTCCAGCCCATCGTCCCAAGGCATTCGCCCGGGCCACCGTAAAGGGCCTGAGTGGTTTGCAGCGTGGGGGAGCGGGCTACGAACGGGTCCATCGTGGTCAGGGCGGGCAGCAGCTGGACGCGGCAGATCGGGGTGGCGTAGGTGCCGGGGTTCAGGCGTAGGAAATCGACGGAGAGGGGCAAGGCAGGATCGCTGGTCTGGGCGCGGAGGGAGGAGTCGAGCGATGAGGTGTAGACGCCATCGGGCAGGCGGATGAGGTCGAGTGTATCCTCGGGGAAATAGCCGTGCAGGGGTTGGGCGGGCGGCGCAAGCAGCAGCGCGGCGAGGGGGATGAGCCTGCCGGGGTGGAGTTCTTTCAGGATCTGGACAGCGCGGAGGCGCTTTACCTGGGCGATTTGGTCGGCGGTTTTCAGAAGGAACAGGTCCACGGCGGCGCGGCGCCAGCTGCGATCGGAGGATTCGGCGTAAAGCGCTTCGGGCTGGCCATCGCCGTCGAAATCAAAGGCAGCGGCGGTGTGGTTGCCCCAGAAGTCGGATCTGTTGCCACCTGCATCGGTGGGCGACAAACGGATGGCGTGACCGGTAGGGAAGGCGGCGGCGAGGTCGAGGGTCGCCTCGGTCAGGGGGCCGGACGCGTCGAACACGCGGGTCCAGGCTTGCAGGAAGGGCTGGCAGGTTTGCGGCTGGCGGTCGAGGGTCAGGATCGGGCGGAAGGGCACGACGCCGGGGGTGAGCGGCGCGGCGTGGAGGTTGGCGGTGAGGGCGAGGGACAGGAGGAGGGGCAGGAGGGGGCGCATGGCGGCCTTGGGGGGGTGAGCGGCTTTGAGTGGGATTTTGGTAAGGCTGGGGGGATTTCGCATCCCCCAGACCGCCGGTGGGATATTTGTGAACAGCTGAACGCGCGTGCGGAATTTCAGATGAATTTCAGGATTCAGGCGCGGCGGAAGGTGAAGACCCTTGCGGGAGGCAGGTTCAGCCAGACATGGGCGGTCTGGCGGACCGTGAGGCCGAGTGCTGCGATCTGGTCATCGCTGATCGGCGGGCGCGGGCCGTAGGTGAACTGGACGTAGATGCCGGTGGGCGAGAGGATATCGAAGGCGGCGCGGACGATGCTCTCGCGGACCTCCTGCGGCATGGACAGCAGGGGCAGGCCCGAGATGACGGCACCCGCGCCCGGCGCGACATGGGCCGGGGCATTCTGGGCGCCGGTATTGTGGACGGTGACACCGGGGAAGGTGGTGCGCAGATGGCTGGTGAAATCGGCGCTCATCTCGAACAGGGTCAGGTTTTGCGGTGTGACGCCCGCGTTCAGGATACCCCGAGTCAGAACGCCGGTGCCGGGGCCGAATTCCACGACGCGGCCGGTGCCGGGGCCGAGGTCTTGCGCCATCGCACGCGACAGCCAGCGCGAGGAGGGGGCGATGGCGGACACTTGTTTCGGCCGACTGAGAAGCTGGCGGAAGAACAGCAGGGTGTCAGACATGTGCCGCCTTACTGCTTGCGGAATTTGTCGAGGCGAAGAATCTGCGCATCCTGCGTGGGCTGCGGCGGGTCGTCTTCGGGATCATCCTCGTCGTCTTCGTCGTCATCGTCATGGGTTTCGAAGCGCAGACCAAATTCAACCGAGGGGTCGACGAAGGTGCGGACGGCGTCGAAGGGAATGACCAGCGGTTCAGGATTGTCGCCAAAGTTCAGGGTGATCTGAAACCCCTCATCGGTGACGACCAGTCCGGCGAACCAGTGCTGGACTACGATCGTCATCTCTCCGGGATAGCGGGAGCGCAGCCAGTCGGCCATTTCGACCCCTTCGACACTGGTGTCGAAGGTGATGAAGAAATGGTGGGTGCCGGGCAGACCGTGGACCGACACGTCTTGCAATACGGTCTGGATCAGGCTGCACATAGCCCGATGCATCAGGTTTCCGTAGTCAATCGAACGCGCCATGCCTGCTCCTGTCTGCGTGACGCCCAACATAGGCAATTTGGAGGTGAAGGAAAGGGGGCGCGTCAGACGATGGCGGCGGCGGCGGAGGCGAGGGCGGCGAGGGCCAGAACCACAGGCAGCGACCAGTGTCGCCGGAGCAAAAGCCAGGCGGCGGTTACGGCAAGGAGGGTAGGGATCAGGTTCAGGGTTCCAAGATCGGGCAGGGTCGTGTGGATCAACCCGGCGTCAAGGCGGCCAACGGTTGCGAAAAAGACGTGGACCGCAAACCACAGCGACAGGTTGGCGATGACGCCCACAACGGCGGCTGTGATGGCCGTGAGCGCCGCGCTCAGGCGGGGGGCGGCGGTGAGGCGGGCGATCCATGGTGCGCCGGCGAAGATCCACAGAAAGCAGGGTGCAAAGGTCATCCACAGGGTGATGAGGGCAGCAAAAACACCGCCTGCCATGCCGTGTTTCTGGTAGGCCGCGAGATAGCCGACAAATTCGGTCACGAGGATCAGCGGGCCGGGCGTGGTTTCAGCAAGGCCAAGCCCGTCCATCATCTGTGCCGTGGTCAGCCAGTGCTGGTCTTGCACGACGGCCTGGGCCATCCAGGCCAGCACGGCATAGGCGCCGCCAAAAGTGACGACGGCGAGTTTGGAGAAATAGATGCCGATGTCGGCATAAAGTCCGGGGTGCCAGATGATCAGCAGACCAAGGGGCGCGAGCCAGACCACCCCCCAGATCAGCAAAGCTTTCAGGGTTGCGCCCCACGGGTGCGGGGTGTCGAGCTTGGCGGAGGTGCCGGTGGTGGTGAGGTAGCCATAGACCCCGGCGGCGATGATGACGACCGGGAAGGGCAGGGCGAAGAGGAACAGGGCGGCAAAGGCAAGCGCGGCGATGATCCAGTGAATGCGGGATTTCAGGGCGCGTTTTGAGACGCGCAGCAGGGCCTCGATCACGACGGCGACCACGGCGGCCTGAACCCCGGTGAAGAGGGCGGCGATCAGCGGAACCTGGCCGAAAGCAGCGTAGATCATACTAAGGGCCAGCACCACGGTGGCTCCGGGCAGGACGAACAGAAGACCCGCGATCAGACCGCCGGGCGTGCCTTTCAGCTTCCAGCCCATCCAGGTGGCAAGCTGCATCGCCTCTGGGCCGGGGAGGAGCATGCAGAATGACAGGGCGGACAGGTATTCCTGTTCCGTGACCCATTTTTTGTCTTCGACCAGTTCGCGATGCATCAGGGCGATCTGGGCGGCGGGGCCACCGAAGCTGAGGAGGCCGATGCGGAAGAAGGCGCGGGTCAGGGTGGCGTAGGAGATCATCTTTGGCCTTTATTGCGGGCGGTTGGCGGGCCAGTCGTGGCCTTCGTCGACGCCATCCCGCGCCCAGCGGTAAAGCGCGTCATAAAGGATCATTCCGGCGTCGAGTTGCGCCAGGTCGTCGCGGAACTGGCGCGACAGGCCGACAGATATCGCAAGCAGGCCAGCGGCTTGCGGGGCGAGGCTGTGGCGGTCGGTGTCGGCGGCACGGATGACAAGGGCCATACGGGCGAGGGCGTCGGACTGGAGGCCGAACAGCGTCAGCATGGTGTCGAAGGTGCAGGTATCGCCGACATGGGAGTAAGCCACGCCTTCGATATCAAAAGGCACGGCGTTGAATTTGGCGGCAACTTCGGGGACGGCGGCGGGGGCGACATACAGGAACTTTGCCTGCGGGTTGACAAAGCGGCGGATCAGCCACGGGCAGGCAATGCGGTCTACCTTGGGGCGGTGGCGCGTGACCCACAGGGTCTGGTCGCGGCACTTGCGGTTGACGACGGGCAGGTTGGCGGCACGCCAGGCGTGCCAGCCGCCCTCGATCACCTCGGCTTTGTGGCCCATGTTGCGCAGCAGTGCAGCGGCGCCCTGGGCGAATTTGCCACCTTTGTAACAGGTGACGGCGATCGGCTGCGGCGCGGCGGGCAGGGCGGTTTCGGGCGTCAGGAAATGTGCGACGGTGGCGGCGGGCATCAGGAAAGGGTCGGCGTCGTGGTCTTCTTGCGGGCGGACATCGATGATGTGGGGTTGATCGGGGGTGCCGATCAGGCGGGCGAGTTGCTGGACGGAGATTTCATCAGGACCGGGCATGGGGCATCCTTGGCTGAGCGCCGGCCGAAAAAGGTGTCGCGGTTTTCGGCCGATCTGCGCGGGAAAAACAAGCGGGATGCGATGGCTTTGGCCTTGGCCTCACGGGGTGTTCGCGGACCCCATCGGGATTTGGTAAGCGGTGAGGCATGTGCGGTCAAGGGGGACATGGGCGGGATGGCGGGTGCCCGGTTCGGGCGGGAACCTATGGCGGCGAGCTTTGCAGCAGAACATGACGGAAGCGGCATGCGGTGCGGGCGGGTCAGGACACTGGCTTGGTCAGTTCCCGCAACAGCTTTTCGCGGATGGCGCGGGGGAAATCGGGGACGCCTTTGGCGGTGACCACAAAGCCGCCGGGGGTGATGACGCGGGCGCGGAAATAATCGGTGAGCGCGGCGGACAGATCATCGGCTTCGATGGCCACGGCATTGACGGTGATACCTTCGGTGACCGCCTTGAGCCGGGCAGCGGGCAGGCCGTTGGTGGCGTTTTCGCGGCCATCGCCAGAAATGTCGATCACGGACTGGCGGCATTCCGGCACAGCGGCGAACTGCTGGATCGAAAAGAGGATCGCCTCGGCTATCGCGGTGTCGCTGTATTCATTGGGGCGCGGGATGGCGCGGACCCCTGCGGCAAACCGGTCGATATCGGCGCTGGTTATCATGCGCTGCCACGGCAGGGACAGTTTTTGATGACCGACACCGGACCAGTGCATCAGCGCCAGCGCCACCTGACCCTGAACCAGCGCGGCGGCGACGTCCGGCGATTGAAGCGCATCTGCGAGGCCGCCGGTTTCCAGGATATATTCACGCTGATCGATGGAGCCTGACACATCGACGGCCAGCAGCAGGGCGGTGTCACAGGCCCCGGCGGGGCTGGCGAGGCAGACGGTGGCTGTGGCGAGCAAGATGCGCAGCATGGCGTAGATTGGGCTGCTTGCGGTGATCGGGCAAGCCGGAACAAAGGGGAAAAGCACCGGTTTGGTGGTTTGTGGCGCGGGCCGCCGTCTTTGCGCGCAGGCGCAGAGCGGTCGGGCGCGGTCAGGAGACGGGTTTGATCACCTCGCGCCGCAATTTGCTTTGAATGGCGCGGGGATAGTCGGGAAGGCCGTTTGCGGTGACGACGAACCCGTCCGGAGTGATCACGAATCGGCGGAAGTAGCCGGTCAGGGCGGTCGAGGTGTCATCCACCTCGATGGCAATGGCGTTGATCGTGACGCCGGCAGTGGCCGCCGCAGCCCGGGCGGCAGGCAGGGTCAGTCCGGAGTTTTCCTCGCCATCGCCAGAGATGTCGATCACTCGGTGCCGGCATTCTGGCACCGCCACGAATTGCCGAACCGAAAAGGTGATCGCGCCGCCGATCGCGGTGTCGGTGTAATCGCGGGGGCGGGCGATTTGGCGGGTCGCAAGCGCAAAGCGGGCGACGTCTGACGGGGTCAGCATGGGGGTCCACGGCAGGGAAAGCCGCTGATACCCGACGCCCGACCAGTGCATCAGCGCGAGCGAGACCTTGCCGGCCACAAGCGCACTGGCGATTTCGGGATCTTGCAACGCGTCGGCAAGTCCGCTGGTCTGCAGCAGATATTCGTCCGGGTCGATGGAACCTGACACATCCACCGCCAGCACGAGCGCGGTTTCACAGGCCAGCGCCGGGCTGGTGAGGCAGAGGGCGGCGACTGTGAACAGGCTGCGCAGCATGGCTAAGCATGGGCCTTCGGCGAGGGTCGGGCAAGTGGGAAGTGCCGGGGTTGCGAGACGGATGTGCCCCGGTTCACGAAACCGGTTTGGTCAATTCGCGCAGCAATTTGGCATGAATCGCGCGGGGATAGTCCTGCAAACCCTGTGCGGTCATCACGAAGCCGTCTTGCGAGATCACATGGGCGCGGTAGTAATCGGTAAGTTTGGTGGTGTCGTTGCCGATTTCAATGGCGATGCCATTGAGGGTGATCCCTGCGGCCTCGGCCTCGGCGCGGGCTTCGGGCAGGGTCATGCCGTCATTCTCTGCGCCGTCGCCCGACACATCAATCACATGACGCGGGCATTCTGGCACATCGGCGAATTGTGCCGTCGAAAAGCGGATGGCGTTGCCAATCGCGGTGTCGGTATAGGCGGGCGGGCGTTTCTGCTGGCGGACAATTTCCGCGAAAACCGCCACCTCGGCCGCAGTTGTCAGGCTTTGCCAGGGCAGGGAAAGCTGCTGCAAGTGATCCCCGGACCATTGCACCACGGCCAGCTTGTCCTGACCTTTCACCAGCGCACTGACGATGTCGGGGTCTTGCAGGGCGTCGGCCAGACCGTTCATCTGCAACAGGTATTCATCGGGGGCAATCGAGCCTGACACGTCCACCGCCAGCAGAAGTGCCGTGTCACAGGCCAGCGCCGGGCTGGCAATGGCGCAGGCGGACAGGGTCATAAAGACGCGCAGCATCACTGCAGCATGGGCCGGGCGGCGGCACCGGGCAAGTGAAATTCGTGAGGGATTCTGCAGGAGGAAAGTGCAGGCTTCTGTTGCCAGGTGCCTGCGAACCCCGCCTTACGCTGCTAAGCGCAAGGACTTAGTTTCGGCGACTCGAACAGCTTACGCTGCAAGAGCCATTGCCGGAGCACGGTTGTCATTGGCAACTGTACATTTTGGACCGATAGCGGTGGTACCTCGCCGAGCAAAAGCTGGCCCCTTTAGACGTTCGTCGATCCTATTTCGACCCCAATCGCCCGCAATGCCGGGAGTGTTGGTGGAGTCGCCGGGTACCGCCCCCGGGTCCGAGCCGCTTATTATGGGTGCGTTTATCGCCATAGTCCCGAGCAAGCCCGTGACAGATCGAATATAGGCGCAGTCCGTCGGCGCTGCAACCCGCCGCGTGCAAATCAGCGGCCACTGCCGAGAACCGGCAACGGTTTCAGGGCGTAGGCATGGCCGTGCCGCGCCGCGCCACCCCCAACCCCAACCCAGCGGCGGTCGGTGGCCAGATGGGCGCGGCCCGTGCTGGGCAGCGGCAGGGTGATTTGGCGGGGCGTTGCAGCGGCTTCGGTCGTGGACAAAGCTGTTGCCAGATGGGCGCGCCCGGTGCTGTCGCGCACCGCGACCGCAGACCCGGCGTATTGTGACGACGGCAGGGTCATCATCGCGACGGCTGCCAGGGCCAGGACGGTCAGGCCGACCAAGGCAAACGGCAGCGGGCTTTCTTTCTTTTTTGCATATTCGGTTTCGTGGGCGTTCGACAGATCGCCCTCCACAGTTGGCGCGGTCATGGTGTCTCCAATGCAAATGTCAGGTTGGAACAATTCATATGCAGCAGGCGCAGCTACCCTAGCCTGTGCCTGCGGAGTACCTTACACGATTGACGCGTTGATGGTCGTGAGGAAAACGTGAATTGCGCAGCGGCCCGGCCCGCGATCATCGGGGCGGGGCCGCTGGCTGAAGACGTTTCAGAAGCCGGATTTGATCTGTTCGAACTCGTTCACCATGCGGTCGCGCATGGTCGGGTCGATCGGCGTCTGTGCCAGCAGTGTGCTGGTGATCGGGTCGACGTCCTTGGCTTTCAGCAGCGCGGGGTCAATCGCGGCCATAGACACGGTTTCGGTCGCGGCATAGCCGAAGTTGTCCAGCAGCCCCTTGGCCGAACCGTGGTCAAGCCAGGCGTTGATGAAATCATAGGCCTTGTCTTCGGAACCCGGGCCATCCTTGAGATTGATGTAGCCGCAGAACCACGACGAGGCGCCTTCCTTGGCCTGACGCTGGAAGCCGACCGCGAAATTCTGGTCGCGCAGCAACGCGATGGAATCGTTCCAGGCCCAGGACACCAACACTTCGCCTGATGCCATCAGCTGCGACAACTGGGACGGATCGGACCAATAGGCGCGGACATTGGGGTGGACCAGACGGAGCCAGTCGGCGGCCGCCTTGAACTGGTCATCGGTCACATTGGTCCAGTCGCTGACCCCGGTGGCCAGCAGTGCCAGCGCCCAGACATCATCGGCATTGTCGGGAAGCGAAATGCGGCCGGCATATTTCGGGTTGGTAAAGATGCTGAGCGACGCGACATCTTCCACCGGAACCTCGGTCGTGTTGTAGGCGATGGCGGTGTAGGCGTAGTCGGTCGGGATGTACCAGACGCCGGTGTCATCCTTGAAAATCTTGGAGTTGAGGAAGCGCGGGTCGATTTCCTTGAAATTCGGAATGCGCGAAACGTCCCAGGGTTCGATGATGCCCGCGTCCCGGTATTTCTGGATCATCTGCGAACAGGGATGGGCCACGTCGGCCTTGAAGCCGGATGTCAGCTTCTGGAACGCTTCGTCATCATCGCCGAACAACACATAGGTCGGGATGTCGCCGTATTTGGCAAAGTAGGGTTCGACCAGAGCCTGATTTTCGAAGCCGGACCAGTCAAACACGGTCAAATCAGGGTCGCCTGCATAGGCGGCGGCGGCGAAGTTGAAGGCAATGGCGCTGGCGATCAGCGCTGTTCTTCGAGACATGGTAACTCCATTGGGTGGTCTTGGACCTTGGTTGGGATCAGGTCCGGTTGGCAGTCGGGCTTTGTCAATCCGGCCGAGCCCAGAAGTGCTCATACAACAGTACCATATTTCCGCTAAAGTGGCCGCGAGGCAAGTCACGAATGCAGAGTGCCGTGGGGTCACTTTACACAAGGCAAAACCAGCGGTAAATTAAAGCCGATTGCCTGTCTTTTCTGCGTGGAGCGGATGGGAAGTCTGCCGCCTTTCGACACATGAAGGCTGGCTTGGCTGGAAGACCGGCTGCGACTTGGGATCACATCCTGAATGGCAGGTCTTGGCCCCGGGTCGTTTAACCTTGGTTTGTGAAGAAAGGTTCGACCGATGGCGCAACTTGATCTGAATTTCGTCCGAAGCCAGTTTCCGGCTTTTGATGCGCCATTGCTGGCGTCCCATGCGTTTTTTGAAAATGCGGGTGGATCCTATCCTTGCAGGCAGGTGGTCGAGCGGTTGCACCGGTTTTACACCGAGCGGAAGGTGCAGCCCTATGGCCCCTATCCGGGTGCGCAGGCCGGCGGGGCCGAGATGGACGAAGCGCGCACGCGGTTGGCGGCCTTGATGGGTGTGACCGGGGACGAGTTGAGTTACGGGCCGTCGACCAGCGCCAATACATATGTTCTGGCCCAGGCGGTGCGGGTCTGGCTGCGGAACACCGGGTCAGCGATTGTCGTGACCAATCAGGACCATGAGGCGAATTCGGGCGTCTGGCGGCGGCTGGCGGACGAGGGGATCGAGGTGCGCGAGTGGCGGATTGATCCGGTGACAGGGTCGCTGGATCTTGCGGGGTTGCAGGGGCTGCTGGCGGATGGCCGGGTGCGGCTGGTGGCATTTCCGCATTGTTCCAACGTGGTGGCAGAGATCAATCCGGTCGCGGAGATCTGTGCATTGGCGCGGGCGGCGGGGGCACGCACGGTGGTGGACGGGGTGTCCTATGCGCCGCATGGCTTGCCGGATTTCGCCAGCCTTGGCTGTGATGCCTATTTGTTCAGCGCGTACAAAACCTATGGACCGCATCAGGGGATCATGCTGATCGCGACAGAGTTTGGGGCGGAATTGCCGGCGCAGGGCCATTGGTTCAATGCAGGCAGTCTTTACAAGCGGTTCACCCCTGCCGGGCCGGACCATGCGCAGATCGCGGCTTCGGCCGGCATGGCGGATTACATCGACGCGGTCTATGCGCATCATTTTGCCGGAAAGGCCGATCCGGTCGAGCGCAATCGGGCGGTGCATGACCTGATGCGCGAGGCGGAGATCACCGTGATCGCGCCGCTGTTGGACTATCTGGCGGGGCGGAATGATTTGCGGCTGATCGGACCGCGCCGGGCCGAGGATCGGGCGCCGACGGTGGCAGTCGATCTGGGGCGGGCAGCGGAGCCGGTGTCAGAGGCGTTGGGGCGCGAAGGGATTGCCTGCTGGGCGGGGGATTTCTATGCCGTGCGCCCGATCGAGGCGATGGGGATTGACCGGGAACGAGGCGTGTTGCGGATGAGCGCCACCCATTATACCAGCGCCGAAGATGTGGCGCGGTTGGTGGCGGCACTGGACCGCGTGTTGTGATCTGAAAGGCGGAGGTGTCGGCGGGCTTTCACTGCGGCCGCCCCCCCGGTTTCCGTGGTTGGTATCGGAGGGTCTGCCGCGCACCGTCGCCCGCCGCATGCCTCGGGCGGCAGCAAGGTCTGGCTTGCGGAGTTTTTTTCGTCTTGATGGCTGGACGGACAGCGCCACCGCACCGCGACGGGTGCAGTTGTCAGGTCGGGCCGCCTTCGCTGCCTGACATCTCTGCAATGAACTCGCCGAACAGTTCGCGTTCTGTGGTGATGTCCAGCTTGCGATAGATGCTGGTGCGGTAGTTCTTGACGGTGCCGGGGCTGAGTTGCAATTTCTTGGCGATCGCGATGACAGGATTGCCCTGCAGCATTTTCAAGGCGATCTGTTGCTCGCGTTCTGACAACTGGGCAGCCATTCTGGTCGGCAGTTCAAGGCCTTGGCCACCCTTCTGCCCGGTGTCCGGTGTCACTTCGTCGCAATAGCCGTTCGGTGCGGGGCCAAAATCACTGGGCAGTTGCGTGCGGCGCAGGATCAGATGGCCGGGCAGATTTACAACGCAAGGGCCGCGTTCCGTGATGACCGCCAGCGCCTCGGCGACGCCCTTGTCGGTTCGCGCGGCGATGTCGATCCAGGATTGCGTCTCGAACACGCTGATACCGTTGTCGTCGACCAACCGGAGGGGGCGATGCTGACCGATGGGCGAGGCGTGGGACGCCATGCCAGAGGCGATGAACTCGCCCAGATGCCGGTTGTGCAGCGCCGACAACAGCGGGAAAAGGGCGCGGACGCGCGCCAATTCGGGCTTGGTAAAGTTGCCGGCCGCGCGGTCGAGGATCAGGGTGGGACAGGCGTCGCCCATCGCGGGCAGGAACACCGCAATCTCGTCACTGATCGACATCGCCGCGAGAAATTCGCGCGCGTACAGGCTGCTGCCGATGTTCTCATCCATCGAGCGCAGGTGGTAAACCCCGGTTTTGCCGCCGCTTTTCCAATGTCGGTAGAACGGATCAAAGGCGTAAAAGTGCTGGTAGTACGCCATCATCGGCGCGGTTGGCTCGATTCTGGGAATGATCAGATCGGGCGGTGCGGCGCGAGAATAACGCACAAGTGCTGCCAGATCGTGCCGCGCTGCCGAGCTTAGAATATCCAGAAGCCGGTCATAAAAATCTGCCGCCCCAAGTCCGTCGACCGCCTGCGCGGTCAGCCAGGCAAGCTGCGGTTTGTTGACTTTGGCGGGTTTCAAGCTGGTCACGCCCTTGATGCACGTCCACAAACGGGCTCGCAATTGGCGACCAAGTCAAGCCGCCACCACTGAGGGCGCACCGATAGGGCAGGTGCCTCGGGCGGGTTTGTCTGGCCAACCGATTGCGATTCGATCACTTTTTTCACCTCTGCCTCCATGCGTTCGCCAGTTTCGACAACATCGGGCACCTGCGCAATGTGCCTTTGGTCATCCTGCCGGGTCCGTTTCGATCCCTGCGCCACATGACTAAAGGCACAATTGTCAAGGGGCCCGTTCCGGGCGCATCCTTTGCCAAGTTCCGGGGACAGCCGGTTGGATGTGAGGGAGACTGTGATGTCAAAGACGGTGCGGCTGGGCGTGATCGGTTTGGGAAGCGTGTCGGAAAAGTATGTCCCGCACATTCGCATCCTGAACATGGAAGGCAACAACTGCGAGATCATCATCGCCAGCGACCTGCGGCCGGGTCATGCGGAACGGGCGCGCGGCTGGGGCATTCCGGCTTTTACCACCGATTACCGCGAGGTTTTGAACCATCCGGATGTCGATGTCATTCTGATCCTGACCGGCATGCAGACCCATGGCAAGCTGACGCGAGAGGCGCTGCTGACCGGCAAGCACGTGCTGGTTGAAAAGCCGATGTCGATGGATCTTGCCGATGCGGCAGAGCTGCTGGCGCTGTCGAAAACCAGCAAGGGCCATTTTGTCTGCGCCCCCCATGTCACACTGTCGGAAACCTACCAGGACATGTGGCGGCACATCCAGTCGGGCGACATTGGCCGTCCGCTGACGGCGCGCGGTCTGTATGGTTGGGCGGGTCCGGACTGGGATCCGTTCTTTTATGAGCCCGGGGGCGGCCCGATGTACGACCTGGGCGTCTATAACGTCACCACGCTGACCGGACTGCTGGGCCCGGCCAAGCGGGTCTTGGCGATGACGGGCATCGCAATCCCCGAGCGGATGGTCAACAACCAGAAAATCACTGTGCAGACCGACGACAACTTCCAGCTGCTGCTGGATTTCGGCAATCAGTGTTTTGCCGTGGTGACCACCGGTTTCACCATGCAGCGCTATGATGTTTCGGGGATCGAGATTTACGGGACCGAAGGCACGATCAACATGAAAGGCGAGGATTGGGACCCCTACGGCTACAAGCTGTGGCGCAACAAGGACGGGTTCTGGCAAGACCACGAGATCCGGAAAAAGTGGCGCTGGACGGATGGCGTGCGCGATCTGATCCAGGCGATCCATGAAGGGCGCAAGCCCGTCAATTCGCCCGAACACGCCTATCATGTTCTGGAAATCATGTCGAAATCGATGGAAAGCGGGCGCCTTGGGCAGGCGTTGCCCATCGTCTCTACCTTCACGCCGCCGCGCTTTGACAAGGACAGTGGACGGACGGCACCCCATCTTGACCACGCGCCGGAGTAGGGGGATGGCCTATAAATCTTCGCCCCGCCCAGTCTTTGACGGACCCGCGCCGATCCCATACGCCCAGGTGACCCGGCACATCTGGGGCGATGCGGCGGCGGGGCTGGTGGATGACTGGATCTACGTATCATCCGACAAGATCCACCAACTGGTGTTCGGCATGCCCCCAGGCGACGGCTTTCGTCATTCCGAAAGCTTTCGCACGGTCTTTGCCGCCGACGAGGTGCTGTATGTCTTGATGGGCACCATGGTGATCGCCAACCCGGAAACCGGAGAGGTGCATCTGGTCAAGACCGGCGAGTCGGTGTTCTTTCAGAAAGACACCTGGCACCATGCGTTTGCCTGGGGCCAGGAGGAGTTGCGCGTGCTGGAGTTTTTCGCGCCGCCGCCGTCGACCGGCAGTTCTGGAAAATATGCCGCGACCCGTCCTTATATCTCGACCTCGCGCTATGAACGCAGTGAACTGATCGGCCACTGGCCCGCCAAACAGGCAGAGGCAAAGGCCGGAGCCAAACTGCATGTCCTGCGCGAGGCGGATCGGCTGTGGTCGCTGGACGCTTCTGATCCGCGGGTGCTGACCGGGATCATCGCCTCGACGGACCAGCTGACCGCCGGAACGGTGCGGCTGGCGGCTGGCGGGCGCAGCGCGGTACAATGCCACGGCGGGTCGATGGGGATTTACGTCCTGTCGGGGCGCGTGAATATCCTGATTGACGATCCTGAAGCATCGCCGGTTTGGTTCGAATTGCACCCCAAGGACGGGTTCTACATCCCGGAAGGCACCAAGTATCGCGCCTTCAACATGGGCGGTGAGCCAGCGGAATTCGTGTTCGGCGTGGCGCCCCTTTACAAGGCGACAAGCTGATGCAGCGCGTGGCGGCCTTTGGCAATCAACCCGCTCCCGGTGTTGCCGAGGGTCGTCACGCCATTGGGATTGACGTGGGTGGCACAAAGATCGCCGGCGGCATTGTCGATCTGGCGACCGGACAGGTCACGGCGCGTGTGCAGATGCCGACCGACACTGCGCGTGGTGGTGCGCCGATTCTGGGCGATGTGGTCGAGATGGCGCTGCAGTTGATGGCCACGGCACAGACCCTGGGCCTGGCGCCTGTGGCGGTTGGCGTCGGTGTGGCCGAACTTGTGGATTTGTCCGGCAACGTCGCCAGTGACTATCGCATCAAATGGCGAGGGCTGGATGTGCAGGGTCGTCTGGCTGCCCGAATGAACGAGCTTGCCCCCGGCTGCGCGGTTGTCCTGTCTTCGGACGTCCGCGCCGCCGCCCTGGCCGAGGCGCAGTTCGGCGCGGGGCGCGGTGACGAGGATTTCTACTATGTGACCATCGGCACTGGCGTCAGCGGGGTGCTGGTGCAGCACGGCCGAGCCTATGCCGGAGCAAATGGAGCTGCACTGGTCATCGCCAACGGTCCGGTGACCGCGGCCTGTGCCCATTGTGGCAAAGTTTCGCGGCATACCGTGGAAGATATCGCCTCTGGCCCGGCGATCGCCGACGCCTTTGCGCCAGGAAGCCGGGCCGAAGATGTGCTGGCCGCTGCTGCTGCGGGCGACTTGCATGCCATCGCGGTGATCGACCACGCCACACAGACGCTTGGCCAGGTGCTGGCGCTGTTGGTGAATGCGCTTGACCCGGGCCGACTGGTTATTGGCGGCGGCCTGGGTTCCGCGGCCGGGCCCTATTTTGCCAGCTTGAAAGCCGCAATTCGCGCCGGTCGCTGGGAGGGATACCGGCACGGCCTGCCGATCCTGCAAGCGGCTCTTGGGCCTGACGCGGGCCTGATCGGGGCAGCTGTTGCCACAGTTCATACACAAGAGCCGGCGCACCGGCCTACGCTACCATTCTGACCAACCAAGGGAGAAGACGCATGGCCTATCCAACATTTGCCAAGCCGGAGACGCTGAACCGCCGGAGTTTTCTGCTCGGAACCGCGGCGACAGCTGCCGCGACGATGACCCTGCCGGGCGCTGCATTTGCCCAGGCCAAGGGCCAACTTCTGCTGTGGCTGCCCGGAGGCTCTGACCTGTTCTGCAAGGTCCAGACCGGGATGCTGACGGACTGGACTGCAAAGCACAAAGAGCTGGCATCGGCCGAGACTGTGTGCGGGCTGGGTCAGGATACCGCCTTCAATCAGGCTTTGATCGGGGCGATCACCGGGGGCAACCCGCCCGACATGTCGCTGCTTTGGGATGCGCCGGTGTCGCTGGGCACCCAAGGTGCGTTCCTGGCGCTGGACGACATGATGGCGAAATCCATCATCAACATTGATACCTGGCCGGGCGGCCTGCTGGCGTCGTGCCAGTTCAAGGGCAAGACCTATGGGCTGCCGGTGACGGCGGGCATCTACTCCATGTGGTACAACGCGGAAATGTTTGAAGCCAAAGGCATCAAGTCAGACCGCGCGTCCTTCCCGAAAACATGGGTCGAGATGCGGGCTTTGTCGAAAGAATTCACGGTCTGGGATGGCGACACGCTGAAAGTCGCGGGATTCATGCCGCACCGTGAGGCTGAATCGCTTGCCATATGGTCCGCCCTGAACGGCGGCAAACTGTACGACTCGGCCAACTACAAATACACATTCGACAGCGAAGAAAACATCGAGATGTTCAATTTCTTCGTTGACTGGATGAACGAAGAATACAAGGGCGACATCAACCTCGTTGACCGCTCGGGCAGTTTTGCGTCCGGCTATGCGAACGGGACGACCGGCCAGCCTGCGGCATTCCGGGAAAGCCGTCTGGCGGGCCTGCATTCCGGCAGCTGGTTGATGGGCGATATCTACGACCCGGCGCCCAACTTCACGCGGTGGGATCTGGCGCCGCATCCGGTGGGTCCGTCGGGCAGTGCGACAGTTTCGGGTGTCTGGCCGAACTGGTTCGTGATCCCCGCCAACTCGCTTAATCCGCAGGCCGCTTTCGACTATCTGACCTATCTTTCGACCGAAGGCGCGGTCACCTGGTTCGAGAATGTTCCGGATATCCCGACCAATTCTTTGGTCAAGCTGGCACCTCCGAAGATTCTGGTAGACCATCGCGGCGAAGAGTTCGCCAAGGAGACGACGGCCTTCTACAGCGAACAGGCGAAGATCGTGACGCCGATGTGGGACTCGCCGGTTCAGGGCTTTGGCAATGACCAGCTCAAGCTTGCGATCGAAAAGATCTATACCAAGGCCGCGACGCCAAAGGATGCGCTGGCCGAAGCGCAGGTGGCATCGCAAGCCGAACTGGACCGGGTGCTTGCCGGCTGATGGTGGCCGAGCTTCCTTCCAGCGCCGGGGATCCGCGCGGTCCCCGGCGCAAGCGCGCCGGTCGAAGCGAGGCGCGGGCCGGTGTGCTGTTCGCCTTGCCCTGGATGACCGCACTGGTCGTCTTTACCTTCATCCCGTTGGTGCTGACCTTTGTCATTGCGCAGGCGAAGTTCCAGATTGCCGGTCCGCCGAAATGGATTGGCTGGGGTAACTATGAAGCGATGTGGAAGGATTCCGCGATCTGGGCGTCGGTGCGGGTGACGGCAACCTATGCGCTGGTCTCGGTTCCGATCAAGCTGGTCCTGGCGCTGGGACTGGCGATGTTTTTGAACCGTGCGACGGCGCTTTCGGGATTTTACCGGACCATCTTCTACCTGCCGTTTTTGATGCCCGCTGTGGCAGGCTCCATTGTCTTCATGCTGTTGCTGACGCCCGGCGCGGGTCCGGTCAACTTGATCCTGGGGGCTTTCGGTCTGGATCCGCCCGACTGGCTGAAAGACCCGCACGTGGCGCTTTGGACATTGATAATGCTGAGCCTCTGGCCATTGGGGGTAGAGACGCTGGTGTTTCTGGGCGGCTTGCAGAACATACCCAAAGAGATTTCCGAAGCGGCCGATCTGGACAGCCCACGCGCCTGGCACAAGCTCGTCTGGATCACCCTTCCCATGATCACGCCGGTGATCCTGTTCAATATGGTGATCGGCATCATCTCGTCTTTTCAGGTGTTTACCCAAGCGCTGGTCATTGGCGGCACGACCGGCGCGCCGGCGGAATCCACGCTGATGTATATGGTTGTTCTGTACCGCGCGGCCTTTCGCTATTTCAACGTAGGCTATGCCGCCGCGATGGCGACGGTGCTGTTTGTCACGGTGCTTCTGCTGACACTGCTGATCTTTCGCACGGCCAAAAGCTGGGTTTACTATGAAGGGGAAGGCCGATGACGACCGATTTGATCCGGCGGCGCACCGCCCCGCGGCATCTGGTGTCGAGCATCATTTACCACTGCGTCATGTTGCTTTTCGCGGCGATATTCCTGCTGCCGTTTTACTGGATGGTGATATCCGCCTTCAAATCCAACATCGAAATCTTCTCGCAGCCGATTGCCTGGTTTCCCGATCCGATCCGCTGGGAAAACGTATCGGCGCTTTTCGCGCGTACCGACTTTCCGTTTCTGCGCCAGTTTGCCAATTCGGTCTTTTATGCGGGCGCGGTGGCCTTTGGCACCTGCTTTTCATGCGCGCTCGCGGCCTATTCTTTCGCCTGTCTGCGCTGGCGCGGCCGGAACCTGGTCTTTGCGTTTACCATCTGCGCCCTGCTGATCCCGCCGATCGTCACGTTTCTGCCAACCTATATCGGTTGGTCCAGACTTGGCCTGAATGGCACCTACTGGCCGCTGATCCTGCCGTCCTTTTTTGGCGACGCCTTCTATATCTTCATGTTGCGGCAGTTTTTTCTGAGCGTGCCGCGCGAGTTGATGGATGCCGCCCGTCTTGATGGTGCTTCCGAATTCCGCATCTGGTGGCAGATCGTTTTGCCGCAGGTCAGGGTTGCGCTGGTGATCGTGGCCCTGTTTGCGATCGTGTACACCTGGAACGAATTCTTTGGCCCGCTCATATACCTGAAAACCCGCGAGGACTTTCCGCTATCGGTCGGTCTTTTCACCTTCCGGTCGCAGCGCGCGGTGGAGTGGTCGATTTCCATGATGGGTGCCACGTTCACGGCGGTGCCGATGGTGGTCCTGTTCTTGTTCACCCAACGCTTCTTCCAGCAAGGTCTGGCGACGAAAGGTCTGAAATGAAGGAAGTCCGCCCATGAGTTCGGTCATCTTGACAGGCGTGCGCAAGCAGTTCGGCAGCATCGAGGTGATCAAGGGAATTGATCTGACCATCGAGGACAAAGAGTTGGTGGTATTTGTCGGCCCTTCGGGTTGCGGCAAATCCACGCTGCTGCGGATGATCGCCGGGCTGGAGGATGTGGATTATGGCAGCATCGAAATTGCCGGGCAGGATGTGACAGAACGGGCGCCCGCCGCACGGGGCGTGGCAATGGTGTTTCAGAATTACGCGCTGTATCCGCATATGTCGGCCTATGACAATCTGGCCTACGGCCTGCGGCGGGCCAAGGTTGCCAGCACAGAGGTGGACCGCCGGGTGCGGGATGCGGCGCGTCTGTTGCAGATTACCGACCTACTGGACCGTCTGCCAAAGGCCATGTCCGGTGGCCAGCGGCAGCGCGTCGCGATTGGCCGCGCCATCGTGCGCAAGCCAGAGGTTTTTCTGTTTGACGAACCGCTGTCCAATCTGGATGCCTCGCTGCGGGTCGAAATGCGCAGCCAGATCGCCCGGTTGCACCGTGAGTTGCAGACCACGATGATTTTCGTCACCCACGATCAGGTCGAAGCGATGACGCTTGCCGACCGCATCATCGTGCTGAAAGGCGGGCGGATCGAGCAGGTCGGCACGCCGCGTGACATCTATCACCACCCAGCGAACCTGTTTGTGGCGGGCTTTATCGGCAGCCCGACGATGAATCTGTTTCCGGCAAAGGTGATCTCGCAGGACGGAAGGCAGGTCGCGCTGCACCTTGACAGCGGTCCGCGGGTGGTGGTTTCCGGTGTCGCAGGTTCGGCCGCGGCGGGTACCAACGTCACACTGGGCCTGCGGCCGGAAAAACTGCAGGTCGCGCGCGCGGTGGACGGCGTGGATAAAATTCAGGGCGAAGTGACATTGGCCGAGCACCTTGGCGGCGAGACCATTTTGCATCTGTCCGGCCCGCATGGCCCGATGATCGTGAAATGCGATGAGGATTTCGATCAAATGCCGGGGTTGAAGGTGGACGTGACGCTGGACATGACCGGCGCGAACCTGTTCGACGCCGAGGGGCAGGCGATTTGCTGATGACTGCCATCTCGCTCAAGGCGCATGGTTCGGGCCGATGCCAGCCGGACTGTTCTAGACCCGTCTCACCTTGCCCCAGTTGGTCACATCGGAAGTCCACTAGTCGCGCCGCCTGCGTTGGTTGCTGGGTCAAGGATCCTGCGGTTGCGAAACGAGATGCCCTATGCCGTCGTCCGGCAACCCGTCGAGATGCGTCCAGCCAATCAGGCGGGCGATGACCTGCGCCTTCAAGGCAGGGTCAATGCGGGTTAGCTGAAAGTTTTCGCCCATCCAAATCCCGTCGGTGGCGAAGCGGATGATGGTTGCAAGCACGGGATCAATGGCATCCGCGACGATCTCTGCCTGATGTCGGCGGCCTTGCTCGCGGACCGCTTCCAGCCGCTCTGGGAATGTCGCGAGGGCGGCGGTCAGCGCGCCGTTGGCCAGATCCAGTTCGGTGCTGATCTGCGGGGTCTGCCCGGTAGAGGCCCGCACGTAGGCGCGGGTTGACCGCCCGCGCGGATCAGCATCACCGTCACGGGCAAACGCCATTGCCGTGTCGAAACGACGCACGAAATACTCGATCATCCCTTCGATCAGGGCCTCTTTCGATGGAAAGTGATACAGCAGCCCGCCTTTGCTTACCTTGGCTTCGCGGGCGACCTCTTCCAGTGTCATTCTGGCGACACCCTGTGACACGACAATCCGCTCTGCGGCGTCCATCAGCAGGGTCCGTGTGTCGGGTCCTGTGCTGGTCAAAGCTACATTTTCGGTCATGGCACCTATCCGGTTGATGGGTCGCTGTCTGGATTTCAGCTATGTGTTGCAGTATTGGACTCGCGCTGGCTTTGCGACCCCTGGCAGGGCGTTGTCGCATATTATGGGTTGCCCCTGCCGATATCGAAAATCGCCCGGACGAACGCGATGCTTTGGCGGTGAGCCGCGACGGGGTCGAGTGTCTGGGCTGTCCCGGCCTCGTAGGCATGCTCCACGATCAGATGCGGATTGAAGGGCTTCGTCAACGCGGCGAGGTCCGATAGGGGCATGTCGCCCGCGCCAATCACCTCGGCCCAGACACCATTGACTGACTGGCGCAGATGGATCGCGTCGGTGCGGTCTGCATACTGCCTTACCAGATCAAGCTTCAGCCGCTCCGACAGCGCGGCACCGCGCCAGATGGCATCAGGGTCAAGACACAGCCGGACAAGTTCGGGGTCGGTGTGGATCAGGACATGGTGGTATTCATGGGCACCGTCCGCCATTTCCGGTTCTTCGGGATGATACAGCAGGCTGACGCCAGAAAGCGCCTCGGCAAGTCTGTTCAGGTTTTGGGCCTGAAGTGACAACTCGCCATCCGACTTGACGCCGCCTTGTTTTGGCTCTGGGTAGATCGTGACCCGTTCACAACCAAACCGGACCGCTTCGGCGACCAGTTCCACGATGCGGGCGGATGTTGCCGCGCCTTGATCCGCGTTGAACAGGACACCAGCAACAAAGACGGATGGCATGGCAAGCCCGTGGTCGACGGTCTGCTGGCCAATGCGTTTGGCGTCGGCCGGAGTCTTCAGAAACGGCTCCCAGGCGGCAAACCCTGCCTGTGTCGCGCGTTGCATGGCCCAAGGCACCGCTTCTGGCCAAGCAAGGCCGGCGCGGGTCGCGATCTGGGACCACCCGTAATCCTGGGTAGCCATCAGCCTTTGACCGGCTTTTGTCATGGCCGGCCTCAACTTGGCGCGTGGTCAAGGTGCGGTGCAAGTCGGGCCGCGCGGTTTTCAAAGACCAGCGGGGTAAAGGTCGAAGCAATGGCGACGGCCCGGCCCGTCAGGATCGATTCATGGCATTTCGACATCACGTCCAGCACGTGAAACGCGTGGTCGGGCGCATTGACCGGTTTGCGTCCTTCTTGGGCGGACTGGATCAGATCCCGGATGCCGTCGGTCCAGCGCCAGCCACCCCCCAACTCATGCACTTCCCAGCAGGCGCGGTCATTGCGCCACAATTCGAAGCCCTGCGGCCCCCAGTCCTCGCCGATCATCTGGACCGTTCCTTCGCTGCCATAGATCTCTATGCCCGGGGTGCGATACTTCTGCATGGTGAATCCTGTGGCGATGGAGGCTATGCAGCCACCGTCGAATTCGAGCAGGAGGTGGACATTGTCCTCGATGTCAACCTTGATCTTGCGGTCGCCGATCATGCGCTCTGGCAGCGCCGTCGTGCCAAGGGCAACAACGCGTTTCGCCGGCCCCAGCAGACCGGTAAGTGTTGTGACATTGTAGACGCCCAGGTCGAACATCGGGCCACCGCCCGGTTCATAAAACCAGCTTGCCCAGTCGGGGCCGGCCCAACCATAAAGGCCACGCGCCGTAAGCGGGCGACCGATTTCACCGTTCGCAATGCGCTGCGCAATTTCGCGGTAAACCGGGGACAGCGCGACATGCGGGGCGCAGACCAGATTTCCCGCGCTGGTCTTTGACAACTTAAGGATCTCGCGGGCCTCTGCAAGGTCGATGGACATCGGCTTTTCCAACAGCACGCGCTTGCCGGCTTGCAAAGCGGACAGCGCCAGCGGTCCGTGGCTTGGCATGGCGGTCAGGATCATCACGAGGTCGACGTCCCTGCGCCCGATCACCTCTGCGGGGTCCGTCGTGAAATCCGCAATCTGATGGGCTTCTGCCCGCGCCTTCTGGCTGGCGCGTAGATCGCAAGAAACGACGATTTCGCAAGGAACCCCCTCCAGCGGCAACCGGCGAACATGGGGAATATAAGACTCTGACGCGCTGCCCATGCCTATGACACCGATCCGTATCGTTTTTGTCATACTCGCGCTTTCATGTTGATGTGTTGCGGTCAGTCTACGGGCAGATCGAAAGTTGTGGCGAGGTCAATCGCACGACCTTCCTTGGCTGACGCAAAGCCGGTTTCGATGATCTCGATCACGTGCCGCGCGTGTTCGGCCGTGGCAAGCGTGGGCACGCCCTCTCTGATCCACCGCACGAACTGCATCATGTCCTCGAAAATATGGCTTTCGGGAATTGCGCGGTGCGGCCCGGTCACGTGAGGCAAGGTTCGCATTTGCGCCTCCCAGTCAGAAACCGGGCCGCCCAGCGTCTCTTCGCGTTTGTCGAACTCGATGGATGTGCCGTTAAGCAGGATGCCGTCGAGCACGCCCGCGGTGCCATGAAAGGTCGTGGCCGCAAACTGCGGGTTGGTGCGGCCACCTGCGGTGCCAAAGACCATGGCAAAGACGGCGTTGCCGAAATCGAGCAGCAAAAGCGTGTTGTCGTCCGCCTCGGTCTTTACCTCCCGGCCTTGCCAATATCTTGCCGGCACGCGAATGCCCGACATTGCCGTCACGCGTTTTGCGGGCCCCAGAATGGCGGTCAACTGGTGCAGCGCGTAAGATGTGACATCATACATTGGCCCGCCACCCGGAAGGCGGAAATACCATGTCGGGTCGATGGCGGTGCTGCCGGCGGTTCGTTCAGGCTCGGTTTCGTGATAATTGCCAAATGCGGCACCGCATTCTGCCCAAGACAATGTCCCAATGGCGCCTTGGCGCAGCAACTTGCGCGCGGCCGTCACCTGCGGGCGCAAGATTTCGCCGGGTGAGGCCACAAGTCGCAGGTTCTTGGCGGCTGCAAGGGCGATCAGGTGATCTGCCTCTGCGACAGTCGTCGTCATGGTCTTGTTGACATGAACATGTTTGCCAGCTTCCAACGCTTTGCGGCAGTGGTCAAAGTGCAGGCCGATCGGACTGACAATTGTGACGGCGTCGATGTCATCATCCGCCAGCATCGCGTCAAGCGTCGGATATGCCGCAGGGATGCCGAACTTGGCGGCGGCGTCTTTCGCCCGTTCGATCACCGGATCGCACAGGGCCGTCACTCTGACGCGGTCGACGATATCCGCTTGCGTCATATGGGGCAACACGCCCCGCAAGCTGAGGGTTCCAACACCTATGACGCCCAGTCTTACCAATGGAATGCTCACGCGCGACCCTTTCTCAGTGACTTACCGGAATGCGGTTGCCGCTGCGTGCGGCTTTTTCGATGGCTTGGCGGACCGCAACGACGTGGAGCGCGTGGGCCGCGTTGATGACAGGTTCGCGGCCATCGCGGATGGCTTCCAGAAAGTCCTGGACGCCCAGCAGGTGATCCGGACCGTCGTTGCGGTGGTGGTGGACAGGTTCGTCCCGCGTCGTTCCGCCGATCGTGACGTGCAGGGGAGCGGCAGGGTCCAGGATCGGCACGACCATGCTGCCAACCTCGCCGGAAATTTCAATCTGGCACGCACCGGGCTGGGAGATGCAATAGGCGACCTGCAGCGACGCCAGTATTCCGCTGTCAAGCGCCAGCGCGATTTGCCAGTTGTCATCAACGTCAACCGGCACCGTGGTTCCGGCAAAAGGGCCTTCGTTGACCGTAAAGCTGGGCCGGGTGCGAGAGCTGAGCGCCGAGACCGTCACAACATTGCCCAACAAACCGGTCAGCACATGCAGCGGATACACGCCCATATCAGAGAGCGGGCCGACTTCGGCCGAAAAAAATGGTGCGTGGTCGCCCATATAGCCGCCCCACGGCGGCGGAGAGGTGGTTGCGGTGGCGCGTGCAGAATGGATGCGGCCGAGTTCGCCGCTGCGCAGCACTTCCGCAGCGCGGATCACCTGGGGATAGACCATGACCGAGGGCGCGGCGGCGATTACGCAGCCGGTCCGCGCGGCAGCCGCAATGATCGCTTTGCCTTCCGTCACATCTCGGGCAAAGGGCTTTTCGGAATAAAAATGGCGTCCGGCCTTGGCGAGGGCCAGGTTGATTTCGCCATGTACCGGGGCTGGCGTCAGGTTGATCACGGCATCGACATCCGGCTGCAAGGCGCGTCGCCAGTCCACATCGACCTGCGGCACCTGAAAAAACTGCGCGGCGGCCCGGGTTCGCGCGAGGTTGCGCGCGATCACCAAACTGACAGTTCCCAGATGCGCGATCCGACTGAACTGAGGCAGGTAGTCGCGGTAGGCAACATCGCCCACACCAATGACCGCCAGCCGCATCATTCGTGCAGCGTATGATTGGCGTGAGACGCCACAGGGGTCAACCGGGTCAAAACGGTGCTGCGCATGTGTCCTCCGAGAGGGAGAGATTGCCTGTGAAATTACTGTACCGTCCATACGGTAATGTCAATCATGCTGAACGGCTTACGGCAGCTTTGACCGGAACAGCCGGTTCCTGCGTATTCAACTTCCCGTCCGCAGGTGGTTTGACCGTCAGTCCGTGCCGATCCCAAGATCGCCTCAGGGCGTTCGCGGCCTGCCTGCCGACAGGTTTTCGCCCGCCCGCCACATCGCGCGGTTGTCACTGACAAAAGTGGCGATGTCCGTGGCAGGTCGTCCCAGCAACCGTGACACGCGATCATATCTGACTGGTCGACCTGCCGCTGCGCTGATCAGGGTGGCCACTTCGTCAAATCCAATCGCCCGCGGCCCGGTCAGCGTGACCGCCTTGCCCGCCAACACCGTAGGTCCGTACAAGGCGTCCACCGCGGCCTCGGCCAGATTGGGCATATCGATAAACGCTATGCGCCCGTCGCCAGCGGGCAGGGTGATCCGGCCCCCGCGCCCGACAGGCACTCGATTGGCCCTGCGTCCGCATCCCGTATTGCGTCAACGAAGGGCAACAGCGTTTGCGACATGTTCGCGATGGCTGGCGGGCAAAGAAGATACACGCCCTTTGTACCAGAAAGAGCGCCCGGCAAGGTTGCGCGGTCGCAAAAGTCGGAGGGAACGCAGCGGCTTTCAGTGGCGCGACGCGCGGCGGTCCGGAAGGCCAGATTGCGGCGGTCCAGGACGTCAATCACCTGACTTTAGCTGTTGCCTGAAGCCCCTGACACCAGAAACATAGCCGGCCCTCCGTCCCTCTGAGCCCACAGCCAACCACTGTCAGCCCGTGCATCGCCCAATCTTTTGGCAAGCGCTGTCGGGTTGCAATCAAGTCGCGCCCTGCCATCCGGGCGCGAAAACCTACCCGTCGCCGGACTGGCCCTGTCGTTCCAATTGTCAGGGTTGTGCTGGCGGCCAGCGGCGCCGGAAAACTCACCGCATCTGGTAGTCAACATACCACTTGGCTTGACGGGGAGTCAAAAGTTGATCTAAATTGGTATGATGACTTTTCGAGCGAGTCGACGCCCGCCGTCAAAACGCCCCGAAACCTGGCAAGAGAAAGAGACGTTGAATGAAGATTGCCATTTTGGGCGGTGGCGGTGCGATGGGCGGGCTGTTTGGCGGCTATCTCGCACGTGCCGGGAATGAGGTGACATTGATCGATGTCTCGCGCATAGCGATTGATGCGATCAATGGAGGCGGCCTGTCGATCGAGGAAAAGGACGGATCGGTTGCAAAGATCGCGGTCGCGTCCACCGATGATCCGGCGCGGGTCGGTCCGGTTGATCTGATCGTGAATTTCGTGAAATGCTATCACACCGAGGCCGCTATCGGTTCTGCCTTGCCGATGATGGGGCCGCAGACCGCGATCCTGAGCCTGCAGAACGGTTGGGGCAATGCGGACCGCATCGGGGCCGTTGCCGGGACGGACCGGGTCATTGTCGGGTTGACCTATCACAGCGGCACGTTGCTGGGGCCGGGTCAGGTCAAGCATCCCGGAACGGGCCTGACGTATCTGGGCGAGCTTTCTGGCGCGGCAACCCCGCGCGTCGAAGCGGTGGCGGCGGTGTTCCGCGCGGCCGGGATCGAAACTGCAGTCACCGACCGGATTTTGGACGAGATCTGGAAAAAACTGGCGCTGAATGCCTGCACCTTGCCAACATCGGCGCTGCTGGGCTTTTTTGCCCATGAACTGGTGGCATTTGACGGCGCAAAGCAGGCGATGGCCGCGATCCTGCACGAAGTGGTGGATGTGGCCGCCGCCAGCGGCGTCGCGCTGGATTACGACGGGCGCTGGGCGGCGATCACCGGGCTGCTGCAAAAGGCGGTGGGCGGCAAGGCCTCGATGTTGCAAGACGTGCAAGCGGCACGAAAGACCGAGATCGAAGTGATCAATGGCGCGATTGTCGCCGCGGGCAAAAAAGCCGGCGTCGCAACGCCGGTCAATCAGACAATGGTGTCGATGATCGAAGCAGCACAGGCGCGCTATCTGGCCGCCGGCCGGGCCGCGTGATGGCGGCGCGTCTGGAAGTACAGGGTTTGTCCAAGCGGTTTCCGGGCGTGATCGCCTTGGAGGACGTCAGCATTTCGGTAGAGCGCGGTGAAATTCGGGCGCTTCTGGGCGAGAATGGCGCGGGAAAGTCCACGCTTGGCAAGATTGTTGCCGGCATCCACGCGCCAAGTTCCGGCACGGTCCTGATTGATGGCGAAGAGGTCCGTCTGCAAGACGAACGCGCGGCGGGCGCATTGGGCATCGGTATTGTGCATCAGGAAGGCTCGCTGGTGCCGCAACTCAGCGTGGCCGAGAACATCTTTGCCGGCCGCCAGCCGGTGGGGCGGTTTGGTCAGGTGCTGGTGGACCAGATGCGGGCCGAGGCGGCGCGACTGATTGGCCAGTTGGGTGTTGCCATCGATCCGGCCCGGCGGGTGGCGGAATTGTCGGCCGCGCAGGCCCAGATCGTGGAAATCGCCAAGGCGCTGTCGCATGATCTGAAACTGCTTATCCTGGATGAGCCGACGGCCGCCCTGACGCTGAACGAGACCGATCGACTGTTCGATGTGGTGCGAAAATTGGCCCAGTCCGGTGTTTCGATCATCTATGTCTCGCACCGTCTGGCCGAGATCTTTGCGCTGTGCGACCGGGTTTCCGTGTTGAAAGACGGGCGGCTTGCCGGAACGCGGGATGTGGCGGCGACCAGCACCGACGAGTTGATCCGGCTTATGGTGGGCCGGGATGTCCATCTGCACCGGCAGGCGGACGGTCGTGTGCCGGGCCGCGTCGTGCTGGAGGCCCGGCAGGTGGCCGCGGGCGTCATGGTCCGGGATGCCTCTGTCACCGTTCGTGCGGGTGAGATTGTCTGCATTGCGGGCCTGATCGGATCGGGCCGCAGCGAGTTTTGCGAAACCATTTTCGGCGCACGCAAGCGCAGCGGTGGCACCATCGCCATCGACGGCAATGCCTATCGGCCGGGCGGCACCTGGGACGCCAAGGCGGCCGGGGTGGGGATGGTGCCCGAGGACCGGAAAACTTCGGGCCTGTTTCTGGGCATGGACATCGTGAACAACATCGCCGCGACCGTGCTGGACAAGGTTTCGGACGGCGCAAAATTCTCTCAAGCCAAGGCGGAGGCTCTGGCCCAGAACTTTGTTGTGGAAATGCGGATTTCCACGCCGTCGGTGCGCCAGGTGGTCGGCAATCTGTCCGGCGGCAATCAGCAGAAGGTCTTGCTGGCCAAATGGCTGGCGATGGAGCCAAAGCTTCTGATTGTCGATGAACCGACGCGCGGGGTGGATGTGGGGGCGAGGGCCGAAATCTACCGATTGTTGCGGGCCCTGGCGGCCAAGGGCGTGGCCTTGCTGGTCGTGTCGTCTGACTTGCCCGAAGTGCTGGCGCTGGCCGACCGCATCATCGTGATGGCGGAGGGCCGCACGGTCGGCACCCTGAACGGCGGCGAGGCTACCGAAGAAAGCGTGCTTCGACTGGCCACCAAATTCACAGCATCCGTTGCCGCGTCACGCGCCACGGTGGGAGCAGACGCATGACCGATACCACCGCCGCAACGCAACGTGACGCCTTGCTTTTGCGGGTGGTCCGCAAGTTGGCCAATTCGCGCGAGCTGACCCTGTTCATCCTGGTGTTGGTTCTGGCGGGCGTCATGGCCGCCGTTTATCCCAACAATTTTCCGACCGCGTCCAACATGCGCGCGGTTCTGCTCAATCTTGCACCGGTGGGCATTCTGGTTTGCGGGATGATGCTGCTGATGATTGCCGGGACGTTTGATTTGTCCTGCGGATCGACGCTGGCGCTCGCCGGGGTCTGGGCCGGGGTGGTCGCCTCGCCCAACTGGCTGGGCTATGGTCCCTATGCCGGGATGCTGGCCGGTCTGGTGGTGGGCGGCATCGCCGGGCTGATCAACGGGCTGATCGTCACACGGATCGGGATCAACGCGCTGATCGCGACGCTGGGCACGCTGACAATCTTTCGCGGGTTGACCTATGTGACTGCGGGCACGGGTGTCACACCGATTTCTGACGAATTTGCGGCTTTCGGGCGGGTGGCCGATCCGCTGCTGCGCATCCAGTCGCTGTTCTGGGTGATGTTGGTCATCGCGCTGGGCGGCGGATGGCTGATCGCGCGGACCCGGTTCTTCCGGCAGTATTACTTCATCGGCGGCAACCCCCGCGCAGCACAGCTGTCCGGTATCCGGGTGGACCGGCTGATTTTGATCGGTTTTGTCATCATGGGCGTGCTGGCGGGTCTGTCCGGCGCACTTTATGCGGCCCGGCTTAACTCTGCCGTCGTGAATGCGGGCGTCGGCATCGAACTCAAGGTCATCACGGCAACCGTGCTTGGCGGCGCCAGCCTCAAGGGCGGCGAGGGCACGATCTTTGGCGGTATCATGGGCGTACTGTTCATCGCCCTGGTTGAGAACGCCATGATCATCAATTCGGTCGGTGTGTTCTGGCAGGGCATCGTGGTGGGTCTGGTGCTGCTGTTCGCCGTTTCCCTTGACCGCTTCAAAACCCCGGGCCGCGGCTGAGCGAAAACAACACAAGGTCGCCGGACACAACCGGCGGAAAATGCAACGGAATTTTGTCACCAAGGAGGACAATGATATGCTGAGACTAACCAAACAGATCGCCGGTGCGCTTGCGCTTGGCACAATTTTGACAGGCGCACACGCGCTGCCGGTCATGGCGCAGGAATCGGCTTTCGGGCCTGCCGATGCGAAGGAGACCTACTACTGGATCTCCAACAAGGCCAACCTGCCGCTGTTCGTGCAATATGATTATGTCGGCATGGAAAAGATCGCCAACGAACTGGGCGTCCGCGTCATCGTAGCCGGCCCGACCGACTTTGATCTGCCCGGTTTCATCTCGGCGGTCGATCAGGTCTGCGCCCAGCATCCCTCGGGCGTATCGGTGGTGGGCGGCTGGGATCCGTCGCTGACCGAACCCGTGAAACGCTGCCTGGAACAGGGCGTGCCAACGGTCGTGGATGACGGCGATCTGCCGGATTCGGGTCGCCTTGCCTATATCGGCACGAACTGGACGCAGGTCGGCGTGGCGCAGGCCAAGTCAATCATGAAGGCTCTGCCAGATGGCGGCAAGGTTGCCACGATGTCGATCATCAACGCAGGCAACATGCGTGAAGCAGTGGCGGGCTTCAACGCGTATATTGCGGCGAATGGTGCCGGCAAAATTGAGATCGTCGCAAACGAGGACGACGGCGGCGACGCCCAAAAAGCCGCCCAGGTGACTGCGGCGCTGCTGGCCGCACATCCCGATATCAAGGCCTTCGCCGGTTTTGACTCGGAATCTGGTGCCGGCATCGTGACCGCGCTTCGGGAAGCTGGCAAGAACCCGGGCGAGATCGTGGTGACGGCGATGGAGCAGACCCCGGACTTCTTCAAGACCGCCAAGGAAGGCTGGGTCAACGGCATCGTGGTGCAGAACCGCGAGCTGTTCATCTATTACGCGATCAAGCTGCTGCATGACTACAACCACAGCGGCCTGAAGACGGCCGGTCTGGATGCCGCCAATGGCGGCCGGGCGATCCCGGATCTGGACACCGGCGTGCTCGTCGTTTCGGCGGACAATGTCGACAAGGTTCTGACCGCGCTCGGCGTCAAGTAAGCACACAATTCCGGCGTCGGGCCACTCCCGTCCGACGCCGGGAAATGAATGGTCCTGCACTTGCTCCCAGCAGGATCATTCTCCCTTCAACATCATAGGTTCTTGATGGACTTGGCTCCCAGCACACGCATCCGGTTTCACGGCGTTGCGGCTTACGAAATCATCACCCGTTCGGGACTGCGGATTCTTTGCGATCCGTTTCTGGACCAGAACCCCGGATCGCTGGTCAAGTCTGACAGTTTCGACAAGGTTGATCTTGTCATCGTCAGCCACGCGGCCTTTGACCATCTGGGCGATACTGACAAAATTGCCGCGCGCTATGGCTGCCCGGTGATCTGCGGCGGCGAGGTAAAGGCGTGGCTGATGGACCGCGGCATCCCGGCAAGCCAAATCCGCGCGACGACCTGGGGTATCCGGGTCAAGGTTGCCGGTATCGAGGTGCAGCCGCTTGAATGCCACCACTGGTCGCAAATCCGGTTGAAGGACGGCAGCTTCATCTCTGGCGTGCCAATGGCCTATATCGTCTACGCGGATCAGAATGTGCGCTTTTATCATTATGGCGACACGGCGATCTTCACTGACATGAAGTTGCAAGCCATGCTCTACCAGCCCAATATCGGCTGCATCGGTATCGCCAACCCGCAAGAGATCCTGCACCTGAACCCCATGCCCGGGGAAATGCTGACCGGAGAAATGAGCCCGTACGAGGGCCTGCTTGCCACCCAATGGCTGGGGCTGAAGTCGGTTCTTCCTTGCCACTACATCACCCTGGACGGAGACCGCGACGTGGCCGATTACATGACCCATCATGCAGCGGCACAGGCCCGCGGCGAGGCTGTTGCCACGCCCTATCTTCTGCGGCCCGGTGACTGGATCGATGTCGATCCGGCCGGCGACGTCGTGGGGGTGCACTAGGATGCGCGCCGCACTGTTTGACGCGCCTTTGGCCATTCGCATGGTTGATGCGCCGATGCCCAGGCCCGGTTCCGGCGAAGTGCTGGTCAAGGTCGCCGCCGCTGGGCTGTGTGTCGGCGATCTGTACATCTACACCGGCAAGAATCCCTATGTCAGTTATCCGCGGATTGGTTGCCACGAGATTGCAGGCCGTGTCGTCAGCTATGGGGAGGGCGGCAACGGACCGGCCCCCGGAACCCGCGTCGTGGTGGACCCGTTCATCGGCTGCGGCACCTGCTATCCCTGCCGCATCGGCAAGCGCAATTGCTGCGCCAAGCTGGCGATCGTCGGCATTCACCGCGAGGGTGGTTTTGCCGAATATGTCACCGCGCCGGCCAAAAACCTGAACCTTGTGCCGGATGTGCTGGACGACTTCACGGCGGCCTTTGCCGAACCCGTCGCCATCGGGGTTCAGGGGTGCCGGCGCGGCATGGTCACCGCCGAAGACAGCGTTCTTGTGTTGGGGGCGGGGCCGATTGGTCTGGCTGTGGTCGAGGTTGCCCGCGCCATCGGGGCCAAGGTCTATGCGACCGACCTGTCCACCGAGCGGCTTGCGATTGCCGCGCGACTGGGCGCGATCCCGGTGGCGGGCGGCGAGGGCCTGCTAGACCGCGTGTTGGAGTTGACCAAGGGCGAAGGCATGCCGGTCGTCATGGAAGCCACCGGTGCTGCTTCTGCGATGGAACAGACGCTTGACCTTGTTGCCGCCGGGGGGCGGATCGTTATTCTGGGCCTGGTGAAGAGGGGTTTGGGGATCACCCTGCCGGGCCTTGATTTCACCCGCAAAGAGGTGACAATTCTGGGCTCGCGCGCCTCGGTCGACTGCTTTCCAGTCGCACTGTCCCTTCTGGCCTCGGGACGCATCCAATATCCGTCCATCGCCAGCCGGTTCAAACTGGAAGACGCACCCACTGTCTTTGCCCAACTCGCGGAAAACCCGATGGCCATGCACAAGGCAGTCTTTCTGATGGAGCCGAAATGAAGCTGGTTACCTTTTCTTTCAAGGACCGTCCGGAGGCGCGGCAAACCGGCGTGCTGATCGAAGATCTGGTGGCAAACCTGACCGGCGCCGGTCTGGGGCTTGATCTGCTTGGGATCATCTTGGGCGGTGCGCAGGCTCTGGCACAGGTGCGGGCTGGCTGGCCCAAGGCACCGCGTCATCCCCTTGTCGATGTCCAGCTTCACGCGCCGATCCGCCCGGGCAAGGTCTTGTGTTCGGGCGTCAACTACAAGGCGCATGCGCTGGAAAACCCCAAGGCGGTGATGCCGACCGAGCCGTTCTTCTTTGCCAAGCTGCCGTCCTCGATCACCGGCCCTGACGCAGGAATCGTGAAATCGCGGCTGACAGAGCAACTGGATTACGAGGTCGAATTCGCCGTGGTTATTGGCAAGCCTCTGCACCGGCCCACACCGGATCAGGTGATGCCGGCGATCTTCGGGTACACGCTGCTGAACGATGTTTCGGCCCGCGACGTGCAGTTCAAGGACAACCAGATTACGCTGGGCAAGAACTTTGCCGGATTTGCACCGATCGGTCCCTGCATCCTGACCGCCGATGCCATGCCGCATCCGGACCGGGTCGCGTTGAAAACAAGGTTGAACGGCAAAGTGATGCAGAACGGGACTACGGCAGACTGGCTGTTCTCGTTGCCGCAGCTGATCGGCCATCTGGCACAGGTGATGCCGCTGGAACCGGGCGATATCGTCACCACCGGCACGCCGGCCGGCGTCGGCCTGTTCCAGAAACCGCCGGTGTTCATGCAGCCGGGCGATGTGATCGAGATCGAGGCCGAGGGTGTCGGCGTATTGCGAAATCACATTCTGGGGCCGGCGTGATGCGCGGCAGGGTCCGGGTCGCCGTCATCGGTTGCGGTTTTTACGCCGAGAACCATCTGCAATCCTGGCACCATCTGCGGCCCGAAGGTGCTGATCTGGCGGCAGTCTGCGACGTGGATGCGCACAAGGCAAAGTCGGCCGGTGCGCGCTATGGCGTGCCGTATTACACGGATGCTGACGCCATGTTGCGGGCGGAAAAGCCCGATCTGGTTGATATTGTGACGCGCCACGAAACTCACCGCCCGTTGGCAGAGTTGGCGATTTCACATGGCATTGCCGTCATCGTGCAAAAGCCTTTTGCTTCGACTTTGACCGACTGCATGGCGATCGTCGCGGCTGCCCACAAGGCCGAGGTGTGGCTGGCGGTGCATGAGAATTTCCGGTTCCAGGCGCCGATGCGCGCGGTGCGCAAGGCGATTGCCGCAGGCATGATCGGCCAACCCAGCTGGGCCCGCATCCTGTTTCGCACCGGCTTTGATGTTTACGCGGCCCAGCCCTATTTCCTGCACGAACCCAACCTGGTGATCGCCGATGTGGGCATTCATGTGATGGATCTTGCCCGTGCGATCATGGGCGAGGTGGCGCGTCTGTCTTGCGAAACCCAGCACAGGCGCCCCGGACTGCTGGGAGAGGATACCGCGACCATGCTGCTGCGCCATGAAAATGGTGCGGTCAGCGTGGTCGAATGCACCTATCAGGCACAGCGCGACCCTGACCCCTTTCCCCAGACACTGATGGAAATCGAGGGCCCCGACGGCACGCTGATCGTGCATCCCGGATATCGGATGAGCGTGATCCGGCAGGGCACGACCACAGTGCAGGATATCTCTTCACCGCTGCTGCCCTGGACGGCAGAGCCGTGGCATGCCAGCCAGGAAGGCGCGTTCGCGGCCTGTGCACATTTCCTGGATTGCTTTGGTCGCGGTGTTGCGGCGGAAACGTCGGGCGAGGACAACCTGCGCACTTTTGCGCTTGTCGATGCCGCCTACCGCGCGGCCGCGTCACACAACGCGGAAGTCCCCTTTGCTTGGCGACCCGCATGACGCCGACATTTGCGCTGACCGTGCGGCTTGAAGTCGTTGAGACCGACTACGCCGCGTTCTTTGTCGCGGTGCGCGCCAATGCCGCGCAATCCGTGGCGGCAGAGCCCGGCTGTCTGCGCTTTGATGTGCTGATGCCAGTGCAAGGGCCGGCCGGCAGCGTGCTGCTGTACGAAATCTATTCCGACCGCAGCGCGTTCGAGCGCCATCTGCGTTCAGAGCATTTCCTGACCTTTGACGCGGTCACGCGGTCGATGATCCTGTCCAAGACCGTCGATTTCTTCAGCGTGACGGAAAACGCCAAGACATGACGGAGGCTAGCGCAAAAGACCTGTTTGGCACCGATGACCCGCCGCCCGCCCGCCGCAGCCTGCGGGCAGGTGCCGTCTCGGCCATTCTGGAGGACGGAAATCTGCGATCCATCTGCTTTGGCGGGATCGAGGTGCTGCGCGCCATCAACTACCTCGCGCGTGATACCGGCTGGGGCACCTATGCGCCGCTGATCACGGAACTGCGCGTGACGGAAAGCCCGGCACGGTTTGCCGTCACTTACCGCGCACGTTGCGAAGGGCCGGAAGGGCGGTTCGACTATGACATGACCACCTCCGGCGCGGCCGACGGTGTGGTTGCGATGGTCGCTTCGGGCCTTGCGGTCAGTGATTTCCCCACCAACCGGATCGGCTTTGTGCTGCTGCACCCCGCCGAGGTTGCGGGACTGCCTTTGGCAATCGAGACATCGCAGGGGGCGCGAATTTCTCTGCGGTTTCCCGAACAGATCGACCCCAACGCCCCGGCGACGGACATTGCCGCCATGACGCATGCGCCGGAACCGGGTCTGTCAGTGCGGGTCGCGATGACGGGTGATGCCTTCGAGATGGAAGATCAACGCAACTGGGCCGATGCGTCGTTCAAGACCTTTGTGCGCCCGCTGTCGCGACCGAAACCCTATGTTCTGACAAAAGGAACGCAGGACCATCAAAGCGTCACAGTGACCATCGCCGCTGCACAGCCCGGCGCAGGTGGCAACATTGCCAAGGCGGGCGATCCACGTTTGCGGTGGGGCCCTGTCATAGGCGCCATGCCGCAAATGGCGCTGTTTGCCGACCGGCCCGAGGCGCTGGCGGGCGATGCCGCGCGCCTTCCGCGCGGCATCGCGCAGCGTCTTGTCCTGCGCTGGGTGCCGGGGCAGGGGGCCGTTGAGCTTGCCGCCGGCCTTGCGCTTGCAACGGCAATCGGCGCGGCCCCGGTGGTCGAGGCCATCTTTCCCGCCCACGATGCAACTGCCGAGGTGGCGGCCTTGATGCAGGCGCTTGGCAGGGACAACCCACCGCGCGACCTGCTGGTCGCCCCCCGCCGCGAGTTTAAGACTTCGCCAACCGCCAGCCTGCCGCCCGGTGAAGTGCCAGTGGATAATCTGGTATCAGCGCTGCGGGCCGCGGGTTTCACGGGGCGCGTTGTGGCGGGCACAACGTCATTCTTCACAGAGTTCAACCGCAACCCACCCGGACCACTGGCGGATGGTGTCTATTTTGGCGGTTGCGGCATCGTGCATGCGGCAGATGATGTTTCGGCGATGCAGACCCTGTCGGTTTATCCTGCGATCCTCGCCTCGGCGGCGCATCTGTCGGGCGGGCGGCCTATCTGGCTTGGCCCCTGCACGCTGGGTGCCCGGCATGCGCCCTATGGTGCCTCGGTCGCTGCAAACCCGCAAAACAAGCGGATTGCGATGGCCGAAAATGACCCAAGGCATGCCGCGTTGTTTGGCGCGGCGTATGCTGTCGGCCTAGCTGCCGCCTGCGCCGGATCGGCTGTGGTCTGCTTGATACTGGCCGCGCCCTTTGGTCCGTTTGGTGTGATCGGTGTGGAGCAAAGGCCGGTTCCGCTTCTGACAGTTCAGACCACGCTTGCGGCCGCGGCGGGATGCGTCCGCCGCGAGGCGACTTGCCCGGGGTTGGCGGTGGTGGCGTGGGACAGCGGCGGCTTGACCCATATGCTTGCCTCGAACATTGGCGAGGCCGCGGTGCGGCCAAACCTGCCCCAAACGGGACAGGCCCGCCTTCTGGCGGCGGATGGATCATGGGTTGCGACCCCGGTTGACGGCCTTGTGCTGAAACCTTACCGGACGGCGTTGATCACTTTTTCGTCGGAATGTGAGGCGTAAAGATCGGCGGCGCGGGTCTGGTGAACCTGCATCGCAGCGGCGGTGCCTTCGACATCATGCAAGGCGATGCGGTCAATGATATGGCGGTGCTCTTCCAAGGTCTGCGCTTCGCGTCCCACCTTGCGCAACTCGCCGATGTGATACTTGCTGAGCCATGTCAGCAGCGCCTCACTGACCGCCACATAGATCGGATTGCCGGTGATGGTGGCAATGCGGCGGTGGAAATCGATATCGTGTTTCATGAACGCGGCGAATTCCGTTGCCGAAGCTTCCATGTTGGACAGGATGCGGCGCAGGTCGGCGACATCGGCATCTGTCGCACGCGCTGCCGCGATCCGCGCCATGCCCACTTCAAAAAAGGTGCGGGTTTCCTTCAGATGCACCAGATTTTGCTGTGAGCTGGCCAGCACATGATGCACCGTCACCGCGATCTGGCTGAGAACCGACTGTGCCGTGGGTTCGGTCACTTTGGCCCCGCCGCCATGGGTGATCGAAACCAGCCCCAGCCGTTGCAGGTCTTGCAGTGCTTCGCGCACCGCGGGGCGGCCCACCTTGAACACCTCCATCAACTGGCGCTCTGGGGGCAGCAAAGAACCGGGCGGGTATTCGCCGTCGTTGATCCACTGCAACAATCGATCAAAAACCTCTTGAGAGAGTTTGCGGCGGACGATCGGAGACTCGTTCTCCATACAGGGTACCCCAAAGTTGCGCAGGACGGCGGGAGAAGGACAGGTCAATAGGTGTTGACTGATTGGTATGATGACTGTATCAATTTGTCAGCACTCCACTCAAGTCTGCTTTTTTGGGCTTGGCCAGTGCAGGTTGTCAAGACTTAGTGCAGGGCAGGGCCAATCATTGCGGAGCGAACACCTTTCCAACCGGCCCGCACAGCTTGCCGAGTTGCGCATCCGGGCCACACGGATTCGGGATTTCGCCCTGAAAATGGCAGCCGTTCAGGGTCAGGGATATGTCGGACAGGCGCTGGGTGTCGCGGATGTGCTGGCGGTCGCCTATTTTGCGGCGCTGGTGTACCGGCCCGCCGATCCTTCATGGGACGGCCGGGACCGATTTCTGTTGTCGATCGGGCATTACGCCATCGCGCTCTATGCCGCGCTGATCGAAGCGGGGGTTCTGCCGCAATCCGAAATTGAAACCTATGGTGCCGATGATAGCCGCCTGCCGATGTCGGGCATGGCGCATTACACGCCCGGCATGGAAATTACCGGCGGCTCGCTGGGGCACGGCTTGCCCATCGCGATCGGCATGTGTCTTGGGCTGAAGCGCAAGGCGTCGAACAGTTTCGTCTATGTGCTGCTGTCAGATGGCGAATTGAACGAGGGCGCAACCTGGGAAGCGGCCATGTCGGCCAGTCACTGGAAGCTTGGCAATCTGATCGCGATTGTCGATGTGAACAACCAGCAAGCCGATGGGCCTTCGTCGACCACCCTGGGATTCGAACCGCTTTCCGACAAGTGGCGGGCGTTTGGCTGGTGGGTAGCGCGGGTCGATGGCAACGATATGGACGCCGTCCTGTCTGCGTTTGACGCCGCCCGCGCACTTCCGGATGCCATGCCCCGCATCATCCTGTGCGACACGTTGATGGGCAAGGGCGTGCCTTTCCTCGAAGCCCGCGACAAGACCCATTTCATCCGGATCGAACCCGAGGAATGGGCCAAGGCGATTGCGGATCTGCACGCGGGGGCCGCCGAATGACCAGGCTCAGAACCAGTGCGATGATCGCCTCGCTTGCCGCCGATGGGCAGAAGGTGACGACCGCGCCCTTTGGCCACACGCTGGCCCGATTGGCCGAGACCCGCAGCGATATCGTGGGCATGACCGCCGATCTTGGCAAATACACCGACCTGCATATTTTCGCAGAGTCGCATCCGGACCGATTCTACCAGATGGGCATGGCAGAACAGCTGCTGATGGCATCCGCTGCGGGAATGGCGCGCGAGGGCTTCACGCCCTTTGTGACGACCTATGCGGTGTTTGCGGCCCGCCGGGCCTATGATTTCATCTATATGGCGATTGCTGAAGACCGGCTGAACGTCAAGATCGCCTGTGCTTTGCCCGGCCTGACCACCGGCTATGGGCCCAGCCACCAGGGCACCGATGATCTTGCCATCTTCCGCGCAATTCCCGGTCTTGTCGTGATCGACCCCTGCGATGCCGTCGACGTCGAACAGGCCACGGAAGCTGCCGCGAACCACGTGGGGCCGGTTTACATGCGGCTGTTGCGCGGTCATGTGCCGCGCGTGCTGGATGACTTCGCCGGGCGGTTCGAGATCGGCAAGGCGCGGCTGTTGCGCGACGGCGCGGATGTGCTGTTCATTTCGACCGGCATCCTGACCATGCGGGTGCTTGAGGCTGCAACCGCGCTGTCCGGTGACCGGATCGACGCCGGGGTTCTGCATATGCCGACGGTGAAACCGCTGGACCTGGCGGCGATCACCGCGGCGTTGCAGCGCCCCGGACGTCTGATCATCGTGGCCGAGAACCACACCACGCCGGGCGGGTTTGGCGAGGCGGTGCTGGCGCAGGCCGCTCTGCATGGCGGCGCAGCGCCGATGCGGCAGATCGCACTGCCTGATGCATTTCTGGACGCCGGTGCGTTGCCGACCCTGCATGACCGCTATGGCATTTCTACAAAAACTATCGTGGAAAGGGTCAAGGCATGGCTTTGACGTTTCAGCCCTTGTCGGGCAACGCGCTGGCCGACATGGCGCAACAGAACCGCATCGACACCGCGCGGATGTTCAAAGCAGCTGGTAACGGCCATTTCGGCAGCTGCTATTCTTGCGCCGACATCGTGACGGTTCTGTATTTCGCGACGTTGCGGATTGACCCGACCAATCCAGACTGGCCCGACCGGGACCGCTTTCTTCTCAGCAAGGGTCACGCCGCGCCGACGCTATATTCGGCATTGATCCGGCGCGGGTTCATCCCCGAAGACTGGATCGCGGAATATGAAACCCATGTTGGCGCACGGCTGATGACACATCCGTCGCGTCGCTATCAAGCCGGAGTGGACGCCTCGCTTGGCTCGTTGGGCCACGGGCTTTCCATCGGCGTCGGGATGGCTTTGGCCGCGCGGCTCGATCACAAGGACTACATGACCTATGTGCTGATGGGTGACGGTGAGATCAACGAGGGTTCGGTCTGGGAAGCCGCAATGGCGGCCGCAAAATACGGCCTTGGCAACCTTGTGGGCATTATCGACAACAACGGGCTGTGCGTAGACGGACGGACGGACGATGTGATGCCGATGGGGTCTCTGGTGGACAAGTGGCTGTCTTTCGGCTGGGAGGTCAGCCGGGTTGACGGACATGATCTGAACGCCTTGTTGCAGGTGCTGGCACCGCGGCGCCTGATGGGACATGACCGGCCTCATATGGTGATTGCCGATACCGTCAAGGGCAAGGGCGTCAGCTTTATGGAAGATGTCCGCAGCTGGCATTCGGATTCCATCTCGAACACCCAGTACGCGATGGCGATGGCGGAACTCGGGGCACTGCAATGACCCTAGCCGACGCCCGCGCCGCGCTGCCGACCAAATCGATCCGCCAGCAGTTTGGCGAAACCATTCTGGACCTGGCAGGCGAGCGGGATGATTTTGTCGTTCTGACCGCAGACCTGATGTATGCCACCGGTATCGACAGGTTCGGGGCGGCGTATCCGGGGCGGATGTTCAATCTGGGCATCGCCGAGCAGAACATGACAGGCGTGGCCGCCGGGCTTGCCCTGTCGGGCAAACTGCCGCTGATCAGTGGATATGCAGTTTTTACCGCGCTCAGGGCCGTGGAACAGGCCAAGCTCGACGTTGCATACAACGGCGTCAAGGTGATCCTTGCGGGCCAGAGCGCCGGGCTGTCCTATGGTGTCGGCGGCCCGACGCATCAAAGCTGTGAAGACGTGGCGATCATGCGGTCCATCCCTGGGATGATCGTGCTGGTGCCCTCGGATGCGGTCGAAGTTGACGCCTGCCTGCGGGCGGCGATGCGTCACCCCGCGGCCGCGCCAATCTATATCCGGTTGGGGCGGGGGGCGGAATGGACGTTCAATGCACCCGGCCGGCCCTTTGAAATCGGCAGGTCAGTGCGTCTGCGCGAAGGCGATGACCTGACCCTTGTTGCCAATGGGTCCATGGTGGTCGAAGCGGTGCTGGCTTCAGACGCGCTGCGTAGCATGGGCGTCGCCGCGCGTGTGCTGAACCTGCATACGGTAAAGCCGCTTGATGTGGCCGCGCTGGAAGTCGCCGCAAGACAGACCCGCGCGATGATCGTGGTCGAGGAACACTCGGTGATCGGCGGGCTAGGTGCCGCGGTTCTGGAGGCGCTGGCCGAGGTGCCGCATGGACCGGTCCGCCGGATCGGCATTGCTGACAGCTTTCCGCCCATCGGCCCGCCGCATGACCTGCGCGCCAGCCTGGGGCTGAGTGCCGAGAACATCGTCGCGCAGGCGCTGGACCTGTTGCGCCGCACATGACCCGATCTTCGGCCAGTCCCGGATTCCGGGGCGAGGCGTTTGCTGGACCGGTCGTTGCGGCGGCGTGGGCCTTGTTTCGCGCCGTCCAAGGTTAGTTGCCCGGTGCTATTCCGACCCTGCTGGTTGCGCCAATGGCCCGCCATCACATCCGCCAGCCTTAAACCAGACCAGATACATCCCTTTTGCACAGATTAAATCAGTCGGACTGCCGTGCAGAGGGCGGATAATCATATTGTCATTATTGATATATTGGTATAATGACTATCTCACTAGAGGGGCGATGTGGGGCGACTGCCCTGAAAATCCAACGGATCTGGGAGGATTCAAATGAAGTCAATGTTACGCAACCTGGCGGTTCTGGGGGCGCTCGTGGCGGCGCCGGCCCTTGCACAGGACATTCGACTCGCTGGCATCTTCGATGGCGACGGGGCCGCGAAATTTCAGACCGTGATTGACGCCTTTCAGGCGGCCAACCCGGGCATGACCGTCACCATGGAAAACACCGCCGGCAGCGGCGCGGCCATGTATCCCGACATGCTGCGCACCGCGATGGCCAGCGGCGATCCGGCGGATGCGTTCTTCATGTGGGGCGGCACGGTTGCCGGCCCGTTCATCAAGGCCGGCCAGGTGATGCCGCTGAACGACGTTTACAAGCAGTACAGTTGGAGCGAGCGTTTCCCGAAGTGGATCATCGACCGTCTGGGCGTTGACGGCAAAACCTATGGCGTGCCTTTCCATGGTCAGGGCATGGGGCTTTTTTACCGCAAGGACATCTTCGAGGCCAATGGCCTGACGGTTCCGACGACCTATGCCGAGATGGAAAACGTCTGCACGGTGCTTCAGGCTGCTGGCATCCACTGCGCCACGACCGGCGGCAAGTTCGGCTGGCATGTGATGCGTCTTGTCGACTGGTTCATCGAGACAAGCTGCGGCCCGGACGTGCATGACGGCCTGAACGCCCTGACCGAAAGCTGGGACCAGCCCTGTGTGGTTGCCAGCTATCAGAAACTGGCGGACAGGATCGCCAAGGGCAGGCTGGTGCCCGATTTCCTGAATGTCTCGCCGGATGATGCCCGCTTTGCGATCTATCAGGGCAAGGCGGCAATGATCCTGGAAGGACCGTGGTTTGAACCGGCCATCACCGACGCCGGTGTTGACCCCAGCGTCTACAGCTTCTTTTTGCCGCCGACTGATCATGCGCCCGACCGCTATTCCGCGTTCCCGGAACAGTGGATGATCGCGGCTGGTTCCAAGAACCCGGCGGCTGCGGCGAAGTTTCTGGACTACATTACCAACGCCGAAACGATCAAGGCGCATCCCGATGCCTTTGGCGCCTCTGCCACAATTGGCATCACGCCCGATTGCGCCAAACTGCCGATCACCTGCCAGATCGTCGATATCACCCAGTCTGACCGGCCGGCTTATCCGCCAACCGATCAGGCCTTCGAAAAAGAGCTGATGGACACGTTCTTCGAAGTGCAGGACGGCATCGTCGCCGGCAAGCTGACGCCGGCCGATTGTGCGGCGCTGATGCAAAAGCAGGCCGCAGCCTGGAAAGCCAAGCAAGGTTGAGCGCCGTCCACAACGCGCTGCCGCCTCCAACCTTCGGGGGCGGTAGCTGTTCGTTTCCAGTGACATTGACAGGGACATGATGCAGGGAATTCAGGTATCCGGACAGGTTCCGCGCCGGACCAGGTCGAAGGGTCAGCGCAGGCTGACAAAACTGCAGCCGTATCTCTTCATTGCACCGGCGATGATCTTCTATCTGGGATTCCTTGTGTATCCGATGTTGGTTTCGCTCTGGACCAGCTTTCTGGACTGGGACGGGCTGTCGGCGAACTACACATTTGTTGGCCTGAAGAACTACACCGACTTTCTGTTCCATGACGATGTGGCGCAGACCGCCCTTTACAACAACGTTCTTTGGACCCTTGGCGCACTGACCATCCCGACATCGCTTGGCCTGCTGATGGCGCTGATCCTCAACCGCAGGATGCCGGGCACGCTGGCGTTCCGCACCATCATCTATGCGCCAGCCGTGCTGCCGCTCGTCTCGGTCGGCCTGATCTGGAGCTGGATGTACAACCCCAATTTCGGCGCCATAAACCTGTTCCTGCACTGGGTGGGGCTTGGAAATCTGGCCGGCGGGTGGCTGTCAAGCTTCGACATGGCCATGCCGTCGGTGTTCATCACCTATGTCTGGGGCAGTGTCGGGCTGCCCATGATCCTGTATCTTGCGGGCCTGCAAGCCATCAACGGCGACTATTACGATTCGGCGCGGGTGGACGGGGCAAATGCCGTGCAGCGGTTTCGCCATGTCACATTGCCGGGTCTGCGCGAGAGCCATGTGATCGTACTGTCGCTGGCGGTGATCGGCGGGTTCAAGGTGTTCGATCTGATCTACACCATGACCTATGGCGGGCCAGGTCGGGTGACGCAGGTGCTGGGCACCTGGATGTATTTTCAAACCTTTCAGTATTATCATGCAGGGTATGGCGCTGCGATTGCCTGGGTGATCGCCTCGATCATCCTGGTGCTCGCCATTCCCTACATCCGCCACATGTCAAAGGAATAGCGATGCAAACCGCACCGCGCCCGCGCATGACCGCCGGCTCCTGGCTTGTTTTGGGCTGCATGATCCTGTTGTCAGTGGTCTGGCTGCTGCCCTTTGTCTCGGTGATCCTGACGTCGCTGCGCTCGCAGGGTGACATGATGATGCATGGCGTATTCACTTGGCCGGAAAAGTTCCTGTGGAGCAATTTCGTCAAGGCCTGGAGCACGGGCGGCTTTGGCATCTACTTCAAGAACAGCCTGTTCATCATCGCAATGAAAGTGCCGCTTGGCATCGCCCTCGCTTCTCTGGCCGCCTATCCGCTGGCCAAGATGTCGTTTCGCGGGCGGCATGCGATCTTTCTGTTCTTCCTGATCGGACTGGCCGTCCCGGTGCAGGTCGCGCTGCAACCTTTGGTGTTGATGATGAAAGCGCTGGGCCTGTCGAACTCGTTGTTCGCGCTCTTGCCGCCTTACCTCGCCTTCGGACTGCCCTTGCAGATTCTGGTGATGAGGGGATTTTTCCGGCAGATCCCGACCGAACTGGTCGAAGCGGCCCGGGTCGACGGCGCGTCCGAAATCACCATCTTCCGCAAGATCATGATCCCCCTGTCGGTGCCGCCGCTGGCCGCCTTGTTCATCATTGATACGCTGGCAACCTGGAATGAATTCCTGCTGCCGCTTGTCCTGACCAGTGCCTCGGACTCGCGGACCGTGCCCTTGGGCCTTTTGCAGTTTCAGGGCGAACATTCTTCGCAATACACGCTGCTGAAGGCCGGGGTTCTGATCTCGATCATCCCGGTGCTGATCATCTTCCTGTTTCTACAACGCTATTTCGTCGCCGGTCTGACCGCCGGCGCTGTCAAAGGCTGACGCATCAACCGATTGGAGACTATCATGACTGGCCCCGCTTCCCTGCCCATTCGCACCGTGGGTGAATGGGTATTTGAAAGCCACAAAGCTTACTACAGCCCGTTTGCCGACGTTCAGGTGGATTGCGTCCTGACCAGTCCGTCGGGAAGCACGGTCACGATGCCGACATTCTATGATGGCGACGGGATCTGGCGGCTTCGCTTCAATCCGGGCGAGGTCGGGGACTGGACTTTCCAGCTCACCTCACGGCCCCACAACCCGGACTTCGCTATGTCCGGACGTTTCAAGGCAACGGCGAATGTCACGCGCGGCACATTGCGCGCCACACCGGACACCGGCTGGGGCTATTCCTTTGAGGACGGCACGCCGTTCCTGGCCGTGGGCGACACGGTCTATGACCTGTTCGGCATGGAATACTGCGGCGGCGACATTCCGGGCTTTCTGGAACGGCGCAAGGCGCAGGGCTTCAACCTGCTGCGCACCCGGCTGACCATCAGCGCCTTTCATCCGCCGGCCGGGGATTTCAACTGGCAGACAAGGCCAATGTGGCCCTGGGGCGGTTCGGCCACCGCACCCCGGTTCGATCTGTTCAATCTGAACTGGTTCAAGGCCGTCGATGGCTCGATCGCGCGGATCGAGGCTATGGGCTTTGGGCTGGAACTTATCATGGAAGGCTGGGGCTTCGAATTTCCGTTCAACCACCGCATGGTGTTCACGCCCGAATGGGAACAGCTTTGGATGCGCTATGTGATTGCGCGCTATGATGCCTACAACTGCGTGTATTTCTGGACGCCGTTGAATGAATACGAATATTACCCCAACGGCGACTGGAACTGGAAACCGGCGGCCGACCGCTGGCTGATCCGCGTGGCGCGCTGGATCAAGGACACCGCCCCCCATGGCCACCTTGTCACCTGTCATAACGGTCCGGTGGTCCCGCCCTTTGCCGACCGCTTCCGCGCCGATCCAGAAGCGATCGACAGCGTCAACTTTCAATACTGGGGCACGCGGGACAAGGACAATGCCTGGCTCGCAGCGGGGATCGAGGAGGTGATCCAGCATGCCTTTGCCGGTTGGCAGGGGGCCAGACTGTTTGCGGAATGGGGCTACGAGCGCAATCCCGACTTCGAGAACAAGCTGCCGCACCACGAATTCTGCGACCGCAACCACACCAGACGATCCGCCTGGCGCGGGATCAGCCAGGCAATGGGCATGATCAACGGCCAGGAAAACTCCTGGGGTCCGTGGATGCTGCTGGACCGGGATCAGCCGGGCACGGCCGATATCACGGTGATCCGGAATTTCCTGACCGAAGCGGTGCCCTTCGAAACGCTGCGCCCCGCGTCTGATCTGGTCAGGGGCAGTTTCGCCACCGGGTATCGACCGCTTGCCCTGAAATCGGTCAGCGGTGAAGTTGCTGTGGTCTATTATCCGGCCGGCGGCACCGCGGAAATTGCGTTTGCGGGGGCAAACGCACAGTGGTTCGACCCACGCAGCGCCGTCTGGGCACCCGCCACAGCCGACGGCGCAGCCTTTACCTGTCCCCCCGGCACCGACAGCGATGGCCATCCGCTGGACATGGTATTGGTCCTGCACCGTTAAGGAGTTGAAGTCATGTCGTCTGTAGAACTCGTCGGTCTGCACAAGTCATTTGGCGCCCATGAGGTCATCAAGGATATCAACCTCTCTATCGACGAGGGTGAGTTTGTCGCCCTCGTCGGCCCATCGGGCTGCGGTAAATCCACCCTGCTCCGCATCATCGCGGGGCTTGATGAAACCACCACCGGGGATATCCTGCTGGATGGCGAAATCGTCAACGACGAAACCCCGCGTGAGCGCAATGTGGCGATGGTGTTCCAGTCTTACGCGCTTTACCCGCATATGACGGTCACCGAAAATCTTAGCTTCAATCTCAAACTGTCGCGCCTGCCCGCTGCCGAAATCATGGCCCGCGTGGCCGAGGCCGCCCGGCTTTTGGAACTTGGCGATCTTCTGAAACGCAAGCCCTCGCAATTGTCGGGGGGCCAGCGACAGCGCGTAGCCATGGGCCGCGCCATCGTGCGCAAACCCGCGCTGTTCCTGTTTGACGAACCCCTGTCCAATCTGGACGCCAAGCTGCGTGTGCAGATGCGATCCGAAATCAAGGCATTGCAGGACAAGGTGCGCACGACGTCGATCTACGTGACCCATGACCAGATCGAGGCGATGACGCTGGCGGACCGGATCGTCGTGCTGAACAAGGGCAGGATCGAACAACAGGGCAAGCCACTGGACCTACACCGGCGAGCGGCGAACATCTTTGTCGCCGGATTCATCGGATCGCCTGCCATGAATTTCCTGCCGGCAACCGCGCGCCTGTCGGACAGGGGCCCGGTCGCAGAGTTGGCGGACCGGACGGTGCTGCAGATCGCCACCGGCGCACGCATCAGGGACGGCCAGCCGCTTCGGATCGGCCTGCGGCCCGAGCACCTTGCCCTCGTGCCGGATGGCGGCATCCCGGCGCGGGTCAGGCAGGTCGAACCTACCGGGGCGCAGACCCACCTTCATGTCGCGTTGGCGGGTCTGGATGTCGTCGTCGTGGTCGACGGTGGCATCGAGATAGCCAAGGCCAGCAGCGTCCAGTTGCGCATTGCCCCCGAACTTGTCCACATCTTTGACGCCGAAACAGAAGCACGCCTCAACGGGGATCATGGCTGACACCCCCCACACAATCGCACGAAATTCAAACAAGGGAGCGTGACTGGTGGCCAGAATCTTTATCATTGGTGGTTCTGGTGTCATTTCCGGCCACACCCACGCGGCTCTGGTCGCACAAGGGGCCGAAGTCGCCGTCTTTCGGCGCAGTATCGCTCCTGATGCCCAAGGGCAGACCTTTGCGGGCGACCGTCATGACACTTTCGCGCTGCGGGCCGCCCTTGCCGCGTTCAAGCCAGACGTAGTGATCGATTTCGTCTGCTTCAACCGAATCGAGGCCAGTGCCCTGGCAGCAGCATTGCCGTCGTGCGTCATGCAAGTCGTCTTCGTCAGCACCGTCGATGTCTATGGCCTGCCGCTGACCCAGCTGCCGATGGTCGAGTCCGGTGTCTGGTCACCAACAACCAGCGCCTATGCGGCCGAGAAACGCGCGACAGAGCTGGCTTTGAAACGCGATCTTGCGCTGCGCGGGATCGCCTTGACCATCGTCCGCCCCACGTTTTCGGCCGGGCGGGGTTTCGTCATTTCGATCTTTGACCGCTCCGCCCGAAATCTGATCGCGCGGCTGCGCCTCGGACTGCCCGTTCCGGTCCCGGACGCTTCTCTGGATGGAACACGGCGGGGCTGGATCCATACCTCCGATGCATCGGACACCGGTCGGATGATCGCCCTTACCGCCGGGTCGGCTGCGGCATTGAACCGCGACTATACCGTCGGCTCGCCCAATGCGCCGATCGACCACCTTGATTATATGGCGCGTATCGCCAGCGCCGCCGGGGCAGAACTGCGGCCTGTAATGATCCCTAGGCATTATCTGGCCAGCCATCCCTCGGTTCCCGCGAACTGCCTTTATCACGAGCAGACGCAGTTTGACCTTTGGCATTCCATGGGCCGTTTTCTGGCCGACTTCCCCGAATTTCGGCCCGCTCCGGACCTGGATGCCTGCTTTCGGGGCTATGTCGACGCGATGGACCATGCACATGTCCAACTTGTTTCTTTGGACATCGAAGGCCAAATTGTGGACCGTTGGCTCTCAAAAAACTAGTCCCTTGCGCCGCGTTCGGCGGGCCCGCAAACGCGAAGACGGGCCGCGAATTGGCGGTGGCGGTGCTCAGGCGGGCCGGGCCGGTTTTTTTAACGTCCACATGTGGACATTTTTCAGGGTACTGATTTTTAACAATAATTTGGAGCGTTTGACCTTTGGGTAACTTTCGGCGTGACGCGGGGTCACGGCACGCGGGCGCGGCTTTGTGTGCGGTCTTTTCCTGGCCATAGTGGCCAAAGGCCGCAGCGCATCATCGGGGCACCAATGCGCTGATCTGGCCGGGCGACACTTTCTGTGCCCGAGCCAGGTCAGCCGCCCGCCATCGCCTTGGCCGACTGCGCCTTCATGCGGCGGTCGCGCAAGGTGCTGAACTGCTGATCCACCAGCACCCCGGCCAGAATGACCCCGCCCATCACCGCGAAGTTCAGCGAGGACGGGATGCCCAGCAGGTTCACGAGGTTCTGCAAGATCTGCAACAGGATCGTGCCCAGCACCACGCCGATGATCGACCCTTCGCCACCGCGCAGCGAAAACCCACCCAGCACCGCTGCCGCAATCGCGTAAAGCTCGTAGAAATTGCCATGCGACGACGGGGCGACCGACCTTGTATACATCGCAAAGAAGATCGAGGCGAAGGCGGTCAGGCCGGCGCAGATCACATAGGCCGACAGGATCACCAGATCGGTGCGAATGCCCGAAAACCGTGCCGCCTCTTCGTTCTTGCCGACGGCGAACAGGTAGCGGCCAAAGACCGACCGGTGCAGCACGAACCAGGCAATCACCGCGACCACCAGCAAGACATAGGTGGCGGTCGGTATGCCCCAGATCCGGTTGGTAAAGAAATCCAGACCCGGATATGTGCTGCCAAACGGAAAGCCCGCCGTGGCGTCTGCCGTGTAACCTCTTGCTGCGCCGCGATAAATCAACAACCCGCATAAGGTGACGACAAAGGGCTGGATCTTTAGCTGGGTGATCAGCAGGCCGTGCGCCAGTCCCAACACCAGCCCGACGGCCATCACCATCACCATCGCCGCCGGCTAGTAAATACCCATGCTGCCGACCATACTGACGAACAACACGCCCAGCAGAGCGATCAGCGATCCTGCAGACAGATCAATGCCGCCGGTAATGATGACAAAGCCCTGCGCGATGGAAAACAGCCCGAACAGCCCGATCAGATTGGCGGTGTTGGCAATGTTGTTGGCAGACAGGAACAGCGGGTTGCGCAAGTAGACCCCCAGCGCCACCACGATGATCAGCACCAACAGCCCGAGGTCTTTTTTGTTCATGCCCTGCTCCCGCCCTGCACCGCTGCCCGGCCCACCGCCAGTTGCAGCACGTTTTCCTCACTGAAATCCGCGCGGTCCAAGACACCGCTGATGCGACCCTCGTGCATCACCGTCACCCGGTCCGACACGCCGATAACCTCCTCCATGTCGGAGGAAATCATCAAGACCGCCACGCCCTGATCGGCCAGCCCGCGCATCAGACGGTAAATCTCTGACTTGGAGCCGATATCAATGCCGCGGGTTGGTTCGTCAAAGATCATTACCTTGGGCTGCATCGCCAGCCATTTCGCCAGCACCACCTTTTGCTGATTGCCGCCCGACAGCAGCTTGGTCCGGGTTTGGATGTCCGGCGTCTTGATGGCAAGGCTCGCACGGCTTTGTGTCGCCCGCGCATTCTCCAGACCCGCAGACACCAGCGGACCGCTGGCGTAACGCGGCAAGTCAGGCAGGGTGATGTTCTGCGCCACCGGCAGGTCCAGGATCACGCCGGTCGCCTTGCGGTCCTCCGGCACCAGAAAAACCCCGCGTGCCACGGCCTGACGGGAATTGCGGATCACCACCGGAACGCCGTCCAGTTGCACGGTGCCACCCAGGATCGGGTCTATGCCGAACAGCGCCCGCGCCAACTCGGTGCGGCCCGATCCGACAAGCCCGGCAAGCCCCATGATTTCACCCTTGTGCAGGTCCAGATCCACGGCGCGACCGGGATAGGTAGCCGTCCGGATGCCGCGCACTGACAAGGCCACAGCACCTTTCGGTTGCCGCGGCGGCAGATAATTTCCTTTCAGATCCCGGCCGATCATCAGCTTGACCATGCGGTCGTGGCTCACATCGCCGCGTGCCAGTTCCCCGACCAGTTGGCCATCGCGCAAGACCACGACCCGGTCGGCGGCGCGTTCAACCTCGTGCAGGCGGTGCGAAACAAACACCACCGCAATGCCCCGCGCCCGCAGCCGGTCCATCACGCCCAGCAGGCGTTCGGTCTCGGCATAGGGCAGGCTGCTGGTCGGCTCGTCCAGGATCACCAGCCGGGCGTCATAGGACAAAGCCTTGGCAATCTCGACCAGTTGCTGCTGGGCGAGCGACAAGCGGGCCACCAGCGTGTCGGGCGCGAAATTGGCCCCCAGTTGTTCCAGCAAGGGCGCCACCGCCGCCTGTTGCCGCGCGGTATCGACCAGATTGAGGATGCCGTATTTGCGTGGCTCGCGGCCGATATAGACATTCGCCGCCACGTCCAGATTGTCGAACAGGTTAAGTTCCTGATGCACAAAGGCAATCCCCGAACCTATCGACTGTTTGACGCTCAGGGCGGCGAAACTTTTGCCGTCGATCACGATCTCGCCGCTATCGGGCGCAATCACGCCGCCCAATATCTTCATCAGCGTCGACTTGCCCGCGCCATTCTCGCCCACCAGTCCCACGACTTCACCGGGGCGGATGACAAGATCAAGCCCGGCGAGCGCCAGCACACCGGTATAGGATTTGCGCACGGCTTTCAGCGTCAGAAACGGGTCTGCAGACTGGATGAGATTCACGCGAATTTCCCTGAAAATCCCGGCGCTGCAACCGGTGCAGCGCCGGAACTATAAACCAAATCCCTCAGCCGCCAATCTTGGCTTTCAGGTCGGCAGAGAATTCGTCGACATTGTCCTTGTTGACCACTTTGGTCGGCACGATGATCAGCCCGTCGGCCGGCACGCCCGACTTGTCGCCATTCAGATAGGCCGCCATCAGCTTCATGCCTTGATAGCCCCATTCGAACGGCTGCTGCACCACGGTCGAGGCAAACGAGCCTTCCTTGACCGCGCCCAGCGTCACCGGGTCTTCGTCAAAGGCGACGACGGTGATCGTGCCCAGTTTGCCCGCAGCTTGCAGAGCCTCGTAGATTTTCGGCGGGTTGTAGGAATAGAAACCGACCATGCAGGTGATTTCCGGATTGGCGACGATCACGTCATCGACATTGGTGCGGGCCTTGGCAAAGTCCACGTCATCGCCGCGCACGTCGACCAGTTCGATGCCGTGACCCTCGATCGCCTTCTTGAACCCGGCGATACGTTCCTTGGCATTGTCCGCCTGCAGGAAGCCGACAAAGCCCATGCATTTGCCACCGCCCGGCAGGGCTTTGACCATCTCGCCGCCGGCCTGTTCGCCCGCCAGTTCGTTGGACGAGCCAAGGTAAGCGATGCGGTTCGACGACGGCGCATCGCTATCGGTGGTGAACAGCGGGATCTGTCCGGCGATCTTGTTGAACGCGTCAATCGAGTTCTTTGGGTCGGCGGACGAGATCATGATCGCATCCGTTCCGGCGGCAACAAGGTCATCCATCAGCGCGTTTTGCAGCGCTGCGGTGCCCTGTGCGGGGTATTTGAACTGCAGTTCAAAGTCAGGCAGTTCTTTTTGCGCCTTGGCGACACCCGCCTCGGCCAGTTTCCAAAAGTCGGATGACGCATTCACCACGAAGGCGATCTGCTTTTTTCCTGCGCCACGGCGGGCGAAACAAGAGCCGTTCCGGCCAAGGCAAGCACGGCAAGTTTAAGTGCGGTTTTCAAGTGAAGTCCTCCCAAGAAGCGAAAATTCTGTCTGTTGACGAAGGCTTTGAGGCGGCAGGTTTGAAAGGCTGCGTGCAGCGCGAACGCCTTGGCCCCGCCCTTGTGGCAGAACCGCAAATCACCTGTCGTCCCAGTCAGGTCACAAAAGTTCGGGTTACGGCCCCGATCCGGTGTGGTTGGTCCGCAATTGACATCTTCGGCAGCGAATATTCTATGTCAAACAGAATTTATGATTATTAATGGCTGGAAGCGGTAAGGTCTTGCCGGATAAAAGCCGGACTTGCGAAGCAGGGTTGCGCAAAGTTCAAAAGGGGCATGGGCGTGTGATGAGTGATGGCCAGACCAGATCCAGTCCCGGCGGCAAACCCCGGACAGGCCTTAAAGCTGCAACTGCGCCGACCCGTCGGGTGACGATGACCGATGTGGCACTGGAGGCGGGCTGTTCGCAGGCCACGGTGTCTTTTGTGCTGAACAAGGCGCCGGGCGTCAAAATCTCGAACGAAACCCGGGCGCGGGTGATCGCGGCCGCCGTAAAGCTGGCCTATGCCCCGCCAACCTTCGCCCATCTGGAACCCCGTCCCAGCGCAACTCATTCCGATCCGGTCGGTTTTCTGGTGGACCAGCTTGCCACCAGCCCCGAGGCCGTTGTCGCCATTGACGGAGCGCGGGCGGCGTGCTGGGAAGATGGCCGCATCGTGTTGTCCACCCAGACCAGCAATGATCTGGAAACCGAGCGCGAGGCGATCAGGGTGCTGACCCGTCAGCCTTTGGCCGGTCTGATCTATATGACGATCTTCACCCGGAAGGTGACTTTGCCTGCCGAATTGCTGGCGCTGGGCGTGCCCATCGTGCTTTTGAACTGTTACGACGAGGCGGGCCAGCTGCCATCTGTGCTGCCCGCCGAAACCGCAGGCGGTCGCAGGGCGACGCAGCATCTGATCGACCATGGCCACCGCAGGATCGGCATGATCACTGGCGAGCCGTGGATGCAGGCGGCGCGCGACCGGCAGAAGGGGTATCGTCAGGCACTGGCGGCGGCAGGTATCGGCTTTGATGCCGCATTGGTCAGGCGCGGCAACTGGTCGCCCTCCTCGGGCTATGATGGGACGCAAGCGCTGCTGGCGTTGCCTGAACCGCCCACCGCGATCTTTTGCCAGAACGACCGGATGGCGGTCGGCTGTTACGAGGCGCTGAAAGAAGCGGGTCTGCATATTCCGCAAGATATGTCGGTGGTCGGGTTTGACGACGAAGAAATCTCGCGCCACCTGCATCCGCGGCTGACCACCCTGATCTTGCCGCACCGCGCGATGGGCGGCTGGGCGGCCAAGCGGCTGGCGACCGGGGCAGGGGGCGCGGCCCGGGTCGAACTGGAATGCACCCTTGTCACCCGCAGCTCTGTGGCCGTCCCGCGCTGAGGTCGGCCGGAGCGGGTCAGCTGCCCAAGTTTTTCCAAGACGTTTGACCCGCGCCCCGCTTGCGTTGTCACGTCCCTGTCATCGCGGCGCCCTTGACCCTCCTGGACCCTTGCCGGAATACTGCGCCATCCACCCCCACCGTCAGGGGCCTTTCAGGATTGCCTTTGTGCCGCATCCCGTCTCTGCCCTTGCCCCGTTGCGCCACAAGGTTTTTCGCCAGTTCTGGGCCGCCAGTCAGGTGTCGAACTTCGGCGGTCTGGTCCAATCCGTCGGGGCCGCCTGGCTGATGACCAGCCTGACCACATCGCCCAGCATGATCGCGCTGGTGCAAACCTCCAGCACCCTGCCGATCATGCTGTTTTCGCTGTCGGCTGGGGCGCTTGCCGACAACTACGACCGCCGTCAGATCATGTTGATCGCCCAAGCGCTGATGCTGGTGGCGTCCGTTGCCCTTGTCGCTGCCGCCTACAGTGGTATCCTGACACCGTGGACGCTGTTGGGATTCACCTTTCTGATCGGTCTTGGCACTGCCCTCAACAACCCGTCATGGCAGGCCGCACTGGGTGACATCGTGCCGCGCGAAAACCTGCCCGAGGCGGTGTCGCTGAATTCGATGGGGTTCAACCTGATGCGTTCGATCGGGCCTGCGCTGGGGGGTGTGATTGTCGCCACCGCCGGGGCCGCCGCCGCATTTGCGGTGAACGCAGTCAGCTACCTGCCCTTTCTGGCGACCCTGATCCTGTGGCGGCCCGCCGTCAGACCGACCATTGTTCCGCGCGAAAGTTTTGGCCCCGCGGTGGGCGCGGGCCTGCGCTATGTCGCCATGTCGCCGAACCTTCTGAAGGTCATGCTGCGTGGATTGCTGTTCGGTCTGGGCGCCATCAGTGTTCTGGCCCTGCTGCCACTGGTGGCCCGCGACCTGGTTCAGGGCGGCGCGTTCACCTATGGCATCATGCTGGGGGCCTTTGGTCTTGGCGCGATCGGTGGTGGCCTGCTGAACGCCACGCTGCGCCAGCGCATGACCAATGAAGGGCTGGTCCGCGCCGCATTTGCCTGCTTTGGCCTAGGTGTCCTGATCCTGTCGCAAAGCCGGATGCTGTGGGTCAGCCTGCCCGCCATCATGTTGACCGGGGCATGCTGGGTGCTGGCGCTGTCGCTTTTCAACGTCACCGTCCAGCTGTCCTCGCCCCGCTGGGTCGTTGGCCGCGCCCTGTCGTTGTATCAGATGGCCACATTCGGCGGCCTCGCCATCGGCAGCTTGATCTGGGGTGCCCTCGCAGAGACGATCGGCACCGAAGGCGCACTCGTGGCCTCTGCCATCTCACTCTTTCTGGGCGGCGTGGTCGGCTTCTGGGCTGTTCTGCCGGAATTTGGCACCGCCGACCTCGACCCTCTGGACCGTTTCCGCGAACCGTTGTTGCAACTTGATCTGCGCGGGCGGTCGGGTCCCGTCATGGTGATGATCGACTATCAGATCGACGACCGTGACATCCCAGAATTCCTGGAGGTGATGACCGAACGCCGCCGCATCCGCAGGCGTGATGGGGCCCGGCAGTGGGTGCTGCTGCGCGATCTGGAACACCCTGACCAGTGGATCGAAAGCTACCACGTCGCAACGTGGAACGATTACCTGCGCCACAACATGCGCCGCACCAAGGCCGATGCGGAAGTCGCCGACCGCGTGCTGACCCTGCACCGCGGGTCCGAACCGCCCCGCGTCCACCGCATGATCGAACGCCAAAGCGTGGCGTCCCATCACGAGGTGCATCTGAAAGTTGGCACCGACCAGATATGACGCCCATTCCTGCGGCACGCCCGCAGGGCCGCGCTGTGGCGACTGCGTCAGGCGACGCGGCGCATCGCCATTCCCATCCCCAGCCCCAGCCCCAGCTTGGCGCAATCGACCGCCAGATAGCCGTAGGGCAGGCGTTTGATCGCACCAAGATGCATCACGCCCACATCCTGCGCCATGACACCCTCATAGACCTGCGGTAAATCCTTGTAGCGATAGCGATACAGCGGCGGGCCCAGCCGGGTGGTGCAGTAACCGCGAATGTCGGTTTTCAGGCGGCGGTCGTTGGCCGCAACCCCAGCGGATCCACCCGGTTTTCGCCTAAACTTCAGGCGAGACCGCGACAATTGCGTAAGGAAAAGGCACTAGGCGAGAAATCTTCCGGTCCGGTCGCCACTTGACCGGGCCAGTGGCGTGGTGCCTGATAGTGAAGGCAGGCAATTGGGAATTAACATGTCGATCACAGCCAGCATCCACCACCTGACCCACTACCAATATGATCGCCCGGTCATCCTCGGCCCCCAGATCATCCGCCTGCGCCCCGCCCCGCACAGCCGCACCCGGGTGATTTCCCACAGCCTGAAAGTCTCGCCCGCCGGTCATTTCGTCAACCACCAGCAGGATCCGTTCGGCAACTGGCTCGCCCGTTTCGTGTTCCCTGAGCCCGTGACGGAACTCAAGATCGAAGTTGATCTGGTCGCCGACATGACCGTCTACAATCCGTTCGATTTCTTCGTCGAGGAAACCGCCGAAAACTACCCGTTCGACTACACGCCCGACATGGTCGAAGATCTTGCGATCTACCGCCACCCCGATCCGATGACCCCCGCCCTGCAAGCTTTCCTCAACACCGTTCCCAAAGACGCCCGCCGCACCACCGATTTCGTCGTCATGCTGAACGCCATGGTCGCAGGCAAGGTCGGCTACACCATCCGCATGCAGCCCGGCGTGCAGACGCCCGAGGAAACCCTCACCGTCCTGTCCGGCTCCTGCCGCGACAGCAGCTGGCTCCTCGTCCAGGCCCTGCGCAACCTCGGTTTCGCCGCCCGCTTCGTGTCGGGCTATCTGATCCAGTTGCGCCCGGACCTCAAATCGCTCGACGGCCCCTCCGGCACCGAGGTTGACTTCACCGACCTCCATGCGTGGTGCGAGGTTTACCTGCCCGGCGCCGGCTGGATCGGCCTTGATCCCACTTCCGGCCTGCTGACCGGCGAATCTCACATCCCCCTCGCCGCCACGCCCCACTACCGCAGCGCCGCACCGATATCAGGCGTCGCCAGCTACGCCGAAACCAAGTTCGACTTTGCGATGACGGTCACCCGCACCGCCGAACACCCCCGCATCACCAAGCCGTTCAGCGACGAGGCATGGGACGAGCTCAACGCCCTTGGCCACAAGGTCGATGCCGCCCTAGCTGAAGGCGACGTGCGCCTGACCATGGGCGGCGAACCCACCTTCGTGTCCATCGACGATTTCGAAGCGCCCGAATGGAACACCGCCGCCGTCGGCCCCACCAAACGCACCTTGGCTGATAATCTGATCCGCCGCCTGCGCGACCGTTTCGCGCCGGGCGGTTTCCTGCATTACGGGCAGGGCAAATGGTATCCCGGCGAAACCCTGCCGCGCTGGACCTTCTCGCTGTATTGGCGCACCGATGGTCAGCCGATCTGGGCGGATGAAGCACTGATCGCCACCGAAGGTGCGCAAACCGGCGTCGGCCCGTTGCAGGCGCAGGAATTGCTGCGCGAAATCGCCGCTGATCTGGACCTTGACGACAGCAACATCCTGCCCGCCTTCGAAGACCCTGCCGAATGGCTGGTCAAGGAAGCCAACCTGCCCGAAAACGTGACCCCCGCCAATTCCGAATTGAAAGACCCAGAGGCGCGCCACCGCCTTGCCACCGTGTTCAACCGGGGCCTGACCGAGCCTTCAGGCTTCATCCTGCCGGTGCAAAGCTGGCAATCCCGCGCCACCGGCAAACGCTGGCGGTCGGAAAAGTGGAGCCTGCGGCGCGGCCACATGTTCCTCGTCCCCGGCGACAGCCCGGTCGGCTACCGCCTGCCGCTGGAAAGTCTGCCCTTCGTGCCGCCGTCGCAATACCCCTACATCAACCCGGTTGACCCGACCGTTCCGCGTGCGCCGCTGCCGGATGTCAACCCGCTGACCCCCGAACGCAAATCGCAACCGCTGGCCAGTTTCGTCGCCGCAACGCCGCAGGCCGATCAGATCAACCAAGGCTCTCCCCTGCGCGAAGTTGACGGCCATATCCGCACCGCCCTGTCGGTCGAGGCCCGCGATGGCCGCCTTTGCGTGTTCATGCCGCCGGTGGTCAGTCTGGAGGACTATCTTGACCTGTTGCGTGCCGCCGAGGCCGCTGCAAAGCGCCTGAATCTGCCGGTGCATATCGAAGGCTATGCCCCGCCCCACGACCCGCGGATGAATGTCATCCGCGTCGCCCCCGATCCGGGCGTGATCGAGGTGAACGTCCACCCCGCCAGCACGTGGCAGGACTGCATCGACATCACCACCGCGGTTTATGAAGAGGCCCGCCAGACCCGCCTTGGTGCCGACAAGTTCATGATCGACGGCAAGCATTGCGGCACCGGCGGCGGCAACCACGTCGTCGTCGGCGGCTCCACCCCCAACGACAGCCCCTTCCTGCGCCGCCCCGACCTGCTCGCCAGCCTGATCCTGCACTGGAACCGCCACCCGTCGCTAAGTTACCTGTTCTCCGGCCTGTTCATCGGCCCCACCTCCCAAGCCCCGCGCATCGACGAGGCGCGTCACGACAGCCTGTACGAGTTGGAAATCGCGCTCTCCCAAATCCCGATGCCGGGGCAGGGGCCGCAACCCTTCCCGTGGCTCACCGACCGGCTGCTCCGCAACATCCTGACCGATGTGACCGGCAACACCCACCGCGCCGAGATCTGCATCGACAAGATGTTCTCGCCCGATGGTCCCACCGGACGCCTCGGCCTTGTCGAATTCCGTGGCTTCGAAATGCCGCCAGATGCGCGCATGTCCTTGGCCCAACAACTTCTGATCCGCGCCCTGATCGCCCGCTTCTGGAAAAGCCCGCAGCAGGGCGATCTGACCCGCTGGGGCACCGCCCTGCATGACCGCTTCATGCTGCCGCACTACGTCTGGCAGGACTTCCGCGACGTGCTGGCCGACCTTGCCCAGCACGGCTTCCCCCTGCGCGAAGAATGGTTTGTGGCCCAAGGCGAGTTCCGCTTCCCGTTCTGCGGCGAAGTCACCTACGAGGCGACCAAGCTGGAAATCCGGCAGGCGCTGGAGCCATGGCACGTCCTTGGCGAAACCGGCGCCATCGGCGGCACCGTCCGCTACACCGACAGCAGCACCGAACGTCTGCAAGTCAAACTCACAACCAGCGAGCCAGACCGCTACATCGTCACCTGCAATGGCCGCAAGGTCCCCCTCGCCAACATCGGCGCAGGCGAGGCCGTCGCAGGCGTCCGCTACAAGGCGTGGCAACCCTCCAGTGCCATGCACCCTGTCCTGCCCGTCGATGCCCCCCTGACCTTCGACATCTTCGACACATGGACCGGCACCAGCCTCGGCGGCTGTGTCTACCACGTCGCCCATCCCGGTGGCCGCAGCTATGACACCTTCCCGGTCAACGGAAACGAGGCCGAAGCCCGCCGCCTGTCGCGGTTCACCCCCATGGGCCACAGCCCGGGTGCCGCCCGCACCATCCCCGCAGAACGCACCAACCGCGAATTCCCGATGACGCTTGACCTGCGCCGCCCCCTCGGGGTCTGATACCTTATGGCAGACAAGAAATCAGCCAAGGCCAAACCCGCGCCCTTGCAAAGCCTTGGCGACTACAAACCTTTGGGCAGCACCCCTGACGAAATGGTCGACGCGCAGGGCCAGATTCGCCCGCTGTGGCAAGCCTTCGCCGAAGCCTTCGCCGCCCTGCCGCCCGCCGAAATCGCCCTCCGTCAGGCCCGCGCCGAACAATACCTGCGCGATTCAGGCGTGTTCTTCCGCCAATACGGCGCAGGTCAGTCCACCGAACGCCCGTGGCCGCTCAGTCCGATCCCGGTTCTGATCGACGAATCCGATTGGGTCCATGTCTCGCAAGCCCTGACCCAACGCGCCGACCTGCTGGAAGCCCTGATGGCCGACCTTTACGGCGAAAACCGTCTGGTGTCCGAAGGCCTGCTGCCCCCCGCCCTGATCGCATCCAACCCCGAATGGCTGCGGCCCATGGTCGGCATCCGCCCCCATACCGGCCATTACCTGCATTTCGTCGCGTTCGAGATTGGCCGTGGCCCCGATGGCCAGTGGTGGGTTCTGGCCGACAGAACGCAGGCCCCCTCCGGTGCCGGTTACGCCCTTGAAAACCGCGTCGCCACCTCCCGCGCCTTTGCCGAGATCTACGGCGACGGCCATATCCACCGCCTTGCGGGTTTCTTCCGCGACTTCCGCGATACGCTGCAAAGCCTGCGACAAGACCGCGACAGCCGCGTGGTGATCCTGTCCCCCGGTCCCCTGAATGAGACCTATTACGAACATGCCTATATCGCCCGCTACCTTGGCTTCACGCTGGTTCAGGGTGAGGATCTTGTCGTCGATGACGGTGCCCTGAAAGTCCGCACCATTTCCGGCCTGCGCCCGGTCGATGTGCTGTGGCGCAGGCTTGACAGCAGCTATGCCGACCCGATGGAATTGAACCCCCAGTCCCGCCTCGGCACGCCCGGCCTCGTCTCGGCGCTGCGCACGCAGGGCCTGACGCTGGTGAATGCGCTTGGCTCCGGCATTCTGGAAACCCGTGCCCTGATGGCGTTCCTGCCGAAACTCGCGCCGATCCTGCTGGGGGCCGACCTTGCCATTCCAAATATTGCAACCTGGTGGTGCGGCGGTGCCACCGAACGCGCCCGGGTCAAGTCGGCCCCGCAGCGCATGGTCCTTAGCCCCGCCTTGGCCACCGGCATGCCGTTTGACCGGCAGGGTGAGACCCAGCTGGCCTCCGACCTGACCCCGGCTGAACTGGCTCACCGACTTGCCAATGGCGCGGATTATGTGGCGCAAGAGGCCGTCACGCTGTCCACCACCCCCGCGCTGGTCGATGGCAAGCTTGCCCCGCGTCCGATGATCCTGCGCGTTTTCCTCGCCCGCACCCCCAAGGGCTGGCAGGTCATGCCCGGTGGCTTTGCCCGCATCGGCGCGACGCCAGACCCCGCCGCTGTCGCCATGCAGCGGGGTGGATCGGCGGCAGATGTCTGGATTGTCACCAAAGACGCGGTCCCCGCCGTCAGCATGGTGGCACCGCCCACCGGTCCTTACCGCCGCACCACGCCCGGTGCCTTGCCCGCCCGGGCCGCCGACAACCTGTTCTGGCTTGGCCGCTATATCGAACGGACTGAAGTGATCGTCCGCCTGCTGCGTGCCCGCAACATCCGCCTCGCCGAGTCGGGCGCGATGGCCAAACCGCTGCTTGACGTGCTTGACCCGCTGCTGGAAACCCTTGGCGTTGATCCTGACACCGGTATCCCCCAGGGCCTGCTCGACACTCTTTCAGACGCCACCGGCAGCGCCGGGCAAGTCCGCGACCGTTTTTCGCCTGACGCCTGGTCGGCTCTGGCAGATCTGAACAAAACCGCCCGCCGCATGGCCACCACCGTCACCCCTGGCGATGATGCGGCCCGGGCCCTCAGTTCGCTGCTGCGCAAACTCGCGGGCATCTCTGGCCTTGTGCATGAAAACATGTACCGCTTCTTTGGTTGGCGCTTTCTGACCATCGGTCGCCTGCACGAACGCGCCATGGGCATGACCGCCCTCGTCGCCACCCTTGCCGACCCGGAGGCACCCGCAGGCGCACTTGACCTCGCGGTCGAGGTTGGCGATGCCGTCCTGACCCACCGCCGCCGCTTTACCATGCGCACGTCGCGCGACACCGTGATTGACCTCTTGGCGCTTGACCCGTTGAACCCCCGCTCGATCCGCCACCAGATTGACGGCTTGCAGATACAGGTCGATATGCTGCCCGGGGCCAATGACCATGGTGCCTTGTCACCCTTGGCGCGCGACATGCTGCGCTGCCATGCAGCACTTGCCACCGAAGCCCCCGAAACCCTGACCACCGAAGCCTTGTGGCAATTCCGCGACCGCATCGCCGCCTTGTCCGAACGCCTGACAGAGGAATATCTTCGCTGATGCGCTATGGCCTCAACCTCAAGGTCAAATATGAATTCGACCGCCCCACCGGGTCGGGCCGCCAGCTGCTGCGCGTCTTGCCCGCCGAAATCGCGGGCGCGCAAACCGTCCTTGCCTCGGTCCTGACCGTCACCCCGCCACCGTTGGAACGCCGCGAGTTCCCAGACTTTTTTGGCACCAAGGTGATCGAGGTTGTCATGCCCCCCGGCTTGACCGAACTGGTCATCACCATGGCCGCCCGCCTGTCGCGCACGGCGGATCCGCAGGGCTTTGACATGTCGCCCCCCTTGGCGCAGCTTCCCGCCGAACTGAACGGTGTCTACGACCTTGGCCCCAACTCGCCGCACCACTTTACCGCCGCCTCGCCGCGCATCGCCGCAGGAATCGAGATTGCCGCCTTCGCCAGAACCGCCACCGCCGGGGCCAGCTCGGTCCGCGAAGCCATCGAACACTTCGGCCTTGCTATCTACTCTGGCATGAAGTTCGACAGCAAGGCGACTGAAGTCGACACCTCGCCGGCGGAGGCTTTCAGCTTGCGACGTGGTGTCTGTCAGGACTTTGCCCAGATCATGATTTCCGGCCTGCGCTCTTTGGGCATCCCTTCAGCCTATGTCGCCGGGTTTCTGCGCACTTTGCCGCCCAAAGGCAAACCCAGACTGGCCGGCGCCGATGCCATGCATGCCTGGACCCGCGCCTGGGCCGGGATAGAGGCGGGCTGGGTCGAATACGACCCGACCAATGCCTGCTTTGCCGAAAACAATCACATCGTCGTGGGCTATGGCCGCGACTACGGCGACGTCGCCCCCGTGACCGGGCGACTGCGGTTGGACGGCCCCCAGAAAGGATCGCACGCGGTTGATCTGATCGAGATGGACGAGCCAAGGCTGCACGTGACGTGACGCGGCTGTGGGGCGGTCTGCCGCAACTGCGTTTTCGAAAACTCTGCGCCCGTCAACACCGAAATCCCACAGATCTTAACAGATCGTAAATCATCGAAACTCAACCTATTGATATTAAACACTTCCGAAGTCTTTCCAGAACTGGACGTCTTTACCGCCGCCACACCTGCTGCCGCTCCCGGTGCTGGATCGTCGCCGCCAGAGTTTCAAATTGCCCCAGCACAAAACTTCGCAGACGCCTGGCCACCGGACTTAAATTGCCGCCGTTGGCCGACAATATCCCCAATCGTCGATCCGGATGCTCGATCTTGATCGAAAGTGTCGAAATCCGGTATTGCCGCCGCAAGCTGAACACGACCGAATAGGGCAGAACCGTCAGCGAGTCCGACCCCGCCAGCATCTCCATCACCGCCGAAAGACTGCCCCCCGAATAGCTGACCCGAAACGTCTCCGCCCCCAGCCCGCTCAGAACCCGCTGCAAATCCTGAAACAGCGGCGAATTGGCGGGCGGCGCGATCCACGCAAAGCGCAGTAAATCCGCCGCGGTCACCGCATGCGCTCGCGCCAGCGGATGCCCCTCGCGGCAGGCAATCACATTGCGCCCCGGCAACACCCCATCAAACAGCAAACCCGCCGCCACATCCTCGGCCCGCATCGGACAAATCGCCAGGTCGAGCGTGCCATTCAACACCCGCTCTGACAATTCCCCAGCGTAACCATAGCTTTGCTCGATCCGGACATCCGGGTTCTGCATCTGGAAGCCTGCGATCATCGCAACAATCACGCCATCCATGAAAATCGGCGTTCCCCCCATCCGAACCGCCCCGGCCTTGCCCGCCCGGGAGCTGGCAACCGCCAAAGCCGCTGCGCCAGAGGCCTGCAAGATGCGCCGCCCCTCTTCGGCCAGCCGCAGCCCCAGTTCCGTTGCCACCAAGGGGCGTCTACCCGGGTAAAACAACGCTGCCCCCAGCCGCGCTTCCAGTGCCGCGACCGTGCGCGACAGTGAAGGCTGCGACTTGCCAAGCATCGCCGCCCCCTCGGTCAGCCCACCGCAATCGACAATCGCCGCGAGCACTTCCAGCTGGCTTGGGTCAATTTTCATACCTGATAGCTATATAATGATGCCGGTTTGCGATCAAGTTCCACAACTTTCCAAGTTAGAGTGCAAATGGGGAGAGTTGTATGCAGTTTCAGACCGCGTTCACACTGCAATTGGCTCGGATGCGGGTGCGCTTTGGCGGTCCGGCTGCCGTCGCCGTCGCAGAAGAACTGGCAGCGCTGGGCAGTCAACGGGCGCTCCTGGTTTCCACCGCGTCACAACAAGCCAACGCCCGCAATTTCGCCACGGCTGTCGGCCCCCGGATTGCCGAGGTTTACGCCGGTGCCAGGATGCACACGCCGATGGAAGTAACTGCAAAGGCTTTTGAATTCGTCAAATCCGTCGGCGCTGATTGCCTGGTGGCCCTTGGCGGCGGCTCTGCCATCGGGCTTGCCAAGGCGCTTGCGCTGCACACTGACTTGCCGCAAATCGCGATCCCCACGACCTACGCGGGGTCCGAAGCGACCGCGATCCTTGGGCAGACCGAAGCCGGCAAAAAGACCACGATCACAAACCCCAAGGTCCAGCCCGAGGTCATCATCTATGACCCGACCCTGGTCGCCACGCTGCCCATCGCGCTGACGGTTGCCTCCGGGCTGAACGCAATGGCCCATGCCGCAGAGGCGCTCTACGCCCGCGACCGCAACCCGCTGACCGCCACCCTTGCGATGCAGGGGCTGGAGGCGTTGTTGCAGAGCTTGCCACAAGTTATTGAAAACCCCGAAAATCTTATTGCCCGTGGTCGCAGCCAATATGGCGCGTTCCTGTGTGGCGTCGTTCTTGGCCAGGTCGGGATGAGCCTGCATCACAAATTGTGCCATACGCTCGGCGGCAGTTTCGCTCTGCCGCATGCCGAAACCCATGCAATCCTTCTGCCGCATAGCATTGCGTATAACGGCGGCTCAGAAGGTCTTGATCCTCTTGATAAACTGCTGAATGGCCCCGCTGGCTGCGAACTGCATCGCTTTGCGAAACGCTTGCGTGCGCCGCTTGCGCTGCGCGACTTTGGCCTTGCCGAATCTGACCTTGATCGCGCGGTCGGACTTGCCTTGGAAAACCCTTACTGGAACCCGCGCCCCCTTGATCGCGCGTCCCTTCGCGCAATGTTGCAACGCGCCTGGCACGGCGACCCGCCACAATGACCCCGGAGACGAATATGCCCGACATCACCACCGACGTACTGGTTATCGGCACTGGCCCCGCAGGGTCCGCCACTGCCGCACTTCTGGCCAGCTATGGCATTGAGAACATGGTGATAAACCGATATCGCTGGTTGGCAAACACGCCCCGCGCTCATATCACCAACCAGCGCACGATGGAGGTTTTGCGCGATCTGGGCATCGAGGACGAGGCGTATCTTTACGCCACGCCGCAACACCTGATGGGCGAGAATATCTTCTGCGAAAGCCTCGCGGGCGAGGAAATCGGACGGATGAATTCCTGGGGCACCCATCCGATGGCCAAGGCGGAACATCTGATGTCCTCGCCCACCCTGATGAACGATCTGCCGCAGACCTTCATGGAACCCTTGCTGTTCAAAACCGCCTGTTCTCGCGGTACGCAGTCACGAATGTCCACGGAATATCAAAGGCATGTGCAAGATAGTTCAGGTGTCACAACAACCTGCCTTGACCGCCTGACCGGCCGCGAAGTCACCATACGCTCCAAATATCTGGCCGGGTGCGATGGCGGCAATTCTCTGGTTGCAGAGCAGGAGAATTTGCCGTTCGAGGGCCGCATGGGCGTCGGCGGTTCGATGAACATCCTGTTCCGCGCCGATCTGTCCCGCTACGTCGCGCACCGTCCCTCTGTTCTGTACTGGGTTATGCAGCCGGGTGCGGATGTCGGGGGCATCGGAATGGGCCTGGTTCGGATGATAAGGCCATGGAATGAATGGCTGATTGTCTGGGGCTATGACATCAGTCAGCCGGTTCCCGTGGTCGATGCGGCCCTTGCAACCCAGGTTGCCCGTCAGCTTGTGGGCGACCCGGCGCTGGAAATTGAACTCATCAGCGCCAACACATGGACCGTCAACAACATGTACGCCACCCGCATGCAAAAAGACCGCGTGTTCATCATGGGCGATGCGGCGCACCGCCATCCGCCGTCGAACGGGCTTGGCTCTAACACGTCGATTCAGGACGCGTTCAATCTCGCGTGGAAGCTGGCCGCAGTGCTGAAAGGCCACGCCGGCCCGGCGCTGTTGGACAGCTTTTCCACGGAACGTGCGCCGATTGCCAAACAAATCGTCACCCGCGCAAACCAGTCCATCGGTGAATTCGGTCCGATTTTTCAGGCTTTGGGCATGACCGGCGGCACTGATATCGACAAGATCAAAGCCAGCATGGATGCGCGCTGCGATGCCACGTCCGCCGGCGAAGCCCAACGCGCCGCTTTGCGGGACGCCATCGCATTCAAGAAATACGAATTCGACGCCCATGGTGTCGAGATGAACCAGCGCTACCGATCCGACGCCATAGTGACGGATGGCCAGATCGAACCGGCCTTCGATCTGGACGCCGAACTGCACTATCAACCAACCACATGGCCCGGCGCCCGCCTTCCCCATGTCTGGCTGTTCGACGACAAGGGTGGCAAACACTCCACGCTGGACCTGTGCGGCCATGGTCGATTTACGATCTTTACCGGCATCGGGGGCGCGGCTTGGCTATCGGCGGCGGACGAAGTCGCTGCGGAACTTGGCCTGCCGATCAGGGCCCATCTGATCGGTCCTCGCCGCCCCTATCTGGATCATACCGGTGACTGGGCGCGCATCCGCGAGATCAGCGATTCCGGCTGCCTGTTGGTGCGCCCCGACCACCATGTTGGTTGGCGTTCAGAGGGTCTGGCCGACAACCCGGCCGCTGAATTGCGCCGGGTCTTCAAAAAACTTCTGGCGAGGTAAACCCATGGAAAGTGGCTATTTTACCGAAGAAAGCAGCGCCGATGTGGTGATTGCGCGCAACAGCAACGCCAAGGATGCGCGGCTGTCACAGGTCATCGCTGTGCTGGTGCGCCATCTGCACGCGGCGGTGAAAGAAATCGAGCCTACCACCGAGGAATGGTTGACCGCCGTCAAATTCCTGACCGACACCGGCCACACCTGCACCGACTGGCGCCAGGAGTTCATCTTGCTGTCCGATGTGCTGGGGGTGTCGATGCTGGTCGATGCGATCAACAACCGCAGACCCAACGGCGCCTCTGAATCCACCGTGCTCGGTCCGTTCCACATCGCCGATGCGCCCGAATTGCCGATGGGGGCCGACATTTGTCTTGATGCCAAGGGCGAACCGATGCTGGTGCGCGGCCGCATTCTCGACACGGCGGGCAACCCGATAGCTTCGGCCAAAATCGACGTCTGGCAGGCAAATGACGAAGGTTTCTACGATGTGCAGCAAAAGGGCATTCAACCCGATTTCAACCTGCGCGGCGTGTTCCGCACCGGCCCGGATGGATGTTACTGGTTCCGCGGGGTCAAGCCAAAATACTATCCGATCCCCGATGATGGCCCGGTTGGCAAACTGCTCGGGGCCCTGGGACGCCACCCCTACCGCCCCGCCCATCTGCACTACATGATCGACGCGCCGGGCTTCCAGTCGCTGGTGACGCATATCTTCGACCCTGACGACCCTTACATCACTTCGGATGCCGTCTTTGGCGTCAAAGCCAGCCTGATGGCGAAATTCAACTGGACCACCGCCGACAAAACCATCGCTGAGGCCGGTTTCAGCAGTCCGTTCCATCTGGTTGAACATGATTTTGTCTTGGCACCGGCATGACGGGATCAGCCCTCGAACAGCTGCGCAAGTTCGGATTTGAGCGTCAAGAGGGCGGCGACCACCGGTGTGCGCATCTCGGCAAACCGCGAAGACGGAATCGGAACGGAAATCGCGTAGACGTCGCCAGCCAGATCCCGAAATGCGATGCCGACGGCGGAAATGCCTTCGGTATGGTCATCCAGATCCTCGGCGAAACCAGCGTCGCGTACTTTGACCAGCCGGTCGTGCAGATCGGGCCAGTCGCCCGATTCCCCAAGTGTCAGATCCGCCGCCGTCTCATCGCCCAAAAGCGCCAGATAGGCGCGGCCATTGGCAGTCGTGGTCAGCGGAAACACTTCACCCACCGAGGATACCGCCCGCAGCCGATGGATGCCCTGCACCTGATCAAGGAAAACCATGCGGCCGCCACGTGGCATCGAAAGATCGACGGTTTCTCTGGTTTTATGAGCCAGTTCAATAAGATAGGGTCGGCAAAGGTCGACGGTGCTGTGCCGGGCCGCCTCTGCCAGACTCTGTAACTCCGGCCCCAGCCGCACGCCTTTGCGGGCGGTCATCAGCAGCCGTTCCTCGACCAGAGCCGCTACGATCCGCTGCACCGTAGAGCGGGGCAGGCCGACCCGTTCAGCAATCTGCCCCAGGCTGAGACCAGTCTGACTGTCCTTCAGCGCCCGCAGCACCGCAGCGGCGCGGGCGATCACCTGAATGCCGTCTCGGGATTTGCCGTCGTCCATCATTCCGCCCCTTTGCCAGCTTCTGAAACCCGAAGCCAGCCCGCAATGCGATTCAGCGACAACCTAGCGGACATCCATACTGACCGCTATACGGTGCATATGTATCAATATGTGGGACATAGCGGCTTGGGAGGGGCGTAAGATGGCCAAAGTGCGCGGCATCGAATTTCAGGGCAACCTCGACAACTCGATGGGGCTGGAGTTTTACAACCTGTCCCACCGCTTCGGGTTTCAGAACCCGAGCTGGCCCTATTTTCAGGATACCAAGATCGAGCGTATCCACTACATGGCTAAGTCCGGCGTGCTCAGCCAGCGCATCACCACCAAGATGCACGCAACCACCCACATCGACGCGCCCGCCCATGTGGTGCAGGGCACGCCGTTCATCGACGAAGTGCCGCTGCCGCATTTCTTTGGCACCGGGATTGTTGTCGGCATGCCCAAGAAGAAATGGGAATTCATCACCGGCGATGATCTGGAGGCCGCCTGCGGCCACGCCATCCGCCCCGGCGATGTGCTGATCATCAACACCGGCTGGCACCATCAGTACGAGGACGGCGACTATTTCGCCTATTGCCCGGGATTTGTGCCTTCGGCCGGGGAATGGATGGTAAAAAAGGGTGTCGAGGTCGTCGGCCATGACACCCAGGCCAACGACCACCCGCTCGCCACCGCCATCGGCCCGCAGCGCAACGGTCCCCTGCTGCCGCATCTGGAACAGGAATGGTTCGACCATACCGGCGGCGGCGACTGGAAAAAGGATTTTCCGCTGTGGGAGCCTGTCCATCAGATTCTGTTCAAGGCGGGCATTCTCGGCATCGAAAACGTCGGCGGCGATCTGGACGCCGTCACCGGAAAACGCTGCACCTTCGCGTTTTTCCCGTGGAACTGGGACAGAGGCGACGGCTGCATCATCCGGCTGGTCGCCATGATCGACAAATCGCAAGGTTACCGGATCGAGGCGGGCGAGGCGTTCTAAGACACGACGGTTTAGGAGGGCCGGATGATGTTGGTAAAGCGGTTTGAAGACGCCAAAACCTACGAGGCCCCGAACCATCGCGGTGTCGTCGGCTTCCGCTTGCAGGGGTTTGAACCGGGTGGGCCGGTGAACCAATGGGTAGGCTATTCGCAGTTTCTGCCGGGGGGGGGGCAGGGCCGGATGCGACGCCATTCGAGAAGGTCTATGTCGTGCTGGAAGGCGCGATGACGGTGATCATCGGCGGCACGGAAACCGTGCTTGGTCCAATGGACTCGGCCACCATTGCACCCGGCGAAGTGCGCGAAATCATCAACCGCTCGAACCACGTCTGCAAGATGCTGGTCGTCTTCCCCTATCCGCCGGAGGTGAGGCCGTGACCTTGCGGAACCCGCTCGCTATGTTCGACGTCAAAGGCAAGGTTGCCCTGATCACCGGCGCATCCGGAGCCTTCGGCATGGTCGCCGCCCGCGTTATGGCGGGTGCCGGCTGCAAGCTGGTGCTGGCGGCTGGTAAGGCCAATGAACTCGCCGCCATCGCCACCGAATGCCGCGACAGTGGTGCCGAAGTGGTCGAGGTCAATACCCGTCCCGACACCGAAGCCGCCTGCGCCGCGCTGGTCGCCAAAGCCGTCGAAACCTACGGCAGGCTCGATATCCTCGTCATAGCCTCTGGCATGAACAAGGTCGCCAAGATCGACGCGATGGCCCCGGCGGACTTCTTGGCCGTGATGGATGCCAACGTTACCCAAAGCTGGCTCCTCGCCCGCGCTGCCACGCCGCAGATGAAGGCGCAGGGTGAGGGGAAAATCGTCCTCGTCTCCTCCGCCCGCGGTTTGCTCGGTCATCCCGCGGGCTACACCGTCTATTGCGCCAGCAAACCCGCCGTGGACGGTATCACCAAGGCGCTTGGCTGCGAACTGGGGCCGTTAGGCATCACGGTGAACGCCATCGCACCAACCGTTTTCCGCAGCCCGCTCACCTCCTGGATGTTCGAGGATAACGACAACGCCAAAGCCGTCCGTGCCGGGTTCCTCGCCCGCGTGCCAAAGGGCCGTCTGGGCGAGCCCGAAGACCTTGCCGGGCCATTGCTGTTCCTGACCTCCAAGGCGTCCGATTTCTACACCGGCCACATTCTATACGCCGATGGCGGCTATCCGGCGGGGTAGGGGCATGAAAACCCAGCAGATTGCGGTGATCGGCGCGGGTCTCATGGGCCACGGCATCGCACTGATCTTGGCGCGCGTGGGCCAGCATGTCGCTGTCACCGACCCCATGCCGGAAGCCCGCGCCGCCTTGCCCGCCCGCGTCACCGACAGCCTGCATCTGATGGGCGTGTCGGAACCCGACATCGCCCGCGCCTTGAAACGGATCAAGGTGTTCGACACGATCCCCGGTGCCGTGCGCGAGGCCGACGTGGTGTTCGAGGCGGCGCCGGAAAAGATGGCGCTGAAACAGGCGATCTTCGCCGAAATCGAAGCCCACGCGCGAGAGGACGCCATCCTCGCCTCCAACACGTCCGTCATGCCGATCACCGAAATCAAGTCCGGTCTGCGGTTGAAACAGCGTGCCCTTGGCACCCACTGGTGGAACCCGCCGCACCTTATTCCGCTGGTCGAGGTGATCCGCACCGCCGACACGTCCGAACCGACCATGACAGCCATGATGGACTTGCTGGCACAAGCCGGCAAAACCCCGGTCCGCGTTGAAAAGGATGTTCCCGGCTTTATCGGCAACCGGCTGCAACACGCCTTGTGGCGCGAGGCGATCAGTCTGGTTGAACGCGGTATCTGCGACGCCAAGTCGGTTGATATGGTCATCAAGGCCAGCTTTGGGCGGCGCCTTGCCGTCCTCGGCCCCTTGGAAAACGCCGATCTGGTGGGCACCGACCTGACGCTTGATATCCACAATACCGTGCTGGCCGATCTGGAAAACCGCCAGGGCCCGTCGCCCCTGCTGCAAAAGATGGTCGCAGACGGCAAACTTGGCATGAAATCGGGGCAGGGGTTTCAGACATGGTCGTCCGCCGACGCCAAAGCCCTGCGCGAAAAGGTCGTCCGCCACCTGCTGCGCCTCGACACCATTCTGGAGGACTAGATGTATAGTCCCGCATTGTGGTGTTACAATTGACGCCTCGGTGACGGAGGCAATATGGGACAGGTTTTACACGGCAGCGCCACCACGGAAGAGGCAGCCCGTCGAGCGATACAGCGGAGTGAAGAGAGCGTAAGGGCACTATCGCGGCGCTACTCGATCAGCCCGACAACCGTGCAGAAATGGCGGAAGCGGGAGACTGCGACCGACCAACCTATGGGGCCGACCGAGCCGCATTCCTCGGTTCTCAGCATCGATCAGGAGGCGGTGACTGGTCTTGTCGCGTATTTGTGCCGCCCCAAGTGCTTGTTTAGGCCACTTGGCGTTCGAAGGCCAAGGGGCTTTTTCCTCCCAATGCTGAATGCCGACGGCGTGGGTTATAGAAGCCGTTGATATATTGGAAGATGGCGGTTTCGGCCTGGCGGCGTGCTTCCCAGGACCTGCGCCATATCAGCTCGGCCTTGATCGTCTTGAAGACGGTGAGGAGGATCAGAAAACAGTCCAGTGGACTGTTTTCCCGACGTAAAACGGCTGCCCTCACCATTGGGCTTGAACCAATGGCGCCCATGGCTCGATCATAGCAGTTGCCTTTTCCGCTCATTGACGCCTTGAACCCATGCTCACGCAGGATGCGTCGGTAGTCGTGCGAACAATATTGGCTGCCGCGGTCGCTGTGGAAGATACAGCCCGGCGGCGGGGATCGCAGAGCGATGGCCATCTTCAGCGCCCGGATCGCCAGATCGCGTTTCATGCGGTTGCTGACGGCCCAGCCGATCACGCGCCGGGAATGGAGGTCCAGGATCACAGCCAGATACAGCCACCCCTCACGGGTCCAGATATAGCTGATGTCGCCCGCCCATTTCTGGTTCGGCCCAGCTGCCGCGAAGTCACGATCCAGCAGGTTCGGTGCGATGTTGAACTTATGATCGTTGTCGGTGCGTCGTCGGGGAAATGATCCCCCGGATCATTTCCTGACCCTACTCCACCTTGAATTTACGTGTTCTTTCAACGATGATTCCGTTCTCACGCAGTGAGGAGGTTCAGAAAACAGTCCGGGGGACTGTTTTCCCGACGAACGCGCCCGACCCGGCGATGACCAACATCTAACCCGACATCTTTCAACTCCTCCGTCATCCTGGGCCTGCCATAGCTGCCCAGGCTCAGGCGCGACTGTTCTTTGATGTGGGCCAGAACGACCATGTCTGTGTGCGGCCTGCGGCTGGCAGGGCGGCGGCGTATGGCCCGCAAACCGCGCGGGCTGACGTTCATGACCTGACACAACCGATCCGTTGCAAAGCTGCCGCGATGTTCCTCGACGAACCTAAACCTCACGGCTTTTGGCTCGCGAAGAACTGGGTGGCCTTCGTCGGGAAAACAGTCCCCCGGACTGTTTTCTAATCCTCCTCAGTTTAGGATGTCCCTCTCCTCGCGCAGAATGCGGTTTTCGCGCCGGAGCCGTTCGTTCTCAAGGGCAAGTTCACGATCCTCAACCGACACCACATCGGTGTCACGATGCGCCGTGATCCACATGTTAAGCGTCGACATCCCGACCCCAAGATCATCGGCAATCTGTTTGCGTGAAAGCCGGTCCTCAGGGAAAATGATCCCCCAGATCATTTTCTGATCCTTCGAACTCAGCGCGATCCGCACCGCATCCTTGCGAAATTCATCCGTCCTGACTGTGCCCATAGCTCATCTCCTTTGCTGCAAATTACGCTATCAAATGAGCGGCACCAAACCGCGACAAGACCACTCTCCCCTCCGCCTTGCTGGGCGGGGGGCCGCTTGCGGAGATTTCGAAGACCTCGGGCACCCTAAGATGACCCTTCTCACCCTCGAAAACCTGTCCAAAAGTTACGGTGCGCTCACAGTCACCGATGGCATTTCGCTGGACGTGGGGCAGGGCGAACTTGTCGGCATTCTGGGCCCGAACGGCGCGGGCAAGACAACGCTTTTCAATCTTGTCGCAGGCATCGTCCGCCCCAACTCCGGGCAGGTGCTGTTCAAAGGTCAGAACATCACCGCCCAAGATGCCTCCACCCGCTGCCGCATGGGGATTTCGCGCAGCTTCCAGATCCCCAATCCGTTCAACGGCATGCGTGTGTTCGAAAACATCCTGGTTGGCGCGACCTTTGGCCGGAACGCCACCGGCCCTGAAGCCCGCGCCACCGAGGTGCTGGAACTTACCGGTCTCAAACGCCGCGCCAATGGCCGGGCAGGGGCGCTGACCCTTCTGGAACGCAAACGGCTTGAAATGGCGCGTGCGCTGGCGACCGATCCATCGCTGCTGCTGCTGGATGAAATTGCCGGGGGCCTGACCGAACACGAGTGCCAAAGCCTGCTGGCGGCGGTCCGAGATGTTCACGGCTCCGGCGTCACCATCGTCTGGATCGAACATGTCGTTCACGCCTTGCTGTCGGTCGCCAAACGCCTGATCGTGGTCGATTTCGGTCGCAAGATCGCGGATGTCCTGCCCGCCGAAATCCTGGCGTCAAACGATGTGCAGTCGGTCTACATGGGGGCCGACGCGCATGTCTGATGGCCTGACTGTCGATGGCCTCGTATCCTATTACGGCGACTTCCAGGCCTTGCACGGGATATCCCTAAGACTGGAACCCGGCCAGGTTTTTGCCCGGATCGGGGCGAACGGCGCGGGCAAAAGCACGCTTCTGAAATCCATCTGCGGGCTTGTCACCGCCCATTCGGGCTCTGTCACATGGCGCGGTAAGACCATGACCGGCCTGCCCGCAAGCGCGACTGTCGCCCAGGGTATCGCGCTGGTTCCCGAAGGCCGCCGCCTGTTCAAATTCCTGTCGGTCGAGGAAAACCTTATCCTGGGCGGTCAGGTAAACCGCCCCGGCCCGTGGTCGCTCAGAACGCTTTACGACCTGTTCCCGATCCTGCACGAAAAACGCCATCAGCCGGCCACGTCGCTCAGTGGCCGTCAGCAACAGATGGTCGCCATCGGCCGCGCGCTGATGTCGAACCCCGACCTGATCTTGCTGGACGAACTCTCGCTGGCCTTGCCCCGATCGTCATCAAGGACATCTATGCCCAACCGCCCCGCATCACTGGCACGGGGACGAGCGCCATCCTCGTCGAACAAGACGTCACCCGCGCCCTCGCCGCCGCCCAGCAATTCCTGTGCCTTGTCGAAGGCCGCGTATCGCTGTCCGGCAAGCCCGCAGATCACAGCCGCGACGCCATTTCCGCCGCATATTTCGGAACCTGAATGGACCTCTTGAACACCATAATCCAAGGCATCCTTGTCGGCGGGCTTTGCGCCCTGTTCGCCGCTGGACTGAGCCTGATCTTCGGCGTCATGCGGCTGGTCAACATCGCCCACGGCGACCTGATCGTGCTCGCCGCCTATGCCGCAATGGTCGTGGTCCAGACGACCGGCCTTCACCCGCTTATCGCTTTGATCATCGTCGTCCCCCTGATGGCCGCCTTCGGCTATGCCCTGCAACTCGGCATCCTGAACCGCACACTTGGTGCCGATCTGCTGCCGCCGCTGCTCGTCAGCTTTGGCCTGTCCGTCATCTTGCAAAACGGCCTTCTGGAAACGTTCACCGTCGACAGCCGCAAGCTGAATGCCGGGGCGTTGGAAACCGCCAGCTTCACCACCGCAGGTATCAGCATCGGCATCCTGCCGCTTCTGATGTTCGCCACCGCCATCTTCGTCATCGCCGCCCTGCAATATCTGTTCTATCGCACTGCCCTTGGCCGGGCGTTTCGCGCCACCTCGGATGATCCCGAAATCGCCGAACTGATGGGCCTCGATCGCCGCCGCGTCTATGCCTCGGCGATGGCGCTCTGCCTTGCTGTCGTCGCCATCGCCGGAGTTTTCCTTGCCATCCGTTCTAACTTCGACCCGCTCATGGGGCCGGGCCGCCTGATCTTCGGCTTTGAGGCGGTGATCATCGGCGGCCTTGGCAACCTGTGGGGCACATTGGCGGGCGGCGTCATCCTCGGCGTCGCGCAGGGCCTCGGCGCCGAAATCGACCCCGGCTTTCAATTCCTTGCAGGTCACATCGCGTTCCTGCTGATCCTCGCCCTCAAACCCAAGGGGCTGTTCCCAAGAATGGACGGATGACCTACAGCATCACCCGTTCCACCCCGTCCAGCCGCATTGCGGGTATCATCGCCGTGATGGTCATCGCCGGCTTGGCCGCCGCGCCGTTCTGGGCCTCTTCTGCCACGCTTCACCTCATCGGCAAATTCGCAGTTTACCTCGCCCTCGCCACCCTGTGGAACCTGCTCGCAGGCTATACCGGCCTCGTTTCGGTCGGTCAGCAGGCTTACGTCGGCCTTGGCGGCTATCTGTTGTTCTCGCTTGCCCTGTTCCTCGGGGTGCCGCCTCTCGCCGCCATCCCGCTCGCAGGGCTGGGTGCCGCCATCATTGCCATTCCCGTCGCCGCCCTCGTCTTTCGCCTTCAGGGTGCCTATTTTGCCATCGGAACTTGGGTCGTCGCGGAAACCTTCCGCCTGATTGCCGCACAAGCCACCGTGCTGGGAGGCGGTTCCGGCATCAGCCTGCCCGCCGCTGTCGCCAAGTAACTCGGTGCCAAGTCTGTCCGCGGGGCCTCGATCTACTGGGCGGCCCTCGCGCTTGGCGTCGGCTGCCTTGCTTTTGCCTACGTGCTGTTGCGTTCGCGCATCGGCCTGGCCCTCACCGCGATCCGCGACTCGGAAATCGCCTCAGCCAGTCTTGGTATCCGCATTGGTCGGGTGAAATACGCCGTCTACATCGTCGTCGCTGGCGTCACCGCGATGATCGGCGCTTTGATCAGCTTGCAAAAGCTGCGCGTCTCGCCCGACGCCGCGTACAGCGTCAACGACTGGACCGCCCTTGTCATCTTCATCGTGGTCATCGGTGGCATCGGCACGATCGAAGGCCCGATCATCGGCACCTTGGTCTATTTCCTGCTCCGCGAGTTTCTGGCCGATTACGGTTCGGTCTACCTGCTGTTCCTCGGGGCACTGGCCATCGGGGTCATGCTCGCCGCCCCCAAGGGCCTGTGGGGCTATGCCGCCCAACGCTTTGGCTGGTCGCTGTTCCCGGTTGGCTACCGCACAACGTTCAAGGTCTGACCCTTGGCCAAGCGCCCAAAGACCATCATCACCTGTGCCATCACCGGGGCGATCCACACCCCCACCATGTCCGACGCGCTGCCCTACGCCGCCGAAGACATTGCCGCCCAGGCCATCGCTGCGGCAGCGGCCGGGGCCGCCATACTGCACCTGCCCGCGCGCCGCCCCACCGACGGCGGCGTGTCAATCTACCCAGACGATTTCGCCGCGTTCCTGCCCCGCGTCAAACTGGCGACGGGCGCGGTAGTGAACATCTATACCGGCGGTTCCTTGAAAAACACCATCGAGGAACGCATCGCCCCCGCCCTGCGGTTCAGCCCGGAAATGTGCAGCCTGAAACGCACGGCCGACCGCCTGTTTGGCGACGATTACCGCTGGTCCGTGCTTGGCGCTGGCGGTGCGCAGATGGGCCTTGCCACCACCGCCAGCCAGATTGTGCGGCAATGTGCGTGTGGGGCTGGAAGACAGCCTGCAAATCGCCCGCGGCACGCCGGCTATCTCCAATGCACAACAGGTTGCCAAATTCCGCCGGATCATCGAAGGCCTTGGTTGCGAGGTGGCCAGCCCGGATGAGGCACGGGATATCCTGGGCTTGAAAGGGGGCGACAAGGTCGCGTTTTAGGCGCAGCGAAACGCCCATTGCCTGCAAGGCAGGCTTCATGCCATGCACATGCGTACGAAACCGCAGGGACATTATGGTTACGCTCAAGCAGATTGCTTCCGCCGTCGGGGTTTCTTCGGCCACGGTGTCGCGCGTGCTGAACTTTGACGCGACGCTGTCTGTCACCGCGCTGACCCGGCAGTCGATCATCGAAACGGCAGAGGCGATGAACTATGCCACGCCGCGCAACCGCAACCGCACGGCACCGCAGCGCCAGCCCACCAAGGTTGCACTGGTCCATTTCCTGCGCCCCGATCAGGAACTGGCCGATCCCTATTACGTCGGTCTGCGTCTTGGCATTGAACGCCGCTGCGCCGCGCTGCAACTCGAGGCGGTGAAGGTCTATCACACCGACGCCATGCCCGACCCCAAACTCTTGCAGGCCGCGTCAGGCGTCATCGCGATCGGCATGCATGATGACGCGGAAGTTGCCTGGCTGAAACGTCACAGCCGCTTTCTGGTCTTTGCCGATTTCGCAGCACCGGACGACGAGATTGACGCCGTCCAAAGCGACCGTAGCCTTGCGATGCGAAAGCTGTTGAATGCCCTGGCCAACATGGACTACCGCCGCATCGGCTTTATCGGGTGGTGGGATCACAGCCACGCCGGCCAGACGGTCGAGTGGGAAGAGCGGGGGCTGGCATATGTCGCATGGATGCGCAAATTCGGCGTTTTCGACCCCGAAATCTGCCGCCTGGACCGCAATACCGAAGAAAGCGGCTACCGTCTGACCAAGGCGATTCTGTCACAACCCAGCCGCCCCGATGCGCTGGTGGCCGGCAATGACAACATGGCGGTTGGGGCGTACCGTGCCATCCACGAGCTTGGCCTGCGCATTCCGGACGACATCGCAATCGCCAGTTTCAACGACATTTCGGTGGCTCAGTTCCTGAACCCGCCGCTGTCGACCGTGCGCTTACCGTCTGAAGAGATTGGCGAAAATGCCGTTGATTTGCTGATGGAACGGGCGGCAGGGCGCGAGATCGCCAAGCGCACCATCCTCGCCTCGCGGATGATCTGGCGCGGCAGCACCCGGCCGCCAAAGGCCGATTGAGTCGAGTTGATAAAAATTTACTGAAATTATTTGCCGGATGGTTTTTCCTGCGCTAGCCTTTGGGAATGATGGGGTGAAGAGGAACCGCGCCCCACATCTGGGAGGAAGACAATGACAAGCTATGCCAGCAAATGGCACCGCTCGCTGCTGATTGCAGCGGGGGTCAACCTGCTACTTGCCACCACTGCGATGGCGACCGACGTGACGGTCTGGTGCTGGGCACCGGAATTCAACGGCGCTGCGATGAACGAGGCGATTACCCGCTACACGGCCGGCCATCCTGACGTCAAAATCACCGTTGTTGATTTTGCCAAGGCCGATCTGGAGCAAAAGCTGCAAACCCAGCTTGCCTCTGGTCAGACCGATGGCCTGCCGGACATCGTGCTGGTCGAAGATTACGGCGCCAAGAAATACCTGCTGTCTTTCCCCGGCGCGTTCGAGCCGCTGACCGACAAGATCGATTATTCGCAATTCGCACCCTACAAGGTTGAACTGGCGACGGTCGATGGCAAAACCTATTCGCTGCCCTTCGATTCGGGTGTGTCGGGTCTGTTCTACCGGTCTGACCTTCTGGAAGAGGCCGGCTATAAAAGCGCTGACCTGCAGGACGTCACCTGGGATCAGATGATCGACATTGGCAAAGCGGTCAAAGCCAAGACCGGCAAGCCGATGTTCTCGATCGACCAGAACGACGCTGGTGCGATCCGCATCATGATGCAATCGGCGGGGTCGTGGTACTTCAAGGCCGACGGTTCGGCCAACATCAAGGACAATCCGGTTTTCAAGGCCGCGCTGACCACTTGGGTCAAGATGCTGCAGACACCGGACCTTTACAAAGCCGTCTCCGGTTGGGGCGACTACACCGGCGCCTTCAACAATGGCGACGTTGCCGGGGTGTTCACCGGCGTGTGGATGACCGGCGGCATCAAGGGCAACAATATGTCCGGCAAATGGGCCGTGGCACCGACCCCGAAACTGGCGGGCGTCGACGGTGCGACCCATTATTCCAACCTCGGCGGGTCCAGCTGGTATGTCCTGGCCTCGGCTCCGGGCAAGGATGCGGCGATCGACTTCCTGAAAACCGAATGGGCGACGGACGTCGACTTCTACCAGAAAATTCTGGTCGGGCAGGGCGCGTTCTCGTCCTATCTGCCGGCGCGCAACGGCGAAGCCTATTCGGCCAAGGACGACTACTTTGGCGGTCAGGCAGTCTGGGCTGATTTCTCGGACTGGCAGGCCAAGATTCCGGGCGTGAACTATGGCGTCTACACCAATGAAGCGGATGCCGCAGTGACGGCCCAACTGCCGGGTCTGGTGGCGGGTGGCAGCATTGATGACGCGATTGTCGCCATCGACGCGCAACTTGAACAGCAGATGCAATAAAAGACCGGCGTTCCGCCCGGTACCGTCCGCTCCCCGGTGTCATGCCGGGGCAGGCGGCCGCCGGGCGGAATGCGCCTGTACCCCACTCGCGCCGATACCAGCCCGCGGACGGCGGGCCTCTTGAACCTAGGACATGGCATGGCAGGCAGCAGAACTTCGCGCGCTAATTTGACGGGCTGGGCCTTTGTCGCCCCCGCGCTGGTGATGCTGGGTATCTTCATGGTCTATCCGATCTTCTGGTCGCTGTGGATGAGCATGCAGACCGGCAAGGGCCTGAACTTTCACTTCGGCGGCTTTGCAAACATCATTCGCCTGACCAAGGATCCGGTGTTTCAGCACGCCTTGACTAACACGCTGATCTTTCTGGTCGTGCAAGTCCCGATCATGATCGTGCTGGCGCTGTTGTTCGCAGTCTCCTTGAACAACCCACGCCTCCGGGGCCGCGCCATCTTGCGCACCGCAATTTTTCTGCCCTGCGTCACCTCGCTTGTGGCCTATTCGGTCTTGTTCAAATCCATGTTCTCTGCCGATGGTGTGGTCAATGACACGCTGATGGCCCTGCATATCATCAGCACCCCCATCGGCTGGATGATCCAGCCATTCTGGGCCAAGGTGCTGATCATATTGGCAATCACCTGGCGCTGGACCGGGTATAACATGGTGTTTTATCTGGCCGCCCTGCAAAATATCGACCCGTCGATGTATGAGGTTGCCCGCATCGACGGTGTGCCGGCCTGGGCGCGTTTCACCAAGATCACCGTGCCCATGCTGAAACCGGTGATCCTGTTCACCACCGTTCTGTCGACCATCGGAACGCTGCAACTGTTTGACGAGGTCAACACCATCACCGCCAGCGCCGGGGCGGGCGGAAATCCGGCGGATGCAACGCTGACGCTGTCCTTGTATATCTATAACCTCTTGTTCAAATACGTGCCAAGCTATGGCTATGCGGCAACCGTGTCCTGGCTGATCGTGATCATGGTTGGCATCCTGTCCTGGATTCAGTTCCAGGTCGCGAAGGAACGCTAGGATGAGAGCCGCTCTTGACCAAGCCGCCAACCTCGCCAGTCAGGCCGTTCTGTGGATTGCGGCGTTCATTTCGATCTTTCCGTTCTACTGGATGATCGTCGGAGCCACCAACACCGCCCTCGACATCACGGGCGGCAAAGCGACCTTTGGCAGCAATCTGATTGTGAACATCACCAAGTTTTTCGCGATCCCTGACATCCCGCGCATTTTCGCCAATTCCTTCTTCGTGGCGATTACCGGGACGGTTCTGACGCTGATCATCACCTCGCTTGCGGGCTACGGGTTCGAGATGTTCCGCTCACGCAACCGCGACCGGATCTTTGGCGGCTTGCTGCTCTTGCTGTCGGTGCCGTTTGCAGCACTGATCGTGCCGCTGTTCATGATGTTTTCGCGCGCCGGGCTGATGAACACCTATGTCGGCATCATGTTGCCGGGCATCGCCGCGATTTTCATGATCTTTTACTTTCGCCAGAACACCAAGGCCTTCCCGCACGAATTGCGCGATGCGGCCTTGTTGGACGGGCTGAAGGAATGGCAGATTTTTGCCTATATCTACATCCCCGTGATGCGGTCGACCTATGCCGCCGCCATGATCATCGTCTTCATGACCAACTGGAATTCCTATCTGTGGCCGCTGATGGTGGTGCAGAAAAACGAGATGAAGACCATCACGCTGGAAGTGGCGTCGCTCGCCTCGGCCTATACCCCGGACTACGGCCTGATCATGGTTGCCAATGTTCTGGCAACGCTGCCGACAGTTCTGGTTTTCTTTCTGCTCCAGCGCCGCTTCGTCGAAGGCATGCTGGGAAGCGTCAAATAGGAATGCCCTGAAATGCCCAAGACTGACTTCAATGCTGACTGGCTGTTTGAGGGCTGTGACTCAGTCCGCCTGCCGCATAATGCAGTGGACCTGCCGTTTTCCTATTTCGATGAAAGGGTTTATCAGCGGGTCTTCACCTATGAAAAGACCTTTGACGCCGACCCGACATGGGCGCGACGCGAGGTTTCGGTGGTGTTCGATGGGGCGATGGCCAATGCCCGCGTCAGTCTGAACGGTGCCCTGCTGACCCGCCATGCCGATGGCTATACCCCGTTTGAGGCGCGCTTGACCGGCTTGCTGCAACCGACCGGCAACCGTCTGACCGTCATTGTCGACGGCAGCGAAAACCCCGGAATCCCCCCGTTTGGCGGGGCGATAGATTACCTCACCTATGCCGGGATTTACCGCGAGGTCTGGCTCAATGTCACAGCGCCCGTCAGCATTGGCCTGCACAAGATTGAAACGCCGAATGTGCTGGCCGCCCACAAATCCGTCACTGTCACCACCACCCTGAACAACCCGCAAAACCTGGCCGTGTCCGGCACTTTGACCGCCACCCTGTGTGACGCCAGCGGTGCCACAATCGCCACGACCTCGGCCAGTGTCACGGGCAGCACGGCCACCCTGACCCTTGCCGGCCTTGCGGACATCACCCTGTGGGACACCACGACACCGGCGCTCTATACGCTCAACCTGACGCTCGACACGCCGCAGGGGCAAGACACCGCCACCAGCCGTTTCGGCTTCCGCTCTGCCGAATTCACCTCCGACGGGTTCAAACTCAACGGCAAACCCCTGAAAATTCGTGGGCTCAATCGCCATCAGTCCTTCCCCTATGCGGGGTATGCCCTGGGCCGGGCCGCGCAGGAAAAAGACGCCGAAATCTTGAAACATGACCTGCGCGTCAATCTGGTCCGCACCTCGCATTACCCGCAAAGCAGCCACTTCCTGAACCGCTGCGACGAGTTGGGCCTCTTGGTGTTCGAGGAAATCCCCGGCTGGCAGCACATCGGCGATCTGGCCTGGCAAAAGGAATCGGTGGAAAACGTCCGTCGCATGATCCGCCGCGACTGGAACCACCCGTCGATCATTATCTGGGGCGTCCGGATCAACGAGTCGCAGGACAACCACGACTTCTATCTGCAAACCAACGCCGCGGCCCATGCGCTGGACAGCACCCGCCAGACCGGCGGCGTGCGCTACATCACCGACAGCGAACTGCTGGAAGACGTCTATACGATGAACGACTTCATTCTGGGCAACGAGGAACACGGCGGCAACCGACCCCGCACCCCGCTGCGCCCGCAACAGGAAGTCACCGGCCTGCCCCATGTCGTGCCCTATATCATCACCGAATATGGCGGGCATATGTATCCGACCAAATCGAATGATCAGGAACAGCGTCAGGCCGAACACGTCACCCGGCATCTAGAGGTACTGAATGCCATGCACGGCGACCCGCAGATCGCCGGTTGCATCGGCTGGTGCGCCTTTGATTACAATACCCACAAGGATTTCGGCTCTGGCGACCGCCTTTGCCACCACGGCGTCATGGACATGTTCCGCGAGCCGAAATTTGCAGCCTACGCTTATGCCAGTCAGTCCGACCCGGCAGACGGCATCATCCTGAAACCCGTCACCTTCTGGGCGCGGGGCGAGCGGAACATCGGCGGTGTCCTGCCGCTGATCATCCTGACCAACTGCGACGAGGTCGAACTGACCTACGGCAATCACAGGTTGAAACGGGTTGGTCCGGACCGCGAGAAATACCCCCACCTGCCGCATGCCCCGGTCATCCTTGACCGCCGCCATTTCACCCATGACGAATTGGGCCTGTGGGGCATGATGTGGGAAGATGCGACGATCACCGGCTATCTGAACGGCAAGGCCGTCGCCACCGCCCGCTTTGTGTCCGACCCCGTGGCGACCACGCTGCAAGTCACTCCGGACACGACCCGGATTGCCGCCCACGAGGCCACCCGCGTCATGGTGCGCGCCTTGGATCAGGTCGGCAACAAGCTGCCGTTCTTTCCCGAACCCGTCGCCATCACCGTCACGGGTGCCCGGCTGATCGGCCCGTCGCTGGTGCCGCTGCGCGCCGGATCAACCGGCTTCTGGGTGCAGTCCACCGGGGCAGGTTCCATCGAAATCACCGTCACCAGCGACCGTCTGGGCACCCAGACCCTGCATCTGACAGCGGAGTAAACACATGAGCGGCTTGAAACTGCGCGACGTCCGGAAATCATATGGGTCGGTCGAGGTCATCAAGGGCGTCAACCTTGATATCGACCCGCGGGAATTCGTGGTGTTTGTCGGCCCGTCGGGCTGCGGCAAATCCACCCTGCTGCGGATGATCGCGGGGCTGGAAGGCATCTCGGACGGCGAATTGTTCATCGGTGACAAGCTGATGAATGACGTGGACCCCTCACGCCGCGGCATCGCGATGGTGTTCCAAAGCTACGCGCTTTACCCCCACATGACTGTGCGCGAGAACATGGGCTTTGCCCTGCGCTTTGCCGGTCAAAGCAAAGACGAGGTGGCCAAACAAGTCGCCGAAGCCGCTCGCATCCTTGAACTTGGTCCTCTGCTCGACCGCAAACCCAAAGATCTTAGCGGGGGGCAAAGACAGCGCGTCGCCATTGGCCGCGCCATCGTCCGTCATCCCGAGGTTTTCCTGTTCGACGAACCACTGTCGAACCTTGACGCGGAACTGCGCGTGCATATGCGCATCGAAATTGCCCGCCTGCACAAGGAACTGGCCACGACGATCATCTATGTGACCCATGATCAGGTCGAGGCGATGACCCTGGCCGACAAGATTGTAGTCCTGCGCGATGGCATCGTGGAACAGGTCGGTGCCCCGCTGACCCTGTATGACGACCCCGACAACCTGTTCGTCGCGGGCTTTATCGGCAGCCCCAAGATGAATTTTCTGAAAGGCCGCGTTGAAGGCGCGCTGATCCGCCTGACCGAGTTTGCCGGGCAGACCATCCCCCTTGGACGCTTCAATCTGCCACCGTCCGAGGACGATCTGGTCACCGTCGGCATTCGCCCCGAGCATTTCAAGCGCGGCGGCGATGCGGTTCTGGACCTGACAATAGAGATCATCGAACATCTGGGCGGCGAGACTTTTGCCTATGCCCGTCAGGGTGATGGCCAGATCCTGACCGTCGCCGTTGACGATGGCCGCGACCTGCATCAGGGCCAGAAAATCACCGCCCGTTTTGACGCTGGCAAAGCGCTTCTGTTCGCGCCGTCAGGCCGCCGCATCCGCTGAAACCCGCTCTGTCGTCCGTCCCGGTTCCCCCGGGTTTGGCCGGCCTGCCAGTGGGGCGGACCGCCGCCGTTTCAGTCTGACAAAGCAATAAGGCCGGCCCGGCCTGCCGTCCCGCGAAATACCCGCGAAATCCTGCGGTTTCCTTGCTTTTGTTGCCCAATTATCAACGGCAAAGCCGCGCTTGCCGCAATCTCGACACAATTAAGGCTAAATTGGGCCATGAGGCAAACCCCGGCGCAAGATCGGGACCAAACGAGCGGACACCAAATTGGCGACAATCACCGGCGGCGCTGGCAACGATACCCTGACGGGTACGGCCCTGAACGACACCATTTACGGTGCCGCGGGCAATGACGTGCTGTATGGCGGCTTGCTGGATGACCAACTCTACGGCGGTGACGGCAATGACACGCTGGCGGGGGGGCTGGGCAGCGACCGGCTGGACGGCGGCCTTGGCACCGACCTTGCCGATTATTCCGCGTCGGTTCTGGGTGTCACCGTCAACCTGACCACGGGGCTCGGGTCCGGCGGCGATGCGGCGGGCGATACGCTGACCGGGATCGAGAATGTCCTTGGCAGCGGTCTGGCCGACAGCCTGACCGGCGATGCGAATGCCAACACGCTGCTGGGCGGCGCTGGCAATGACACGCTGGCGGGTGGCAGCGGTGCCGACAGTCTGGACGGCGGCACCGGCACCGACACGGCCGACTATACCGCTTCGACCGCGGGCGTCACCGTCAACCTTGCCACCAACATCAACACCGGCGGCGACGCTGCGGGCGATACCCTGACCGGGATCGAGAATCTGACCGGCTCTGCCTTGAACGACAGCCTGACCGGTGATGGCGCCGCGAACGCGCTGTATGGTGCTGCTGGCAATGACACGCTGACCGGTGGCGCGGGCGCGGATGGGCTGTATGGCGGCATCGGCACCGACACGGCCGACTATGCGGCCTCCACCTCTGCCGTGACCGTCAATCTGACCAGCGGGTCCGCCAGTGGCGGCGATGCGGCGGGCGATACGCTGTCGGGCATTGAAAACCTCGGCGGCTCTGCCTTCAATGACAGCCTGACGGGCGACACCAACGCCAACGCGCTGTATGGCGCTGGGGGCAATGACACGCTGGCTGGCGCTGCGGGCGCAGACCTGCTGGACGGCGGCACCGGGACGGACACCGCCGACTACACCGCCTCCACCTCTGGCGTGACGGTCAACCTGACCACCGGCGTGAACACCGGCGGCGATGCGGCGGGCGACACGCTGACCGGGGTTGAAAACCTGATCGGCACGGCTCTGGCCGACAGCCTGACGGGCGACGCGGGTGCCAACGCCCTGTATGGCGCTGCGGGCAACGACACTTTGTCCGGTGGCGCGGGCGCGGATAGCCTATTCGGCGGGACCGGCACCGATACGGCCGATTACACCGCCTCCACCTCAGGCGTGGCAGTAAATCTGGCCACCGGGGCCGGCAGCGGCGGCGACGCGGCGGGCGACACCCTCAGCGCGGTTGAAAACCTGACAGGGTCCGCCTTCAACGACAGCCTGACCGGCGATGCCAACGCCAACACACTGTCTGGTGGTGCGGGCAATGACACCCTGATCGGCGGGGCTGGGGCTGACAGTCTGGACGGCGGCACCGGGACGGACACCGCTGATTACAGCGCCTCGGGTTCCGGCGTTACCGTCAACCTGACGACCGGCGTGAACAGCGGCGGCGATGCGGCAGGCGACACACTGACCGGGGTTGAAAACCTGATCGGTTCAGCCCTGAACGACAGCCTGACCGGCGACACCGGTGCCAACGTCCTGTCCGGCGGCGCGGGCAATGACACCCTCGCGGGCGGTGCGGGCGCCGATGTTCTGGATGGCGGCACCGGCACCGACACGCTGGATTATACCACCTCTACCGCCGGCGTATCGGTCGACATGGCCACCGGCACCGCCCTGGGCGGCGATGCGGCGGGCGACAGCTTTGCCGGGTTTGAAAACCTGACCGGGTCAGGCTTTGCCGATACGCTCACCGGCGATACCGGCGCGAACCTCCTGACCGGCGCCGCAGGCAATGACCTCATGTCGGGCGGCGCGGGCAATGACAGTCTGTATGGCGGCGCGGACAATGATACGCTCATCGGTGGCACAGGCAATGACGTGCTGGACGGCGGCACCGGCACCGACACCGCCGATTATTCCAGTGCCACCGCCGCCGTCGCGGTGAACCTGACAACCGGGCTTGGCAGCGCGGGCGATGCCAACGGCGACACGCTGACCGGCATCGAGAATTTGATCGGCACCGACTTTGTCGATATCTTGTTGGGCGACGCGGCAGCCAACCAGTTGACCGGGGGCATCGGCAACGACAGCCTGTCCGGTCTTGCCGGCAACGACAGCCTGTATGGCGGCGCAGACAACGATACTTTGCTGGGCGGCAGCGGCGCTGACCTGCTGGATGGCGGCACCGGGACGGACACCGCCGATTACAGCGCCTCGGGTTCCGGCGTTACCGTCAACCTGACGACCGGCGTGAACAGCGGCGGCGATGCGGCAGGCGACACACTGACCGGATTTGAAAACCTGATCGGTTCAGCCCTGAACGACAGCCTGACCGGCGACACCGGTGCCAACGTCCTGTCCGGCGGCGCGGGCAATGACACGCTGACAGGTGGCGCAGGCAATGATCTCTTGGACGGTGGCACCGGCACGGACACCGCCGACTATTCCACGTCGACCGCCGGCGTCGCAGTCAGCCTTGCCACCGGGCTGGGCACGGCAGGTGATGCGACTGGTGATACGCTGACTGCCATTGAAAACCTGACCGGTTCGGGTTTTGCCGACACTTTGACCGGCGATGTTGCGGCCAATGCCCTGACCGGCGGCGCGGGCAATGACCTCATGTCGGGCGGCGCGGGCAATGACAGTCTGTATGGCGGGGCCGACAATGACACGCTGATCGGCGGCACCGGGTCCGATTTGCTGGACGGCGGCACCGGCATCGACACCGCCGATTACTCCGCCTCTTCGGCGAGCGTCAACGTCAATCTTAGCATGGCAGCCGTCTCGGGCGGCGACGCTGCGGGCGATACCTTGACCGGGATCGAGAATGTGACCGGGTCCGACTTTGCCGATACGCTGACCGGCGACGCCAATGCCAACCAATTGACCGGGGGCATCGGCAACGACAGCCTGTCCGGTCTTGCCGGCAACGACAGCCTGTATGGCGGCGCGGACAACGATACTTTGCTGGGCGGCACCGGCGCTGACCTGCTGGATGGCGGCACCGGGACGGATACCGCCGATTACAGCGCCTCGGGTTCCGGCGTTACCGTCAACCTGACGACCGGCGTGAACAGCGGTGGCGATGCGGCAGGCGACACGCTGTCAGGGATCGAGAATCTGATCGGTTCAGCCCTAGCTGACAGCCTGACCGGCACCAGCGGCAACAACGCGCTGTATGGTGGGGCCGGGAATGACACTCTGTCGGGCGGTGCAGCTGGGGCCGATCTGCTGGACGGTGGCGCTGGCACCGACACAGCCGACTTTACCCTCGCCACGGGTGCCGTCTCGTTCAACCTTGCCACCGGCATCGGCACCGGCGCTGCGGCTGGCGACACGCTGACCAGCATCGAAAACCTGACCGGTTCCGCCTTCAGTGATACGCTCTCCGGCGACGGCAGTGCCAACGCCCTGTACGGCGGCGCGGGCGCGGATCTGCTGAACGGCGGCGCGGGGACGGACTCGCTTTACGGCGGGGCCGACAATGACACGCTGATCGGCGGCACCGGGTCCGATCTGCTGGATGGCGGCACCGGCACCGACACCGCCGATTACTCCGCCTCGACCGCCGCGGTAAACGCCAGTCTGTCTGCGGGCAGCGGGTCTGGCGGCGATGCGGCGGGCGATACCCTCACCGGGATCGAGAATCTGATCGGTTCGGCTTTTGCCGACATCCTGACCGGCGATGCCGGCAACAACTATTTCTGGGGCGGGGCCGGGGCCGATGCCATCTACGGCGGCGACGGCGATGACACGCTTGCCGGCGGGGCAGGGATCGACACCCTCTACGGCGGCGCCGGGATGGATTACCTGGACTACTCCGCCTCTGGTGCTGCCGTCTCTGTCAACCTTGGCACCTGGACCGCGCTTTACGGCGACGCGCAGGGGGATATCCTCGGCGGTGTCGATGGCATCATCGGCTCCGCGTTCAACGATACCCTGATCGGGTTCGACGATCAGGGGTTTAGCGGCGATGTCTACACCAACATTTTCTACGGCGGTCTGGGCAACGACTACATCGACGGCGCCGCCTCCAATGACATTCTGTATGGCGGCTCGGACAACGACACGATCCTCGGCGGCACCGGCGATGACGCGAGCTTTGGTGGCGACGGCAATGACAGCATGTTCGGCGGTGACGGCACCGACAGTCTCGACGGCGGCACCGGCAACGACACGATGTCCGGCGATGCTGGCAATGACACGCTGTCGGGTGGCGACGGCAATGACAGCCTCGATGGCGGCGCCGACAATGACCTGCTCGACGGCGGCATCGGCAACGATACCCTGTTCGGCGGCAGCGGCAATGACAGCCTCTATGGCGGCATCGGCAACGATACCCTGTTCGGCGGCACCGGCAATGACAGCCTCTATGGCGGCACCGGCAACGACAGCCTGAACGCGGGCGACGGCAATGACAGCGTCTTTGGCGGCGACGGCAATGACAGTCTCGACGGCGGC
>JANYFE010000002.1 GCA_025362795.1 Rhodobacterales bacterium | reverse complement strand
GACGTCTGGTCAGGCCGCTTGTTTGCGCGATGCGAACCGCATCCCGTTTGAACTCGTCGCTGTGTATCGCTGCCATGTCCGGTCTCCTTGATGGCGAGTATTGCTCTCAAAAAACCGGAACGAAACCGCGACAGGTCCATTAAAGGCGTGAGCACCGAGCGCGTCCTTTACAAAGGCGAGAACTATTATGGCATCCTGGTGAAACGAGACATTGTGTATTCCAGTTTCGGCTCCTGGTGCGTCCAGGATGCAAGCGCGAAGTGGGCGTTGCCCGCACAATATGGCAAGAAAGCCAATGAGAAGCTCTGCGACCGCGACCCTCATGATGATGGCGCAGGCACGTATTTGTTCACCGTGCGGTAGAGCGGGTGCGCAATCATTTTCCTGTCTTTAGGTCATCGCTTTGCGAGACGAAGCCGCGGGGAAACAGCGGTACGCCTTGGAAGATCCGTTCAAGCTGTACCGTTGCCACACCATCATGAACTGCACCAAAATCTGCCCCAAGGGCTGAACCCGGCAAAGGCGATTGCCGAGATCAAGGCGATGATGGTGGAGCGGGTGGTGTGAGGCGTCAGGGGGAAGGCGCGATATTCTGGTTCAGCCGGAACAGATTTCCCGGGTCATACCGGGCTTTCAGGCGGGCCAGCCGATCATATTTGACTTGGCCATAGGCCTGCATGGTCAATTCCGGGCTGACCTCGCCCTGTTCGTTCAGGTAGTTTCCGGCTTGCGACAAATCTGCCATCTGCCGACCGCCTTCCGCGCCCCATTTGAGGCAGGCTGTGTCATCGGCGGGATCGTCCCAGACGGGCTGGACAATCCAGTAAAAGGCGGCGCTGCGTCCTGAATAAGCGGTTGCATCTTCGGCAACATCGGCAACTGCCCCGCCAAGCTGAAGCATGTAGATTTCGCAAGCCTCTGTCGGGGCTGTTCGGCCAAGTGTCGCCAAAAGGTCGGCCACCGGCGCACCGAGCCGGTTCAGGAAGCCACCCTTGCCGTAGTAGCGCCGTCCCGGCCGCAGGGCCGCGTCGCTGCGGCTTTGCAGGGTGACATAATCTGTGTCAATCTTGCCGCCCTGTCCCGGCCCGGCAAGATCGGCAAACGGGGCAATGGCGGCTTCGCCTCCGGTCTCCTCGCCACTGTGAAAGGCTGTCAGCGACAGCGCGGCGTTCGTCATATTGAAGACAGTCGTCACAGATCGCGGCGCGTGCGCTGCGCGGTCTGACAAGGTCAGCAAAGCATCGTGTGCCTGATCAGGCGCATAGTGCCAGTTGCCCACCGTCACCTTGCCAAGGTGATGCAAGCGGAAGCGGAACCTTGTGACCACACCGAAATTGCCGCCGCCGCCCCGCAAGGCCCAAAACAGGTCCGGGTGAGAATGCGCGCTGACATCCATGATCGTGCCGTCCGCCGTCGCAAGTTCTGCAGCCAGCAGACTGTCGACGCTGAGGCCCAGTCGTCGGCTGGTCCAACCCATACCACCGCCAAGAACCAGACCGCCCGCGCCAGTGTGCGACACCAGCCCAGCCGGCGTCACCAGACCGAATGGTGCCGCAGCACGGTCCAGATCCCCCAGCAGTGCGCCGCCGCCAACTTCTGCAATTCGGCTTACCGGGTCGATGGCAACCCGGTTCAGACGCGAAAGGTGCAGCACGATGCCGCCATCACAGGTGGAAAAACCCGGAAAGCTGTGGCCACCGCAGCGGATCGCGAGCGGCAGACCTTCGCGGGCAGCAAGGGTTATGATGGCCGCCACCTCTTGCGCATTTTGCGGCAGCGCGATGGCCAGAGGATGCCGGTCTATCATGCCGTTCCAGACACTGCGCAACTTGTCATATTCGGGCGATGTCGGGCCAAATACGTAGCGGGCGGTGACGATTTGGGACAAGGCGTGAATCAGCGGCAGCGTTTGCATGCTTGCCCCCTTTCTGGAAACCGACCAGTCCAGTCGAAAAGAACCGCTGGCCACAGCTTGAAGCAGGCCGCCAAGTTTTAACACGGCACGCACTTTCGATCAATTCTGGCAGGCGGTGGCCCTGGGGCGGCAGAGCCGCGATCGAGTGATAGGCGGGGCGACGGAGCGCTACTGCCGGGGTGATTCGGTCAGAGCAGGGTGCGCAGGGTGTTTTGCAGCTCTGGCGTGAAAGCTTCGAAGCCTTCGGTCACATCATGGATCGCGTCGACGATGCGGATAATTTCCGCGACATCTTCCGGTGAAAACGGGCCGCCAGAACGTGTCAGGCCAGCGATTGTTCGTGTGCTGGCAGTTCCGGTCGCATAGGTCCAGCCATTGGTCAGGCCAAAGGAAACAGCGGCGGCAATCACACCCTCAGGATCTTGATCCACAAGGCTATTCCACTCTATCCTGCCGGTATGCATGATGCCCCAACGCACCACCGGATCAGACAGCATATAGCCCTTTTCACTGTAGTGATCGGCCCATGCCTGACTGTAGGTCTGATACAGCAAGGTCGGTCGTGTGTAACGAATATGAACCGCCAAAGCGTAGCCGCTGCCGCAAAGCGCAGCAAGTCTGCCCAAATATTGTGCGACAATTTCGTCCTTGCCGGGGCTTTTCGCCAATTTTTCACCTCTAGGATGCTAGCGGATGCGAATAACACTCGTTCCGGGCATTGGTTTCCGGTTAGAAGCTATGGTTACTGCCGCGGTTCGGCAACTGTTTTGAGTAGATGACCTTACTTCAAGCGATGCGAGCACAGATCGACCAGATTTCTCCGGCGGGGTTCTACGTGGCACTCCGCGTTGGATTTTCGTTTCCGGAAGAGGAACTCAATGAGTTGCCCGATAACTGGGTCGAATTTTACACGACTCATGGGTTGGTCATTCACGATCCAGCGATGAAATGGGTCTATGGTAACGTAGGCGTGGTGCGCTTTTCCGACCTTTCCCTGCCCGACCCGCACCAGGTTCGCGCCCGCGCTGCTGGATTTGGGCTCAGCCACGGCGCTGCGATTTCTGTGATGACCGCAACCGACCGGGGCCGCCGCAGCTATGGATTTTTCTTTCGCGATGACCGCGATTTCGAAGAACGCGATCTGCAAGACTTGCGGCATATCGTGATGCAGCTGCACTCCGGCGTGGACGATGAACCCAGCCTGACGGCGGCGGAAGTGGAGGCGCTGAAACTGCAATCTGAAGGCATGCGATTGAAGCAGATTGCCGCCTTGCTGGGCATTTCCGAAAGTGCGGTCAAGGCCCGGCTGAACAACGTCAAACGCAAACTGGGGGCAAAGACGCAGTCCCAGGCCACGTCGATTGCGGTGGCGCGCCGCATTCTCTGACCGTTGATCGGCATTAGATTGCACAGTTGTGCAGCTTTTCCACTCATGGTGTCAGATTCAGCAAGCAATACAACTTACAGCAGTTTAAGCATTAGCTTACGAACTGCTACATGTCTTGGGGGACTAACATGGAAAATATCCGATTCGACTTCTCTGACTTTCACCGCCACGGCCGGGCGTTCTACGAGTTTCTTGCGTTGCGGAAGAAGATCTTTGTCGATGAGTTGAAATGGGACGTCCCCCACAATGACACGGTCGAGATGGATCAGTACGACACGCCGGTGGCGCATTACTCGCTGGTTCTACGCGATGGCGTGGTGGTTGGCGGGGCGCGGGCCATGGCAACCACGGCGACATGGGGGCAGCATACCTACATGTTGCGCGATGCCTATTCCGGCAAACTGCCGCATATTCCGCCGCATATCATGTCGGTCGACATCGCCACGCCGAAGGTGTGGGAGTGCACAAGACTGGTCATTTCCAACGACTTGACCACGCAGGCCGAGCGGACGGAGTGTATGCGGCTGATCATTGACGGGCTTGTCGATCTGGTGCGCCGGCATGGGGCGGAGGAGCTGATCTGTCTGTCATCGCTGCATCTGATGCGGGCGCTGCGCCAGATCGGCTATGATGTCACCCGGCTGGGCGAGACCTATCGCAATGGCGAGGATGGCCGGCAATACGGCGTCTTGCGGATGCCAGCGGAGTATTCGGCGGTGCGGCGGGCGGCGGTGATGCAGACGTTCGCGTTGCCGGCACGCTTGTCGCAAAAGCCGATTGCACCGTTGGAGTTGGTGCATTCCGGCAGCTTCGCAGCCCCAATGCAGGCGGCAACCGCCTGACGGCGATGTTGACCCGCGTGCCAGTCAGCCTGTGCCGACCGATGCCGTTCTGGTCATCGGACGGCAGTGCTATGCCCATGTTGCCGCAGTCCGTTGCCAAGGTGTGCCGTTGTTCCCCACGGTGTGCCCGGGCCGATCGGTCGTGGTGCGGAGCCTAGCAGTAATGTTCGACCGAGGCGCTTTGGTCCGGACCGTAGCGGTCGCCATAGGCCCAGCCAACCGGCAGGATGCGGGCCAACGCGCCGCGGTCTTCGGCGGTGAGCGTGACGTCGGCGGCCCCAGCCCAATCGGCCAGATTTTCGGCGGTTCGGGTACCTGGGATCGGGATAAGATGTTGACCCTGATCGAGAATCCACGTCAAGGCCAGAGCGGGCGGGGTCAATCCGCGGTCTGCGGCAAAACTGCGAAAGGCGGCAAGGCGGGCTTGGTTCATCGCCCAGTGCGGGCCTTGGAACCGCGGGATGGTCAGGCGGAAATCGCCCGGTGCCAAAGCTGTGGGGTCGATGCCGCGCTGGCCAAAGGCGCCCCTTGCCAGCGGTGAGAACGGGACAAAGGCCACGCCCAGTTCGGCGCAGGTCTGGATCAGGCCCAATTCGGGCAGGCGGGTCCATAGCGAATATTCGTTCTGCACCGCGGCACATGGCCGGACGACATGAGCGCGGCGCAGGGTGGTGGGTGAGACTTCGGACAGGCCATAGCCGCCGATCAACCCCTCGTCGATCATGCGGCCCAAGATGTCTGCAACCTCTTCTACCGGGCGCGAGGTTTCGCGGCGGTGAATGTAGAATAAGTCCACATGATCCACGCCAAGGCGGCGCAGCGACAGGTGAAGTTCATCCCGTAAATATTTGGCTGAATTGTCGAAGCGGCGTTCAGGGCCGTTGACGATACTGGCTTTTGTGGCCAGCACGATGTTCGGTTTGCGCAAGGCCAGCCATTTGCCAAGCACCTGTTCCGACCGGCCCATGCCATAGATGTTGGCCGTATCGAGGAACGTGATGCCGTGGTTATAGGCGGCGTCCAGACAGCGCAGGCTGGTTGCGTCATCCGTCGTGCCGAAGATGCCGCCGAACGACATGCAGCCGAGGCCAATGGCAGAGACTCTGGGTCCAGTGGCCCCGAGCAGACGATATTTCATGTCTACCTCATGTAGTGGAACCCCTGAAACCGGGCGCGAAATGCGGCGGTGCGGGGGGAGATGGTTTCTGGCGCGTTGGAACGCAGGCCTTCCGCGATCAATGCCGCAAGTTGGGGGATATCCGCAAGGGTCACGCCGCGTCTGGCGAGTTCGGGGGTGCCGATGCGCAGGCCGTTCAGATCGCCATCGACGGCGGCGATGGGCAGGCCGATGCCGCAGGCCAGAAAACCCGCTTTCCGCAGGGTCTTGGAGGCGGTCTGGCCACCGCCAAAGGCTGCGGCTTCGATGGCGAACTGGTGGCTTTGGGTCATCCCGTGGTCGGTTTCGTAAAGTGGCAGGCCGAGGGATTTCAGTTCCGCAGCAAGGGCTTGGGCGAGGTCAATCATGGCGCGGGCATAGGCTTTGCCATGGTCGCGCCAGTCCAGCAGGGTGATGGCGAGGGCTGCGGATTTGGCGGCGTCGAAGTTGGCGGTCAGGCCGGGGTAGGCGATGGCGTCAAGGCGTTCGGCGATGGCGGCATCGTTGGTGACGATCAGGCCGCCGGCGGGGCCGCCGAGGCTTTTGTAAGTGCTCATCGTCATCAGATGTGCGCCTTGATTCAAGGGGTTAGGCCATGCACCGCCCGCGATGATGCCGCATTGGTGGGCGGCGTCAAACAGCAGTTTCGCGCCGACCTCATCGGCGATGGCGCGCGCTTCGGCGATGGGGTGGGGAAACAGGTTGAGGCTGGAGCCGAGGGTGATGATCTTGGGCCTGACCTGATGCGCAAGCGTGCGAAGTGCTGCGATATCAATGGTATAGCCGTCACTATCGACCGGTGCGGAATGGGTTAACAAACCGTAAAGACCGGCGCATCCGGCGGCGTGGTGGGTGACGTGGCCGCCGATCGCGGGCGGCGGGGCGATGATGCAGTCGCCGGGCTTGGACAATGCCATGAAGCCGTAAAGATTGGCCAAAGCGCCCGAGCCGACCCGGATTTCGGCATAGCGGGATTGGAACACTTCGGCGGCGAGTTCGGCGCAGATGACCTCGATTTCTTCAATGGATTCAAGGCCCATCTCGTATTTGTCGCCGGGATAACCCAAGGAGGGACGGCTGCCCAGACCGCGCGACAGGGCGGCTTCGGCGCGGGGATTCATGATGTTGGTGGCGGGGTTGAGGTTGAAACAGTCGCGGTCGTGGATTTGGGCGTTGTTTTGGATCAGATGTTCGATCCGGGCATCGACGGTGGCGGAATCTGCTGCGGTTTCAGTGGCTAAGCGCTGGATCAGGGCTTCGGCATGGGCAGGAACCCAAAGGCGAGAGGCAAGGTTTGGCATGACAGGCTCCGGGATTTAGGGCGAGTGAAGCAGAGGTGGTGCGCCGGGGCAACCGCGGAGTGGCACGGGGCTGCGGACGCTGAGTTAACCGCAGACGACACCGGTGCCGGGCGGAAAGATCACTGTCTTGCCCACGTCTTGCCGACGTCTTGCCGGCGTCACCACCCAAGGGGCGCTGCAAAACAGCGTGGCGTGGGTGATTCGACGTTAACACTGCCCGGATTTAGCGCGGGTTGGGCTGCGCAGTGCCCTGACAGGGCTTTGCGTTGACGCGAGGGGCGGATGGTCAGGCAAAGGCTGCCTCCAGCGCCACCTCTACCATCGCGCCAAAACTGGTTTCGCGCTGATCGGCGGGCAGGGCTTCGTGGGTCAGGATGTGATCGGAGATCGTCAGCACGGCCAAAGCGCGGCGCTGGTGGCGGGCGGCGAGCATATACAGTTCTGCAGCCTCCATCTCGACACACAGCGTGCCGTGGCGCTGCAACTGGTCGCTGAGATCCTGGCGTTCGTCGTAGAATGTGTCAGAGGAATAGATGCCGCCGACATGGACCGGGACGCCGATTTTCAGCGCGGCTTTGTGCGCGGCGGTCAGCAGGCCGAAATCGGCGCAGGGGGCGAAGTTCAACTCGCGGAAGATCGAACGCGAGGGGCTGCCGTTGGTCGATGCGGTCTGGGCCAGCACGACATCGCGGACTTTGACGTGCGATTGCAGGGCCCCGGCGGACCCGATGCGGATCAGGGTTTGCGCCCCGTAGTCGCGGATCAGTTCGTTGGCGTAGATCGACAGCGAGGGCATGCCCATGCCAGAGCCGTGGATGGTGACGCGGTGGCCCTTGTAGGTGCCGGTATAGCCGAGCATGCCGCGCACCTCGTTCACCAGAACCGGGTTTTCAAGGTATTTTTGCGCGGCCCATTTGGCGCGGTAGGGGTCACCGGGCAAGAGGACGGTTTCGGCGATGTCGCCGGGTTTGGCACCGATATGGAAGGTCATTGGGGTTCTCCTGTTTGGCGCAGGCTATGTCAGGCTTGGGGTCTGGGAAAGGGGGTGCGAGGTTGGGGACAACACGGGGCGATTCGCCCCCCGGGAGAGAACGATGACCGAGATCAACGCGCTATTGGATCAGATGACGCTGGCGGAGCAGATATCGCTGTTGGCGGGCGAGGATTTCTGGTCGCTTCCGGCAATTCCCCGGCTGGGGATCGGCAAGCTGCGGGTGACGGATGGGCCGAACGGGGCGCGGGGTGGCGGGTCATTGGTGGGTGGCGTCAAATCGGCGGCGTTTCCGGTCGGGATTGCCATTGGCGCAAGCTGGAACCCGGAACTGGCGCGGGAGATTGGTGCGGCACTCGCCACAGAGGTCAAATCGAAAGGGGCGCATGTGTCTTTGGCGCCAACCGTGAATATCCAGCGGTCAGTGACGAACGGCCGGAACTTTGAATGTTACTCGGAAGACCCGATCCTGACGGCTGAATTGGCGGTCGGCTTTATTCAGGGGCTTCAGGGGCAGGGGATCAGCGCGACGATCAAGCATTATATCGGCAATGAAAGCGAGATTGAGCGCACAACGATGAGTTCCGATATTGATGAGCGGACGTTGCGCGAAGTTTATCTGGTGCCATTCGAGGCGGCGGTGAAGCGGGGACGCACCTGGGCGATCATGTCGTCGTATAACAAGGTTGGCGGGACTTATGCGGCGGAGAACCACTGGACCTTGACTCAGGTCTTAAGGGACGACTGGGGATTTGACGGCGCGGTGATGTCGGATTGGTTCGGCTCACGCTCGACCGAGCCTACGGTGAATGCGGGGCTGGATCTGGAAATGCCGGGGCCGTCGCGGGACCGGGGCGAGAAGCTGGTGGCAGCGGTGGCGGCGGGGCTGGTGACGGCAGCCACGGTGCGTGAACGCTGTGGCAATGTGCTGCGGCTGATGCAGCGGACCGGGGCCTTGGCGGAAGTGCGGGGGCACGAGGAAAAGGCGGAGGACCGGCCGGAGCACCGGGCGCTGATCCGGCGGGCGGGGGCGGAAGGGGCGGTGTTGTTGCAGAACGACGGGTTGCTGCCGCTGGGGCGCGCGGGCACGGTGGCGGTGATCGGGCCGAATGCACGGGTGGCGCAGATCATGGGCGGCGGGTCGGCGCAGTTGAACCCGCATTACCGGGTCAGCCCGTGGGACGGGTTGGTGGCGAAGTTGGGCGAGGCGGCGCTGCGGTTTGCGCCGGGCTGTTCGGCGGACCGGTTCCAGCCGCAACTGTCGGGCGATTTCACGGTCGAATTCTTTGCGGGGCGTGATTTTGCCCGGGGGCCGGTGCATTCCGAACCGGTGGCTGATGTGACGGCGTTCTGGATCCCGCCGTTCGGCGGGGCGGTTCTGGACCCTGCGAATTTCTCGGCCCGAGTCAGCGGAGTTTATGTGCCGCAGGTGTCAGGGGTGCACCACGTGGGCGTGTTCTGTGCCGGGGTGGCGCGGGTGCTGGTGGATGGTGTGCTGGTGGCGGATGCCTGGACCGGGTGGACGCCGGGGCGGACGTTCTTTGAGGAGGGCTGTGACGAGGTGGTGGGCGAGGTCACGCTGACAGCGGGGCGGGCGCACCAGGTGGTGGTGGAGTTTGCCGCGCATGCCGGGGCCAATCTGGCGTTTTCGGCACTGCGGGTCGGGATCGGCTATCCGATGGGGGATGCAGAGATTGCCGAGGCGGTTGCGGTGGCGCGGGCGGCGGACCGGGTGGTGCTGTGCGTCGGGCGCAATGCGGAATGGGACACCGAAGGGTCGGATTTGCAGGACATCCGGCTGCCGGGGCGACAGGACGATCTGATTGCGGCGGTGCTGGCGGCCAATCCGGATACGGTGGTGGTGTTGCAGACCGGCGGGCCGGTCGAGATGCCGTGGCTGGGTCAGGCGCGGGCCGTGGTGCAGGCGTGGTATCCGGGACAGGAGGCAGGCCATGCGATTGCGGACGTTTTGTTCGGTGATGCGGAACCGACCGGGCGGCTGGCGCAGACCTTTCCAAAGCACTGGGCCGACAATCCGACCCACAGTCAGGATGCCGAGATCTATCCGGGGCTGAACGGCCATGTCCGATATGAGGAGGGCGTGTTCGTTGGCTACCGGCATTATGACCGGCTGGGGATTGACCCGATGTTCGCCTTTGGTCACGGGCTGGGCTACACCAGTTTCGATCTGTCCGGGATGATGGTTGCGGCGGATGGGACGGTGGAGGTGACGCTGACCAACACCGGCGAGCGCAGCGGCACCACGGTGGTGCAGGTCTATGTCGGCGATCCGGAAGCCAGCGTGCCGCGCCCGAAGAAAGAGCTGAAGGGCTTTGCCAAGGTGACGCTGGCGGCGGGTGCTGCGCAGGTGGTGCGGTTCGATCTGGAGCCGCGGGCCTTTGCGTTCTTTGACGTAGCAGCGGGGGAATGGCGCGTCGAGGCCGGGGCTTTCGAGATCAGCGCCGGGTTTTCGGCAACCGATCTGCGCTGTCGGGCGGTGCTGACGATGCCGGGGCGGCTGCTGGCGGTATAGCGCGCATGGCACGGGTTTGGGTGCCTGCACGGGCTGTGGTGCGGCAGGCCGGTTGTTGCGGTTTTTGGCCTGAATAACGCCTTGAATTGGGCGGCTTCTTGATTAGAATCCTGTCCATTGAACAAAAAAGACCAAGGAGACCATCGTGCTATCAACCACCATGCTTCGCCTGACCACGGCGGCCGTTGTTCTGGCTGCTTCGACCCTGACCGCGGCTGCTACCGATCGCAGTGTGACAATCCACAACGGCACCGGTGTAACGATCTATCGGTTTTACAGCACCAACTCTGGCGCCAAGAACTGGGGCAGCGACGTGATGGGTGATTCGACGCTGGACGACGGCGCGGCGATGAACCTGAACTTCGACAACAAATATGGCTATTGCGACTTTGACTTCCGCGCCGAGTTTTCGGACGGGTCGGTTCTGGAAAAGGATCATGTCAACGTTTGCGAAGTCGGTGACTATTACTACACCGAATAGACACCTTACCGAATAGAGGTGGGTTTGCGGTGGTGTGACGGTCGTGCCATGACTGCGGCATGACCGCACCCGTTGCCGTGCCCCTGTGGCTGTTCAGCCTGATCATCGCCTTTGCGGTGACAAGTTTTGCATCTAATTTCCTGTTTCCCTCGGTGCGCTGGTTCCTGCGCCGCCGGATGGAGCGGGCGCTGGCACGGCTGAACCAACGGCTGGACCGGCCGATTGACCTGTTCAAACTGGCAGAGCGACAGGACCGGATTGCGCGGCTGGTCTATGACGCAAAGGTGCTGGAGGCGGTCAGCGAACATGCCGCCGAGACCGGCATGCCGGGGCCGGTCGCGTTTGAGGAAGCCCGGCGCTATGCGCGGGAGATTGTGCCGGGGTTTTCGACGACGCTGTATTTCGGCGTGGCGATCCGGCTGGCGCGCTGGTTCAGCCGGGCGCTTTACCGGGTGCGGTTTGGCCGGATCGACATCGCGTTGCGTGGCATTGACCCCAAAGCCACGGTGATTTTCGTGATGAACCACCGCAGCAATATGGACTACGTGCTGGTGACATGGCTGGTGGCCGGGCGCGCCTCGATCTCATATGCGGTGGGCGAATGGGCGCATTTCTGGCCGATGTCGGGGCTGATCCGGGCGATGGGGGCCTATTTCATCCGGCGCAGTTCGCGCAATGCTTTATACCGCCGGGTTCTGGCGCGCTATGTGCAGATGGCGACGGCAGAGGGCATCACGCAGGCGATTTTCCCCGAAGGCGGGCTCAGTCTGGATGGCCGGGTGGGTCCGGCCAAGCTGGGGTTGCTGAGTTACATCATGACGGGCGAGCCTGCGCGGGATGTGGTGTTCGTGCCGGTCGGCCTTGCCTATGACCGGGTGTTGGAGGACCGGATATTGACCGATGCCGCCGCGGCTGGCAACCGGCGGTTTCGCGGCAAGCCGTTGTCGATCATCGGTTTTACTTTGGCGACGCTGGGCCGGATCGTGCTGCGGCGGTTCAACGGGTTTGGCACGGCGGCGGCGGCGTTTGGCGCGCCGGTGTCGCTGTCGGCGTTTCGCGCCGCCCAGCCACAGGCCACGGCAGAAGATCTGGGTCAGCACCTGATGCAGGCGATTGGCCGGGTGGTGCCGGTGGTGCCGGTGGCGCTGGTCGCGGCGGGCTTGCGGGAAACCCCGGCGACGCGGGAGGCGTTGCTGGCCGGGATGGTGCGGCTGGCGGCAGAGCTGGCGGCGGCGGGGGCGGTGTTGAAACTGCCGCCGCAAGGCATGACCGCAACGCTGGACGAGGGGCTGGCGACCCTGATCGGGCGCGGGCTGGTGGCGGCGGATTTGCGGGTGTTGCCGCAGGGTCAGCGGATTTGCGACTACTATGCCGCCGCGGTGTTGCAGCGGCTGACTGTCTAGCGCGGATCGGGCGGCGTTGCTGCGAAATTGCGCAGCAGTCCCGGCGCAAGCGCCACCTGCCAGGGCGTTTTTCATCGCCCTGCCGCCGAGAGATGCGGCGGCCTTCCGCCTTGTTATCTGAAAATGAGCTTGAAGGCTGTTGAACTCCTTCGAGATGCTGTCAGGGTCGGCCCGGGGATTGTTGCTAAACGCGAAACAATTCTCATCGAGGTGTGCATGGGTCATGAGTGGATACTCGAAGTCTTGCGGGACTTGTCATCCTATGCACGTGCGAACGGCCTTGCCGCGCTGGCCAGCAAGGCCGATGAAGCGTTGAGTGTGGCGCAGCAGGAAATCGAGACGGCATGCCAGCCGACCAGCGGCGACGGCGTGGTGGTCAAGGGTATAGCGCATTAGGTGGTCTGGCTGTTCCGCGTGGGCTTCGTTATGATCACGACATGCAATCTGATGCCCTGATTACATTTTCCGCCGATCAGGCCGAGGCCTATGACCGGGTCGCGGCGGACCTGTTCGGCATGGGAATTGATCTGGACGCCGGCGGACTGACGCCGATGGCCGAGGGCAAGAATTCGGTGCTGGCGGTGGTCGGCAAGGCGGGGTCGGGCAAGACCATGCTGCTGGCCAGTCTGTACCGGGCGCTGAAGGGCGCGGGGGTTGATATCGTCTCGGGCGATTTCGAGGGGCGGCGGCGCAAGGATCGGCGTACATTGGCGGTGCTGGCGCCCACCAACAAGGCGGCGAGCGTGCTGCGGCTGCGCGGGGTTCCGGCGACGACGATCCACCGGATCCTGTATACGCCGGTCTATGACCCACAGTATGAAAAGATCGCGGAATGGCTGGCGGGGCAGGCGCCGCGTCCGGCGGTGGAGGGGCTGACGGAACTGGCGCTGGACAGGGCGTTTGCGTTTTACAGCCAAGTGCCGTCGATCCCGGGCGCGCTGGCGGCGGCGGGTCTGCGCGGGTCGGATTTCATCCAAGGCTGGAAGCGGCGCGAGGAGCCGCTGGACGTTGGGTTCGTCGACGAAAGTTCCATGCTGGACCAGAAGGCGCTGGACGATCTGCGCGAGATTTTCCCGACGCTGGTGCTGTTTGGCGACCCGGCACAGCTGGCTCCGGTCGGCAATTCGGGCGAGATGGTGTTCGATAAGCTGGGCGACAGCCGCAAGCTGGTGCTGCACCGCATTCACCGGCAGGCCGAGGACAATCCGATTCTGGACCTGGCCCATGCGCTGGCGGATGACGAGATCGGCTTTGGCGATTTCGAGGCGATGGTTCAGAACGCGTCCCGGCGCGATGACCGGGTGATCTGGGCGGAGCGGGTGGACAGCGATCTGATGGCGCGCTCTCCCGTGCTCGTGTGGCGCAATGTGACGCGGATCAAGCTGATCCAGGCGTTCAGGGCGGGGCACGGCTGCCCGGAGTTCGAACTGATGCCGGGCGAGCCGTTGATCTGCGACGGGATCGAACTGCCCTTGAAGCACCGCAAGAAGCGGATTGATCTGGAGGCGCGCGGGCTGATCAAGGGGGCGCAGGTGATCTATCTGGGGCCGGGCAGCCGGCCGGGTTTTGCCAAGCTGCATGTGGTGGGGGCAGAGGATCCGCAAATGTCGGCGGCCAGCATCATCAAGATTGAAAAGCCGGGCGAGGAGGAGCCGTTCATTCCCAGCGCGGCCAACATGGGGGCAGCGTTTCTGCATGGTGCGGCGGTGACGATCCACAAGGCGCAGGGGTCGCAATGGGAGGATGTGCAGGTCTTTGCGCCCGACCTCTATGCCGCCGCGATGGCCGGACGCAGCGAGGCCGGGATGCCGTTGTGGAAGCGGTTGGCCTATGTCGCGATCACCCGGGCGGAAAAGCGGCTGCACTGGGTGGTGCGCAGCAGTCTGGCGCGACCGAAGCGCGGCTTGACGGTCGAGGACTTGCGGGCGTCTCCGGTGTTGACCTTGCTGGATCAGGCTGCACAAGATTAGGTTTGGGGCAAAGGAGATTCCGATGATCTGCGTTTTCGTCCAGTTCCGCTGCACACCGGGCAAGACCTATGAGGTGGCGGATGCGATTTACGACCGCGAGGTGGTCAGCGAGTTGTATTCGACCAGCGGCGAATATGACCTGATCGCCAAGGTTTATATCCCGGAAGAGGATGATGTCGGGCATTACCTGTCGGACCGGCTGTTTGACATTCCGGGGATTGTCAGGACGCTGACGACGATGACGTTCAAGGCGTTTTAAGCGGGCTCTGCGGCTGACAGGGATGTACCGCGCGGCCGTTTGATATGGCCGAAGATGCGTTCGACCCCGCCGTGTGCCGCGCCGATTTTCCGGGTTCCAGGCATGGCCGCCGCGCTCAACGGATCACCGCCTGCGCCGTCGCGCCGGACACAGCACACGAGTTATCAATTCACCCGAGAACGCCCCGGTTTCGCAGAAGTCTCGACAAAGGCGTTCGGGCGCTATTCTTCGACCTTCAGCACGATTTTGCCAATGTGCTGCGCCTCGATCCGCCAATGGGCGGCGGGGGCTTCGTGCAGCGGGTATTCGCTGTCATGCACCACTTTGACCGCGCCCGACGCCACCATCGGCCAGACATGGCGTTCGACCTCTGCTGCGATGCGGGCTTTGGCAAGGTCGCTTTGCGGGCGCAAGGTCGATCCGGTCATGGTCAGGCGGCGGGTCATCAGTTCGGTAAAACTGACCTCGGCCTTGGCACCTTGCAGGAAGGCGATCTGCACCAGACGGCCATCATCGGCCAGCGCCTTGAGGTTTTGCTGAATGTAAGCGCCGCCGACCATGTCGAGGATGACATCGGCCCCGCCCAGCTGTTTCACCACGGCCGCGAAATCTTCGGTCTTGTAGTTGATGCCGCGCGTGGCCCCCAGCGCTTCGCAGGCGCGGGCCTTGGCATCGCTGCCAGCCGTGGCATAAACACTCGCCCCCAAAGCGCGGGCGATCTGGATCGCGGTGGTGCCAATGCCAGAGGTGCCGCCTTGAACCAGCAGGCGTTCGCCCGCCTTCAGCCCCCCGCGCATCACCATGTTGGACCAGACGGTAAAGCAGGTCTCGGGCAGGCAGGCGGCGTCACGCATCGAAGTGCCGTCAGGCACGGGCAGGGCGTGATGTTCGTTGCATGCCGCATATTCGGCATAGCCGCCGCCGGGCAGCAGGGCGCAAACCTTGTCGCCGATCTGCCAGCGCACAACGCCCGGACCCATTGCCACCACGGTGCCCGACGCCTCCAGCCCGGGCAGGGCCGAGGCCCCGGCGGGTGGCGCATAGGCACCGGCGCGTTGCAGGGCATCGGGCCGGTTCACCCCGGCATAGGCGACCCGGAGGATGATCTGGCCATGGCCCGGCACCGGGACCGGCACGGCGCAGGGTTTCAACACCTCTGGCCCGCCGGGGCTGGCGATTTCCATGGCAAGCATCGCGTGGGACAGGGTCATCTCTGGGCCTTTCACTGCGTGGAACCGGGCAAATCGCGCTGACCTTTTGGCGCATGAAGTCTTTCCAGAATCTTCAGGGGACCGGCCAAAAGCGCCTTGCCCAGCGGATTTTCGCGAAAACTTGCCTTTGCTTTTTCGAAACTCATCACGTTTTCGATGCGCCGGTCGAGGAAATCCCAACTGGCCGCATGGTCGGGGCTGTCGTCGCCCAGCCAATACAGCATCGTCGCCCCATAGACCGCCGACAGGCTGGCGCGTTTGGTATACCAGTTCAGGTCGTTCGACGTGTCGCCAAGGGCAATCCAGATCGCATCCGCCGTGCCCCAGATCGCCTTGGTGCCGTCGGCGGCATGTTGCGGCAGGGCGAACAGGGCGGCACCCCGCCGGGTAATTTCGCGGTCGGCCCGGGACAGGCGCAGTTTGACGGCGGTGGCGATGCGGTCGCGAAAGCGCAGCGCGGCAAGGTCGGTTGTCTTAAGCGCCTCTGTCATCCGGTCATCGCCGTCGCGGTGATAGGTCAGCGCCAGGTCCACCCCCCCGCGCGGAAACAGGGCGTGCGCCAACCCGGGCGCGGTCTGCGAATCGCTGATGGCAGCCTTGAACGTGGCGTCCGACCAGCCGTCAAAGGCGACATGGGGCAGGGCAGCCTCCAGAAGCCGGGTTTTGGCGGCTTGCATGGTGTTTTCAGGGTCCATTTCGGCTTCCTTCACGGGTTCGGTGGACAAGGCGGGGCGGCTTTGCTATGGGCCACGAGCCTGCACATATAGTGCAACTTTAACCTAGGAAGGTGGTGACAACCACATGCAGGTCAGCGTCCGCGACAATAACGTCGAACAGGCTCTGCGGGCTTTGAAGAAAAAGCTGCAGCGCGAAGGCGTTTTCCGCGAAATGAAGCTTAAGCAACATTTCGAGAAACCGTCCGTCAAGAAAGCCCGCGAGCAAGCCGAAGCCGTACGCCGCGCGAGGAAACTCGCCCGGAAGAAGCTCCAGCGTGAAGGCGGTCTGTAAGCCGTTAGCGAAAGCTGGGGGAGCCGTCGCAAGCCGGAACTCCACCGAATTGCCCCCGTCCTGTGAAGGGTGGGGGTTTTTCTTTGGGGGGGGCTATTCAGAGGAGTTCGCGATGGGAGACGCAAAGCGCCGCAGCCTAACTAGAAAAGAGATTCTCGAAGCTGCGTCTAGGTGCGTTTACTGCCTGTCAGCCGAAGTGACTGAGCTTGAGCACATGCCGCCTATTGGCCTATTTGAGAATAAGGATCGCCCCGATGGCTGGGCGTTTGGGTGCTGCGAGCGATGCAACAAAGGCACCCGTGGGGCTGACGCTCTGGCTCAGTTCGTTGCCAAAATGGAGGTGATCACCGAGGACGAGTGGAAGGTCGCCAGCATGTTAAAGGTGCGAGCCGCAGTCGATAAATATGCGCCCGGAGTAATGGAGGAGCTATTTGGTCGAGGCCAGTGGAACGACACCCTCGTTCGCCGTGATGGGTCTCTGTATCGTTCAAAATCAGTGCGCGCCGATGGTCCGCTGACAAAGAAAAACCTTGACCTGTTCTCGGCCAAAGCGGCGATGGCAGCTTTTCGAAACTTCACTGGTAGGCCGCTGGAGATGCAAAGTTTGATTTATACTGAGTGGTTTCTGAACGGAGGCCTCTCGTCGCAAATCTTCGAAAATCTGGTTGGAATTATGCCGGGTTTCGCCCAGTTAACGCAGGGTAAGAAAGTGTCAGGAAAGCAATTCTCGCTACGTTACAACACGAACCGCGAGGACATCGTTGCTGCTCTTTTGTCCTTTCATGACTCGCTCCATATTTTGGTTATTGCAACCGACAATCCCATTTTTTCCGAGCATCTCGCCGAAACCTTCTCGAAAATCCCTCGAATGGTCCAGCCAACCATAAACTCAACTCGCGCTGGACTTTCCGAGATCGACCCCATGTGATCAGGGTCGCCGTCACCGCTAGCGTGTTTCTGGGTGAGAAACTGTCGGGAACCAACTGTCTAAGCGTGGCGTTGAGCGGTGGCGGGGCGGTGCTGGTGGCGGCGAAAGCCTGAAAAGCTGGCATCGCGCGGGCTGCGTCGGTAAGAAATCGCGCTTTTTGCCCCGCATATCGCATTTATCACGCGACGGGCGCATGTTCGGGCTTAAGCTAACTCTGTCGGCCCCAGCGGCCTTGCCAAAGGATGTTTCATGCTGATCCGCTACGGTTACGATATTACGGTGTCCTGCCCACAAGATACGCCGCTGATCTGCATGATGGAGGTGCGCGACGAGCGGCGCGATGATCTGCGTCAGCAGGTTGGCATTGCCACCACGCCATCGGTGCCTACCACCGCCTATCGTGACGTGTTCGGCAATGCCTGTCGCCGCTGTGTGGCCCCGGCAGGGCTGTTCAGCCTGCGCGGCGATTGGACCATCGAAAGCTCGGATCAACCCGATCCTGTGCTGTCCTGGCTGCCGGAAACCCCGATTGCGCAATTGCCGGACGACGTGCTGATCTATCTGCTTGGCAGCCGCTATTGCGAGACGGATAAGCTCAGCCAATTCGCCTGGGACATGTTCGGCCAGACCACGCCCGGCTGGAGCCGTGTTCAGGCGATCTGCGACTATGTCCACAACCATATCCGGTTCAATTACATGAATGCCCGTGTCACCCGCACCGCCTATGAGGGCTGGCAGGAAGGCACCGGGGTCTGCCGCGACTTTGCCCATCTGGCCATCACGCTGACCCGCTGCATGAACATTCCGACGCGCTATGTGAACGGCTATCTGGGCGACATCGGCGTGCCGGTCACCGGCCCGATGGACTTTGCCGCCTGGATGGAGGTTTTCCTGGATGGCCGCTGGCACACGTTCGATCCGCGCAACAACAAGCCGCGGATCGGGCGGCTGGTCGTAGCCTATGGGCGGGATGCGGCGGATGTGCCGCTGATCCATTCCTTTGGCCCGCATGTCTTGCAAGCCTTCAAGATCTGGACTGACCGGGTGGAGCCTGAACGGGTGGATCAGCCCGCGTAAACATCTGCCCCGCCCGCCCGATGGGGCGGGCGGGGCAGCGGGTTCAACTGGCCACTTCGGCACGGTCCTTGCGCTGGATGGCGACAACGGTCCGACACCGTCCTTGAAATCGGGCCACAGCGTTTCGGCTTTGCGCAGCGTCTCGGCATTCTCTGCCAGATGCCGGACAGTGCCTCCTCTGGCTGGGATAGGCCAGAGGTAGCAGCCTTATATGACGCGGGCGTTATAAGGGTCGGGCCTCGTTCCCGCCCTGTTGCCTGTGCATCAGGTCAAAGCAGAAAATCGCTCGAAATCAGGCTGGTCACGCCATACAGAACGACCGTCGCATCGGCGACCGTGTCGTGGTTCCAGTCGATCTGCACCGTGGTCGTGGTTCCCACCGTGTCATAGCGGACCTGAAATCTGGCATCGACGGTAAAGGCGGCGGTGCCGACAAAGCTGAAGGCCTGATCGCCCACCGTCACCGCATCGGGGTCGATGGATTTCAGGCTGATCTTGTCCGCCTCGGCATGGCTGAAATCGCCGATGGCGTCGGGGGTGGCAAGCGGGCCAAAATCGGCGGTGCTGGCAAAAATGAACGTGTCGGCAGCGCCTTGGCCAAACATGTAATCGCTGCCAGCGCCGCCGGTGATCTGGTCCTTGGCAGCGCCACCGACAAGGTAGTCATTGCCCGCCATTCCCTTCAGCGTCGTCAGGCCACCGCCCGCAAACAGGCTGTTGTCCAGCTCGTTGCCGGTGCCGGTGACTTTGGCCGCCCCCAGAAAATACAACACCTCGACATTGGCGGCCAGGGTCAGCGTGGCGGTGGAATAGACGCTGTCGGTGCCTTCGCCCAGCAGTTCGGTGATCTTGTCACCTGCCGTATCGACGAAATACACATCGTCGCCCGACCCACCCGCCAGCTTGTCGCTGCCCGGCCCGCCATCCAGCGTGTCATTGCCCGCGCCGCCATTCAGTGTGTCCGTGCCGTTCAGCCCATAGAGCCGGTCGTTGCCATCCATGCCGTTGATCACATCCTTGACCGACGAGCCGCGGATCGCATCCGCGGTGGCATAGCCGGTCTGGGTCAAGGTCTGCTTGGCGGCGTTCCAACTGTAGGATGCCACCTCGGTGCCGTCCTGCGCATTGGTGCCGTAGATCGCCTGTATCGCCTGAATGTCGATGGCGGTCAGATGGCCGGTGCCACCGGCAAGCTGGCTCATGATGGTCAGGGTCGGGTCGTCCACGCCCCAGACATTATGGACCACCGGCGGGTCGGCGGCAAAATCGGTCCAGACTTCGGTCGGGTGTTTCAGGCCAAGCGCGTGGCCGATCTCGTGCAGGATGGTGCCATAGACCAGCGGCAAGTCCGAATTCATGAAGACGTCGCCTGCCGCGTCAAGATCCGAGGTGAAATTGGGCCGACTGTCGAAATTCCAGTCGCCAAAGGCGTGATAGGCGATGCCGCCCGCGCCGGCATAACCGGTGCCGGTAAAGTCGAGCTTCTGAAAGTTGATGTCGCCCTGACCCGGCGCCACCTCGATAAAGACCAGACCGCTGGCATTGCCCCATTCCGCCAGCGCATCCCGCGCCATCTGCGCCTCGGCGGCGGTGAAGGCGGTAAAGCTGGCCAAGGCGGCGGGCGTCAGATTGGGGTCACTGATCGCCCCATCATAGGCGGGTGCGGTGGTCGGAAAGGAATAGGTGACGATGGTCGGTTTGCCGGTCACTTCGATTCCGGACCAGTAGGAACCTGACAAAAGGCCGGTATAATCATCGGGCATGACAATCTCCTGCGCAGCAATCGCCCAAGATTAAGCCTTTAGTCGAAGTGTGGCAATGCCCCCAGTGCGCAACCAGAGGGGGCATTGCCGTCAGGCGCGGCGGTGTTTTCAATACATCGTGGCGTGACGGCCCACCGCCAGCCAGGTTGCGCAATGGGGCCCCAGTTCGGCCAAGGCGCGGGCGTTGTAGGCGGCGACGTCCTCTGCGGTCAATTGCCCTTGCCAGCGGCCATTGGTGCCTTTGTGGATGAAGGTGTCCGCCCCGCCTTCCCACAGCGCACCCCCAAGGGGCGCAGAGGCGGCGGCGTTGGCTTTCATGTGGTCGAACGAGCAATGCTTCAGGATTGCGGGCCAGTTCTGCGGATCAAGGTCCAGAAAATCGGCGATGCGACGGATTTCACCTTCCATATCGCGCTTGAGATCGGCGTAGTGGACCATCAGCACATTGTCCAAACCCCGGATATCCCACCACGAGCGCATATTGTCCCACAAGCTCCAGAACGGTTGCCCGTCAGTGGCGAGCCAGTCGCGGAAATAGGGCACGACATCGGTGGTCGGCGGCGTGATCTTCGGACCGACCAGGCCGGGGGTGTCGTTCAGGGCTTCATAAAAGTGGGCATTGGCGTTCTTGTGGTGGTTATAAAGGCTCCACACCACGTCGCGGCCATCGCGGCCGATGTAGATATACTTGGCCTTGGGCGAAAAGTTCAGCGCTTCGACCGGCAGGTGGGTTTTCAGGAACCGCCGGTGGCTTTGCGCCTCGATCATCGGCAGTTTCACCTCACGCGGCGGCACACGCAGATCGACCCAGGGCGACATCTCACCCACCGGACCCTCGACATTTCCGTCAAAGATCAGCTGGGCGACGACCTGCTGCAACCAGGTGGTGCCGGATTTGGCGTAGCTGGCGATGATCACATCGTCATTTCGGAAGGCAAAACCATTCCACATCGTGCTGTCAAAATGGTGGTTGTGCATCTCGCGGGTTTTGACCGGCTGGGTACGCGTTGAGAAGGATTTGTTCATCTGACGTCTCCGATTGAGCCAAGTGGTTTTTAAAATCTGTCTTGGGACGACAAGATCGTTCTTCTTGATCCCGGACTATCCGGGCAAATGAACTCCTGTTATGCAGAAACGCAGAACGTTCTTTGGGTGCCGCGATGTTCGACTGGAACGACCTGCGGATATTTCTGGCCATCGCGCACAGCGGTTCGGCGCTGGCGGCGGCCAAGGAATTGAACCTGAACCAGACTACCGTGACGCGGCGGATGGATGCTTTGGAACATGCGCTGGGGGTCGGCCTGTTTTTCCGCGATGCGCGGGGCAGCCATCTGACACCCGAGGCCGAGGTGTTGCTGACCCATGCCAGACAGGTCGAGGCGGCGGTGCTGAGGGTGGACGGCGAGGCAGGGCGGCTGAAGCGCAATATCAGCGGCGTGATCCGCATCACTGCGCCCGAAGTGATTATGGCGATGTTTGTCGGACCGCTGACGCTGCGGTTTCGCCGTCAACACCCCGAAGTGCGGTTCGACTATATCTCGGCGGAGCATCGACTTGATCTGGCCAAGGGCGAGGCCGACATTGCCTTTCGCGCGGGCGGCGTGCTGGAGGGCGACACCCTGATCAGCATAGGCCTGCCGGATGTATATTGGGCCGCGTATTGCAGCCATGGTTACGCCGCCACCCATGCCGCGCCGAATGGATTGGCGCAGATGGCGGGGCAGCGCGTGATCGGCTACGGGCCGGGGATCTCGCAAATGTCCGTGTCGAAGATCTTCATGGCGCAGATCGACGCTGCGGACATCGTCGGCACCAGCAATTCGGTGCCGAACATGGCGGGGATGATCAAGGCCGGGCTGGGAATCGGGATTTTGCCGTGTCTTTCCGGCGATCTTTTTCCTGAACTGCAGCGCTGTTTCGCGCCGCTGCCCGAGATGTCCACCGCGTGGTGGATCGTGGCCGCTCCCGAGGCCCACAACCTGGCTCCGGTCCGTCGATTCATGGGCTTTGCCGCCGAGGCACTGCGTTCTCTGCGTCCGCTCCTGCAAGGAGAACTGGATCACAAGGCAGCAGTAGCGGTGATGGCGGCGTTTTAGACGGCTACACCGCCAACGCCGTGGTCTGCACCACGGTGCGCAAGGCGAACGACGATTGCATCTGGCGTACGCCGGGCAGGCGCGACAGGAACTGGCGGTGGATGCGGGCGAAATCTTCGGTGTCTTCGGCCATGATCTTGATCAGATAATCCGCCGTCCCCGCCATCAGGTGACATTCCAGAATATCCGGCACGCGCGCCACCTCGCGTTCAAAGGCGTCCAGCAGGTCTTCGGCCTGCGACTGCAGGGTGATCTCGACAAAGACCGTCGTGGGGCGACCCATGCGGCGATTGTCCAGCAAGGCGACATAGGCGGCAATAACCCCATCCTCCTCCAGCCGCTGCACCCGGCGGTGGCAGGCCGACGGCGACAGGTTCACCAGCTCCGACAATTCGGCATTGGTGATGCGGCCCTGCTTTTGCAGCACGGCCAGAATGCGGCGGTCGGTTGCGTCGAATTGCTGGGGCATGGTGATTTCTACGTTGAAAAGACAGATTTGCGCGATAATCTATCAAGATTTCCGCCAAATGCCACCCAAGTTTCAAAGAATTTGCGGATGGCCTGCGCGAAACTTACCCGACAGGGACAGGGTTCCCACTGGGAGAGACGCCATGAAAATCGGTTGCCCGAAAGAGATCAAGCCACAGGAATTCCGGGTTGGCATGACGCCCAATGCGGTGCGCGAGGCGGCGCTGCGCGGCCATGCGGTGATTGTGGAGACCGGCGCAGGCAACGGCGCAGGCTTCACGGATGCGGATTATACGGCGGCTGGCGCAGTCATTGTCGGCACGGCGGCAGAGGTGTTCGCGGCAGAGATGATCGTCAAGGTCAAGGAACCGCAGCCGGTCGAACGCGCCCGCCTGCGCGAAGGTCAGGTGCTGTTCACCTATCTGCATCTGGCACCCGATCCCGATCAGACCCGTGACCTGCTGAAATCCGGTGTCACGGCGATTGCCTATGAAACCGTGACCGATGATCGCGGTGGCCTGCCGCTGCTGGCGCCGATGTCAGAGGTGGCGGGCAGGCTTGCGCCGCAAGTCGGGGCGTGGACGCTGCAAAAGGCCAATGGCGGGCGCGGCGTCTTGCTGGGCGGTGTGCCGGGGGTGTTGCCGGCCCGCGTGCTGGTGCTGGGTGGTGGCGTGGTGGGAACCCACGCCGCCAAGATCGCGGCGGGGATGGGGGCGGATGTCACCGTGCTGGACCGGTCGGTGAACCGGCTGCGCTATCTGGATGATGTGTTCGGTGGCACGTTCAAATCGGCCTATTCTGACGCCGCCACCACCATCGAGCTGGCGCGGCAAGCCGATCTGATCATCGGCGCGGTGCTGATCCCCGGGGCTGCCGCGCCCAAACTGATCACGCGGGCGCAATTGTCCGAACTGAAACCCGGTGCGGCGCTGGTGGATGTGGCGATTGATCAGGGCGGCTGTTTCGAGACGTCGCACGCCACCACCCATCAAGACCCGATCTACGCGGTGGACGGCATCATGCACTATTGCGTGGCGAACATGCCCGGTGCGGTGGCACGGACCTCGACGCTTGCATTGGGCAATGCGACCATGCCGTTCATGCTGGCACTGGCCGACAAGGGCTGGAAACGGGCCTGCGCCGAGGATCGCCATCTGCTGGCCGGGCTGAACACCCATGCCGGGAAGCTGACCTATGCGGCGGTCGGTGCGGCGCTGGGTCTGCCGGTCACGACGGCGTCAGAGGCGTTGAAGATGTGACGGCCAGGCTGCCAGATCATCCCGGCGGTCCGTCAGAATATTTGCTGCGGTGCCGGGGTGATCACGATTCTGATGGTGTGATCCGTCACGATGTCAAACTTTATCGTAGTGCGGAAAAGCGGGAAGATCGGGTCGAAATTCTCAGCGACAATCTTCCACATATTGCCGGCATCGTCGTCGTGACAATCCCTGTTCGCTTCGTCGCTTGTGCAGCTCAGGGTCAGCGGTGACGGCTGGCCCCTGAAATACATCGGAAACCAGTCACCGGTGGTGGTGCCTTTGGCGAGAAATGGGGTGAGTTTCGCCGTCAGGATCGGGATGGCCGGACTTGCCATAGTAGCCGCCACTTCGGCAGTCACGGTGATTTCGAACGATGTCATCCTGACATCAAGGCTTTGTGCGTCAGCGCGTTCCATCACATCACCTGACCTGACCAAGGCGGTCTCAGATTAGCACGGATGCTGATCCGGCGCAAAGCAATCCCCGGCAGGCCTCTGGGGCTGCCGGGGGGGCTCGGTCGCGCAGTTTACTTCTTCACAGCAGCCAGAATGTCCTTCAGCACGTCCAGTTCGGTCGGGCCAGTCGGCGCGGCCGGCGCAGCCGGGGCCTTGGGCATCATGCGGTTCACCGACTTGACCAGCATGAACACCACAAACGCCACGATCAGAAAATTGATGATCGCGGTGATGAAGGCGCCGTAGGCAAAGACCGCGTTGCCGGCATCTTTGGCCGCAGCCAGCGAGACAGGAGCCTTGCCCGACAGGTCGATGAACATGTCCGAGAAATTGATCCCGCCAAGGATCAGGCCGATGATCGGGTTGATCAAATCGCCCACCAGCGAGTTGACAATGGCGGTGAACGCCGCGCCGATGATGATACCGACCGCAAGGTCCATCACATTGCCCTTGGCAATGAAATCCTTGAATTCTTTAAGCATTTCTCACGTCCCTGCTGGATGGCGGCCATTCCGGCGCCGGTTGTGGCCTGCATTTATGCGCAAGCCCTCTGCATGATGGCACAGCGGTGCCCCTGTTTCACGGGGAAATTTCGCCTATCTTGTCCACAGAATCTGCAAGGAGCACCAATTTGGACATTTTAGCCGCCTATCCGATCACCAAACGCTGGGCGCCGGTCAACCCGGCGGCGATCCAGCTGTATTCGCTGCCCACGCCGAATGGCCAGAAAGTCTCGATTGCGCTGGAAGAGATGGGCCTGCCCTATGATGCGCATCTGGTGAACTTTGCCACCAATGACCAGATGTCGCAGGAATTCCTCAGCTTGAATCCCAACAATAAAATCCCCGCAATCCTGGATCCGGTGGGACCGGGCGGCAAGCCGCTGGCGTTGTTCGAAAGCGGGGCAATCCTGATCTATCTTGCGGAAAAGTCGGGTAAGTTGCTGCCAGCCGCCAACCGCTATGAAGTGCTGCAATGGCTGATGTTCCAGATGGGTGGCATCGGGCCGATGTTCGGGCAGGTCGGGTTCTTCAACGTCTTTGCCGGCAAGGACATCGAAGACCCGCGCCCGAAGGAACGCTACCGGGCCGAGGCAGAGCGGTTGTTGAAAGTGCTGGATCAGGCGCTGGAGGGGCGCGACTGGATTGCGGGCGAATACTCCATTGCCGATATTGCCATCGGGCCGTGGTTGCGCACCTTGCGCGATTTCTACAAGGCGGGCGACGTCACCGGTCTGCCGGGTCGCAAGAATGTGGTGGCCTATCTGGATCGGTTCCTGGCCCGCCCCGCGGTGCAGCGTGGTGCAGTTATTCCGGCGCGGCCGTAACAGGCCGCGCGTCGTGGCCTGATCCCTTAGCGCACCGCGTCCAGTTCGGCATCCGGCAACGTGCAATCGCGCACGACGTCGGCGGCACAGGTGCGGGGCGCCAGATCCTTGGTCAGGCAAATCCGCACCTCCTGGATCATCCGGCCGGTGCAGGTGACTGTGACCTGATCCGCGGTCAGCTGCGGATTGCTGTCCAGAAACGCATCCTGCACCACCGAAGCGGGCACCCGCAAATCCCGGCTGACCCTGGCGAACAGCGGTGGAATGGTGACCAAGCCATAGGCCCGTCGCATCGTGGCGAAATAGTCCTGCGCCGCCAGACCTGAACAGCGGCCATGCTTTTGCCACTCGTGAAACGCAACGCCCGAACCGCCCATGATATCGGCCATAGCGGCGGTATCCGCCCGCGACGGATCGCGTTCGACCGTGCGGCAGTCGGACGGATACCCGGCCTCGAACTGCGGCCACATCCCGTGCAGCGTGAAGGTCAGATGCCGCCCCGCCGCGCATTGCGGATCACCGCGATTGTCGCCGGTCAGCGCGCACCAGTTCGACGACCAGCTGAGCGACAGGACGTAATAGTCGAACGTCCCGGCCCTTTCGCCCTGCGCCTGCGCCGGAAAAGCGGCGAAAAGTGCCAGAATGATGCAATAAATCCAGCGCATTTTCACTTTCCCTCGCCCTGAAACAGCATTATAGACACCCAACTTCCCGAAAACGAGACTACCGCGACCCAGGTCGCACCGTTTTCCCGGTCCGGGAAAGATTTGTAAAGGAGTGATGGGATGACAAAGCCGCTGATGTCCAAGGCCACCGCCGTCTGGCTGGTGGATAACACCACGCTCACCTTCCGTCAGGTCGCTGATTTCTGCGGGATGCACGAGCTGGAAGTGCAAGGCATTGCCGATGGCGATGTGGCGACCGGCGTGAAAGGCTTCGATCCTGTCGCCAACAACCAGCTTGACCCGGTCGAGATTGAACGCGGTCAGGCCGATCCCCTGTACCGGATGAAGTTGAAATTCATTGCCTCCGCAGTGGGCGAGGAAAAGCGGCGTGGCCCGCGCTATACGCCACTGTCCAAACGGCAGGACCGCCCCGCTGCGATCCTGTGGCTGGTGAAGTTTCACCCGGAACTCAGCGACGGCGCGGTTGGCAAGCTGGTCGGCACCACCAAACCCACCATCCTGTCGATCCGCGAACGCACCCATTGGAACATCAGCCAGATCACGCCGATTGACCCGGTGGCGCTGGGCCTGTGCAGGCAGACCGAACTTGACACCGCCGTGCAGGCCGCCGCCCGCAAGAAAGCCTCCGAAGGTGTCGTGATGACCGACGACGAACGCCGTAAACTGGTGTCCACCGAACAATCGCTGGGCATGCCCGACGAGCCGAAAATGCCCTCGGGACTGCAGGCTTTCACCAAGGCCGCCCGCGACGAAAAGGCCCGCGAAGACAAGCCGGCCAATTTCTCGGACGCCGACAGCTTCTTCAACCTGCCGACTGTCGAAGACGACGAGGATGACGAAGACTGAACGTCACGTCTCTTGCCCCTGAACCGGGTGCCCGCGCCGCAACCCGCGGGCATCCGGCTTGCAAGATCGGCATGGGCAGCCGGTGTTCGCCTGCGCCTCTCATCCCGCCCCGGCCCGATTTCGGCAGCCGCCGAGTTGACCGATCGCGGCCAAAGTGGTTCAGTCGCCCGCAACCGGAAGCAGCAGGGACGCCCAGGGCTCTGCAAGACCGGTTTGCGTTTGTACGGTTCTATTGGAGCAAGCAATGACCACGATCATCGAAGGCGCGGATGCCGAGGCCGCGACCACCACCTTGTATTCCATGTCGGCGGGCGACGAGTTCTGGGGCAATCTCGATCAGGGCACAAGCGACTGGATCGCCGTCACCCTGACCGCGGGCACCACCTACAGCTTTGGTGCGGTGGGCGTCGGGGCCGTTCGCAGCGGTGTGGTCGATCCGGAACTGTTCCTGCGGGCCGCGGATGGCAGCGTGCTGGTGCAAGACGATGACAACGGCGCGGGCCTGTCTGCCAGCGTGACCTTCACCGCCGTCACCTCTGGCGTCTACTACGTCGAGGTCAATGCCAAGGTGTCTTCGCCTGATGGCAGCTACGGTCTGTCGATGACCGAAGGTGACCGCCCCAGCTATGGCACCGAACTTGGGGCCGCGATCATCTACCGGCCCGGCAAATCCTGGTCCGACACGCCCGACACGCCGGTCGTGGTGACCTGGGGCTTGCGGACGGATGGCCCGGCCAGCGATGCCAGCGGCGATGATGCACCGTTTTCGCAACTGACTGCCGCCCAGTATGCGGCCGCGAAATATGCGCTTGGCAATTATTCGGATGTTGCCGGAATTGTCTTTCAAGAGGTCAATCCCGGCGGCACCACCAACGAAGCAACAATCCTGATGGGGGCCTATACCTCGACGACAGACGGCGCCGGCGCGTTCGCCTATTATCCGGGGTCAGAGGCGTCGGGCAAAAATGCGGGCGATCTGTGGCTGAACGACCAGTATGTCAGCACCACCGATCTGCAATTCGGCACCTATTCGCAATTCGTCTTTCTGCACGAACTGGGCCATGCGATGGGTCTGGCGCATCCCGGCGATTACAACGCCGCGCCCGGTGTCAGCATCACCTATGCCAATTCCGCGCAATTCATGCAGGACAGCGAACAATACTCGGTGATGAGCTATTTCCACGCCCGGGCGACCGAACCTGATGCGCCCAAGACCTATGCCGACACGCTGATGATGTATGACATCTTTGCCGTGCAGCAATTGTATGGCGTGAACCACGCCACCCGCGCGGGGGATGACACCTATGGGTTCCACAGCACCGTCGGCGGTGCCTATGATTTTACCGTCAACACCGATCCGCTGATGTGCATCTGGGACGGGGCCGGCAATGATACGCTGGACCTGTCAGGCTTTGGCGGGGCGCAGGTGATCGACCTGAACGACGGCCATTTTTCCAGCGTCGGCGGGTTCAGCAACAACCTGTCAATCGCCCTTGGCGCGATGATCGAGAATGCGGTGGGTGGCAAAGGGTCCGACCACGTGATCGGCAACGCGCTGGCAAACCGGCTGGGCGGCGGCAAAGGGGCCGACAGCCTTGCGGGGGGCGGTGGCGACGACAGTCTGACCGGCAACAAGGGGGCCGACGATTTTGTCTTTGCGATGGGCGGTGGCAAGGACAAGGTCACCGACTTCCATGCCAACGACTTCCTGAAACTGGGGGCTAACCTGTGGGGCGGGACGTTGATGTCGGCGGCACAGGTGATCGCCGATTTCGCCCAGATCCGCGACGGTCATGTCGTGCTGGATTTCGGCACCGAAGAATTGCACCTGCTGCACGTGACCTCGACCGCCGGGCTGGACGCGCAAATCCTGTTCGGCTGATCCGGCCGCCGCAAAGACGCGGCGCGGTGGCCTAGACCCCGCGCCGCGCCCGCAGCGCCGCCCCGATCGTGCCGTCGTCCAGATAGTCCAGCTCGCCGCCAATCGGCACCCCCTGCGCCAGCGAGCTGATCTTGACCGCCACCCCCGCCAGCGCATCGGCAATGTAATGCGCGGTGGTCTGGCCTTCGACCGTGGCATTCAGCGCCAGAATGACCTCGCGCAATCCTTCGGTGTCGATCCGGTCCAGCAGTTGCGGGATGCGCAAATTCTCGGGCCCAACCGCGTCCAGCGCCGACAACGTGCCGCCCAGCACATGATAGCGGCCGCTGAACGCGCGGCTGCGCTCCAATGCCCACAGATCGGCGACATCCTCGACCACGCAAATCTCGCCATTGGCGCGGGTGTCATCGGCACAGATCGCACAAAGGTCAGAGGTACCAATATTGCCGCAGATCCGGCAGTCCCGAGCCGACAGGGCCACGCCCGCCAAAGCCTGCGCCAAGGGCGCCATCAGCGCCTCGCGCTTTTTCAGCATCGCCAGCACCGCCCGCCGCGCCGAACGCGGCCCCAGACCGGGCAAGCGGGCCATGATGTCGATCAACTGCTCGATGTCGCGCGGTGTCTGCTGCATGCCTTGCCTTTGCGCCCAGTTTACCTAGAGTTTCGCATTCTCTGCCCACAAGTATCGCGCGGCAGTCCGGGGGTGTGACCTTCACGGGCTGTGCCACCCGGACGCCGGTTCAAAACGGCAGCTTCATATCGGCAGGCAACCCCATGCTTTCGGCCAGCCGCGCCATTTCCTGCTGGCCTCGCGCCATGGCCTTGCCCTGCGCATCCTGAATGGCCGCAACGATCAGGTCTTCCACGACCTCTTTTTCCGACGCGATCAGGATCGAAGTGTCAATCTCCAGCCCCGTGACCTGACCCTTGGCAGTCGCCCGCACCCTGACCAGACCACCACCGGCCTCGCCCAGCACCACGATCCGCGCCAGATCATCTTGCAACGCGGCCATCTTCGCCTGCGCCTCTTGCGCCGCTTTCATCATCTTCGGCAAATCGCCCAGACCCGCCAGACCGCCCAAACCTTTCAGCATCTTTCCCTCACTCGTCCTCGAACGGATCCCATTCGTCATCCACCTCTGGCAAAGCCTCGACCGCCGCCGATGCCGCCATCGCCTCTTGGGTGCGTATCGCGGTGATCCTGGCCCCCGGAAACACCGCCAGCACCGCCTGCACCAGCGGGTTGGACATGGCCTCGGCACGGGCCGCGTTCAAGTCCTGATCCTGCACCTCGGCAATCGTGGGCGCACCGCCCGACCCGACCACCGCCACCCCCCAGCGCACACCGGTCCAGCCCTGCAACCGTTGCCCCAGCCGCGCGGCCAGATCCGGCGCGGCATTTGGCGCAGGTTCAAACTCGATCCGCCCCGGCGCATATTTCGCCAGCCGCAGCGAGGTTTCCACCTCGACCAGCAGCCGCATGTCGCGCTTTTCCCGGATCAGCGCCACGACCTGATCAAAGGTCTGGTACACCGTCAGCGGCGCTTCGGCCAAGGCCAGCGCCTGCCCGCCCTGCATCATCGGGCCTCGTGCCGGCCCCGCAGGTGCCAGCCGCATCATCGGCCCCTGCACCGTACTACCCCCCGCGCCCCCCGCGGGTGCACCGCCCGTCGGTTGCGGCTGGCTTTGCAGGCGTTTGATCAGCGTCTCGGGGTCGGGCAGGTCGGCGACATGGGTTAGCCGGATCACCGCCATTTCCGCCGCCATCATCGCATTCGGTGCCAAGGGCACCTCCTCCAGCGCCTTCAGCAGCATCTGCCACATCCGCGACAGCACCCGCATCGGCAGCCGCAGCGCCATATCCAGCCCGCGCGCCCGTTCATCCGGCGGTGTCGTCGGATCTTCGGCGGCCTCTGGCGTGATCTTGATCACCGATATCCAATGGGTAATCTCTGCCAGATCGCGCAGCACGGCCAAAGGATCGGCCCCATCGGCATACTGCCCCGCCAGTTCCGCCAAAGCCTCTGGTGCCGCACCCTTCATGATCATGTCGAACAGGTCCAGCACACGGCCCCGGTCGGCCAGACCCAGCATGCTGCGCACCTGTTCTGCCGAAACCTCGCCCGCACCGTTGGAAATCGACTGATCCAACAGCGATGTCGCATCCCGCGCCGACCCCTCTGCCGCCCGCGTGATCAGCGCCAGCGCCGCATCGCTGATCTGCGCCTGTTCCGCCGTGGCGATGCGGCGCAACAAGCCCAGCATCACCTCCGGCTCGATCCGCCGCAGATCAAAGCGCTGGCAGCGCGACAGGACCGTGACCGGGACCTTGCGAATCTCCGTGGTGGCCAGAATGAATTTCACATGGGCGGGCGGTTCTTCCAGCGTTTTCAGCAGCGCGTTAAAGGCTGCAGGGCTCAGCATGTGAACTTCGTCCAGAATGATGACCTTGAACCGGGCCGAAGCGGCGCGATAGGACACGGTGTCGATGATGGCGTCACGGATGTTCTGCACGCCCGACTGGCTGGCCGCATCCATTTCCAGCACGTCGACATGGCGGCCCTCGGCAATCGACCGGCACGGATCGCACAGGCCGCAAGGCTCGGTCGTGGGGCCACCCTTGCCGTCCGGCCCGACGCAGTTCAGCCCCTTTGCAATGATCCTTGCCGTAGTGGTTTTGCCGGTGCCGCGAATGCCGGTCATGATGAACGCATGCGCGATCCGGTCAGCGGCAAAGGCGTTTTTCAGGGTGCGGACCATCGCTTCCTGTCCGACCAGATCGGCAAAGGTTTCCGGCCGATATTTGCGGGCCAGAACGCGGTAGGCTTGAACGGGGTCGGACATGCGGCCTCTGGGATTCGGGGGTGCGCCCTGTTTTTGGCGACTAAGACAGACTAAGGCGTGCCGCAGACTTCGTAAACCTCGCGGGTCGCTGGAAACCGGCGCGCGACTGCTCTATCTGCCGATAGGATCGGAGGCGGCATGGCAGAACCCACGGCAAGCGCGTTCAAAGTGGCAATGCGGGGCTTTGTCGGCTCGTGCAGCCTGATCACGATGGGGGCGGGCGAAGCGGCGTCCGGTCTGGTCGTGACCTCCGGCATTTCGCTGACAGCGGAACCGCCGATGGTGCTGGCCTGTGTCAACCGCGCCTCGTCGGGCTGGCCGTTGCTGAAAGAGGCCGGAGTGTTCGGCTGGTCAGCACTGGGTGCGGCGCATCAGGCGGTGGCGGAACGGTTTTCCGGCAGGTCCGGGGCGCGGGGCGCGGCGCGGTATGACGGCGCGGACTGGGTCACGGGCGCGGCCGGGGCGCGGACGCTGGCAGGCGCACCACTCGCCTTTGACTGCGCCGTGGAAGAGATGTTGGACCGCGGCACCCATTCCATCGTGATCGGCCGCGTGCTGGCGATCCGCACCACGCCGGGGCAGGGTGCGCTGATCTACTGGAACGGCGGCTATCGCGGGCTGGCCGAATGACCGGGCGGCAGGGTGCGTCATTTGACGCGGCTTGCGGGCGGGGTGATCGCGGTCGCGGCTCAGGGGCCTTGGGTCAGCTAAAACTGGCGACGGTTTGCAGCGCCCCATCCAGCGCCCGGCCCGCTTCGTCCTGCAAGGCGGCTTCGCGCAGCCGGCGGGTCCAGTCGGCGGCATCCTCGCGCTTGGCCACCAGCGCCACGCCCGCCAGCACACGGTCGAACTTGGACAGACCCCGGGTGTGCGTGTCGGAATAGCCCTTGATCAGGCGGCGGCATTTCACGACCTCGGTGGCCAGCGCGTGATTGGGCAGATAGCCAAGTGCGGTGTCCAGCCAGCGGGTCAGATGGGCCTGTTCCTGGGCATGCCGGAACGAACGGCGGCGGCGGGATTTCAGGCCGCTCAGGGCATACAGCAGGACATAGGCTGTCAACCCGTCCGACCGCAACCGCCGGCCCTTGTTGAAGATCCGGTCGATCCGGGCGGTCCAGACCGGGCTGGCGTCCAGCTTTGCGCCCAGTCTGGCAGGCAGCATGCCAATGATTTCTTCGGCCCTCGGGTGAAAGAATTCGGTCACATGCATGACTTTGGCACTGTCCACCCCCATCTCAGCGGCAATGCGGCTTTGGCGGCTGGCTCGTGTTTTCAGGTCGGCCACCCGGATCACATCATCATAAGCCATTGCATTGGCGATATATTTCGCCGCCTGCGCGGTCAGACCGTGGTCCGGGCTGGTATCGCGGGCCAGCACGGATTCGACACGGGTCAGGTATTCCGCGCCGTACGCCAGATCCTGAAAATCCACCACCTTCTGCAACCCGGGCCGCGCAAATGCGGCGACCTGCGCCGGCAGCCGCAGCACGCGGGCAGTCAGGGTCTGCCATTGCGCCATCAGGTGCGCCGGCCCCCTGGCGGCGATGGCGGCAGCAGGGACTATGGGCGCGGTCTGCCCCACCGGCGACTGCCCCACCGGCGACTGCGCCGCCTCGAACCCGGCGCGAAACGCCCGCAACGAGGCCTCCGCCCCCTTGCCACCCGCCATGATCGCCGCCTCGAATGCCTGAACCGGAAACGGCAGCGCCCCGGACGCCGCCAGCGCCCCGAACAACGACGCCGAAATCACCGACCCCTGCGCAATCGCCAGCGCATCGAAATCGGCGCTGATCAGCCGTCGCGCCGCGATCTCGGCCGCCGCCATCACCTCGGCACTGGAGGCAATCCCATCGCCCGGCATCATCTTTTCACTGACCGCCAACGCCCGGTGGGTCGAGGTGATCAGCGTTGTGCGGTCCGGCGTCACAAACCCCCGGATGATCGACCGCCCGGCCTCCATCATCTCTGATGTGATCATGATATCCACATCGCCCGCGGCCGGCATCAGCGCAAAGACCGGCGGGCGCGGCGATACCGGGCACATCTCGACATAATAGATCGTGGCCCCCGTGCGCTGCGCCACCCCCGCGACCGATGTCGCCTGCGCCGCATAGCCATTGCCACGGGCCAGATCCTCGATCCACGAGGTCAGCACGCCGCCGCCCTGCCCCCCCACCGCCAGCACCGCCAGCTTGATGATCCCCCCCAGCCGCGGATCTTGCGGGAGGGGCGGCAATGCCGCGTGCAGCGTCATGGCGCGACCTCGAACGACAGCCGCCGCGCCGCGCGCCGGGCTTGCAGCCGGCCAATGATCCGCAACCGAAACGCCGACAGCCGCTGCTCCCACGCGCGGGGGTTGTGCACCACATCGGCGCGGTAAAAGCTGGGGCACAGGATCGCGGCATCCGCCACCTCACCACAATTGCCACAGCCGACACAGCTTTGGTCAATCGACGCCACCGGGTCATCGCGCAACGGATCGTCCAGTCTTTTCAATGACAAGGACGGGCAGCCCGACAGCCGGATACAGGCGTGGTCGCCGGTGCAGATGTCTTCGTCGACGCCAAACCGCGGCGCTTCCACCCGGCGCCCCGCCTTGATCGCCGCCACGCGCAAAGGCTTTTCGCGGCGCTGCTTGTTCAGCATGCATTCCGATGACGCGACAATCACCTTCGGCCCCGGTGTGTTGGTGGTCAAAGCCTCGCGCAGCGTGTCGCGCATCTTCCCCACATCATAGGTGTGGTCAATCTGCCGGACCCAGTCGATCCCCACGCCTTTCAGCGCCTTGGAAATCGGGTTCTTGGTCGATTTGGTGGTATTGTCGGCGCGGGACGACATGTTGTCCTGCCCGCCCGTTGCAGCGGAGTAATAGTTGTCCACCACGATCGCCACGCCGTCCGATTTGTTGAACGCCATATTGGTGAAACTGGACGACAGCCCGTTATGCCAGAACCCGCCATCGCCGATGATGGCAATCGGCCGGCGCGCGCCGCCGCCATCAAACGCGCCATTGGCTGCCGGCCCAAGTCCGTAGCCCATCGTCGCGCCGCCAATCTCGAATGGCGGCAATGAAGCGAACAGATGACAGCCAATGTCGGCGGCAATCTGGTGCTTGCCCAGTTCCTGTTCCACCAGCTTCATCGCCGCGAATATCGGCCGTTCCGGACAGCCGGTGCAGAACCCCGGTGGCCGGATCGGCACGGTTTTCGACAGGTCGGGGATCTGCGGCTTGTCCGCATTCGGGGCCCGCACCACCGCCGGCAGCATCCCTGGTGCTGCGGTTTTCAGAAACGCCTCGATGCCCTGAAACATCACCGTGCCGGTGTATTCCCCTGCCATCGGAAACGCACCTTTGCCATGCAGTTTCACATGGGCCTCAGCCCGGTACAGGATTGCGCCCAGTGCCTGTTCGATGAATTCCGGCTGGCCTTCCTCGATCACCAGCAGATGGTCCTTGCCCGCCGCGAAGGCCAGAAACTCGTCCGGCACCAGCGGATAGGTCACGTTCAGCACATACAAGGGGACCTGCGTCTCGCCAAAAATATCGGCCAGCCCCAGCCGTTGCAGGGCGCGAATGGTGCCGTTGTACATGCCGCCCTGCACGACAATGCCCACCTTGGCATCCGGCCCGAATACCTCGTTCAACCCGTGGGCCTTGATGAAGGCCTGTGCGGCGGGCCAGCGGTTCTTGATCTTGTCCTGTTCGTGGACATAGGACATCGGCGGCAGGACCACCCGGTTGAAATCCGACCTTGGGGCGCTCAGCGCATCCTTGACCGACAGTTTCGGCCGCTGATTGTCGCGGGTGGCGAATTGCCCGGTGACATGGCACGACCGGATGCGGACCATCAGCATGACCGGGGTATTCGTCGCCTCTGACAGTGCAAAACTGTCGCCAACCGCTTTCACGATCGACGGCAGATTGGGGCGCGGGTCCAACAGCCAGAACTGCGATTTCATCGCAAAGGCATGGCTGCGTTCCTGCATGATCGAGGAACCCTCGCCGTAATCCTCGCCAACAATCACCAAAGCGCCGCCCGTCACCCCCGACGAGGCAAGGTTCGCCAGCGCGTCCGACGCCACATTCACGCCGACTGGCCCCTTGAACGTCACCGCCCCGCGAATGGGGTAATGCACCGAGGCCGCCAGCATGGCCGCCGCCGCCGCCTCGTTGGCATTGGCCTCATAACGGACCCCCAATTCGCCCAGCAAATCCTGTGCATCGGCCAGCACGTCCATCAGGTGCGAAATCGGCGCACCCTGATAGCCGCCGACATAGCCCACGCCGTTTTCCAGCAAGGCCTTGGTCAGCGCCAGTATCCCCTCGCCGGTAAAGGTGCCGCCATCGCCCAGCCGCAAATGCTCGACTTCCGCTTTGAAACTGCGCTCTGCCATCAGATGTCGTGCCTCCGTATATTCGCCAGCATCTTCTGCAACGTGCCGACAAAGGCCTGCCGTTCGGCCTCTGGGATTCCGCGAAACATCCGCGCCTGACCGGCGGCCATATGCGGCCACAAGGTTTCAAACGTTGCCCGCCCCGCATCGGAGATGAACACCCGCACCGCGCGGCTGTCAGACGCATCGACCTCGCGCCGCACCAGACCATCCGCCCGCAACTGGTCCAGCGCCCGGCTTAACGTGGAGGCCTCGACCACCGTGTAAACCGACAATTCCCGGATCAGCGGACCTTCGACCACCGACAGCACCGCCAGCGCCCGCATCTTGGGCGTGGTCAGGCCCAGTTCCGCCATCTCGGCGCGCAAGGCCGCATTATAGCGCCCCATGATCCGGTTCATCAGATAGGGCGCGTAATTGCCGAGGCCGATCTCGCCCAGACGCAGATGGATGGCGGTCTCGTCGTTCATGCCCCCAGCCTTTTCGCCGCGTTATAGCCCGATCCGCCGCCCAATCCGGGGCCGGGATGGGTCGAGGCCCCGATATGGATCAAGCCGCGCACTGTCCCCCTGCCATTGGTCGAATGGGCAAAGGGCCGCCAGATGAAAAACTGGTCAATCGAACAAGCCCCGCCATAGGGATCACCGCCGACAAGGTTGATGTTCATCGCTTCAAGGTCCGCAGGCGAATAGGCCCGCCGCGCCAGTTTGATCGCAGCGAAATCCTTGATATGCCGCGCCAATATCGCCTCGATACGGTCCGCAAACGCTTCGCGCACCGCTGCCCAGTCTTGCCCGTCAATCTCGCCGCCCGCATCGCCCTTGATCACGCGCGGCGCATCGGGGATTTGCAGCCACAAGACCGCCTTGCCGTCAGGGCAGCGCGACGGGTCCAGCCGCGACGGCTGTCCCACGCAAATCGTCGGCACCTCCGGCAGCATCCCCCGCTCTGCCTCGTTGGCCGATTTCGACACGGCATCAATGCCATCCGACAGATGGATCAGCGCCACATCCTCCAGCCCCGCCGTCAACCATTCCGGGCTGCGGTCCAGCGCGTAATGCAGCTGGAAATTCCCCCGCCCATGCCGGAACCCCCGCGCCGCCGCCTGATCCTTCGGCAGGTTCACGCCCTCCAGCAACCGCCCGTACAACTGCCCCGGCGCCACCGACGCCAGCACCGACCCACAGGCAATCTCTGCGCCACCGAACAGCCGAACCCCCGTCACGCGGCCATCGCGCACCAGTATCCGCTCCACATCTGCGCCGCAGCGTATCTCGCCGCCCTTCTCCTCGATCAGCTGCCGAAACGCCGTCACCGCCACCGCCGCCCCGCCCTTCACGACCGGCGCCCCCGCCGCCTCCAGCGCGAACGCCACAACTTTGGCCATCTGCCCCGAATAGGCGCTTTCCGGCGTCAGCCCGCAATGCAGCACCCAGGGCGCCCACAACGCCTGCACCAGCGGACTGTGATAGCCCTCCAGCCAGCCCCGCGCCGAAGCCAGCGCCGCACCCATCCATGCCGCAAGCCCGCGCAAGCCCCGTTTGCGCACCTGCCCCCACAGCAGTTTCACCATCGGCCACGACCACAACGACCCGCCCAGCAAAGCAAACAGAAACGGCGCATCCGCCTCGATCGCTCCGACATCGCGGGCATGCCGGTCACCATCCCCCGCCGTCAGCGCGTTGAACGCCGCCACATTCGCCGCCCGGTCCATCGCCGCGACCAGCGCCGTCCCATCCGGCCGCAAAACCGCCGTCGGATGCGCTGCATGGCAATATTCAAAGCCATGCCGCGCCAGATCCGGCCCCAGCGCAGCCCCGGCGGGCGAGGTCATGAACAGCACCCAGGTCGCCGCCATCACGTCATGGGTAAACCCGGGCAGCGTCACCTCCTCCGACCGCAGGCAGCCGCCGGCGCGGTCAGACCGCTCCAGCAGCAAAACCTTTTGCCCCCGCAGCCCCAGCATCGCGCCGGCCACAAGCGCGTTGATGCCGGAACCGATGATGACATGGTCGGTCATCAGCCCCTCGGCACCAGCGCCAGCGCCCGGATCGGCGATCCGGTGCCATTCTTGATCTTCAACGGTGCCGCGATCAGGATCGCGCCCTTGGGCGGCAACTTGTCCAGATTGGCCAGCGAGGCCAGCCCGTAGCGGTTGTTCTTGTGCAGCAGGTTATGCGCCGGATAGGGCGGGGTCATGCCCCCGGCCTGACCCGCGTCCGTGCCGATGCACTGCGACCCCCAGCCGACAATGCCCAGCCCGATCAGATATTCCACCACCTCGGAAGTCGGCCCCGGCGTATGCGGCCCGGTCTCGTTGGCGTTCAGGAACAACCCGGCGTCATGGGCGCGGGCATCCCAGTCCGACCGCAGCACGACCCATTCGCCCGCCTTGATGGCACCGTGTTTGGCTTCCCAGGTTTTGACATGCGCAATGGTCAGCAGAAAATCGGGGTCGGCCGCACATTCCGCCGCAAAGTCCAACACGTTGACCGGGGCCACCAGCCGCTGCACCGGCAGCGTGTCGGTATAGCCGTCGGCGAAATCGCGCCCGGTGATCCAGTGGTGCGGCGCGTCAAAATGCGTCCCCGAATGCTCGCCGACCTTCAGCCAATTCCACGCCCAGAACGGCCCGTCCTTGTCATACTCGCTGATCCGGTGAATCTCGATCGCCGGGGTGTCGCGGGCAAAATCCGGCGGCAGCTTCAACAGCGGCGTTTCCGGCCCCAGAACCCCGGTGAGGTCCACCACTTCAACCCCACCCGAGGCCAGCATTCCGGCCAGATCGGCCAGCGTCGTTGCAGACGTCATGTCATTCTCCCTGTCGCCAGTTGTCTTCACGCATTCAAGACGTGGGCAAGACGCAAAGAAGACAGCCACTTTGGCCAAACCCGCCTGAATCAGACTAGACAGAATTAAATGCATTTGCAAATATCCCGACGTCAACCGGAGCAATAAATGCCAGCCAGCTTTGACGCGGTTTTCATCGGAGCAGGGCACAACACGCTGGCCGCAGCGTTGCATCTGGCCGCGCGGGGCTGGCGCGTCGGTCTGTTTGAACAGGCGCCGGTCGCGGGCGGCGCGGTCAAGACCGGCGCCTATACGCTGCCCGGTTTTCGCCATGACTGGGCCGCGATGAACCTGTCGCTGTTCGCAGGCTCGCCGTTTTTCAAGACTTACGCGGGCGAGCTGATCAAGCATGGCCTTGAATTCATTCCGGTTTCCAAGCCCGCCGCCTCTGCCTTCCCGGATGGCACCTGGGTCGGCGTCTCTACCGATCTGGCCGAAACCACCGCCCGCATCGCCGCGTTTTCGGCCAAAGACGCCGAAACCTGGGCCGGCATGGTCGCGGCTTTCCCTGCCGAGGCCCCGCATCTGTTCGGCCTTCTGGGCACTCCGATGCGCTTTCGTGCGCTGGCATATTTCGTGTTCAAAATACTCCGTGCCAAAGGCTTTGCCGGAACGCTCGAACTGACCCGCTTTCTGGTGCAATCACCGCGCAATTTCCTGACCGCCTCCTTCGATTCTCCCAAGGTTCAGGCCATGTTGGCGGCCTGGGGCATGCATCTTGATTTCGCCCCCGACATCGCGGGCGGCGCGCTGTTCCCCTACCTTGAAGGGATGGCCGGACAGGCCTTTGGTATGGCCTTGGGCAAAGGCGGATCAGACACTGTTATCAAGGCGTTGGTGGCCGCGATTCAGTCGCGCGGCGGGGTTGTGGACTGCAATGCGCCGGTATCCCGCATCCTGCGCGAAGGCGGCAAAGCCACCGGAATAGAGCTGGCAGACGGGCGCCGCGTGATGGCCGAAAAGGCGGTGATTGCCGGGGTCGCCCCCGCCGCCCTGACCCGCCTGACCGGGGCCACAACGCCCCGCTTTGATGCCGCCATGACCCGTTTCGACCCTGCGCCGGGCACGATGATGATTCATCTGGCGCTGGAGGGGTTGCCGGATTGGACCGCCGGCACGGCCTTGCAAAGCTTCGCCTATGTCCAGCTTGCGCCCTCGCTGGATCAAATGGCCCGGACCTATGCACAGGCCAAGGCGGGCCTGCTGCCGGACGAGCCGGTGCTGGTGGTAGGTCAGCCGACGGCGTTTGACCCCAGCCGTGCGCCGGACGGCAAACATGTGCTGTGGGTGCAGGTCCGCATGGTGCCAGGGGTGATCCGGGGCGACGCCAAGGGTGAAATTGCTGCAACTGACTGGACGCAGGCCGCTGCCCCTTTTGCCGACCGCGTGCTGGCGATCCTCGACCGCTATGCGCCGGGGACCACCGCGAAAATTCTGGGAAAGCGGATCGTTACCCCCGTCGAACTGCACTCCGAAAACCCCAACCTGGTCGGAGGCGATCAGTTGTGCGGCAGCCATCATCTGAGCCAGAACTTCCTGTTCCGCCCCGCCCTTGGCCATGCAGACGGGGTGACGCCGATCCGCAACCTGTTCCTGACCGGGGCCGCCGTCTGGCCCGGTGCGGGCACCGGGGCCGGGCCGGGATACCTGCTGGCGCGAAAACTTGTTGGAAATTAGACAATGAAAACAATAGGGATGCTTCAAATGAACCTCAATCGCCGTTCCTTACTGCAACTCTCAGCCGCCTCTGCGGCGCTTGGGCTGACCGGCCTGCCGGCCCGCGCCGCGATTGACGAGTTGGTCATCGCCTTTAACGTCGATCTTCCCAGCTGGGATCCGACGACCGGGCCAAGTGCCGTCAATCCGACGATTCAGGGTCTGTATCAGTCGGTGTTCGACCAGTTCATCCTGCAACAGCCCGACCTCAAACCCGCGCCCGGCCTGTTGACTGACTGGGGCTGGAGCGATGACAAGAAAACCGTCCACATGACGGTCCGCGATGGCGTGACCTGGCACGACGGCTCGCCTTTCACCGCTGAAGATGTCGCGTGGAGCCTGACCCGCGCTGCCGACGAGAAAACCGGCAACCCGATCCAGTTCATCTGGTCGACGCTGGCCAATATCAAGGCCGACGGCAACAAGGTGACGGCGGATGTGGCGCGGTTTGAACCGACGATCTTCAAATGGATGTATTTCCTGACCGGTTATGTCCTGCCGAAAGCCTATTACGAAAAGGTCGGGGCCGAGGGATTCGAGGCCGCACCCATCGGCACCGGCCCCTATAAGGTCGAAAAATTCGAACGCGGCGCATACGTGCGTTTGCAAGCAAATGCCAACTACTGGGGCGGCAAACCGGATTTCGAGACCGTGACGATCAAATTCGTAACCGACCCCGCCGCAAGGGTCGCCGAAGTGGAATCCGGCAACAGCCATGTCACGCTGGAGATGCCCTACGAGGAATACGACCGCCTGAAAGGCACACTGAATGGGGTTGCCCATCCGATTTCCGACATCGGCATGATTTTCCTGAACGACATCGACGTGATGCTGGACCCGAATGTCCGAAAAGCAGCCGTCGTCGCCATCGACAAGCAGACCATCATCACCCGTCTGCTGTCAGGTTATGGTGTGCCGATTGATACACTGGAAACGCCGGACTATGATGCCTATGACGCCAGCATCAAGACGCCCTATGATCCGGATGCTGCGGTCAAACTACTGGCGGCTTCGGGCTATTCCGTCGACAAACCGGTCAAGTTCACCATCCAGACCACCAAGGGGTTCAAGCCCAAGGACTACGAGATGATCCAGGCCATTGTGGGCCTTTGGCGCAAGGTCGGCATCGAGGCGACCATCGAAACCTATGAAATCGCCAAGCACTACGAGTTGCGCGCGGCGGACAAGCTGGCCCCGGCGGCGTTCTACAACTGGGGCAATTCGGTGGGCGACCCGACCACGTCGACCGGGTTTGCGATGTTCGGCCCCAGCCCGCATTCGGTATGGGACAGCCAGGATCTGATCGACAAGATCGGGCCGTTGTGGGGCGAGCCGGACGAGGCCAAGCGCATTCAGGGATGGAAGGATGTTGACCGCTATATTGCGGAAAACGCCTATGTCATCCCGCTCTTGCAGTATGTGCAACCGATCCTGTCGGTGGCGGGTGTGGTTGTGACACCACATGCGTCCGGAGCGCTGTTGCCGCATCTGATGAAGCGGGCCTGACGGACAGGCCGGGGGTTTCACACCCCCGGACCCCTGTGGAGTATTTTTGCCGGCGTGAACGGGGGAACAGTTCAGGACGATGAGGCTGATCAAAGCCATACTTCTGCGTCTTGTCACCACGGCCGTCACGTTGTTCGGTGTGGCGCTGATCGTGTTTTTCGTCATTCGCGTCGTGCCCGGTAATCCGATCGCCATGATGTTACCACCCGGTGCAACCGATGCCGATGTGGCGCGGCTTACCGCGTTGTACGGGCTGGACAAAAGTATTCCCACACAGTTCCTGATCTGGAGCACAGGTGTTCTGCGAGGCGATTTCGGGGTGTCTATCACCAACCGCCAACCGGTTTTGGCGCTGGTGCTGGATCACCTGCCTGCGACGCTGGAGCTGTCAGCACTTGCGTTGTTCATCGCGGTTTTTCTGGGCGGGACGGCGGCGCTGATCGGAACCCGACTGCGCGGCACGCGGGTCGAGGCGGCAATTGACGTGGGCAATGGTATGGCGCTGTCAGTGCCGGATTTCCTGTGGGGGCTGGTGCTGATCTTGCTGTTCGGTGTGTTGATGCCGCTGTTCCAAATTTCGGGGCGCATAACGCCGTCGCTGACACTGCCGTTCTCCACCAACTTTTACCTAGTTGAAAGTGTCGTGCGGCTTCGGTTTGACCTGACGCGCGATCTACTAAGCCACATGATAATGCCCGCCATGGGCTTGGCAATCCCCCTTGCGGCGATCATCAGTCAGCTGTTGAAGCAAAGCCTCAAAGAGGTGATGCATTTGGACTATGTGGCCCTTGCCCGCACAAAAGGCTATGGCGAAACCCATGTCATCTTGCGCGAGGCTTTGCCCAACGCCGTGTTGCCGACGCTGACTTTGGTAGGGGTGCAATTCACGTTTCTGATCGGTGGCACAGTGATCATCGAGCGCTTGTTTTCCTTCGAGGGGCTGGGGAACATGGCCATTGATGCCGTGATCAACCGCGACTTGCCTTTGATTCAGGGCATTGTGATCCTGTTTGCGGTGATCTTCACCGCGGTCAATTTGCTGGTCGACCTGTGCTATGCCGCTTTCAATCCAAGGCTGCGACATGGGTGACGGGCGCATTCAGGTTCGACGCAGCGCCGGGGCAAGATTGTGGCTGTCGGCGGGTTGGCTGCTGTTTGTCACCCTGATCGCCATCTTTGCGCCCTGGGCCGCACCGAAAGATCCGCTGGCGCAGGACCTGTTCTCGGGCCGCTTGCCGCCGTTCTGGGTCCAAGGCGCGGACAAAACGTTCATTCTGGGCACCGACAGTCTTGGCCGAGATGTGCTGAGCCGGATTATTTTTGGCGCGAGGATTGCGCTGGCAGTGGCATTGATCGCCGGGACGCTGACATGTCTGATCGGCGCAACTCTGGGGCTGCTCGCGGGGTTTTTGCGCGGTTGGGTCGATGTGGTCATTTCGCGGCTGATCGACATCTGGATGGCGTTTCCGCCGGTCTTGTTCTCTGTCTTGCTGATCGCTGTGCTGGGCCCGGGGTTGTTTTCCATCATTCTCGCCATTGTTGTGATTGACTGGACCCGGTTCGCCCGAGTGATCAGGGCAGAGGCGATGGGGCAGGGGGCAATGGATTATGTGGCCGCGGCCCAAGTGGCGGGTCGGTCAAGACTGGGGACAATGTTGGTAGAAATTCTACCGAATGTCTTGCCCACCATCGTCGTGCTGCTGACGCTGGAAATGGGAATCGCGGTGATTGTCGAAGCAATCCTGTCATTTGTGAACCTTTCAATTTCAACTGACGACCCGACCTGGGGCGGCATGATTGCCGAAGGTCGCACCAGTGTGCACCAAGCGTGGTGGGTTTTGGTGTTTCCGCTGGTAACGCTGTTTCTGACGGTGCTCGCTTTCAGCCAGTTGGGTGAAGGTTTGAAGGACCGCTTCGACCCGGTGCTGCGATGAGTTTCCTTTCGATCCGAAATCTGTCGGTGCAGCTGAAAGGGGGGCAACGTCTGCTGCGCAGCGTTTCGCTGGACGTGCAACCGGGGGAAGTGCGTGGGCTGGTCGGAGAGAGCGGCGCAGGTAAATCGATGATCGGCAAAGCCATTCTGGGCACTCTGCCACAGGCGGTAGAGGTGGTTTCGGGGGAAATTTGGCTGGATGGCGTGGATCTATTGACCCTGCCCCCGCGGCCGAGACGCAGGCGGATCGGAGCGCTGGCGGCGCTGATCCCGCAAGACCCGCTGACGGCTTTGAACCCGTCGCGACGGGTCGGGCCGCAAATTACCGGACGGCTCATCGATATTCTGGGCTGGAAACGACCAGAGGCAGAGGCGCGGGCGCGCGAACTGCTGGCAGAGGTACAGATTGACGTCGTCGAACGGGTACTGCGGTGTTATCCTCACGAGTTGTCAGGGGGAATGCGCCAGCGTATCCTGATCGCCTCGGCCTTTGCAGCCGAACCCAAGCTCATCATTGCGGACGAACCGACAACGGCGCTGGATGTGACCGTACAAAAACAGATTTTGCGGCTGATTGCCGGGATGCAGGCGCACCACAACACAGCGCTTTTGTTCGTGACGCATGACCTGGGGGTGGTGTCGAAAGTGTGCCAAACCTTGACAGTGCTATACGGCGGGCTGGTCGTAGAAGAGGCCACGGTGCGCGGCTTTTTTAACGCGCCGCAACACGCCTATTCGCGCGCTTTGTTGGCAGCGACCCCGAAATATACAGACCCCGACGCCAGCCTGCTGCCAGTCCCCGACGCAGTGGTACAAGCGTTGGAGGCGCAGGTCGCCGCGGCAGACAGGGCTTGGCATGGCTGAATTGTACACAGTCAGCGATCTGCACCTTTCCCTGCCTGACATGACGCGGAAACCGCTGCTTGGTGCTGCGCCGCGTCTTGAAATCCTGAAGGGGCTGAGTTTCACCATCCCAAGTGGCGAAATACTGGGAATCGTCGGCGGATCGGGGTCGGGAAAATCAACGCTGGGCCGCGCGCTGATCCGGCTGCTGGAACCGACCGCGGGCAGCATTTCCTTTGCAGGGCTGGACATCACCCACCTGCCAGAAAGCCGGTTGCGTCCGCTTCGCTGCCGGTTTCAGATGATTTTCCAAGACCCAATGTCGTCGCTGAACCCTCGACAGCAGGTTGCCCAGATCATCGCCGGGCCGTTGGGCGTTCAGGGGCTCGACCATTCCCCGGCGCGGATTGCCGACGCGCTTGACCAGGTGGGTCTGCCGCGCAGTTTCGCGCAACGCTATCCGCATGAACTGTCCGGCGGGCAGCGTCAGCGTATCGGCATTGCCCGCGCCATCGCGTTGAAACCGGAATTCATTCTGGCCGATGAGATTGTTTCGGGGCTCGATGTCTCGTCCCAAGCCCAAATCCTTAACCTGCTTGCGGGTTTGGTGAAGGACCTTGGCATGACTCTCGCCTTTATCAGCCATGACCTGAGCGTGATCCGAAGGCTCTGCACCCGCGTGTTGGTGCTGCAACATGGCCGCATTGTTGAAAATGCTGCCACAGAGCAAGTTTTCAACTATCCACAAGCGGAGTACACTCGCGAACTGCTAGGTTCGATCCCACTGCCCGACCCCGATCAAGCATGGCTATAATGGTTTGGCTGCTAATGCTTGACGGAATCGCTGGGCCCTGATCAACCTGACATTAGCGAATTCACCGTCTGGATAATTTGAATGCGGATTGAAACCTGCCCCATGACAGGTGCCTCTGCCGGGACGCGGCGCGAGTTGACGCTGTATCGTTATGGTACCAGCGGGTCGGGGCCAAAGGTCTATTTGCAAGCGGGACTGCATGCCGACGAAATGCCCGGTGTCTTGGTGTTGCAACATTTGATGGCACTGCTGGATCAGGCGGAAAGTTATAACGGCTTGCGAGGAGAAGTGCTGGTTGTGCCCGCGGCCAATCCGATCGGACTGTCGCAATGGACTCATCAGCGGCCAATGGGGCGGCAGGATGCGGAAAGTCTGCAAAACTTCAATCGCTCTTATCCTGAACTTGCCAAATTGGTCGGCGATGCTTTGGAGGGGAAGCTGACGGGGTCGGAAGTCGAAAATCTGCACATTGTGCGCCGCGCCTTCCGCGCTGCTTTGGCCAAACTCGAAGCGCGAACCGATGTGCAGGAGTTGCAGATCGCCTTGCTGAACTGGTCCTGCGATGCGGATTACGTGCTTGACTTGCATTGCGACCATTTCGCTGTGATGCACCTTTACGCGTCGAACGCGCGACCAGAGATCACCGAACTTCTCTGCCGCTCGGTCGGGGCAAAGCTGGCACTTATCGAGGATGTCTCCGGCGGCAACGCATTTGACGAGGCCCATACCGTCCCGTGGCTTCACCTGCGCGCACGTTTTGGCGATCGTCATCCGATTCCGTCCGGTTGCTTTTCCAGCACGGTGGAGTATCGCGGCCAGTTCGACGTTGACGATGCGACCGCCGCACAGGACGCCGCGAACCTGATGACTTTCCTGTCCGCGATTGGCGCTGTGAAGGGCTGGATTGAAAAGCCTGCCTACCCGAACCCGCAACACCTGCCTTTGGGCGCCGCGGATAGTGTTTATGCGCCGCAGGGTGGCGTGGTGTCATGGCTGGTCCATCCGGGCGATGATGTGATGGCGGGGCAAACCTTGGCGCATGTCACGGACCCGGTCAGCCGACGCTGTCTTTCCGTCACAGCGCCGGTGTCGGGGATGCTGTTTCGCACCGAACTTTGGCGGTCCTGCCTGCGCGGCCAAACCCTGGCACATGTTGCGGGAGAAACTGTTGTCCGCACCGGCGATTTGTTGTCAGACTGACTGTAACAAGAATGGGGAGCATGCTGTGATGAAGATGCAACCGTGGACGATACTGGCTCTGTCCCTCGCTCTGGGGCTGGCCGCTCCGGCCTTTGCCGATGACACGTTGGACCGCGGAGTCGGCTCGGAATGGTCCTCGCTGGACCCCCAGGTGAATTTCGACGCAGCGGCAGGTTGGATTCAATCTGACGCCTACGAGGGCCTGGTGACGTATGATGGCACAGGCAAGGTCATCCCGGGTGCCGCCGAAAAGTGGGACATCACGCCAGACGGGCTGACTTATACGTTCCATCTGCGTGCCGGACTGAAGTGGTCGAACGGCGATCCGTTGGTTGGGCAGGATTTCGTCAACGGCGTTTACCGCACACTGAACCCTGATACCGCTTCAGAGAAGGGCTATTACTTCTATTCAGTCATTCAGGTGAAGGGGGCCAAGGAAATTTCGGATGGCACCAGCAAGGACATTGCAACCCTTGGCGTTACGGCACCTGATCCGCAGACAGTGGTGATGCAACTGTTGGCACCGGCGCCGAACATGCTGGAACTCATGGGTGCCTTTCAGGTCGCGCCGCTGCATTCCCCAAGTTTTGACAAGTATGGTGCTGCCGTATTCATCGACCCTGCACATGTCGTGTCGAACGGCGCATACATCATTCAGGAAGTCGTTCCGCAAAGTCACGTCCTGTTGGCGCGCAACCCCAATTATTGGGACGCCGCCAATGTCAAAATCCCATTCGTGAGATATCTTGTAACAGAAGATGTTTCGACCGAGCTCAAGCGTTATCAGGCCGGCGAAATTGATATCACCTACGACATCCCGTTGAATCAGATTGAGGCGCTGAAGAAGTCTATTCCTGAGGAGGTCAAAATTTCACCCTCGACCGAGGTCATCTATTATTCCTTCAACCTGACCCACGAGGCGCTTAAAAACATCGACCTGCGCCGCGCCTTGTCGCTGGCCATCGACCGCGAAACACTTGAAGGCAAGATCGTCAAAGGCGAGGCCATCCCTGACTATTCCTATGCGGGTGGTTTTGACGCCGACTACAAGGGCCCGCAGATTGCCGAGGCGACGATGACCCAGGCCGCTCGCGAGGCCTTGGCAAAGGACCTTTATGCCAAGGCTGGCTACGGACCGGATAACCCACTGAAACTGAACATCGTCTCGACCGTATCCGAAGATGCCACACGTCGGGCGCAGGGCGTCGCTCTGATGTGGAAAAAGGTGCTGGGGGTTGTGGCTGTGAACGAACCGATGGAGCGGAAAGCCTGGCTTGATGCCTTCTACGCCGGTGGTTGGGATGTGTTTTCTGACGATCTGGTCGGAGATTTCGCGGGGCCCGAGACCTTTCTTTCGTACCAACGCCCCTCTGCCGAGCCTGGGTACAACTGGGTCAAGCCGGAATATGACGCTGCAATGGATGTGGCCGCCAAGATTGCGGACCTCCCGGCGCGGTACGAGGCGCTGGCCAAGGCAGAGAAGATATTGCTCGACGATTATATCTTTGCGCCGATCTCGATCGTGCCAAACCGCCATCTGGTCAAACCGACAGTGCACGGCTGGGCGGCGTCGGCGGCGGGATACAACAACTCGCAGTTCCTGACGCTGGACTAGCGGCAAAGGCCGAAAAGGGCATCGCCCTCCGGGTGATGTTTGCGTCTAGGTGACAGGGAAAGCGAGTCCGGTGCTGCGGTTTGTGGGTAGGAGGCTGTGGGAAGGGACGCTGACCTTGGCGGCGCTGGTCACTTTGACTTTCTTCGTCATGCGTCTTGCCCCTGGTGGGCCCTTTTCCAAGAATCGCAAAATCTCGCCCGAAGTGCTGGAGCATATCAAGGCGGCGTTCCATCTGGACGAGCCGGTTTGGCAGCAATTCGCACGATACGTTTGGGGCCTTCTGCATTTCGACTTTGGCCCATCCACACGGTTTCGTGATTACTCCGTGGGTGATCTGATTGCGTCGGGCCTGCCGTATTCGCTGACCATCGGGTTCTGGGCCATCGTCGTGGCTGCGATGGTCGGCGTCGCCCTTGGGATTGCCGGGGCGCTGCGCCGCAATACACCGACGGACTATGTCGCAGGTATATTGGGGGTCGTGGGCATCGCGGTGCCGATTTTCGTGATCGGGCCGTTATTTCAGGTCGTTTTCGCGCTCAAACTGAACTGGCTGCCGGTCGGAGGGTCTGATCAGGGGTGGCGGTCACTGGTTATGCCAGTGCTGGTGCTGAGCCTGCCCAACATTGCATACATATCGCGGCTGACCCGCGGCTCAATGATCGAGACGATGCGGGAAAATTACGTCCGGACTGCCCGCGCAAAGGGTATCGGTGCGCGGCGCACTTTGATGAAGCACACGCTCAAGGGGGCGCTGCTGCCAGTGATCGCCTATCTTGGACCATCCACTGCGGGCATCATCACGGGGTCGATCCTGATCGAGACGGTGTTTGCCGTGCCCGGCATTGGCCGCCATTTTGTCGATGCAGCGCTGAACCGGGACTATCCTCTGGTCATGGGGATCACGCTGCTTTATGGCGCGTTGCTGATTGTTTTCAACATTCTGACCGACCTTGTGCGCGGCTGGTTGGATCCCAGGGCGCGTGGCAATGGTTGATATCACCCCACGTTCCCTATCGACGTTTCAGCTGCAACTGCGACGCTTCGCCCAAAACCGCCTCGCCATGATCTCGGTTGCATTACTTGCGCTGATCGCTGCCTCGTGCTTTTTCGGCCCCTTCGCTTTTCCTTTCACCGGTGAGGATGCCGACTTCGACTTTATCGGCGCACCTATCGACCTTGCCTCGCCCCACCCCTTCGGCACAGATGATTTTGGCCGTGATCTGTTGCTTCGGGTGCTGGAAGGCGGTCGGATTTCCTTGGCAATCGGCTTTCTGGGTGCCATTACCGCCGGTTTCATCGGCGTCTTGTATGGTGCTGTCGCAGGTTATGCCGGCGGCCGAACGGATCGGCTGATGATGCGCATGGTCGAGATTTTGTACGGGTTTCCTTATGTAATCCTCGTCATCCTTCTCAGCCTGCTGTTTGGCGGCGGCAACGTCGCCCTCTTTGCTGCCATAGTATTCACCCTGTGGTTGACCCCCGCTGTGATCGTCCGCGCTCAGGCGCAATCCCTTTCGAAACGCGAGTTTGTTGAAGCGGCACGCGCCGGTGGAATGACACCTTGGCAGATCGTGCTGGAACACATCGTGCCGAATTGTGCCTCTGTCGTGATTGTTTACGGTTCTCTTTTGGTGCCCGAGGTGATCCTGTCGGAAAGCTTCCTGTCCTTTCTGGGCATTGGCATCAAGGAACCCCAGGCCAGTTGGGGAAATTTGATTCAGACAGGCACCGCTGCAATGGACACCGACCTGCGCCTCTTGTTGTTGCCCGGAATCCTTCTGGCTTTGGTTCTGTTCTGCCTCAATTTCATTGCAGACGGCCTGAGAGATGCGTTTGATCCCAATGACAGATAGCTTGCTCTCTGTCCGTGACCTTCAGGTCAAATTTCGCCTGCCAGCGGGCGCGATGACCGCCGTGGATGGCGTCAGTTTCGACGTGAAACCGGGGGAAGTTCTGGGGATTGTCGGTGAAAGCGGGTCGGGCAAAAGTCAGATACTGTTTAGTCTGATGGGTTTGCTGGCCTCCAATGGCACTGCGCGGGGCACGGCCAGTTTTCAGGGTCAAGATCTGCTGGCGCTCGGTCCTATGGCGTTGGACAGCATCCGTGGCGTCACTTTGTCGATGATCTTTCAAGACCCGATGACGTCGCTTAACCCGTATATGCGGATTGGCGATCAGTTGGCAGAGGGGCTTCGTGTCCATAAGGGCTTGTCGAAAGCCGAAGCATGGAAAGCCGCTGTTGCCATGCTCGACCGGGTGAGAATACCCGACGCAGCCCGCCGCGCCCGCCATTATCCACACGAATTCTCGGGCGGGATGCGCCAACGGGTGATGATCGCAATGGCGCTGCTCGTGCGACCAGCCCTGCTGCTGGCGGATGAACCCACCACGGCCCTTGACGTGACGATTCAGGCCCAAGTCCTTGACCTCATGGCCGAACTTGGGCGCGAAATCGGCACCGCCATCATTCTTGTTACCCACGACCTTGGCGTTGTTGCCCGACTTTGCGACCGGGTGATCGTCTTGTATGGTGGAAGGGTGATGGAAGAGGGTGAAGCCGAAGTTTTGTTCGCAAGTCCAGCGCACCCCTATTCCCAGGGGCTGCTTGCCGCCACACCTCGGTTGGAAGATGCGCTGACAAAGCGTCTTGGGACCATCCCCGGCACCCCAAGATCCGGCGGTGCAATGCTTCCGGGCTGTCCTTTCGCTCCACGCTGTACTTTGAAAATCCCGATTTGTGATGCGACCCGACCGCCCCTCATCGCGATCGCACCGGAGCGTCTAGTGTCATGCCACCTGACAGGTGCGACATGACACTGCTGCAAGCTGCGCGCCTGAATGTCGGCTACCCCGTTTCCGGTGCAGGGGTGTTTTCAAAATCCCGTATTCTGCCCATCGTTCACGATACCAGTCTATCACTCGACGCAGGCCGCACCTTGGGCGTTGTGGGCGAAAGCGGATGTGGCAAATCAACCTTGGGTCGTGCCTTGCTGCGCCTGATCAAGCCGACTTCCGGCATTGTCCTGTGGCAGGGGCAAGACATGGCCACCATGTCAGCCGACACCCTGCGCAAGCGGCGTTCTGAAATGCAGATCATTTTCCAGGATCCTGTCGCTGCCCTTGATCCCCGGATGACGATTGGGCGGATCGTCTCTCGGCCCTTGGCCACCTTTGAGCCCAGTCTTGGCCGCGCGGAGCTGAACAGCCGGGCAATAGACTCGCTTCGCCTTGTCGGTCTATCCGCCGATTTCGCGCAACGGTATGCTCACGAATTGTCGGGCGGGCAGGCCCAACGCGTCGGCATTGCACGCGCGATTATAGGCCGGCCAAAGTTGGTCATCTGCGACGAACCGGTGTCCGCTTTGGATGTTTCCATTCAGGCGCAGGTGGTTAACCTGTTGATGGACCTGCAAGATCAGCTGGGGCTTGCCCTCGTGTTCATCTCCCACAACCTTGCCGTTGTCCGCCACATCAGCCACGAGGTGATGGTGATGTGTCTGGGCCGGGTCATGGAAACCGGACCCCGCGACGATTTTTATGCCAAGCCGCTGCACCCCTATTCGAAGGCTTTGATGAGCGCGGTCCCCGAACCAGACCCAAGGCGTGAAAAAGGCCGTATTGGCCAATCGCTGCGCGGCGAACTTCCCTCTGCCCTGTCCCCTCCGCCGGGTTGCGTCTTCGCCAGCCGGTGTCCGATCGCCAGGCCACGCTGTCACACCGAACGGCCCGAACTTCGCAGCTTTGGCGTGCGTCAGGCTGCGTGCCATTTCATAGAGGAATGAATGAACATTCATGAATTAGCGCGAGCTTGGGCTGCATTGCCGCAACTGTCCAACATTCATGCCTCCGGCGATGGTAAATGGGCGCTGTTCTGCATGTCCGGCCTGAACGAAGTCGACGAGGTCTATGCCACCCTGACCGATGGCAGTGCCCCGCCCGAGCAACTTACCTTTGGCACTGATCACCATCTGATCCGCGATGTTTCACCCGATGGCATGCGCCTAATTCTTGCCCAGTCTCGCCATGCCAGCGAACATGATCACCTTATGCTGTTGGACCGTACCGCCGGAAACCGCCTGCATCTGCTGACGCCCAAGCAAGATAGCCACTATGTCTACGGCGGCAGGTTGACGCGCGACGGCAAGGCGATCGTGTTTTGTACCGACTACGATTATACGGCCCAACGGGTCATCGAAGGTGGGATGGTATGGCTGCAAGACCTGGACACAGGTTCCCGAAAATGTCTTGCACGGACGAAGAATTTCTTCGACCGCCCGCCCAGCCTATCGCCTTCGGGGCGGCAAATCCTTCTAAACTTGAACGATCATTCGCCAGGCTCGACCCAACTTTGGGCAATGGGGCTTGATGGCGCCGACCTGCGCGAGATTTTGTGCCTGAATGACACGTGCAATACACGTGGCGAGTGGATTTCCGACGATCAGATCGCCTTCGTCACGGATCGGGACGGTGTAGATTTTTTGGGAGTTTTAACGGTCTCAACCGAAGAGGTGGACTGGCTCAATGGTGAGCCAGACCTTCTGCCGCATGAAGTGCGTCCTGGGCAAGATGGTAGCTTTCTGTGTATTGCGCACGATCATTCACATACGGTTGTCGCCGGAAATTTTCCTAACAATTCCGGCCGACGGACCCTGTTGCCCCATGCCTGTTTGCCGGACGGAGGTTGGATTGCCGAAGCCTATGATGCAGACGGTCCGCACGATTTGGTTCGGATCAGGCAGGATGGTTCTTGCTTGCGGTTGTGGACCGCCACGCCGTCGTTCAGACGGCATCGGGCAGGGCGCGAATTCTGGTGGAAAACGGCCGACGGACTGGATTGTCAAGGCTGGCTTTACGAACCTGAAGGTCAGTCAAAGGGCTTCATTGCTTACGTTCACGGCGGCCCGACATGGCATTCGGAAGATTGGGTCAACCCCAAGATCGGTTTCTGGGTACAGCTTGGGTATACTGTGTTGGACCCCAATTATCGCGGCTCCACCGGTTTCGGTTTTGCCTGGCGTGAGGCGGTCAAGGTGGATGGCTGGGGCGGGCGCGAACAATCCGACATCCGCATGGGGATCGAGGCGGCTATCGCCAAAGGGTATGCCCAAAAAGGAAAAATTGCTGTGGCCGGCAATTCGTATGGTGGGTTTTCCAGTTGGTTTGCCATCACCCGGCATGCTGATCTGGTGAACGCAGCGGTTCCGATGTGTGGCATGTACCGACTGGACATCGACTTTCACGAAACTGAAATGCCGCATGGCCGTGCCTATTCAGAGGAAATGATGGGCGGCACACCAGCGCAGTTCCCGGAGAAATATGCCAACGCCAGCCCCGGCAATTTCATTCATTTGATCCGAGGCCGCCTGTTGATCGTCCACGGGCTTGCGGACAGCAATGTCGGCCCGGAAAACACCCATGCTGCAATTCGGGAACTGACGGCCGCGGCAATCCCGCATGAGGTTCTGCTGTTTGAAAACGAAGGCCACGGCATTTTTCGTCGCGGCAATGTTGCGACTTACTTGGCAAGCACCGCAGGGTTTCTCCAAGAAGCCTTTGCTGGGGCAGGTCAATGACGCTGAAAGATCACTTCGTCGCGGGCCCTTATGATGATGGCGATTCCGTCACTGGTCACTACTTTGAAATGGCATCACCCAATGCGGCGCGCCCACAAGTCTGGGGTTACACCGGTGCCTTGTCGTATGCTTCGGGCGACATTCTGCGGTTGCACGCCATAAGCAATGCTGCAACGGCCAAAATGGTCATATCTCGTGATGGCAACGCGCCCGAGGCCGTGCTTGAGGCCGACATTGCGACGGATTTTGCCGCTACGCCGACCGATTGTTCGGTATCGGGATGCAAGTGGCCAGAAAGATTTAGTCTGGCTATTCCTGACCATTGGAATAGCGGGGTCTACACTATCGCTCTGACGGTCCCGGGCCACCGAACCGAACACATGTTTGTTGTGAAATCCAAGACCGGACAGCCCAAAGCAAAAATCCTGATGGTCCTCGCCACCGGCACCTGGTGTGCCTACAACGACTGGGGCGGGTCCAATCATTACACCGGCATTACCGGCATGCGGCAAACTGACTTTGCCGAGAATGTCAGCCTCTTGCGGCCTTGGGCAAAGGGATTTGTCAGGTGGCCCAAAGATGCGCCGCGTATTCCGCATGCTTCACCATTGCTGACGCGTCCGCGCTATCCGCATATGGATTATGCCCGCGCCAAAGGGGTTTCCAAGAAGTATGCCTCTTCAGGTTGGGCCGCTTTTGAGAAGCCTTTTGCCCTGTGGTGCGAAGCGCAGGGCATTGTGTTGGATTTCACCACACAGCACGACCTGCACAATGACCCTACCGCTTTGGACGGTCACGACCGCGCGTTGATTGTTGGACACGATGAGTACTGGACATGGGAGATGCGGGATCATCTTGAGGCTTGGCTCGACAGGGGCGGTCAACTCGCGCGGTTTGGAGGGAATTTCTTTTGGCAGACCCGACTGTCGGATGACCTGCTGACCCAGTCTTGCTATAAGTCTTCGCCCGATCCGCATCCTGATCCGCGCCGTTTGACCAGCTACTGGGATCATCCGCAGATCAAACGCCCCGGTGTTGCGACTTTGGGTCTGACCGGGTCGATGGGGGTGTATGCCGGCTGGAGCCGGTGTGCGGCCCATGGTTCGGGGGGATTTGCGATCTATCGGCCGGATCACTGGTCTCTGCGAGACACCGGGCTTGGGTATGGCGACGTCTTGGGTGCCTCGGCAAAGATATTTGCCTATGAAGTGGATGGGATTGATTACACGATGACGCAGGGTTTGCCGTTTCCGGCGGCGGGGACGGCAGAGGTGGTTCGGGAAAACTGAACAGTTGGGATAAGTGGATTTTCCGCGCAACAACGGCATGATTGCCGCATGCGAGGAGATGACCATGACGAGACGACCGCGCCGGAACCACAGCCCGGCATTCAAGGTGTGAGGAGGATCAGAAAACGATCCGGGGGATCGTTTTCCCGACGATCGGGTGGCTGTTGCTGCGATCAAGGGCGAGAAGACCCTGATCGAATTGGCTCAAGACTTTGACGTCCACCCCAACCAGATCAAGCAGTGGCGCGACCAACTCTTGGAGGGTGCAACCGGGGTGTTTGGCGAGGCCGCGAGACCTGAGCCAGAACCGGCGATCGACGTAAAAACCCTGCATGCGAAAATCGGGGAGCTGACGCTGGAGAATGATTTTTTGTCCGGGGCGCTCGGCAAGGCGGGTCTGTTGCCGAGCGCAAAAAGATGATCGATCCCACCGCGAAGCTGAGCGTCAGCCGACAGGCCACCGTGCTGGGGATCAGCCGGGGCAGCATTTATTATCAGCACCGCCCGGTGTCCGATGCCGATCTGAAACTGATGCACCGGATCGACAAGCTGCACATGGACTTCCCCTTCGCAGGAAGCCGGATGTTGCAGGGTTTATTGGTGCAGGAGGGCTTCTCGGCGGGCAGGCTGCACGTCGCTACGCTGATGAAGCGGATGGGCATTGAGGCGCTCTATCGCAAGCCGAACACCTCAAAACCGGCGCCGGGGCACAAGATTTACCCCTATCTGCTGCGAAATCTGCCGATCATCCGGCCCAATCATGTCTGGGCGATGGACATCACCTACATCCCGATGGCGCGGGGCTTTGTCTACCTGGCTGTCGTGCTCGACTGGTTCAGCCGCCGCGTGCTGTCGTGGCGGTTGTCGATTACCATGGAGGCAGCATTCTGCGTCGAAACGCTGCAAGATGCCCTGGCTCGTCACGGCAAGCCGGACATCTTCAACACCGATCAGGGTTCGCAGTTCACGGGCCAAGCCTTCACCGGCGTGCTGATCGAGAACGACATTGCCATCAGCATGGACGGCAAAGGGGCTTGGCGGGACAACGTCTTTGTCGAGCGACTGTGGCGCAGCGTCAAATACGAGGAGGTTTATCTGAAGGCCTACGACAACGTCAGCGAGGCTCGTGCTTCGATCGGCCGCTACCTCGGCTTCTACAACGGCCGTCGGCCACACTCGAGCCTTGACGACGCGACGCCCGATCACGCTTACTTCAACCCGCTGCCAATCCGCATGGCGGCCTAACCCCGGCAGAGGCTCCACTTATCGACGCGGAGATTCTGTTCAGACAACCGGGACCGGCTCTAAATCACGGCTATTGCAAAAGACACTCGCCTGCCCGGCGAGATCGCCTGCGGCTATGGAGTCAGCGCCGCTTTGATCCTGCGGGTCCAGAAGAAGGCCCGCCAGATGCAGCGCGGCATAGACCAGTTGACGGAGGCGCAGGCCAATGAGCAGCAGCTTGTTTTGGCCGAGCGCAGTAAGTTGGTGCTACGGGTCTATGAGGATGCCCTGCTGCGGCAACGGCTGACCGCCCTGGAACAAGTTCTAGTTGAGAAATTCAACACGATCTGCCAGAAGGAACACC
>JANYFE010000046.1 GCA_025362795.1 Rhodobacterales bacterium | reverse complement strand
CCGCTCATCCGGCTCGACAGCGCAGCCCCTGCACCGAATGAGATGCCGGCCTTCACGCTGGGCGCGCTGCTTGATGACCAGAGCCCCATGCCCGAGGACATCATCGCGCCCCGCGTGTTGACGCCGGGCGGCCTGCTGGTGCTGGGTGGAGCGCCCAAGGTTGGCAAGAGCGATCTGCTGATCAGCTGGCTTGTTCACATGGCTGCCGGAGTGCCGTTTCTCGGCTTCACCCCACCACGGCCGCTGCGCGTGTTCTACCTACAGGCGGAAATCCAATATCACTATCTGCGCGAGCGGATGAAGCAGATCGCGCTGCCACCCTCCGTCATTGCGTCTGCGCGCGACACCTTTGTGGCCACGCCTAAGTTGAAGATGCTGCTCGACAACGACGGCAGCGTGCGGGTGGCGCGCGCCATCCAGGCCGCCTTCCCGGACACGCCGGTCGACATCATCTGCATCGACCCGATCCGCAACCTCTTCGACGGAGGACCGCCAAATTCGAATGGTGGCGGCGGCGGCGAAAACGACAACACCGCCATGATGTTCTTCCTGAAAGACCGGGTCGAGGTTCTGCGCGACTACGTCAATCCCGACTGCGGCGTGATCCTCGCACACCACACCAAGAAGCTCAGCAAGCTGCAGGTGAAGGATGATCCGTTTCTGGCGCTGTCCGGGGCCAGCGCACTGCGTGGCTTCTACACCTCCGGCCTGATCCTGCATCGTCCCGACGAGGACGCGTCCGAGCGCAAGCTGGAGATCGAACTGCGCAACGGCCCGGCGCTGCCGTCAAAGCTGATCGACAAGGTGCGCGGCCAATGGGTCGAGATCAACCCGATGAATGAACGGCTGGTGCGCGCGGAAGCGGGCGCAAAGCACGATGCCGAGCGTGAACGCAAGGGCGAGGTCATTGTCACCATCCTGCTGGATGAGGCCGAGAAGGGGCGGATGTATACGATGACCCAGTTCGCGGAGGCCTTCGAGAACAAGGCGGGGCTCAGTGGTGCGGCTGGCATCCGCGACCGGCTGAATGTGCTGACCACCAAGGGCATCGTGAAATTCGTCAAAGGCGATGCGGCTGGCGATCTTGGGCTGGCCTCCGACCGCAGCAAATACGGCTACCTTTGCGTTGAGGGCATGGCCCTCGGGACAGGTGCCGAGACCGTCGATGCTGATACCGGCGAGATCTTTCCACAGACCATCAGGACCCTGCCCAGCCACTACAAATGCCCCCAGACCGGGGCCGTCCTGCCGGTCGAAAATCCAGCCGTCTGGGTCTACGCAGAGGGGGAGAATCCATGACCGGACAGCCGAAAATGGCGAGCCAAATCTGGACCATCCGGAGCCAAATCTGGCCAGATTTTGCCAAATCTGAAATCTGCCAGAAATCTGAAATCTGGAATTTTTCGCATGATTTCATAGAGTTGACGGGTCAAATCCAGATTTGTCTGGGGGTCATGCCAAATCTGAACACAAATCTGGATTTCGCCAACAGTTTCAGTGAGTTGTGCCAGATTTCAGATTTGTCACTGAGTACCCCTAAAGGGGTAGGTGACCTCCCCGCTAAGCGCGGGAGGGTCACCACCTACCCCTGGGCAATCTTCCCGGACCAAAGTTTGGGTCTGACCTCAATCCAACGACGGCGACCCGCTCCGCCAAGAACATGATCGCCGTCGCCTTCCACCCTGAGCCATCCCACCCGAAAAGGAGACCACCCATGGCTGACCCGACTCTGATCACCACAGGCATCGGCGCAAGAGCCGTCTTGCCTGCGGCGTGCGAAACCGGCCGCACCATTCTCGCGCTGGACCTCGGCACCACCACCGGCTGGGCCATCCGAGGTTTCGATGGGCTGATCACCAGTGGCACCGCCAGTTTTCGTCCCGGCCGCTTCGACGGTGGCGGCATGCGCTATCTGCGCTTTACCAACTGGCTTAGCGAGATCGACCGGTTGGCTGGTCCCATCAACGCGATCTGGTTCGAGGAGGTCCGGCGCCACGCGGGCACCGATGCTGCCCATGTCTATGGCGGCCTGATGGCCACGCTGACCGCATGGGCCGAGTTGCGGGGCGTGCCCTATCAGGGCGTGCCGGTCGGCACCATCAAGCGCCACGCCACCGGCAAGGGCAACGCGCCGAAGGAAGCGATGATCACGGCGGCGCGTGGGCGGGGCTTCAGCCCTGCCGATGACAACGAAGCCGATGCCATCGCCATCCTGCTCTGGGCGCTGGAAACGAACGGAGGTGTCGCATGATGTGGCATCCCCGAGGTTATGGCGGTCAGCGCCGGGATCCCGATCAGGTCAAGCGGGACGGCTGGACGGAACAGGGCGTGCTGGCCGTTGCCATCGATGATCGCCGCCTGACCTGGCCGGAGCGGGAGCTCATCCGCCAGCTTGGCGAGAAACTCTACGGCAAACGCCCGGCTGGGCAGGCGGTGCGCCATGGCTGACTGGACGACAACGCAGGTGCAGGACCGACTGGAGCTTGCGGCGGGCGTAATGCGCCAGATGCCGGGCGTGATGCCGCAGGGCTACTTCAACGCCTGGCCCGAGTATCTCTACAGCTTCGCCGACAAGGTTGGTCAGCAACCGCAGATGCGGCGGCCAAGGCCCAGCCCACGGGCGATCACGCAAGCCGAGGAAGCGATGTTGTGGCTGCGCTGGCTGGAGCCTGCGGATGCACGCCTCGTATGGGCGCGTGCCGACGGGATGGCGTGGAAGCCGATCTGCTGGCAGTTCGGCTTGTCGCGCACCGCGGCGAGCAAGCGCTGGCAATACGGCCTCGCGGTGATCACCTGGCGGCTGAACGGTCGCGTGCCGTCGGCCCGACGCTCGCAACAGTTCGTCATTGAAAACGCCAATCGGCTGTCAAGAACAATCGTCCTGTGAGGAAATTTTCTGGTGTACATCGGAAGGCAAGACAATCTCCGTCCAGAAGCGTATGAATTTCATATGCTCGGAATGGTGTGCGAAACGGTCACACGGCATTCATTCCTCGAATGGATGCCGTGGTGGACCCCAGAGTCCGAACCGGAATCCAGATCGGGGTCCAGACGGTTCGAAAGGCGAGCGGCAGGCGGTTGACGGGGTGCGAGGGCAGCGACAGTTTTTCCGGATCATCCGGTGAGCAGACGGGACTGAGCAGAAACCCTAACCCATTGTTTTCCGGTTCCTTTCGGGCCGAAAACGTATGCTGGGGGGCGAGGCGCGGCATATCGCCAGCGTCAGAGCGATTTTTTTGGGAAGCCACCCCGCGTGGAATCCACCCCTGAACCACAAATAACAATGCAATAACAATAGATTGTCTGCTGGACTCCTGGGTGGATACCCTGGACTCCGGAGGCCAGTGAAATCCAACGTGGATTCCACATCCGGAGTCCAGCCCGTAAGCTACGCCCATCCTGCAACAGGAAAACCCGCATGACCCGCACCTGTTCAGATTTGCCGAACCACCTCTGTCTACGGCGTTGTGCTGGAATTGAAAGCCTAAACTGTGAACTTGATTGCCACCGAAAAGCGCAGGGTCGGGCTTTAAACGTGTTGAGCGTCTGGGGCGAAGTGGCCCTGGGTTCTGACGCAAAGGCTTGGGGCCCGGTGCTGAATGAGGTCACGCCAGGCCCTGACCTGTGCTGATTTCGGCGGCCCAATCGCCACGCATGACCAGATTGGCGCAGGCTGCGTGGATCAGCTTGCCCGTCGCCTTGCTGGCCCGCGGACGCGGGGCGTCGCGTCGCGTTGCAAGGTGCAGCATCCAGTGCAGCGTCGGGTTTTCTATGGCCACCGCCACCATATGTCCGGCGGCAATTTCACCCTTGGCAAGATATTTCGGCAGCACCGTGCAATAGCCTGCGCGTACCAAACCAAGAATGCCTGGCAAACTATCCACATCGGCCAGTACAGTCAGCGCCAGACCTTTTGCAAGGCAGGCCACTTCAATGTGTTTGCGGATCGAGTTTGCCACTCCTGGCAGCACCAGCGACAGAGCCGCGACCCGAACCAGATCAACAGCGGGAAGCCTAGCCATAGGGTGTTTTCTTGGCACCAGCAGATAAAGGGTCTCGGTCAGCAGTGGCGTGCATCGCATGTCCGCCGAGGGGGCGCTGTCAAACAGGACGGCAAGGTCCAACCTTCCAAGCTGTAACTGCTCGTGCAGCACACCGCTCATTGCTTCGACGACGTGCAGCCGTATTTGAGGGTGTCGCGCCTGCATCAAAGGGATCAGTTCCGGGATCAGTCCGCCCGCAACGGTCGTCGGAAGTCCAAGACGGACCTCACCCGCAGGTTCCTGCGCCAGCGAGTCGTGAAGCCGCGCGATCTGGCCGACATCGTGCACTACGTCGCGCGCCTTTTGCAGGACATACTGCCCTTCTTCCGTCAGGACCGCGCCCCGTGAATGACGCGTGACCAACCCCACACCGACAGCCACCTCCAGCCGCTGCAAGGACGCCGTCAGCGCCGGTTGAGTCAGCCGCAGCGTGCGCGCGGCGGCTGACAGGCTGCCGGTTTCAGCGATGGCAATCAGGGCATGAAGGTCGCGCAGTTCCATGTTTTCGGGGCCATTCTGCGGGCATACGGTCAGATGCGCGCGCCATCCATCAATTCAATCTATAGCTCCCTTCCGTTTTTAACGGATTGTCAAGTGGCACCTCTTTCATCAGCATTGATTTGAAAGACACCAGTTCCAACCGCCAGGCACCCACAGCCAAGCCGCTGCCGAGGTTTCGCCTAGCCCAGAAAGGTATTCCCATGGCCCGCCGCATCATCGACCTGAGCCTGACCATTGAAGACAACATGCCCGCCCACAAGATGTTTCAAAGCCCGGTGTATCTGAAGGCGCTGAGCCACGAATCTACGTTGTCATTCGGTCTTGGTGTGCCGGAAGACCCGATGACCTTTCAGACCAACTACATCGGTATGCTGGATCATGTTGGCACCCATGTGGATGCCTTCCTGCATGTGAACCCCAAAGGTCTGTCGGTCGATCAGATGCCGCTGGATTTGTTCATGGGCAAAGCCGTCTGCCTTGACCTGCGCCACATCGCCGATCTTGAAGATATCACCGCCGACCACATGACATCTGCCGAAGCGGCCAGCGGGGTGACGGTCGATGGTCATATCGTCCTGTTGTGCACCGGGTTTCATGCCCGCAATTGGGGCGACCGCAAGCAGATTGTCTGGGGCAATCCGGGTCTGACGGTGGGGGCGACGCAATGGCTGTACGACCACGGCTCGCGGATGCACGGGGTAGAGGGGCCGTCCACCGACAAGCCCAGCGACAACCTGTTCGCCCAACACCGCCTGTGCCGCGACCTTGGGATTTCGCACTTCGAATGGCTGGTCAATCTGGAAAGCTTGGTGGGTCTGGGAGAGTTTGAATTCATCGGCCTGCCGATCAAGTTCAAGGGTGGCTCGGGCTCGCCGGTTCGGGCGGTCGCGGTCATCGACGCATAGGGGCGGGTTCGGGATGTCAGGCTTTGCCTTCGCTACAATCGCGGATCTGTCCGAAGGCTTTCGCCGCCGCGCGTTTTCTCCGACCGAGGTTTTGGCCGATGTCATCCGCCGGTTGGAGATGTTCGAGCCGATGTTGAACATGTTCGCCCACCTTGATCTTGGGGGCGCGCAGGTGCAGGCTACAGCGGCGGAGGCGCGGATGATGCAGGGCGGGTTGCTTGGCCCGCTGGACGGAATCCCAACCTCGATAAAAGACCTGATCGCGGTGGCGGGGATGCCGCAACGCTTTGGGTCGCGCACCACCAGTGCCACGCCCGTGGCCCGGGATGCGCCCTCAGTCGAGCGTCTGCGCGCGGCAGGGGCGGTCATCCTAGGCAAGTCCACCACCAGTGAGTTTGGCTGCAAAGGCGTCGGCGACAGTCCGTTGACCGGCATCACGCGCAACCCGTGGGATTTGTCCAAGACCCCCGGCGGGTCCAGTGCGGGGGCTGCCGCGATGGTGGCCTGCGGGTTGGTGCCCTATGCCTTGGGCACTGATGGTGGCGGGTCTTTGCGGATTCCGGCAGCGCTGAGCGGGCTTTACGGTATCAAAGCGCAGTTTGGCCGGGTTCCGGTGTTTCCGACCTCGGCCACACCGACCTTGGCGCATGTCGGGCCGCTGACCCGGACGGCTGCGGATGCGGCTGCGGTCTTGTCGGTGATCGCGGGATTTGAACCGCGTGACCCGTTTTCGGTAGCTGGGCCAATGCCGGATTTTCAGGCAGCCCTGATGCAAGGTTCGCGGCTTCGCATCGCGTTCAGCCCGACGCTGGGCTATGGGCGGGTTGATCCTGAAGTGGCGGCGATCACCGCGCGGGCGGTTCAGGCGATGCAAGACGTCGGCCACCACGTCGATCAGATCGATCCCTGCTTTGATGACCCCATCGAGATGTGGACGGCAGAGTTTTACGCTGGGGTCGCCATCCGTCTGCGCGCCGCACTTGAGGATGCGCCGGAAATGCTGGACCCTGCCGTGCTGCAGGTCTTGCAGGCTGCGGTGGCGCAGGATTTGCGGACCTACTACGAATCCGTCTTCCGTCGCTATGAGTTCCGCGAAAAAGTCAGGCAGATGATGGAGCCCTACGACCTGCTTGTCACCCCTGCGCTGCCGGTCGCCTCGGTTGACGTTGGTGTAGATGTGCCGCCGAGCCTGGCGGAGCGGACGATTGTGTCTTGGGCCACATTCACCTATCCGTTCAACCTCACCGGCCAACCTGCGGCGTCCTTGCCGATTGGGATGACTACGGCGGGCCACCCGGTGGGATTGCAGGTCGTCGCCAAAGCCATGGACGAGGCGACGATCCTTGGCGTTGCGGCCGAGAATGACCGCCACTTGGGCGGGATTGCATTGCACACTATGCAGGCCGCATATCTGTAAGGTGCGGCGGTATCGGGTGGACCAATCCCGTGCTCCTGTTCACAACAGGGGACGGGCGTGCCAAACTTCTGTGGAGAGATGCAAACATGACGACCCTTGCGCGGCTGCTTGACCTTGCTGCTTTGCCCACGGCGGAAATTCCCGCCAGCGCAAGAACAATGGCGCGGTTTTCGCTGTTTGACTGGATGGTCTGTGGCCGCGCCGGGGTGGGCGAGCCCTTAGCCGGCATTTTGCGCGACTATGTGGCGGCAGAGGGCGGACGGCCCGTGGCCTCGATCTTTGGCGGTGGTCAGGCTCCGGCACGGGCGGCGGCTTTGGTCAATGGGGCCACGAGCCATGCATTGGACTACGACGACACCCATTTCGGCCATGTCGGCCACCTCTCGGTCGGGATTTATCCTGCTGCTTTGGCGGTGGCGGAGGAGGTTGGGGCGAGTGCGGCTGCGGTAGCGGATGCGTTTTTGATCGGGGCGGAGGCGTCGGTCCGGCTGGGCATGGTGCTGGGGTCGGTGCATTACAACCGAGGCTTTCACCAGACCGCCACGGCGGGTGCCTTTGGAGCCACGATTGCGGCGGGGCGGCTGTATGGCCTGACCCGTGATCAAATGCGGGCGGCTTTGGGTCTTTGCGCCACCCGCGCTTCGGGCCTGAAATCGCAGTTTGGCACGATGGGCAAGCCCTACAACGCCGGGATCTCTGCTGCCAACGGGGTGGAATGTGCGGGGTTGGCGCGGGCGGGGTTTACCTCGGCCGATGACGGGGTGATGGGGCCGCAGGGCTTTGTTGCGACCCATTCCGATGCGCCGTCCGTGGCCGGGGTGTGGGATGCCCCGCCGCCCGGCACCTTTGTGTTCGAGGCTATCAAATACAAACTGCACGCCTGCTGTCACGGCACCCATGCGATGATCGAGGCGCTGGCGGCGTCCAAGCGCGGCCATAACGTCACCGTGGAACGGGTTGCGGCGATCCACCTGCGGACCAGCCCGCGCTGGCTGTCGGTTTGTGACATCAAAGCGCCGCGCACCGGGCTGGAGGTCAAGTTCAGCTACAATTGGCTGGCAGGCATGGTGCTGTCGGGTATCGCGACCTCTGCCGACCGCACCTATACCGACGCTTTGGCCGCCGACCCGGCTTTGGCGACCTTTGCGAGCAAGATCACAGTGACGGGCGACGCCACGGTCAGCGACATGCAGGCAATGGGCGAGGTTGTGCTGTCAGATGGTACGGTGCTGCCGTTCGTCCACGATCTTGCCGTTCCTCTGACCACTGATGTGCTAGAGCGCAGTCTGCGCGCCAAGGCGACGGGGCTTTTGGGCGCTGAAGCTGACCAACTGTGGCAAGTGGTCGCCCACCAAGATGCGTTGTCTGCGTCCGATCTGGGCAAATGGCTGATGGCGGGATGAGCGCGTATGCCAGCCGGATGGGTTGTTGTACCCGATGCCCGCCACATCACTGTGGACAGTCTGGTCGGGCTGGTTACTATGCTTCATCGGGGCCTCCCGATGAAACGGCGTCATTGAACATTCGCGGCGAGTCGTCCGCGCAGTGAGGTTTTGCGTCAGGAGGCTTTAGTGACAGCGTTAGGCAATCGGCATGATCCATAGACCTGATTGGCAAGCCCTGCTGTTCGTTCCGGTCGGAGCCGAAAGGCATTTGGCCAGCGCAATACGGCATCGGCCGGATGCCGTCGTCCTTGATCTTGAGGACGCGGTTGCGCCGGCGGCCAAGGCCGCCGCCCGCACTGTGTTGCGCGCGAACCAAGCTCAGTTGGCTGAAGCCGGCATTGATTGCGTGTTGCGCGTCAACGGCGCGATACGGGCGATGGTCGAAGACTTGAACGCGGCGGATCACAGTTTGCTGCAGGCCGTCATGGTTCCGAAGTGCGAAGATGCGCATCCCTTGCGGAACGCGGCGGATTTGACGGATGGGGCAATCGGCCTGATCGCCTTGGTTGAAAGCCCGGCGGGACTGCACCGGCTTACCGAAATCGCGGCGATTCCTCAGGTGATTGCGCTGATGCTGGGGTCAGAGGATTATTCGGCCGCGCTGGGGGTTGACCCAGACCGGGGCGCGCTGGACTGGGTTGCCGCGCAGTTGGCAGTTGCCGCTGCTGCGCGCGGTTTGATCCCAATCGGCTTTCCCGGCTCCATTGCCAACTTCCGCGACCTAGATCTTTACGCCCGCCAGATCGGCCGAGGCTGTGATTTGGGGATGCGGGCCGTTGCCGCTATTCATCCGAAGCAAATTCCTGTCATTCGCGCCACGTTGGCCCCGACAGAGGCGGACGTGAAATGGGCCGATGACGTGCTGGCAGGATTGCAAGCAGGCGGCGGTGCCGTTTTCGCGCTGGAGGGGCAAATGGTGGATGCTCCGGTCGTCGCGCGCGCGCGTCAGATCCAGGCTGCTCTGCGGCGACATGCCAAAAGCACGGCGGGCAGTGCCTGAGGGCTGCCTGTCCGGGCGTGCAAGCCGTTGATTACGGTCGCACCGGGCAGTCTGGCCATCGCGAAAGCCCCGCTTTGTGAAGGCGCCACATCAAGACATCAAACCGATCTTGCCCAAAGAACACTTCGCCGGCAAAGACCATCGTGGGCACGCCCCAGTGGCCTGCCGCGCGCAACAGGGCGTCATTTTTTGCCAGCCGGGCATCGTAATGCGCCGGATCGGCGGCAACCGAAGCCTCAAGGCTCGCCAGATCAAGCCCGGCCCGCGCCGCAGCCTGCGCCAGATGATCGCCGCTGTCCCAACCTGTCACAGTGCCATCCCACAACAGCCGTGACACCTCGTCTGCAAAGGTCAACCCGTGACCCCGTTCGGTCGCGGCGATGCCCAAGCGGCCGAGGCGTGTGGCAAGGGGTTGGTCGTGCGCAATGGTCAAGTTGATGGGATTCTGGCTGATCGGGTCGGGGATCGGTCTGTGAAAGGCCACGCCCTGAAACGCAGCCGCCCGCGCGCTGTCGGCCATGAAGTAGGGACGCGCCAGCGGGTCCATCCGGGCGAAATAGGCTGGATTGCGGATTGCGGCGGGATGCACGACGCGCAGATCGACCACTAGGTCGAAGTCGCGCTGCATGCCGATGATCCTTGGCAACAGGATATAGGAATAGGGGCTGCGAAACGACCAGTAAAGATCAATCGAAAGTGTCATCGTTGTCCCCTTTCCATGGCCTGCCATTCAATCCTAACATCCGCCCGAGACCAAATGCACCCGCGCGCGCCTGCAAGCAGTTATGCCGAACCGGCATAACTGAAATCCGCAGATGGTGGCTTCTGCCCCGCTTCGCCTTCTGCGACTTCTAAAGGACAAGCAACAAAGGCTCGATGATGCGCCACGAAACCTCTGACGAAAGCTACGAAATCCGCGAAATCCGCCTGGCGGTGGCGCGTCTGTGTGCGCAGTTCCCGGGCACCTACTGGCGCAAACTTGACCGTGAGGCCGCCTATCCCACTGAATTTGTCACGGCGCTGACCGAAGCGGGTTATCTTTCGGTGCTGATCCCCGAAGCCTATGGCGGTGCAGGCCTGACCCTGACCGCCGCGGCTGCGGTCTTGGAAGAGATCCAGAGGGCCGGGGCCAATGGGGCCGCTTGTCACGCGCAGATGTACATGATGGGCAGCCTGCTGCGGCATGGGTCAGACGCGCAAAAGACCCGCTATCTGCCGCAGATCGCCAGCGGTGCGCTGCGGTTGCAGGCATTTGGCGTGACGGAACCGGGCAGCGGGACCGATACCACCTCGATCACCACCTTTGCCGAAAATCGCGGCGATCACTACGTCGTCAACGGCCAAAAGGTCTGGACCAGCCGGGCCGAACACTCGGATCTGATGCTTTTGCTGGCCCGCACCACACCTAAGGACAAGGTCGCGAAGCGGACTGAAGGGCTGTCGGTTTTTATCGTGGACATGAAGCAGGCGTTGGCGGCGGGCATGACGATCCGCCCGATCCGCACCATGATGAACCATTCCACCACCGAGGTGTTCTTTGACAATGTCGTGGTGCCGGCGGAAAACCTGATAGGCGAAGAGGGCAAAGGCTTTCGCTACATCCTGTCCGGCATGAACGCCGAACGGATTCTGATCGCGGCGGAATGTATTGGTGACGCCAAGTGGTTCATCGCCAAAGCCACCGCTTACGCCAACGAACGCAAGGTGTTTGGCCGCCCGATTGGCCAGAACCAAGGGGTGCAGTTTCCGATTGCCAAGGCGTATGCCCAAATGCGGGCGGCTGAGTTGATGGTCAAACATGCGGGCCAATTGTTCGAGTCTGGCCGCGACTGCGGCGCAGAGGCGAACATGGCCAAGATGCTTGCGGCTGAAGCTTCTTGGGCCGCCGCAGAGGCTTGCGTACAGACGCACGGAGGGTACGGCTTTGCCGAGGAATACGACATTGAACGCAAGTTTCGCGAGGCGCGTCTGTATCAGGTGGCGCCGATTTCGACCAACCTGATCCTGTCCCATCTGGCCGAGCATGTGCTTGGCCTGCCGAGGTCCTATTGAGATGGCGGGACCGTTGACTGGGCTACTGGTTGTGGCCATCGAACAGGCAGTGGCAGCACCCGCCTGCACCGTGCGGCTGGCCGATGCGGGCGCGCGGGTGATCAAGATTGAACGGGACACCGGCGATACGGCGCGCCACTATGACCGCGCCGTCTACGGCACCAGCGCCTATTTCGCCTGGCTGAACCGGGGCAAGCAAAGTGCGGTTCTGGACATAAAGCGCGACACCGACCGCGCCGTGGTTGAGGCGATGGTGGCACAGGCGGATGTCTTTGTGCAGAATCTCGCCCCCGGTGCCGCCGCGCGGTTGGGGCTGGGCGCGGCTAATCTGGTGGCGCGTTATCCCCGTCTGATCGCAGTGGATATCGTGGGCTACGGACAAGATACCCCTGCCCGTGACATGCGCGCCTATGACATGCTGATTCAGGCCGAAAGCGGCCTATGTTCGGTGACAGGCACGGCGGAAACCCCGGTCAAGGTGGGCGTTTCCGTCGCCGATGTCACCACGGGCATGACCGCCCACGCCGCCGTGCTGGAGGCGTTGCTGGAACGCGGGCTAACCGGGCAGGGCAAGGCGATTGAGATTGCCATGTTCGACACCATGGCTGACCTGATGGCGGTTCCCTTGCTGCACCATGACTATGCCCACCGCGAGACGCCGCGTGTCGGCCTGAGCCATGCTGCGATTTATCCCTACGGGGCGTATGCTTGCGCCGATGGCGAGGTGGTGGCCGTCGTGCAAACGCCGCACGAATGGGTGCGGTTCTGCGCCATGGTCTTGCAGCGCCCTGACCTGACCATTGACCCGCGTTTTGCCAACAACCCGGCTCGTGTCGTCAATAGGGTGGCGTTGGATGCCATCATCGGCCCGATATTTGCGGCCCAAACCCAGGCCGGAATGATCGCCGTGTTGGAAGCCGCAGACCTGCCATGGTCGCGGGTCAGCACCGTAGCCGACCTGTCCGCACACCCCGCCTTGCGCCGGATGCAGGGAACCGTGACGGGGGGCAGTTTCAGCGGGGCCGTATCACCATTGCGGCGCGACTTGGTGGCTGGGCCTGTGCCGGAACTGGGTCAACACACGGACCTGATCAGGGCGGAGTTTTCCAGATGACCGAAACCTCCATCGACATCGAACACCTGCGCCAATGGATTGGCCGGACTGAGACGGCGGAGGACACTGTTTCGGTGCGACTGGTTGCGGGTTATCTGGCGGTTCTGGACGTTCTCAAACCTGACCATGAGGCTGGGGAAGCGGCACCCCTTGCAATCCACTGGTGCCTTGCCCCAGCCACGCGCCCAATGTCGCAACTGGGGCTGGACGGGCATCCCAAACGCGGCGAGCTGCTGCCGCCGGTGCCGGTGCCGCATCGGATGTGGGCGGGCGGGCGGATTGACCTGAGCGGGCGCTTCCATGTGGGTGATGTGGTCACGCGGCAATCGACCGTCCGCGATGTGGTGCTGAAAAACGGGCGCAGCGGGGCCCTGTGCTTTGTGACGGTGGACCATGCCTTCACAGGGCCACAGGGGCTGGTGGTGAGCGAACGGCACGACATCGTCTACCGCGGCCCGCGCAACCCGGACGCCCCGGCCCCAGTGATCCCGCAAGCGCCCAAGGCGCGCTGGTCCTATAGCGTCATGGCCGATCCGGTGCTGCTGTTCCGCTATTCCGCCATCACCTTCAATGGCCACCGCATCCATTACGACCGCGACCACGCCATCAAGGCCGAGGGATATGCTGGCCTTGTCGTCCACGGCCCTCTGCAGGCCACGATGATGCTGGAATATGCCGCAAGGCTGCGCGGCGCGCCGCCGCAGACGTTTGATTATCGCGGCATCAGCCCGTTGACCGACGGCGCGGCCTTCACGGTGAACGCGACAGAGCGCGACGACGGACTGCACCTGTGGACCGCCGCCGCCGATGGCCGTCTGTGCATGGAGGCGCAAGCCTCTTGGAAATAACGCATATCAACAAAGAATTGGCCTGCGACAAGCTGGGCCTTCAACGACAGGGGATGCAAGGATGATCAGGGTAGGCGTTGATGTGGGGGGCACCTTCACCGACCTCGTGCTAGAGGCGGTGGGGACTGATGGCCGCCAGCTGGTTTTTGTGCACAAGGTGTCTAGCACACCCAAGGACCAATCCATCGGCGTAATGCAGGGCGTGGTCGAGCTTTGCGGCATCGCGGGAATCCAGCCCGGCCAGATCGACGCGCTGTTTCACGGCACCACGGTCGCCACCAACATCGTCATTGAACGTGACGGGGCAGAGGTGGGGATGATCACCACCAAGGGCTTCCGCGATATCCTGCACATGGCGCGGCACAAAAGGCCCCACAACTTCTCGCTGCAATTCGACGTGCCGTGGCAAAGCGCCCCGCTGATCAAGCGCCGCAACCGGATTGCGGTGACCGAACGGATCATGCCGCCGACAGGTTTGGTGGAAACCCCGCTGAATTTGGACGAGGTTGAACAGGCCGCCGAACTTTTCGCGCAGCGCGGGTTGGAGGCGGTGGTCATCGGTTTCCTGTTTTCCTTCCTCAACAACGACCACGAGTTGATGGCGAAAGACATCGTCAAGCGCGTCATGCCCGACGCCTTTATCTGCGCGTCTTGCGAAGTGGTGAACACGATGCGGGAGTATGAGCGATTCTCAACCGCCGCGATGAACGCGTATATCGGGCCACGCACGGCGGGGTATCTGGACAATTTGCAACGGCGTCTGCGCGAGGCGGGGGTGAATGCCTATGTCCGCATGATGCAGTCGAACGGCGGGGTTTCCACCGTTGAGCAGGCCAGCAAGAACCCGGTCGGGTTGCTGCTATCTGGCCCGGCGGGTGGCGTGATTGGCGGGCGCTGGACCGGAGAGGCTTGCGGTCAGGGGCAGGTGATTACCATCGACATCGGCGGGACTTCTGCCGATATCTCGGTGATCCGCGACGGTCAGCTTACCATCAAGAATCCGCGTGACACCGAAGTGGCCGAAATGCCGGTGCTGGTGCCGATGATCGACATTGACGCCATCGGGGCGGGCGGCGGTTCTATCGCCTATGTCGACAGCGGCGGGGCCTTCCGCGTCGGCCCGCGATCAGCCGGGGCAGAGCCGGGGCCGGCTTGCTATGGCAAAGGCGGGGTGGAACCGACTGTCACAGATGCGCAGGTCGTGCTGGGCCGTCTGGACCCAGAGCAGTTTCTGGGCGGCGGTTTGAAGATTGACCCGGCCTTGTCGGATGCGGCGATCCGTTCAAAACTGGCGGAACCTTTGGGCCTGTCGGTCAAGGACGCCGCCTTGGGCGTGCTGCGGATCATCAACAACCATATGGCGCTGGCGATAGCCTCGAACTCGGTCGCGCGGGGGATTGATCCGCGCGGCTTCAGCTTGATGGCCTTTGGCGGTGCAGGGCCGTTGCACGGTGTGGCTTTGGGCGAGGCGATCTGGGCGAAGAACGTGATCTCTCCGCTCCATCCCGGTATTACGGCGGCGATGGGGCTGCTGGTTACCGAACCGCGTTATGAATTCACGCGGTCGGCGCTGGCGATCTTGCAGGCGGGTGATACCAGCACTTTCGGCAAACTTGGTTCCATCTTTGACAAGCTTCAGGCGGAAGCCAAGGCGCAACTTGACAGCGACGGTATCCCGACTGAGGCGCAACGTTTTTCGCGCATCGCGGAATGCCGCTATGTTGGGCAAGGCTTTGAGTTGCGCGTTGATGTGCCAGAGGGGCCGTTTACCACAGCCACGGCCGATGGTGTGGCACGGGCGTTCTATGCCGTGCACCGCACCGAATACGGACATGCGTTCGAGGATCAGGCGGTAGAGATCGTCACCCTGCGCGTGATCGGCACTGCGTCAGCCGACACTTTGCGCTTGCCGGAACTGGAAAAAGGCGGGCGACGCAATCCGTCAGAGGCGGCGCTCTATTCCCGCCTGACCACCTTTGACGATGGTCAGACGTTGGAAACCCCGCGCTTTGACCGAGTCAAACTGAAGGCCGATGATGTGGTGACCGGGCCTGCCATCGTCACCCAGCAAAACTCAACCACCGTGATCCCCAAGGGCTACACCGCTTTGGTGATGCGTCTGGGGGATATTGTGATCAGCCGCAACGTGGAAGGGAACTGAGCCATGAACAAAACCATTGATCCGATCACGCTGCAGGTCATCGGCGGCGCGCTGCATGCGATTGCTGAACAGATGGGCAACGTGCTGTACCGCATGTCCTATTCCTCGATCATCCGGGAAAGTCAGGATCTGGGGGCGGGGCTGTTCGACCTAGATTACAACACGCTGTGCGAAAGCGACAGCACGCCGATGCACATCGGGTCGATCCCGGGTTATCTGCGCGGCATTGAAAAGAGCATCCCCTTGTCAGACTGGCACGAGGGAGATGTGGTGATCCACAACCACCCCTATTTTGGCGCTAGCCACTCGCCCGATATCGGCATCGTCATGCCGATCTTCTACTGCGGCGAACTGGTGGGCTTTTCGGCCAACACCGCGCACCATCTGGACATTGGCGCGGCGACGCCGGGCCTGATCATCGACGTGCCGGATGTGTTCGCGGAAGGCATGCTGCTGAACGGCCTGAAACTGGTCGAGGCCGGCAAGCGCAACGACACCCTGTGGCGCTATATCAGCGGCAACACCCGCGTGCCGGGCTTGGTGATGCGCGATCTGGAGGCGCAGATCGCCTCGGCCGAACTGGGGGTCAAGCGGTTCTGCGAGTTGATGGACACCTATGGCCGTGGCGTGGTGGAACAGGCCAGCAAGCAACTGATGGACTATTCCGAACGCATGTTGCGGCGCGAAATAGCCAAGATACCTGATGGCGAATACTTTGCCGAAGGGTTCATGGATGACGACGGCCGCACACGCGGCGTGCGTCTGCCGATCAAGGTGACGGTGCGGGTGACCGGCGACGATGTCGAGGTTGACCTGACCGGGTCGTCGCCGCAGGTGCCGACGGCGTTCAACGTGCCGTTTGAAGGATCAACCAAGGTGGCCTGCTACTTTGCTTTCCGGGCCCTCTTGCTGGATACCTACACCAACACCGAATATATTCCGCAGAACGAAGGGTCATTCCGCCCGGTCAAGGTGACGGCGCCTTTGGGCTGCATCTTCAACCCCATCGCCCCTGCCGCCTGTGAAGCGCGCTTCAACCAGATCCAGCGCGTTGTTGACCTGATCATCAAGGCGCTGGCCCCGGTTCTGCCCGATAAATGCACCGCCGGAAACGCGGCCTGCCTGTCCTTCGCCAGCTATTCCGGCGTGCGCGACAGCGGCGATTACTGGGTGCTGATCGAGGTGAACGAAGCCTCGATGGGCGGGCGTCCGAAGTCTGACGGCCCCGATACGATCGAGGAATTGATGCGCAACACCCGCAACAACCCCTTGGAAGACCTTGGCATGCACCTACCGGTGATCTGCGACCGCTATGAAATTCGTGATGACGTGTTTCCGGGGGCGGGCGAATTTCGCGGCGGCATGGGCGTGGTCAAATCGCAACGCTTCCTTGTGCCGGGATTCATGACCCATGAAAGCGACCGGAACGAGGATATTCCGTGGGGCATCTTTGGTGGCGGCGAGGGTGTCACGGCGGCGGTCCGGATGCACAACCATGACAAGGGCACGCCTCCGGTGGATGTTCCGGCCAAATTCTCGGGCCTGCGGGCTGAGGCGGGCGATGTGATCACCTACCTGTCACCGGGTGGCGGCGGCTATGGGCCAAGCCTGAAACGCGATCCGCAAAAGGTGCTGGATGACCTGCTGGACGGTTACATCACCCCCGATCATGCGCGCAATGTGTACGGCGTGGTCGTCAAACCCGTGACCAACGGTTATCAGTGGGGCCTTGATTTGCCCGCCACCGCCAAGCTGCGCGCCACCATGGCCGCTTGACAGTCGGCGCGTCCGGTCCTCCCCTTTGTGCAACGCGGCGGCGGGCTTGTTCTGCCGCCGCAGTCTTTTTCGCATCGGGGCCGGGGCCATGGATCTGCGCGACTTTCAGTATTTCATCTCGATCGCAGAGACGGGCAGTTTTTCCAAAGCGGCCATGGCGCACAACATCGCGCAATCCGCTTTAAGCCGCCGCATCCGCGAACTGGAGCTCGACCTTGGCGTGACGCTGTTTTACCGCAACGGACGTGGTGTTGTGGTGACCGAGGTTGGAGAGACTTTGCTGACCCGCGCCCGCCGCGTGCTGGCCGATGTGGCGCAGATCCGCGTGGATATCGGTGCGACCTGCTCCACAGTGCAGGGCGTGGTGACTTTAGGCGTTCCGCCCTCGGTCGGGCTGGTGTTGCTGTCGCCGCTTCTGTCGCAAATCCGGGCCGATTATCCGGGCATTCAGATGCGGGTGCGCGAAGGGTTCAGCGGCTTTGTGGCCGAATGGCTGGCCAGCGGCCGTGTCGATCTGGCCGTGGTTTACAAGGTGCGCGCCGGAACCTTCCCCGATGCCGAACATCTGCTGTTTGAGGATATGTACCTCGTCTCGGCCCGACAAGCGCCGCCTTTGGGTCAAGGGGCCACCGTCAGACTGCGCGATCTGGAGGGCGAAGACCTTGCTTTGCCCGGCGCGCCGCATGGCCTGCGCATTCTGGTCGACGAGGCTTGCGCGCGGGCCCAGGTCAACCTGACCGTCGCGATGGAGTTGGAGACTTTGCCCACCATCCGGGGCCTTGTGACCTCTGGCACGATCCGCACCATCCTGCCGGTGACGGCGGTGCAGGCGGAGCTCGATTCCGGCGAGTTGGTGGTGCAGAAGATCGTTGATCCGGTGATCAGCCGGGAACTGGTCTTAGCTCATGCCCCGCAGCGCGCCAATGCGCCTGCGACACGCGCCGTGGTGCGTCTGATCCGCGAACATATCGAACGGTTGCTGCAATCGGGCGCTTGGCTTGGCCGGGTCTAGCGACTGGTCTGGCTGGCCCGGTAGCCGCTGGGAGTCTGGCCAAACATCGCCTTGAACAGCCGCGAGAACTGCGCCTGATCGGAAAAGCCGAAGCGATAGGCAATATCTGACATCGGGCCGGCGTTGGGCATTTGCAACATGTTGCGGGCCGCGATCAGGCGCTGTTCGCGGATGTGTTGCGACACGGTGCCGTTCCCATCGGCAAAAATCTCATGCAGGTAGCGTTTGGAAATGCCGCAGGCCTCGGCCACCAGATCGGGCGACAGGTCAGGGTTGGACAGGTTCCGGCGGATCACGTCCTCGGCCCGCTTCAGATGGGCCGCCCGCACCGAGCTGAGCGCCACGTCGGCGGAACCGCTGGTGCGGTCGAGGGCCAGCGTCAACAGCTCGATCAATTGGCGCCCCAGCACGGCACCCGCCGCAAGGTCTGACGTGGCCTGCGCCTGAACCTGCTGCGCCATCGTGGTGAAAAGGCCGCCCAGCCCATCGCGCCCGTTGAACACCTGTGCGCAAAAGCGATCCGGGTTGCGCAGACGGTTGGCCAGTATGGGCTTGGCCACCTTCAGCACGCACAGGTCGTTCGCGGCCTCATACGAAAACCGGTAAGGTTCATCGCCGCGTTCGATGATGAAGCCGCCGGGGTCACAGCGCACCTCACGCCCCAACTGGCGGAATTCCACCGGAGAGCGGCGCGGGATGGTGATCAGGTATTGTTCTTCAGACGCACCCGCGATGTGGCGGGGGTGGCGTTCGTATTGCACGGGTTCGGTCTGCAAGCGCGACAAGGACAAATCGCCCAGCGCCTGATGTTCGAGCCGGCCATCAAAGGTTGCGGCATTGCGGTAGGTCAGGTGCAGGGGAAAATAGGTCTTGGCGATCACAGCGTTCCAGTGCCCGGCCCGCGCGGCGCGCGGCAGAAGGCTGGTGCTGTGGGCCGTGACACTCATCTGATTGCCCCCGGGCAAAGCTGATTGCGCAAACTTTGGGTAAAGCCAAAGCCCATTGCAAGGAGAAGTTTGGCAGGTGCGTTTGCGCAAACCCGGCCCATTCAGTGCGCGGGCTGACAAAAGCTTGCTCGCTTTGGCGCAAGACCGGGGCCGCCAAAAGGTGCATCCTGCGGCTTGCACGGGCGTGTCCTGCCCCATTTGGAAAGAGAACGCCCGATGTCCCAAGCCAAGGTTGACCCGATAACCCTGTCCGTCGTGCGCGGCGTGCTGGAAACCACTCAGCGGGAGATGACGCTGACGCTGGAACAGACGGCGCGGTCGTCGGTGTTCAATCTGGCGCATGACTATTCGACGGCGCTTTTCAACGCGACGCCAGAGATGATCTTGCAAGGCCAGGATATTCCGATCCACCTCGGCTCGCTCATCCCGGCGATGAAATCGGTGGCCAAGTATTTTGAGGGCGACATCCACGATGGCGACCTGATCTTGCACAATGATCCGGAATACGGCGGCTCGCACATCATCGACACCTGCATGTATTACCCGGTGTTCTATCAGGGCGAACTGGTGTTCTGGACCGTCTGCAAGGGCCATCTGACCGACATTGGTGGTCCGGTTCCCGCAGGCTACAACCCTGCCGCTACGGAAATCTATGCCGAGGGTCTGCGCATTCCGCCCTTGAAGCTGTGGGACAAGGGCAAGCCACGCAATGACGTTATGAACCTCTTGTTGTCCAACATGCGTGCCCGGCGTGACCAGCAGGGCGACTTCAACGCGCTGATCGGGGCCTGCAAGGTGGGCGCGCGCGCGCTGATCGGCCTGATGGACAAATACGGCAAGGACACTGTGCAGACCTGCATTGCCGAACTTCTGGATATGGCCGAGGCGCATATGCGCAGCTTGATCGCCAAGGTGCCCGACGGCACCTATGTTGGCACCGCCATTCTGGAGGATGCCGGCCACGGCTTTGGCGATTTCGACATCACCGCCACAGTGACCATCACGGGCGACAGCTGCCACATCGCCATCCAGTCGCCGCCGCAGATACCGTATTTCATCAATAGCTATGAGGGCAACAGCCACTCGGGCGTCTATCTTGGCCTGATGATGTTCGCGCAACTGCCGCCGCCGTATAACGAGGGGCTGTACCGCTGCGTTTCCACCGACATGGGTCCGAAGGGCACCTTGTGCAACGCCAAGTCCCCCGCGCCGCATATGAACTGCACCACCACGCCGATGGAGACGCTGACCGACGCCGTGCGGCTGGCTTTTGAACAGGCCGCACCTGACAAGGTTTGCGCAAGCTGGGGCCATGCCAACGGCTGCAACATTGCAGGCTGGGACAAGCGCCATGACGAGGAGTATGTGACGATGGTCCTCGCCTCGATCATCTCAGGTGCCGGGGCTACGGCCAACCAGGACGGATGGCACGCCTGCGGGCCGGAATGCTGCTTTGGTGCGCTGACCTCTGGCGATATCGAGATGCTGGAACATTCCTATCCCATCATCATCCACCGCTATTCGCTGATGGTCGATTCGGGCGGTGCGGGCCGCAATCGTGGCGGTTCCGGCACCTGCTGGGAGGTGGAGCCGCTGGACAGCCCGATGACGTTGATCACCTTTGGCGAAGGCCGCCGCATTCCTGCCATGGGGGCAGCGGGTGCCAAATCTGCCATGATCGCGCCCAAGGTTGGTTCTCTGGAGCTGACCCGCAATGGTGCTACCGAGGTGATCACCAACAACGTCATCGAAATCATTCACCCCGGCGAACGGGCAGCCAACCGCAACCCCGGCGGCGGCGGCTTTGGCATTGCCTTTCAGCGCGACCTAGCCCGAGTGGTTGACGACGTCCGCAACGGACTGGTCAGCGAGGCGGGGGCGCGGCTGGACTACGGCGTGGTCTTTGCCAACTTCGCGGCCCTTGAGATCGATCATCCTGCCACCGCCGCCCTGCGCGCAACCTCCGCTGCCTGAAAAGGACCAAACCCATGCAAAACCAATATCGTCTGGGCATCGACGCCGGCGGCACCTTCACCGACTTCATCCTCGCCGACCGCACGGGCGATGTGCGCATCTTCAAGGCGCTGTCCACCCCGCAGGACCCCACCCTCGCCATCCGCAACGGTCTGAAGCTGATTGAAGATGAAACCGGAATTGCGGCGACAGAGATCGTGTCAAACGCCGACCTTTGCATCAACGGTACCACGGTTGGCCTGAACGCGCTGATCCAGCACAAGGGCGCGAAAGCAGGCCTGATCGCCACCAAAGGCCACGAGGACAGCATCGAAATCCGCCTGGGTCACAAGGAAGACGGTTATCGCTATGACCCGGAATATCCGCCCGCCACCATGCTGGTGCCGCGCTATCTGCGCCGGGGCGTGTCAGAACGGGTGATCTCCACCGGGGTCGTCCACACTCCGATGAACGAAGACGACGTGCGCGAGGCCTGCCGCCATTTCCTGCGCGAATGCGTTGAGTCCGTGGCGATTTCCTTCGTCTGGTCGGTGCTGCACCCCCAACACGAACGGCGCGCCGCCGAGATTGTGCGCGAGATGATGCCGGATGTCCGCCTGACCGTGGGCAGCCAGCTTTACCCACAGGTACGCGAATACACCCGCACCTCAACCGCCATCGTGAACGCCTACCTCGCCCCGATCCTGACCCGCTATGTCGAGGCGGTGGACGGTTATTTCCGCAGCCTTGGGTCCAGAAACCCGGTGCGTTATTTCCAGTCGAACGGCGGTCTGGCGCTGGGTTCGGTTGTGTCCGATCAGTCGGTCTATGCAATCAACTCCGGCCCCGCCTCGGCCCCGCAGGCGGCTTTGTATATCGCCGAACCCTGGGGGATGAAAAACATCATCACGGTCGATATGGGCGGCACGTCGTTTGACATCACGCTGACGCGGGATGGCCGGGCCAATGTGTCGAAAAACATCGACTTCCTGCGCTACCGCATCGGCATTCCGATGATTCAAGTCGAAACTTTGGGCGCGGGCGGCGGCTCGATTGGCTGGATCGACACTATGGGACTGATGCAGATGGGGCCGCAATCGGCAGGGTCTGAACCGGGACCCGCGTCCTATGATCAGGGCGGCACCCAACCGACGACGACGGATGCCAACCTTGTTCTGGGCTATATCAACCCCGATGGTCTGATCGGCGGGCGTCTGCCGCTGAACACCGAAAAGGCGCGGGCTGCCATCAAAGCGCGCATTGCGGATCCGTTGGGCCTGTCGGTGGAAAACGCCGCTTACGGCATGTTCAAAATCGTCAACAACAACATGGTCAACGCCATCCGCCGCGTTTCGGTGGAACGGGGCTATGACCCGCGCGATTTCGTGCTGAACTGTGCGGGCGGGGCCACCGGCGCGCATATCACGGCGCTGGCGCGGGAAATGGGCATCCGGCGGGTGCTGATCTCGAAACTCGCGTCGGGGCTGTGCGCCTATGGGCAGATCATTTCCGACGTCAAATACAACTACATGGCACCTGCGCCGGTCCGCTTGGATGCGGAAGGTGCCGCGCAAAAGCTGGACGGGCTGTTCAACGGTTTGGAGACGCGTGGCGTCGCCGATCTTACGCGGGATGGCTTTGACAAGGACCGCATCTCAATCCGGCGCAGCCTTGACATGCGGTATGTCGGCCAAGTGCATGAATGTACAGTGGATATCGAACCCTTCGCCATCGACGAACCCGCCCTTGGCAAACTGATCGAGGCGTTCCACGCCCGACATGAAGAGCTTTACACCTATTCCGAACGTCGAAGCGTGGTCGAGATCGTCAACGTCGAAAGCGCCATCTGGGGCCGGGTGGATCGCCCGAACCGCATGACCGTCGCCCCCGGCAAGGGCGCCGCCTCAGCCCTTGAAGGCACCCGCCCGATGATCTTCGACGCCTCTGCCAACCCGCAGGATGCGCCGGTATATGCCGGGGCCCGACTGGGGGCGGGTGACCGCATCACCGGGCCCGCTGTGATCGAGGAAGTGACCACGACCCTTGTCATCGAACCCGGTTGGGAGGCAGAGTTGCACGAGAGCGGTGTCTACCTTGTCAATATGATGGACGCGTGAAGGGAACAGTCATGACTTTGCTAAACTGCGACATGGGCGAAAGCTTTGGCCTGTACCGCATCGGGGATGATTCGGGCCTGATGCCGCTGATCGACGTGGCCAACGTCGCCTGCGGCTTTCACGCCTCTGACTACAACCACATGCGGACTACCGTGCAACTGGCCAAAAAGCATGGCGTGAGGGTGGGCGCGCATCCGTCCTTGCCCGACCTGCAAGGCTTTGGCCGCCGCGAAATGAAAATCGGGCGGGAAGAGATGACCAACTGCATCATCTACCAGATCGGGGCGCTGAAAGGCTTCCTTCAGGCCGAGGGGATGGCGTTGAACCACATCAAGCCGCACGGCTCGCTTTACGGCATGGCCGCCCGGATGGAGGATATCGCCCATGCCATCTGCGATGCCGCCGACATCTTCAACGTGCCGCTGTTCGGCATGGTTGGCACCCTGCATGAAACGATCTATCCGGCGCGCGGCCATGTTTTCCTGTCGGAATTCTACGCGGATCTGGATTACAACGATGCCGGCGGCCTGATCATCACCCGCGAACATGCGCCGACGGATGCGGCCAAAGCCGCTGCCGCCTGCATTCGCGCGATGAAAGAAGGCAAGGTCACCAGTGTGGGGGGCGTTGACGTCGCTGTGCGCGCCGATACGATCTGCGTGCATTCGGATACGCCGAATGCCGTATCACTCGCCCAGGCGGTGCGTGACGCTATCACTCATCTTAATGCAACGCGCTGAAAAGGTCCGCACCATGAGCAAACAAATCCTCTCGCCCCTGCCCGGCACGTTCTACAGCAGGCCGTCGCCGGATCAGCCTGCCTTCAAGGTGGTGGGTGATGTCATCGCGGTAGGCGATGTGATCGGGCTGATCGAAGTGATGAAGTCCTTTCACGAGGTGACGGCAGATCAGGCGGGCACTCTGGTTGCGTTTATTGCCGAGGATGAGGAGCCTGTGATGGCGGGCCAACCGCTGATCGAACTGGCCTGAGCATGGCGATCCGGAAGCTTCTGATCGCCAACCGCGGAGAGATCGCCGTGCGGATCATCCGCGCGGCGCAGGAACTGGGTATTGCGACAGTGCAGGTTCATTCGGCGGCGGATGCGGACAGTCTGGCCGTGCGGATGGCGGATGAGGCGGTCAATATCGGGCCGCCGATGGCCGCGAAATCCTACCTCAACATCGCCAATATCCTGAAGGCTGCGGTGGATACCGGGGCCGATGCGGTGCATCCGGGCTATGGGTTTTTGGCCGAAAACGCCGATTTTGCCGATGCGGTAGAGGCGGCTGGCCTGATCTGGGTCGGTCCCAAAGGTGATTCGATCCGGGTGATGGGCGACAAGGTGGCGGCCCGTGTGGCTGCTGAATCCGCCGGTGTGCCGGTGGTGCCGGGGTCTGACGGGCGCATTGATGACTTGGGTAGCGCCCGCAACATCGCCCTTGCCATCGGCTTCCCGGTGATGATCAAGGCCGCAGCCGGGGGCGGTGGCCGGGGCATTCGCATTGCCCAAGATATGGAAGAATTCGAACGGTTGATGCCGCAGGCCAGTGCCGAGGCGAAGGCGGCCTTTGGCGACGGTGGCCTGTATATGGAAAAGGTCATTGAGCGCGCCCGCCATATCGAAGTTCAGATTCTTGGCGATGGCACCAATGTCATCCACTGCTTTGAGCGCGAATGTTCCTTGCAGCGCCGCCGCCAGAAGGTGTGGGAAGAGGCGCCTTCCGCCGCCCTGCCGCAAGCGATGCGGGAAAAGCTGTGCGCTTCAGCTGTTGCGCTGGCCAAGGCGGTCAACTACCGCGGCGCGGGGACGCTGGAGTATCTGTACGACGACGCCTCGGGCCACTTCTACTTTATCGAGATGAACACGCGGATTCAGGTGGAACATCCGGTGACAGAGATGATCACCGGCATCGACCTTGTGCGCGAAATGCTGCGTATCGCGGGCGGGGAGCCGTTGCGGTTTACTCAAGGCCAAGTCCGCCTGAATGGCCACGCTATCGAGGTGCGGATTTGTGCGGAAGACCCGGCGCAGGGCTTCAAACCCGGACCGGGCACGATCACCAGTCTGAAAGTGCCGGGCGGGCCGGGGGTGCGGTTTGATACAATGCTGTATCAGGGTTACACCGTGCCGCCGTTCTATGATTCACTGCTGGGCAAGCTGATCGTCTGGGATGAAACCCGTGCTGCGGCCATAACCCGGATGGCCCGTGCGCTGGATGAACTTGAGGTCGGCGGGTTGCCCACCACCAAACCGCTGCATCAGGCGCTGGCGCGCGATGCGGGCGTGCAAGCCGGGCAGTTCCACACGCGCTGGCTGGAACCGTGGCTGGAACAGAATGCGGACAAGTTGGGTGAGGAGAGTGAAGCCCTATGACAACTAGATATTCCTTTGGCGGTGACGAACATATCTTCGTGGAATGCAGCGAGGAGATGTCGCTGGACGCCTTCTTCAAGGGCATGTCGATCACCAACGCCCTGCGCGATGCCAAGATCACGGGCGTGACCGAGATCTGCCCGGCCAACGCCTCGTTTCAGGTGCGCTTTGATCCTGACGTGATCGCCCCCGATGAGATGATGCGCCAGTTGCAGGCGTTGGAAGCAGTGGCGCAATCGGCACCCTCCAGCCTCAACACCCGGATCATCGAAGTGCCGGTCTATTACAACGACCCGTGGACGCATGAGACTGGGCAGCGGTTCCGCGAACGGCATCAGGACCCAACTTCGACCGATATCGAATACACGGCGCGGATCAACCACCTTGACGGCATCGACGGCTTTATCAAGGCGCATTCCGGCGCGCCGTGGTTCGTGTCGATGGTGGGCTTCGTGGCGGGGCTGCCGTTCCTTTACCAGATGGTTGACCGGGATCGCCAAATCCAGTCGCCGAAATACTTGCGCCCGCGCACCGATACGCCGCGCCTGACCGTGGGTCACGGTGGTTGCTTTGCCTGCATCTATTCCGTGCGCGGTGCGGGCGGCTATCAGATGTTCGGCATCACCCCGATGCCGATCTATGACCCGAATCAGACCACCACCTACCTGCGCGACTTCATGTGCCTGTTCAAACCTGGCGACATCGTGAAGTGGAAGCCCATCGGCCGCGAGGAATATGATCATACCGTGGCTGAGGTGGACGCAGGCCGCTGGCAGCCCCGCATCGCCCCGGTGACCTTCTCGCTGGAGGAATTCCAAAAGGACATCGACGGCACCAACGCCCGCGTGATGGCGGCTCTCAATGGCCATTAAAGTCATCAAACCGGGCCTATCGACCACGGTGCAAGACCTTGGTCGCTCCGGCTATTACCACATCGGCATCCCGACTTCGGGCGGGATGGACATGCTGTCTTTGGCGACGGCAAACCTGCTGGTCGGCAATGACGCGAGCGCGGCGGTTCTGGAAGCGGTGTTCATGGGGCCCGAGCTGGAGTTTAGCGCAGACACCACCGTCGCCGTGACCGGGGCCGATCTGCCGCCGAAGGTTGATGGCGTCGAGCAAGCAGGTTGGACCGCTTTTACCGTTAAGAAAGGGCAAGTCCTCAGCTTTGGCTTCCTGAAAAAGGGTGCGCGCGGCTATATCGCGGTGTCGGGCGGCATTGATGTGCCGATGGTGCTGGGCTCGCGCTCGACCTATGCGCTTGGCGCTTTGGGCGGGTTTGAAGGCCGCAAGCTGGCGGCGGGCGATGTGCTGCCGGTGGGGCAGGGTGCTTTCGCGGCGGAGGGTCGTGCGGTGCCCGAGGCGCTGCGCCGTGCGCCAGGGGCGCCTGCGGAACTGCGGATGCTGCCGGGGCTGTATTGGCATAGGATCACCGAACAAGCAGGCAAGACCTTCTTTGAAGATACCTGGAAAGTTGCACCCGAGGCGGACCGCATCGGGTATCGCTTCAAGGCCGGGCGCCCGCTGGACTTTATGCCGCGCAGGCCGCCCTTTGGTGCGGGGTCTGACCCGTCGAACATCGTGGACGCCTGCTATCCGTATGGCTCGGTTCAGGTGCCGTCCGGCACCGAACCAATTGTCTTGCACCGTGACGCGGTGTCGGGTGGGGGCTATATGATGATCGGCACAGTCGTCTCAGCGGATATGGACCTGATTGGTCAATTGCAGCCGAACGTGCCGACGCGGTTTGTCAAGGTGACGATGGAACAGGCGCTGCAAGCCCGGGCAGACCGCCGTAAGACCATGCATGCTATTGCCGCGTATTTGGCGTGATAAGACTGGGGTGGGGGTTTCCCTTGCCTCATTCAACCCGACCCGGCAGGGCAGAGAGGATCAACTTGGCGCTGCAAGACCAACCCAACACGACGCCAGACCTTGCCGCCCCGCCGCATACCGAACGGCGGCGGTTGCGCGTGCGTGGCACGTCGATCACCCTTCTGAAAGAGGTGCAGGAACGGGCGCAGGCGGATCTTGGCTTTGATGTGGCATATGAACTGCTGGATTTCATCGCTTGTCAGCGCAAGTCCGCGATGGAGCCGGAAGGCTACGACATCTACGAGCAGTGCTTCCACAACCTGGATATAGTGTGGTTCTGGGGCGCCTTGCAACCGATAGACACCCACCGCATCGCGGATTGGGGCAAGATCACCGATCTGTCCAAGGAAGGCGGCATCAGTAAATACGCGTGGCGCGGCCATGGCGATGCGCCGGTACGCAAGCTCTACGTCCAGCCCGGCGGGTTTTTGGGGCCAAAGCAAGGGCGTCACATTTCCATGCTGCCGACCGTTCACAACATGGACAGTTTCGGCTTCGACACCCGCATCTTTGGCGACGGCGACCTGGAGCGCCCCAGTTGGGCTTGGCTGTTGGACCGCCGCGCCAAGGGCCGCATCGCGCTGGTGGATGAGCCTGCCATCGGCATCTTTGACGCGGCCCTTGCAGCAGAAGCTGCCGGAGAATTACGGTTTGCCGATATCGGCAACATGACCACCGCGGAAATCGACGCGTTGATGGCCCTTTTGGAAGACCGGTGCCGTCAAGGTTATTTCTGCGGCAGTTGGCGCACCGGCGAACAAGCGGCTCGCCAGCTGCATGACGACCGGGTTTCGGTGCAAAGCATGTGGTCGCCGGTCTATGGGAACATAGGCAAGATGGCAGAAACCTTCGTCGAATCCGCCCCCATCGAAGGCTATCGAGCATGGCATGGCGGTGCGAGTCTGTCGCGCCAGCTAGAGGGCGCCCGGCTGGACATGGGATATGAATACCTCAACTGGTGGCTTGATGGCTATGCGGGGGCTGTAATGGCCCGGCAGGGCTACTACATGTCCGCCCCTGAGAGCACTAAATCAACGCTTGCCCCAGAGGAATGGGCTTATTGGTATGAAGGCGCGGCGGCGGCGCGGGATCTGCTGGGGCCATCGGGCATGGTCGTCGTCAAGCAAGGTGCCCGGCGGGCAGGCGGGACTTATCACGACCGTGCAAACCGCATTGCGGTGTGGAATACCGTCATGGAAGAGTACAATTACGCCACACGCGCTTGGCATCGCTTTATTGGCCGTGTGAACGAGGTGCAGAAATGATGGCGCGGCCCAACAAGCCGCTTTCGCAGGAACCCCGGTATAGGCTGATCACGCAGGTCTTGCGCAGCAATATCATCAGCGGCGTCCTGCCCGAAGGTCTGGTGTTGCTGGAAGGCCCGATTGCGGCCCTGATGCAAACCAGCCGGATGCCCGTGCAAGCCGCCTTGCGTATGCTGTCAGCCGAAGGTCTGGTGCATCGGTTTGACGGACGGGGCTATCTGGTTGGCGCTGCAGGTCAGGGCGTTGCTCCCCTGCGGCGCGACATCGGCGAATTCGATCTCGACATCCCGCAGCAGGTGGACGCCGCCCTGCAGATGCGCGGCACCTGGAAGCACTTTTATGACGAGGTCGAAGAACAGGTCGCTTCCTGTCAGGTCTTTGGCGAATTTCGCATCGTTGAAACCGAGCTTGCCGACTATCTGGCCGTCAGCCGCACGGTGGTCCGCGATGTGCTGTCGCGCCTTCAGGAACGCGGCCTGATCCGCAAGAATGCCAGTTCCCACTGGATCGCCGGCCCCCTGACCGCGCGCACCCTGCGCGAAAAGTTCGAGCTTCGCGCCATTGTCGAGCCCGTGGCCCTGCGGTTGGCCGCCCCGCACATCGACTACAGCCAGATCGAAGATTTCCGCGACAGAATCGGCGCCGATCCAGGCCTGACGCCGGAAGACCTTGAAGATGCCTTGATGGAGCATTGCATTGCGCAGGCACCGAACACCGCGTTGGTTGCGATGATCCAGAACAACCAGATGCTTCTGACGTCGGTCAACCGCGCACTGACCGGCCTTGGCCTGCCCGAGGATGAGATCGCGCTGGACCAATATCGGACACTTTTCGACTTGATCGCGCGGCATCCGATTGATTCAGCGGCTGAATACCTGCGCGACCACTTGCACATCATGGCCCGCAAGAATTTGGCCCGCATGAAAATCGTCGCTGTGATCAGCGAAACTGTCAGAATCGCGCCGTATCTTAGCGCGCAGTAAAATGAACAATGAGCGCTATGATCATTAGTGAAATTGCATAGGGGGTTCCTTCTTGACGAGAATTCCACCAAAAGTTGTGAATTCTTGCGCAAAAATACATCGTTTGAGGAACAAATGTTCGATTGACAGAAGCATAAAACCGCTGTTTTATACGAAGTGCAGTTTGTGAAAAGGACCGTGCCTCAGATGCTATGTCTGAGGCGTCCACGAATGGCTGAATAGAATGGGGGCGGGCTGCAAAAATTTGCGCAGCACCGTGACGGGGCGGATGACAACTGGAGCGGCAATCTTTCGGATCGACGGCGTGTCGAAAAGCTACGGGGGCGTGAAAGCCCTCGATAGCGTCACGCTTGAGGCGGGCGTGAACGAATATGTGTCGCTGCTGGGGCCCTCGGGTTCGGGCAAGACGACGTTGCTGCGCGTGATCGCCGGGTTCGAAGTGCCGGACGTGGGTCGGGTCGTCTTTCAGGGGCGCGACATCACCGGATTGCCCGCGCATGAACGGGGCATCGGCTTTGTCTTTCAAAACTTCGCCCTGTTTCCGCATCTGACGGTCAAAAAGAACGTGGCCTTCGGGATGATGAACGGCGGTGTTGCCGTTCCCGCGGCTGAGATTGATCAGCGCTGTCAGGCAATGATCGACATGGTCGGCCTGTCGGGCCTGGAAGACCGCGGCGTTGAGCAGATTTCTGGCGGCCAGCGTCAACGGGTTGCCTTGGCGCGCACGCTGGTGATGCAGCCCAAACTGGTGCTGCTGGATGAACCGCTGGGCGCGCTTGACGCCAACCTGCGCGGACGGATGCGGAATGAATTGCGCGCCATCCGCGAACGCATGGGCGTAACCTTCCTGCACGTCACCGGCAGTGAAACCGAAGCCCTCGCGATGGGTGACCGCATCGTTGTGCTGGACCGCGGTCGGATCATTCAGGCTGGCACGCCGGATGATGTCTATTCGGCCCCGTCCAGCCCGGCGGTTGCGCATTTCCTGAACCGCTTCAACCTGTTTGACGGCACTTTGACCGCCGGCAAGTTCACTGGCCCCTTTGGCACCGTGGCAAGCCCACATGCCGTCCGCGCGCCGCAGGATGTCTACGCCATCCGCTATGATCGCGTGAACGTGCTTCCGCTGACCGCCACCGTCAGCGGCCCCGCGTTGAAGGCCACTTACATCGCCAGCGAATATCTTGGGTCCTCGGTCATGAACTTCTTTGAAACGTCAGACGGCAAGGTCGTCGAGGTAGAGCACCACCTCAGCTTGGGCGCGCCTGAAATCTATGTGGCGCGACAGGACTATCTGCTGACCTGGAACCCGGAGCAGGCCATCGTTTTTGGTCGGGAGGCAACCTGATGACCGACGCAACCGTGGCCCGCAAGCGCCGCCTTGGCCCGACCTGGCTGATCCTTCCGGGCATTGTCTGGATGGCCTTGTTCATGATCGTGCCGATTGCCATGATCGTCTATGTCTCGTTCTGGACGCAGACCACCTTCAACATCTCACCGACGCCGACCTTGGCCAGCTGGAAGCAGTTCTTCGCGTCAGACACCTATATCGGGGCCTTGTGGACCACGATCCGCATCTGGCTGATCGTGCTGGCTGCAACCTTTGCCATTGGCTATCCGACTGCGCTGTTCGTCGGGCTGTTCGTGAAATCGAAAACCCTGTCGACCGTGCTGCTGGTGATCTGCGTGATCCCGTTCTGGACATCGTTCCTGATCCGCGTTCTGGCCTGGCGTCCGATGCTGGGCAAAGAGGGGGTGATCAACATCATCCTGCTGAAACTGAACGTCATCAGCCATCCGATCGAGGTTTTGCTGTTCACCGAATTGTCGGTGATCATCGGGATGACCCAGATTTACTGCGTGTTCATGGTCGGCCCGATTGCCTTCATGCTGGGACGCATCGACCGCAACATCATCGAGGCGGCACGGGATCTGGGCGCAGGCTTTGGCCGGATCTTCTGGAAAATCATCTTTCCGCTCAGCCTGCCGGGTGTCGTCGTTGGCGCGATCTTCGTCAGCGTCATGGTTCTGGGCGAATTCGCCACTTCCGGCGCGCTGTCGGGCCGCAAGGTGAACCTGTTGGGCAACATCATCGTCACGCAGGTCGGCTCGCTCAAATGGGCGATGGCGTCGGTCTCGGGCGTGATTCTGACGGTGGTCATGGGCATGGTGATTGCTGCCTTCCTGCGGATCGTTGACCTGAAGCAGGAGTTGTAAGCGATGGAATCGCGTGTCCTCAAACCGATTCTCGCCGTCTATGTGGTGGCGTTCCTGCTGTTCCTCTATGGTCCGTTTTTCGTGCTGACGATCCTGTCGTTCCAGCAGGGGCCGGATGGCGGGCCGCAGTTCCCGATCACAGAATGGTCGCTGTACTGGTACAAGCAGATCTTCGGCCTGACGCCGCCGTCGCGCATAGCCCCGTTGCCGGTGGGCGAGGCGCTGATCCGGTCGCTGGTGCTGGCCTTTATGACCATGGTCACGTCGACCGTGCTGGGGGTGATGTCTGCGCAGGCCTTCCGGCGCAAGTTCACCGGGTCGAGCGTTGTGTTCTACCTGATCGTCTTGGGCATGATGGTGCCGGGCGTGCTGACCGGGCTTGGCACCTCACTGCTGGCCAACAACGTCTTGGGCATCGAACGGCACTGGTACACCACTGCGTTTGCAACCCATGTGGCCTACACCTACCCCTTCGCCTTTCTCGTGATGCTGGCGATCCTGAACCGCTTTGACGGATCGGTCGAAGAAGCGTCGTGGTCGCTGGGCGTCACCCCGTGGACCACGTTCCGCAAGGTGACATTCCCGCTGATCTTTCCGGGTGTGTTGTCCGCGATGCTGTTCGCCTTCACGCTAAGCCTTGATGAGTTCCCGCGGTCCCTGTTCGCCGCCGGCGGGTCCGGGGATCAGACCTTGCCCTTGGCGATCTACGGCACCTTTGCCGTGGAAATTCACCCCAATATCTTCGCTTTCGGGGTGTTGACCACGCTGTTCTCCTTCGCGCTTTTGTCGGTTTACGGCATCCTGATGGGCCTGTCGGTCCGCCGCGCCCGCAAACTGGCGATGCAGGAGGATATCGCATGACCATGACCGCAATCGTCACAGGCGCAGGGTCGGGCATCGGGCAAGCCATTGCTTTGCGGCTGGCGGCGGATGGCTATAACGTGCTGGCCAATGATTTTCGGGCCGAGGCGGCGCAGGCCACGGCAGCCCTGATCGGTGCCAAGGCCGTGGCCATCGGCGGCGATGTTTCGGTTGAGGGCGATGTGGCGGCCATGGTCGCTGCGGCAGAGGCGGCGTTTGGCCCGGTGACGCATCTGGTCAACTGCGCGGGCCATGTGCATCAGGGACGGTTCACCGACCTGACCGTTGCGGATTTTGACCGCATGATTGCGGTGCATCTGCGCGGCACGTTTCTGTGCACCCATGCCGTGCTGCAGGGCATGTTGGCGCGCGGATCGGGGGTGATTGTCAACATCGCCTCGCAACTGGGCCAGATCGGCGGGAACGAACTGGTGCACTATTCCGCCGCCAAGGCCGGGATCATCGGCCTGACCAAGGCGTTGGCGCGCGAAGTTTCGGCGCAGGGCGTGCGGGTCAATGCGGTGGCGCCGGGGCCGATCAACACGCCCCTCGTGCGGAGCCTGTCAGAAGATTGGCAGCGCGCCAAGGCCGCCGAACTGCCGCTGGGCCGCTTTGGCGAGCCCGAAGAAGTCGCCAACACCGTGGCGTTTCTGTGTTCGCCCCAATCCTCACTGTTCGTTGGCCAGACGCTTGGCCCCAATTCCGGAGATGTGATGCTATGACCGAAATCGTTCTGATCACCGGCGCAGGCATCGGCATTGGCCGTGCCACCGCCAAGGCCTTTGCCAAGGCGGGCTATCATGTGGTGGCCACCGACATTCTGGACGCCGAATGCACGTCAGTCGTGGCGGAAATCACGGCAGATGGCGGCACGGCGGAATTCCACCTGCTCGACGTCCGCTTGACCGAAGCTGCGAATGCTGTTGTGGCCGCGGTCGAGGCCAGGCATGGCGGCATTGACGTCATTGTGGCCAATGCGGGCATCGCGCACCGGGTACCACTGGCCGAGATGTCGGACGAAAAGTGGGATCATACGTTTGAGATCGACCTCAAAGGCATCTTCCGCGTCGTGCGCCCGGCTCTTGCAGGCATGAAGGCGCGCAAGAAAGGGGCTGTCGTGGCCCTGTCCTCGATCATGGGCGTGGCCTATGGCTGGGATGAACATGTGCATTATTCAGCGGCGAAATCTGGCGTGGTCGGCCTTGTGCGCGGCCTTGCGGTGGAATTGGCCCGCGACGGCATCCGGGTGAATGGCATCGCGCCAGGCTACATCCGGACGGCGCAGCTTTTGTCGAAGGAACATTCCCTCGGCCCCGAAGCTGCGGACAAGGCGGGGGAATTCATCCCCATGGGCCGCATCGGTCAACCTGAAGAGATTGCTGATGTCGCCCTGTTTCTCGCCTCCAGCGCGGCCCGTTACATGACGGGCCAAGTGGTGGTGGTCGATGGCGGGCTGTTGGTGGGGCGCTACTGATCCAATGGCCGCGCAGAATAACAAATCAACTCGGAGGTACTGAAATGAATCACAGTTCACTATCCCGCCGCGGGTTCCTGAAAGGGACCACCGGCGCTGCGTTGGCTGCGGGCGGCTTGCCGTTCCTCGGCGCGCAACAAGCCTTTGCCGCTGACCTTGCGGCGCAGGAACTGCGCACCGTTGGTCTGTCGGTGACCGTGCAGGACCGCATTCTGGCGGACTTCAAGGCGGCTTCGGGCGTTAAGTCGGTCTCGGGCAAAGCTGACATCTTCCCGAACACCCAGACCGAACTGCTGTCGGGTTCAACCGCTTACGACTGCTGGGAAACCATCGGTGAGCGTCTGCCGTCGATCACCCAGACCGGCCTTGTGTCGCCGATCCCGACTGCCAATCTGACCAACTGGACCGGCATCGGCGAGAGCTTCATAAAAGCGTCGGACAAGTGGGAAGCCCGCGCGCAGATCGTGGGCCAGATCTGGACCGACGAGAGCCAGACCGCGCTGAACATGGTTCCGACGGTGTACAACTTCGACTCCATCGGCTACCGCCCCGACCTTGTGTCGGCGGAAGAAGCGTCGCTGTGGTCGTCGCTGTTCGACCCCAAGTTCAAGGGCAAGACCGGCCTGAACGTCGACCCGCTGATCGCCTTCGGTCAGGCCGTGCTGGCCATGAACGAACTGGGTCTTCTGGAAGTCAAGAACCCGGGCAACCCGGATGCGGCGGCGATTGAAGAAGCAGCCAAGTTCCTGATCTCGAAGAAAAAAGAGGGCCAATTCCGCGCTCTCTGGGGTGATTTCGGCGAATTGGTCAACCTGATGGCTTCGGGCGAAATGATCCTTGCAGACGCATGGCAGCCGGCTGTCATGGCCGTCAAGGCTCAGGGAGTCCAATGCTCTTACGCCACCATGAAAAGCGGCTATCGCGGTTGGTCGATCGGTGTTTCGGCGCTGAAATCCTCACCGAACCTCGACGCAGTGACGGCTTACGCCGATTTCTGGCTGTCGGGTGGCCCGGCTGTGGCTGTGTCCGAACAGGGCTACTACTCGCCCAATGACAAGGTCAAAGCTGTGATGGCCCCGGAAAAGTATGCCTTCTGGTACGAAGGTGCACCGTGGGTTGGCGCGGAAGACCGCGGCATCAAGGAAGGCGACCTGCGCGACGGCGGTTCCCTGGCGACCCGTGCGGCGAACGTCGCCTACTGGCACCAGTGGCCGGACAAGTACGACCTGCTGATGACCAAATGGGACGAATTCCTGTCGGCCTGATCTGAAAACCTGGACGGTCGGGGTTTTAGCCCCGGCCGGACCAAAGATGCAAGGATACCTCTCTGTGGCCTACGACCTGCAACTTTCCCATATCGGCAAGGTCTATGACAACGGCACGCCTGCGGTCATCGACTTCAACCTCGATGTGGACAAGGGCGAGTTCATCGCCTTTCTGGGGCCGTCGGGCTGCGGCAAGACCACGACGTTGCGCATGATTGCTGGGTTTGAAACGATTACCTCGGGCGATCTGTTGATCCGGGGCAAACGGGTGAACGACATGTTGCCGGAAAAGCGCCCGACCTCGATGATCTTTCAGAATTACGCGCTGTTCCCGCATATGAACGTGCGGCAGAACATCCGCTTCGGGCTTGATGTCAAAGGCATGGCCGCGGCTGAGGCTGACCGCAAGGTTGACCGTATCATTGAAAAGCTTGGCCTGACGGACGTGGCCCTCATGCGCCCGAACCGCCTGTCTGGCGGCCAGCGGCAGCGCATCGCGCTGGCCCGGTCTTTGGTGGTGGAACCCGATATTTTGTTGTTGGATGAACCGCTTGGCGCCTTGGACGCCAACCTACGCAAAAGCATCCAGAACGAATTGAAACTGCTGCAACGCGAGCTTGGCATTACGTTCGTTTTCGTCACCCACGCCCAATCCGAGGCGCTGGCCCTGTCGGACCGCATCGTCGTGATGAACGCGGGCCGTGTCGAACAGATCAGCCCCCCGCGCGAATTATACACCCGCCCGCAAAGCATCTTCGTTGCCCGTTTCATCGGGGCGAACACCCTGATCCCCGGCACGGTCAAAGTGTTGGGGGGCGAGGTCGTGACACTCGACACCGCGTTTGGCACGCTCAGCGGTGAACAGCCCGCCGGTCTGACCCTGGGCGGTGCGGCCTCGCTGGTGCTGCCTGCGGAAGCGGTTGATATTCTGCCCGGCACGATTTCGCCCGATGAAGCGCGCCGGACCTATGGCACCAATCTGATCCCCTGCAAGATCACGCGGGCGCAGCTGATCGGCCATATCCTGCAAATGGCGGTCGAGCTTCCCAACGGCGATGTGATCGCGGTTGAGGGCCATACTGACAAATATCGTGGTCAGTTCGCAGCCGGAGCTTCGGCCTTTGTGGCGTGGCAAGCGGGACGCTCGACCGTGATCAAGCAATAAGAGGCCCACGATGCGCGTGACCACAGCCAGCGCCCTTGCCCGCGATCTGCGCGACGGGCGATGCGATCCGCTTGATCTGGTGGATCAGGTTTTCGCCCGCATCGACGCGGTGGGCGACAACGCCATCTTCACCGAAACCCTGCGCCCCCGGGCTGAGGCCGAGGCCCATGCTGCCCGCGCCCGGTTGCGTTCTGGCAACCCGGCGAGTTTGCTGGACGGCGTTCCAGTGGCGTGGAAGGATTTGTTTGACCTGAAAGGGCGCGTTACCACGGCTGGCTCTGTCGTGCTGGCCTCAAACCCGCCAGCGGCGCAGGACGCGGCATTGGTCGGGGCTGGGGCGCGGGCCGGGCTGGTGACGGTCGGCGCGCTGAACATGACCGAATTTGCCTTTTCCGGCATCGGGTTGAACCCGCATTTCGGCACCCCGCGCAACCCGAACGGGACAGGGCCTGCGCGGTCGCCGGGTGGGTCTTCGTCGGCGAGCGGCGTTGTCGTGGCAGCCGGCATCGTGCCGATCGCCTTTGGCACCGATACTGGTGGGTCGATCCGCATTCCGGCGGCGTTCAACGGGGTTGTGGGCTATAAAACCTCTACCGGGCATTACCCGATGACCGGGGTGTTCCCGTTGTCACGCTCCATGGATACGCTTGGCCCATTGGCCCATAGTGTCGAGGATTGTGTGCTTGCCGATACCGTCTTGCGGGGTCTGCAAGTGCCTGATGTGCAGGCCGCTTTGGTGGACGCTTTGGATTTTGTCATTCCTGACTCCGTAATGCTGGATACTCTGTCCCCCGCCGTCGCCGCAAACTTTGAGGCTGCTGTAGTCCGGCTGGAACTGGCAGGCGCCCGGGTGCGCCGCGTTGCCCTGCCGGAATTGGCTGAGACGCTGGACGTGATAACCCGCCGCGCCGCTCTGGCCGCAATCGAGGCGTTGGATGTTCATTGGGACCGCTTGCATGGCCCCGACGCCGCCCGGATCGATGCCCGTGTTGTGCGTCGGATCATGAGCGCGGCCAATTCCAGCGCCGTTGAACTGACAATCCTGCTCCGCGAACGCAAACGGCTGATCGCCGCCGTCGCCGCCCAAATCGGCGATGCGCTGCTGATTTGTCCGACCACCCCCACGGTTGCTATGCCGATTGCCCCGCTGGAGGCAGACCAAGAGGTATTCTTCCGCCACAACGGATTGATCCTGCGCAACACATCCTTGGGAAATTTCCTTGATTGGTGCGGGTTGTCCATCCCGAACGGGTTTGATGCCCACCAGATGCCCACGGGTTTCATGATTTCGGCCCCGCATGGTCGCGACCGGGCGGTTCTGGCCGCAGGTCTTGCCATTGAACAGATTGTCAGAGGATAATTGATGACTGAAGCCTTCTCGACCTTGTTTTCCGCGATCAAACTGGGTCCGCTAACCCTTCGCAACCGCATCGCCATGGCCCCGTTGACCCGCCAGATGGCCGAGGCGGACGGCACCCCAAATGACGAAATGGCCGCATACTACGCCCGCCGTGCGCGCGGTGGACTGAGCCTGATCATCACGGAAGGCACCTATGAACAGGACGCTTTCCAATCCTGTGCCTATCTGTCGCAACCCGGCATTGCCAATGCCCGCCATCAGGCCGGCTGGGCCAAGGTCTGTGATGCGGTGCACCAGCACGACTGCAAGATCATCGTCCAGCTGATGCATGGCGGCCGGGTGTCGGACCCGCGCGTGTTGAACGGCCAGCCCCCCGTCAGCGCCTCGGCCACGCAAAGCGGCGGCTGGTCGCTTTACACTGACAATGATTACGAAAAGCAGATCCGCGCCATTGGTGGCACGTGGGACAAGGTCACCTTCGGCCCCGCCCGCGCCTTGACGGTCGAGGAGATCCATCAAATCGCCGATGGCTTTGCCGCAGGGGCCAAGCGCGCCGTGGATGCTGGGGCAGACGGGGTCGAGGTGCATGGCGCCAACGGCTATCTGCTGTGGCAGTTCATCAACCCCAAGACCAACCTGCGCACGGATGAGTTTGGCGGATCACCCGAAAACAACATCCGTTTCGCCAAGCTGGTGGGCGAGAAGGTGCGTGCCGCCATCGGCCCCGACAAGCTGCTCGTCCTGCGCCTGTCGCAAGACGGCGTGGATGATTTCGTGGGCGCCTGGCCGGGCACGGCCTATGCCGAGGCGATTGGGGCGGCCCTGAAAGGGTCTGCCTATGACGCGCTGCATTGGGCCAGCTTTGATTACCTGGATAACCGTCAGGCCGACGATGCCACCCCCATGCCCACCGTGTTGCGCAAAGCGTCTGGTCTGCCGATGATCACCAATGGCGGCATTGCCGACGGCCCGCAGGCTGAGGCTGCCCTTAGCAGTGGCGCGGCCGACATTGTGGCCATTGGTCGCCCGATTTTCGCCCAGCCTGACTGGCCCTATATCGTCCGCTCTGGCGTGCCCTATGACTGGGCGCCGTTTGACCGCAAATACGTCGTCCGCCCGCCGCTTGACTACGGTATCGCCTACCCCTTGGCGCTGACCGACCCGCAGTGGCCCATTATCTGAACATCTAAGGAGGAAACCCTCATGGCTAAAAAGATTTACTGCGCCTTTGGCACCGACATCGACTCGGTCGCAGGCTGGATCGGCTCCTATGGCGGCGGAGACTCGCCGTCTGACATCCAGCGTGGTATCTTCGCCACCGAAGTGGGCGTTCCGCGCCTTCTGCGCCTGTTCAAGAAATACGGCCTGAAGACCTCGTTCTTCATCCCCGGTCACAGCCTGGAGACTTTCCCGAAAGAGATGGAGATGATCGTCAAGGACGGTCACGAAGTGGGCGCGCACGGCTATCTGCACGAAAACCCCATCGCCATGACACCGACACAAGAAGAAGACGTTTTGGTCAAGTCGATCGAGCTGATCAAGGGCCTGACCGGCAAAGCCCCGCGCGGCTATGTGGCGCCGTGGTGGGAAATGTCGAACTCGACCGCGGCGCTGCTGCTGAAGCACGGCTTCACCTATGACCACAGCCAAGGCTACCGCGACTTCCAGCCCTTCTATGCCAAGGTCGGCGACAGCTGGAACGTGATCGACTATTCCAAGTCGGCCAAGGACTGGATGCACCCTCTGAAGCATGGCCATGAGATCGACCTCGTCGATATCGCGGCCAACTGGTATGTCGACGACCTGCCGCCGATGATGTTCATGAAGAAGGCCCCGAACAGCCACGGCTTCGTCAATCCGCGCGACATTGAGGAAATGTGGCGCGACCAGTTCGACTGGGTTTACCGTGAGATGGAATATGGTGTTTTCGCCTTCACCATTCACCCCGACGTGGCCGGCCGCCCTCAGGTTCTGCTGATGCTGGAACGCCTGATTGAGTATATCTCCAAGCATTCCGGCGTCGAATGGGCCCCGTTCGAGACGATTGCCGATGACTTCCGCAAGCGATTCCCCTTCGCCGGTGCTGCGCGCCCCGAAGTAATCTGATAAAAACGGTGGGTGTCGGGCAACCGGCACCTGCATTCCGAAAGGGCCCAAGATGTGCAATGCCTGCGGTAATCCTTCGGCGCCCGGTCACTGGACCGAGGCTGGAGCTGACACGCCCGGCGACCGCCTGCGTGCGCGTTTTCACCGGGCTGACTTGCTGGACAAGGTGCTGCGGCCTTACGGCCTGACCGCACATGATGGCGGCATGGTGCCAGGCATCCAGATGGGCACATTGTCGGGCAATCAGACCATCGTGCCTGACCTCGCTTCGCTTTGGGCCGAAGCCGAACGTATGCTGGGCCACCCGATTGACCCTTTGGACCCGGCCTTCCTGAATGACGACTGACTTTGCAGATGGCCGGATGCGGCTGACCGTGCTGGGCGGCTATCTCGGGTCAGGCAAGACCACCTGGCTGCGCCACCAGTTGCATGTCGGCAGCTTTGGCCCCGTGCATGTCGTGATAAACGAAGCGGCTGAAACGGCGGTGGATGATGCGCTTCTGGGCGCGGCGTCCGGCCTGACCCTGCTGGCCGGTGGATGCTGCTGCTGCACTGGCAAGGCCGACCTGATCCGCGCCTTGCGTGACCTGTGCGACCAACGCAGCCGGATTTCCTCTGATGCACCCCGCCTGCAACGAATAGTGCTGGAAACCAGCGGTTTGGCCGACCCCGGCGCTATTGTGGCGGCGATCCAGGGGGATCCGGTTCTGGTCAACCACATCGTCATTGATGAAACCGTCGTCGTCGTCGACGCTCTGCACGGTCTGGCCCAGTTGCAGACCGAACCCCTGGGCCGCCGCCAGATCGGTGCCGCGGACCGGCTGATCCTGTCCAAATGCGATGCGGTGGCCCCCGCCACGCTGACCCTGCTGCGCGCCACTCTGCGCAATCTGAACCCGACCGCCCCGCAATCCGCCGCAGTTCTGGGTGAAGCCATCGCCCTGCCTGATTTGCCCGCAGAGGCCGAGGCACCCGCCTTGGCTCCCCTTACCGACGAGGATACGCGCGGCGCGATTTTCCCCACCCGACTGATCATTGACCCCGACATTGACTGGTCTGCTTTCGTCCTGTGGCTGTCGGCCTTGCTGCATGCGCGCGGCAATGATCTTGTTCGGATCAAAGGCGTTCTACGCACACCAGCCGGGCGCCTGTTGCTGCAAACCGTGCGAAAAGTGGTGCAATCCCCCGAAATCCTACCCAATCGCTCCGGCCCGGGCGAGGACAATACCATTGTCTTTCTAGGCCGCGGTTTCCGGCCAGAACACTTGCAAAAATCCCTTCGCCGATTTTTAGGCAAGGCCATCTGAACCGCGCCGGGTTTACCGGAGCCAAATAGTCCGTGTTACGCGACCAAATCGAGTGTGTTCAGGTTTGCATAGAACGCCTCCTCTGCCTCAGCCGGTGGTATGTTTCCGATAGGCTCAAGCAGGCGGCGGTTATTGAACCAGTCGACCCATTTGAGGGTTTCCAACTCGACCTCGTCGATGGTGCGCCATGATGCTCGGCGGCGGATGACTTCGGTT
>JANYFE010000035.1 GCA_025362795.1 Rhodobacterales bacterium | reverse complement strand
CTCCTCACACCTTGAATGCCGGGCTGTGGTTCCGGCGCGGTCGTCTCGTCATGGTCATCTCCTCGCATGCGGCAATCATGCCGTTGTTGCGCGGAAAATCCACTTATCCCAACTGTTCAGTTTTCCCGAACCACCTCTATGTGACCGTGGATGGCCCGATCACGGTGGCCGACAGCCTGACCAGCGTCACCTGCGACCCGTTGCCGAACCCCGGTCTGGCACCCGGTGAAACGCTGGCCTGCACAGCGACCTATACGCTGAAGGCGGGGGATCTGCAGGTCGGGTCTGTCACCAACGTGGCCAAGGGCAGCGGCAGCTTTGCCGGAGTGGTGGTGGCATCGCCCAGTGCCAATGCGATCTATCCGGTCAGCGCGGTTCCGGCTTTGACACTGGTGAAAGACAGCACCCCGAGTAACGCAAGTTTCGCCGCGGCGGGCGATGTGGTGACCTATCTTTACACCGTTACCAATACCGGCAAGGCGGGTTTCACCGGCGATGTCAGCATCACCGACGACCACTTGCCTGCCGCCTTCGTCTGCCGGCCCGCCAGCAATGGCGTCTTTGCCGTGGGCGCGTCTTTCAGTTGCAACGCCACTTATACCGTCACTCAGGGTGACGTGGACGCAGGGTCTGTGACCAACGAGGCCGTGGCGCAAACCACATTCGCCCCCGGTACGGTGAACCAGGTAGATGTGACCTCGCCGCCGGCCAGCAAGACCGTCGTGGCCTTGACCGCGCCCGCGCTGAGTGTGGTGAAAACCGTGACGGCGGGGCCGAACCCGGCGGCGCTGGATGATGTGCTGAGCTATCAGATCACGGTGACAAACACCGGTAACCAGACGATCAAGGGCGTCAAAGCCACCGATGCGCGGCTGGGTGTGCTGGCATGCACCGTGAATGCGGCGGTCGCACCAGCCAATGTCGTACTGAAACCGATCGATGCGATGATCTGCACCGGCAGTTATCAGGTGACGCAGGCGGATATTGATGCGCAATCGCTGATCAATACCGCGACCGCCAGCGGTAGTGATCCCACGGGTGGCAGGATCACCGTGACGGGTCAACATGACCAGCCGCTGGTTGCGGCAGCCCCGTCAGTGCGCATCGTCAAGTCGCTGGTTCCCGATCCGTTCAGCGCCCCCGCCTTTACGGCGCCCGGCCAGACGCTGACCTTTGTGATGACAGTGACGAACACCGGTAATGTCATGCTGAACACTCTGGCTGTCACCGACACACGGGTGGCTGGCAGTTGCGCAGTGAACAGTCTGGCTCCGGGTGCCGTCGATAGCAGTTGCAGGTTCAGCTATGTCACGACGCAGGCCGATGTGGATGCCGTGATCGGCAGTCCGGCACATGGCGGCTTTGTGAATACCGGTGCGGTCACCGCCCAGCCCGCCAATCCGGGCGCTGCGCCGGTTGCGGATCGTGATGACCTTGACGTCCTTGGCCCGACCCACGCGCCGGCGTTCACCTTGGTGAAATCGGCCGATGTGAGCAGCGCCAGTGCATTTGGCGACCAGGTGAATTACAGCTATCTGGTGACAAACAGCGGCAATATCACGCTGCATGTTCAACCGGTTGTGGCGGATGACAAGATTGCCGCCGTCACCTGCCCGGCGCTTGCGCCGGCCGGTCTTGCACCCGGAGCCAGTTTAACCTGCACCGCCCGTTACAGCGTCGCGCAGGCGGATGTGGATGCAGGTTTTGTCACCAACACTGCCAGCGTGTCATCGACCGAAGTAACCGCGCCGGCGACTGACAGCCTGACGCTGCCGATCACGGCGGCACCGGGCCTGACGGTGGACAAAACCGCTTCGATCACGGCGGATGCCAAGGTCGGCGATGTCATCGACTATAGCTATACCGTCAGCAATACCGGCAATGTCTCACTGACCGCTGTGACCGTGGACGACCAGCACACCGATGCTTCTGGCACGGCGGATTTGCCGATTGCTGGTGATACGCTGAGCCTCGACGCCGCCGAGCAAGGCAATTCGACCGATGCCGCTGCCGACGGAATCTGGGATAATCTTGGCCCGGGGGATGTGGTCAGCTTTACTGCCAGCTACACCGTGACACAGGCCGATATTGATGCAGGCAGGCCGATTTCCAACGTGGTGACGGTCACTGCCACCACGCCGACCGGTCCGCTGCCAGATCCAGCCACGGATAGTGTCAGCGTCACGGTGCAAGCGCCCGCGCCCGGCCTTGAGGCCGTCAAACTGGTGGATGTTAGCGGTTTGTCCACGCCTCCGGTGGCGGGTGAAGTGCTGCCTTACAGCATCACGATCAGCAACACCGGCAATCAGACCCTGAAACCGATTACCCTGTCCGATACGTTGCGCAGAGTGGATGGCACGGCCTTGGCACTGAACGCCGCGCCTGCCTATGTCTCTGGTGATGCGGGGGTTTCTGGTGCGCTGGAGGTTGGCGAGACCTGGACCTACACCGCCAGCTACACGTTGACGCAAGCTGATATTGACGGCGGCGGCGTCGTGAATCAGGTGACGGTGCGCGGCAAGACGCCGGCGGGTGGCACGGTCAGCGATTTGTCCGACGATGACGTAGCGCCGGGCGGCGATGATCCGACCAAGGTCATCATCGCGCCTGTGCCGAAGATCATCGGGGAAAAGACGATCACCTCGGGGCCGGTCACGGTTGGCAGCACAGTGGTGTTCAAGCTGACGGCGACCAATGCTGGCAATGTCAGTCTGAGCGACGTGAAAATCGCCACCGACACCCTGCGCCGCGCCGATAACACCGTGCTGGGTCTAACCAGCGGCCCCAGTTTTGACGGTGCGAGCAACGGTTCGCCAGCTGGCCAATTGCTGCCGGGCGAGGTGGCGCAATACAGTGCGACCTATGTGCTGACCCAAGCTGATGTCGATGCGGGCGGGATCAACAACAGTGCGATTGTCAGCGGCCTGCCGCCGACCGGAGCGCCGGTGACTGACGTGAGCGACAACGGCGACGACAGCGATGGCAACACAACGAATGATCCGACGACGTTGCTGATTGCGCCGCAACCCGGTTTGGCATTGGTCAAGCGACTGGCCGCGGGGTCGGGGCCGAGTTATGACGCCGCGGGCCAGACGCTGAGCTTTGTGTTCGAGGTGCGCAACACCGGCAACGTCACATTGGCGGCGCCATTGCAGATTTCGGATGCGATGGTCACAGGGGCGGGCGGCGTGGTCACGTGCCCGACGGGGAGCATTGCGCCCGCGGCAGTGGTCATTTGCACCGCGAATTATACCGTGACGCAGGCCGATGTGGATGCGGGCAGCGTGACCAATCGCGCCACGGCGTCGTCGGGTGCCGTTTCTTCGCCAGAAGCAAGCGTCACGGTTCCGGCGCAGCGCGATGCAGCGCTAACGGTGGTGAAAACCGCCGCACCGCTGCCGACGGCGCAGTTTGTGGTCGGAGCTGTGGCACAATACAGCTATGTCGTGACCAACAGCGGCAATGTCACCATCACGGCGCCGATCTCGATCAGCGACAACCTGATTGCCGCTGCGGCGATCACGTGTCCGGCGCTGCCCGTGGGGGGGCTGGCACCGGCGGCGACGCTGACCTGCAGCGCCAGCTATACGATTACGGCGGATGATGTGGTGCTTGGGTCTGTCACCAATCTGGCGACCGCCACGGATGGCACGGTGATCAGCCCGATTGCCACTGAAACCATTCCCGACGCAGCTGCTCCGGCGCTGGGGCTGGTCAAGACCGCGACCAGTGGCGCTGGTTTTGCCGCGGTCGGGGACAGCGTCGGCTACAGCTATACCGTGACCAACACCGGAACCCGGGCCTATGCCAAGCCGGTGACAGTGGTTGATGACAAACTGGGTGAGATCGCCTGTTTTGTGCCGAGTGTCGCGAACCCGGACCTGACGACGGGTGAAACCGCGACCTGCACCGCGACCCATATTGTCACCCAAGCCGATCTTGACGCAGGCAAGGTGGTCAACCAGGCCTTCGCACATACGACTTTCGGGGCGGGCGGCACCGAAGTCGTTTCGGCACCTGACGTGGTGACGGTGACGGCGCAAGTTGCCCCGGCGATCAGACTGAGCAAATCGGCGACCCCGAACCCAGTGCCAGCGGTGGGAACCGTGGTGACCTACCAACTGAACGCCGTGAATACCGGCAACCAGACTTTGCGGGCGATTGACGTCATAGATCCGATGCTGCCGGGACTGGTCTGTCAGGCCGCGGTGCTGTTGCCGGATCAAAGCGTGCAATGTGACGCGGATTACACCGTGACACAGGCCGACATCGATCGCGGAACGCTGGTGAATACGGCGACGGCATCAGCGGTCACGCCGCAGGGCGCGGCGGTGGGCGATAGCGCCAGCGCCACCACCGATCTGCCCGCGGCGGTCCCGGCCCTGACACTGGTGAAGTCAGCTTTGCCATCGCCGTTTGGCGCGGTGGGCAGCACATTGACCTATGCCTTTGCCGTCACCAACAGCGGGAATGTCACGCTGACCAATCTGACAGTCACCGACCCGATGGACCCGGCGTTCAGTTGCGCCATCGCGCAACTGCCACCCGACGCACTGGATGCGACGTGCCGGCTGACAACGGTGGTGACGCAAGATCAAGTTGATGCCGGCAGTATCAGCAACACCGCAAACGTCAGCGGCACCGACCCCCGTGGTACGCGTGCCGCGGCACAGGACAGCATCACCACGCCTGGCCCCACCCAGCGGCCCGGCATCGAGGCGACCAAGGTTCTGACCAGCAGTGGCAGCCAGCCCGGTGCCACGATTGGCTACACCTTGCTGGTACGCAACTCTGGCAATGTCACGCTTTCGCCTTCAGTTCCGGTCGATACAATGACGCGGCTGGACAGCAGCGCCACGCAACTGGACAGTGGACTTACCCTTATCTCTGGCGATGACGGTAATGGGCGGCTGGATGTGGGGGAGACGTGGACCTATTCCGGCAGCCATGTGTTGACTCAAGCCGACGTCGATGCGGGCGGCCTGCGCAACCAAGTCAGCGTTGCGGCACTGACCCCAACGGGCGGCAGCGTCAGCGATGTTTCGGACAACGGCGACGACAGCGACGGCAACAGCACCGATGATCCGACGGTGTTTGCCGTGACCAACCTCCCGATGCTGGAGGTGACAAAACGCGTAACCCAAGGCGGCAACGCTGTGGGCGACGCCGTGGTGTTCAGCATCACCGCCGTCAACACGGGTGCGGCCACGATTGGCAACCTGGTGATTGCCGATACCATGACGCGGGCCGATGGCGCCGGCCTGACTGGCACGCTTGCGGGCGGCAGCACCACGCTGGCCCCGGGCGCGGCTGCGGTCTGGACATTGGGCTATACGTTGCACAGGCTGATATTGATGCGGGCGGGATTGCCAATTCGGCGCTGGTCCGTGGCACAGGCCCCGATGGCAGCCCGGTCAGCGATGTTTCGGACGACGGTGACGACACCGATGGCAACACCACCGATGATGCAACCGAGATCATCATCCCTCCGGCGGCTAGTGTGCTGGTGATCAAGCATCTTGACAGTATCGGCAACGCTGCGGGCGATACCGCGGTGTTCACCATCACGGCCACCAACACCGGCAATGTCGTGCTGCGCACCGTGGCGGTGGCTGATACGATGAGCCGACTTGACGGCTTTGTTCTGGCCAGCCCTGCAACGGTGTTTCAGTCAAATTCGGCGGGATCGCCCGAGGGCACGCTGGCCCCGGCAGAGGTGGCGAGCTGGACTGTCCAGTATGTGCTGACCCAAGAGGATATTGATGCTGGCGGCATCAGCAACCAGGCTGTCGTTTCGGCAAAGACGCCGGTCGGGGCCACGATCAGCGACGTGTCCGATGATAATGGCAGCGGCGACAGCGACCCGACGCTGGCCCCGATTGGCGCGATACCCGGCATGGCCGTGGTCAAATCGGTGAACACGCCGCGTATATTGTTCCCGACGGTCGAGCAGGCGACTTTCACGATCACCGTGCGAAACACCGGCAACATCACGGAAACCGGTCTCGGGCTGGTGGACGATCTGGCGGCGTTCCTGGCCCCGGCGACGCTGGACCCGGATTATCCGGTGACGGTTGGGGTGACAGGCTTTGGTGCTGGCACGGCGAACCCGGCCTATGACGGCACGGCAGTGACACAGGTTTTGGCGGCAATGCCACGCTGCAACCGGGGCAAACCGGGCAGGTGCAGATCACGGTGGCTTATTCCACTGCCCTGGGCGCACCGGGCAGCGCGAATATCGCCAGCGCCACCGCCAGAGAAAAGCCCACGCCTACGCCGTCGAACCCGGTCACTGTGACCGACGTGGACAGCGACGGCGACGGCATCCCGGATGGCATCGAAGGCCCCGGCGACCGCGATGGAGACGGCATTGCCAATGCGCTGGATTATGACCCGACCGGCACCTTCTATTGTGAGGATACCGGCCAGCTGCGTTCGGGCGGGCGCATCGCCGTGACTGGACCGCTGGGCACCCAAAGCGGCGTTGGCAGTTCCAACCATATCACCATCGTGCGGGACGGCAGCGACGGCCGGTTCCAGTTCTATGTGACGCAGGCAGGCACTTATACGCTGGCGCTGACCTATCCCGCCGGGGCCCAACCTTCGACCAGCAGGCTGAACAGTGGTGCGCTGGATCTGACGACGCTGCTGCCCGCCGATCCGGGGGTGATCGGGGCAGGCGAATTCGGCGCGAAAGGCAAACTGGGCGATTTCAGTGCCGGCGCCAATCCGTTCTATCTGACCTTCGTGGTGGAAGCGGGCGATCCGCATTTCATCAACAACAACATCCCGCTGATGGGTTGCCCCAGCAGCGCAGGGGTCGTGGCGTCAAAATCCGCAGATCGCAGCACGGCAGTGTTTGGCGAGACGGTCAACTTCACCCTGAATTTCGAGAACACCTCGGCGCTGACCTACATGGCGGCGCATGTGGTCGATCTGCTGCCAGACGGTCTGGTCTATACGCCCGGCAGTGCGACGGTTGACGGGGTTGCCCAAGAGCCTGTCGTCACCGGCAAGCGGTTGGATTTCACGGCGGTCGACATGGCGCCGACGGATCATATCACCATACATCTTTCGGCCAGGGTGGCTGCGGGCGCTGCGGGGGCGTTGACCAACCTGACCTGGCTGGAGGATGCGACCGGGGCACTGGTGTCGAACCGCGCAAGCGCCACGGTGCGGGTTGAACCGGAAGCGGTGTTTGACTGTTCGGATGTGATCGGCAAGGTTTTTGATGACCTGAACCACAACGGCTATCCCGATGCCCGCGTCGGTTTGCCACCCTTGACCGATGACGATGTCTTTACCGGCGGCAAATACGGCAACCCGGCACCCAAAGCCGTTCCGAGAGACTATGAACCCGGCTTGGCCGGAGTCCGGCTGGCGACGGTGAACGGTTTGCTGATCACTACCGATGCGTTTGGCCGGTTCCACGTGCCCTGCGCGGCGCTGCCCAAGACTGGCGGGTCAAACTTCATCCTGAAAGTTGATCCGCGCAGCCTGCCGCTGGGCTATCAGCTTACCACTGAAAACCCGCGTGTGATGCGATTGACGGCTGGCAAGGTGGCCAAGATGAACTTTGGCGCGGCGCTTGCGCATGTGATGGACATCAACCTGACGGCAAAAGCCTTTGTTCAGGGCACCGACCATCCCGGTGACGCCTTCTTGCAAGCGGTGCGAGAGCTGGTCGACCGGATCAAGGTCGCGCCGACGGTATTGCGGTTGAGTTATCTGATCGGGCAGGGCGAGGATGTGGATCTGGCCAATGCCCGTCTGAAGGCTGCTGAAACCGCCATCCGCGACGCCTGGCGGTGGGTCGGTAGCTATGAGCTTGGAATTGCACGCGATGTCAGGCGGGTGAAGTGAATGAGTGATCGGCGTAACACAACCCTGATTGGTCTGTTGACGGGCGTTTCGTTTTTTACGTTGCCGTCACTTGCCACGGCGCAGGACACCGGCTTTTCGATCAGCGATGGCACGCGCTTGATTGCAGGCGATGCCAGGCTGGCCGAACTTGCACAGGTTCAGGTGGCACGAACACCTGCCGATCTGCATGTGACGGTGGATGGGTTGGGCGTGAGTCCGCGGCTGGATCTGGAGGTGGTTGCGGCAAATGACCAGCGGGTCGTGCTGCAAAGCCGGATCAACTATCCAGCCTGGGTGGTGCGCGGCGAGGTGCGTCTGCTGGATCAGGCCACCGGGCGTTTAATCAGCACCGCTGCCATTGCCAGCAATGCGAGCATAGCACTTGACCTGCCCGCGGGCGACCTTGCGGCAGTGTACCGGGTTTATGACAGTGCGGGTCGGTTTGACGAGACTGCCCCCATCGCGCTTGACCGGGTGCATGCCGCGCCAGAGGAGCAGGGCATCGATGCCGCTGCCCGCCGCCGTATTCCGGTGTCGGGCGGGGCTGTGACCGTCTCTGGCACGGGGCTTGCGCCGGGGGCTGTTGTGGAAACGCTGGGCGAAACCCTGCGTGCCGACAGCGCGGGAGCGTTTGTGCTGCAACGCATCCTGCCACCCGGCGACCATGCGGTGCCCGTGCAGGTCGCGGGTCAGGGTGTTCTGACCCAGCCAATCGTCACAATTCCCAAGGCCGAGTGGTTCACCGTCGGCATCGTGGATCTGACCTTTGGCGAGACTTTGAAAGGCTTCGACAAGGGCGCAACCTTTACCAATGGCCGTCTTGCCTACTACACCAAAGGCAAGACCGCCGGCGGCTGGCTGATCACATCGTCGGCCGATACGGGCGAAACGGAAATTCGTGACCTCTTGCGCGATTTTGATCGGAAAGATCCGCAGGGCGTGTTGTCACGGCTGGATCCTGACATGGCCTATCCAGTCTATGGCGACGATTCCACGCTGGAAAATGACGCGCCCACCAACGGCAAATTCTACCTGCGGGCCGAGCAAGATGGCAGCAAACTGGTGTGGGGAAACTTCAAGGGCGAGTTGACCGGTGCGGAATATTTGCGCAACGAGCGCACCCTATACGGCTTGCAGGGCGTTTACCGGTCGCCCGCGCAAACCAGTGGCGGCGAGGCGCGGCTGGCGGCGACCCTGTATGCGGCACAGCCCGACAACCTGCCGGGCCGCGAGTTTTTTCTGGGAACCGGTGGGTCGGTCTATTTTCTGAAACGCCAAGATATCAGCATTGGGTCTGAAACCCTGACGATTGAGCGCCGCGATCCCGTCACAGGCCGGGTGATTGAACAGCGCCGGTTGGTGGCGGGACGCGATTATCGGATCAACTATATTCAGGGCGTCGTCACGCTTTCGGCGCCGCTTTCGGGATTTGGCAGCGGTGGCGTCGTGCAGCCAGAGGCCGGCAGCACGCCCGAAACCCGGCTGGCCGCCCAGTACGAATACACACCGACGGCAGGCGAGGTTGACGGCTATGCCTATGGCGGACGGGTCGAGACCTGGTTGACAGATCAACTGCGGCTGGGCGTCACCGGCATGGTCGATCAGACCGATATTGCCGACCAGACCGGGATGGGTGCTGATCTGCACTACGACTTCGGCAAGAACAGCTTTGTTGAATTGGAAGCCGCCAAGACCCGAGGCCCCGGCTTTGGCAGCAGTTCGTCGGATGATGGCGGGTTGATAGTGTCGACTGATCCTTCGGTCAGCGGCACCGGACAGGGGTACCGGTTTAAAACGTCGGTCGATCTGGCGGATCTTGGGCTGACCGCAAAGGGTTCTGCTTCAGCCTATGCCGAGCGGCGCAGTGCTGGGTTTTCGACGCTGGATTACCAGACCACGGCGGATGAAACCCTGTGGGGTCTGGCGCTGGATGCCAAAGTCAGTGACCGGGTCGGCTATAAACTGGCCTAAGATACGTACAGGTCCGACACCGGGCGCAAGGACAATTCCGGCACGGCCGAGGTCAGTTATGCGCAAAATGATCGGCTGATCTGGACGTTGGGTGTTGCCAGCGACGACCGGACCGAGCCGGGGGATGCCAGCAAGACGGGCGCACGCACCGACCTGGCCTTGCGGGCCGAGGTCAAACAGAGTGAACAGTTCAGCTATAGCGTCTTTGGCCAGACCACGGTGGCTCATAGCGGCGGGCGCGACCTGAATGACCGGATTGGCGCGGGCGTCAAGCTGGGTTTGGCAGCGGCTGGACTGCGGAGGCCGAACTGTCCACCGGCAATGCCGGGCCGGGCGGCAAGGCCTTGATGCGTTATGAAGGCGTCAGCAGTTCGGCCTATTTCGGATACGAGTTTGACCCCGGCCGCGAGCTGGATGGTGTGACGCTGAATGGGACCGACGCAGGCCGGGTGATCGCGGGCGGAAAACGCAAGATTTCCGACAGCACCGAGGTGTTCGGCGAAAATACCTATGATATGTTCGGCCAGCACCGCGCCCTGGTGTCCAGCTATGGGGTTGAATACCAGCGCAACGAATTCCTGACGCTGTCAGGCAGTGTCGAGTTCGGCAAGCTCGAAGACCCGACCGGCAATCTGGACCGTCGCGGGCTGACGCTTGGCCTGCGCTACAAGGATGACAAGGGCCTGTCCGCCAAGGCGCGGCTTGAATTGCGCCAGGACCGCAGCAGCAGTGGTGCCAGCGATGTCACCGCCGTGCTGTTCGGCGGCAGCGTCGCCTATCAGGTCAGTGACGCGAAACGCTGGCTGTTGTCTTTTGACTTTGCCAACAACGCCGGCACCAATTCTTCGGTTTTGAATGGCGATTATGGCAAGGTTGTGCTGGGCTATGGTTTCCGGCCCGTCGACAATGACCGGTTGAACGTTCTGGCGAAATATACGTATCTCTATGATATGTATGGCCAACGGATAGACGGCACGGATAGTCCCGGCCCCCGGCAGGAAAGCCACGTGTTTTCCGTCGACGCGACCTACGATCTGGGCCGGGAGTGGCAGTTGGGTGGCAAGCTGGGTGTGCGGCTTTCCAACAGCGCCCCTGACGGGATCACGCCGCTTGCCCGCAATGACGCCGGGTTGGTCGTGCTGAACGCGCGCTATCATCTGAACTACCAGTGGGATGCGCTGATCGAGGGGCGGTATCTGGCGGCGCGGCAGGCGGGTTTGGCCGAATTCGGGGTCACAACCTCGCTGTACCGGCAGGTCGGTCAGAATACGATGCTGGGGGTGGGTTATAACTTTGGCTCGGTGTCGGACGATCTGACCGATTTGAGCAACCAGTCCGCAAATGTGTTCGTCAACCTGATCGCCAAGTTCTGATCAGAGTTTGCGGCAGGCTTGGCTAAGCAAAAGGCGCCCGGACTGACCGGGCGCCTTTGTGTTCACTGTCCCAAAGTTTATTTCTGGATGCAGGTGTCGACGGTATCCTTGGTGCATTCGTCAAGGCCGGTGAACACCGGATCGGCAACCTTTTCGCCCTTGATCAGCGAGATCATGGTCGACGGGGCCAGATAGCCCATTTCGAACGGACGCTGACCGACCAGAGCCGTGACCAGACCTTCGCGCGCAATGGCCACTTCGTCACCGAGTGTGTCGGCAGCGCCGATCACGAACTCGTTTGCCGCGATCTTGGCGGCCATCGGCCCGAACAAGTCGCGGTAGGGCTGCGGTGCGCCGAACAGCGGCCAGCCACCCATGATTCCGAAGGCTTTCAGGTCGGGGTTCGCGGCCAGAATGTCGGTCATCGCCTGAACGCCCTTGGCGCCGTCATCATTGGTGAAGACCGGGCAACCGGCAACTTCGGTCCAGCCGCCTTCGCCTGCCAGAGCGGCAAGGCCTTCCTTGCCCGACAGCGAATCGCGCATGCCTTGCGCACGGCGCAGGATGTTGTCGGCACCGGGGTTGCCCTCGATCGTGCAGATCTTGCCGCCACCCGGGGCCGCTGCCTTGATGTAGTCGCCGATGCGCTTGCCCATCAGCGTATTATCGGTGCCAAGATAGGTCATGCGCAGCGCCGAATCTTCGGCAGCAAGGTCGGCGTCAATGGTCATGATCGGAATCGTCGGCGCGGCGGTCTTCAGCGTCTGCGCTATCAGCTTGGCGTTGGACGGCGAGATCGCCATGGCCACAGTGTCGGGCTTCGACAGCATGTCTTGCACGATCTGCGCCTCGCCAGCCTCATCCGAGGTGGAGGCGGGGCCTGTGTAGAAGCATTCATACTCGCTGTCGGCGTTTTCCTTGTTCCACTTCTGGCAGCCTTGGTTGATCGCCTCGAAGAACGGGTTGTCGAGGCCTTTGACCACGATGACCAATTGCTTTTTGGCCATGGCTTCCGAGGCGCCGAATGTCAGGGCCAGACTGGCCGCGACAAGCAAAAGAGACTTTTTCATTGGTAGTTTCCTCCCGGGAAAATGCGCGGATGTTGCGCATGATTGCATCTATTTTGGTTCAGGGCGCCCGATCATCTGTCGTGACATTGTCGCCCGTAACCCTTGTTTGACCTTCCGTATCCGTCTTGCAGCGTTAGAAGTTGGTGCCTAAAACAGCCGGAGTCATGGTCTATATCCAAAAAATGGATACAGTGAGGATTGTTCCAGCCAATCTTCCGGCCAAAGGACCAGATGCCGGATGTTCAGCGGCGACGCAAAACAGACAAGTAAGGCCAAATTGCTGCAATTGCAGCATGCTGACCAGCCTGAAACACGCCCCGCCCCGCAAGTGGTCGCAGTTAGCTATAGGGGTGGTCGGGCCGTCAAGCATTTTTTTAGGGTATGTTTCACACCGCCCGCAGCGCAGGAAATTTTCAGTTTGCGACGAAGATTGACTTTTTTTTGGCATCTGACACTAAGGGGGCGCGGTTAAAATCGACTGCATACCGGAAAATCGGGTATGAATGTCGGGTTGACCCGTTGCAAGCAAGCCGTTGCGGTTCGAATGGTATGGGGCCGCGCTTTGGGTGAGGATCTGTCGGGTGGCCGTACTAGAGCTGAAAAAAATCTCGAAACATTTTGGAGCCATCGAGGCGGTCAAGGATGTCTCATTTGCGCTGGAAGCCGGCGAAGTGATCGGCTTGATGGGCGACAACGGGGCGGGGAAGTCGACGCTGGTCAAAATGATCGCCGGAAACTTTCGACCGAACTCTGGCACGATGCAGATGGATGGCCGCGAGATCGTGCTGCACAAGCCGGTCGAGGCGCGAGAGCACGGGATCGAGATTGTTCACCAGGATCTGGCGCTGTGCAACAATCTGACGGCGGCGGCGAATCTGTTTTTGGGACGCGAGTTGAAGACAGGGTTCGGGCCGTTCAAGGTGCTGGACTATGCCGGTATGTATGCAAGGGCGGCCGAGATTTTCGTGGAACTTAAATCGGAAACCCGGCCACGCGATCTGGTCAAAAAGATGTCGGGCGGACAGCGGCAGGCGGTGGCGATTGCGCGCACAAGGCTGAGCAACGCCAAGATCGTGCTGATGGACGAACCAACAGCGGCCATTTCGGTCCGGCAGGTGGCAGAGGTTCTGAACCTGATCCGACGGCTGCGTGATCAGGGGATTACGGTCGTGCTGATCAGCCACCGGATGCCCGACGTCTTCGCCGTGGCCGACCGGGTGATCGTGATGCGGCGCGGCACAAAGGTGGCGGACAAGGCGATTGCCAAAAGCTCTCCCGAGGAAGTGACCGGGTTGATTACGGGCGCGATTGAGACTGTCTAAGATGATGTTCCGAGTCAGGTTTTCTGCAAGGATGGGCAAATGACGACCACGCTAGACAGCACGATTGCGAAGAAACAGGAAACATTTCTGTCCCACCTGCTGGGCAACCAGGCCTTCTGGGTGTTCATCGCCATAATCGTCGCCAGTCTGTTCTTGTCGCAGGCGACCGACGCCTATGCGACCACCAAGAACCTGTACAACATATCGCGCAATTTTACCTTTGTGGCGATCATCGCGCTGGGGATGACCATCGTGATCATTACCGGCGGCATTGACCTTTCGGTGGGCTCGGTGCTTTGCCTGTGCAGCATGGTTCTGGGAGTGGTCATGCATGCCGGCTACAGTATTGAGGCGGGCATCGCAGCGTCCATCGCCACGGCCCTGATCGTTGGTGCTTTCAACGGCATACTCATCGCCTATATCGGCCTGCCCCCATTTGTGGTCACGCTTGGCATGTTGTCCATTGCGCGCAGTCTTGCCATGGTCGCCTCGGGCAACACAGTGGTTTTCGAGTTCGGACCCGACCATGACAAACTTCTATCTCTGGGTGGCGGCGCCTGGTTCTACGGGATCGCAAACCCCGTGCTGTATATGGTCGTACTGGCGCTTTTGACTGGATTTGTGCTGAAATGGACGAAATTTGGCCGTCATATCTTTGCCATTGGCGGCAATGAACATGCGGCAATCCTGACGGGTGTTCCGGTTCGGCGGATCAAGGTGGCGGTCTATATGATTTCGGCCATGTCGGCGGGGATCGCGGGGATCGTGCAAACCGGCTGGCTGGGTGCCATCACCACCAACATCGGCACCGGAAAAGAGCTTGATGTCATTGCGGCCGCGGTTATTGGCGGGGCCGCTTTGGCTGGCGGAATCGGCACAGCGATTGGCGCTGTCGTGGGCGCCGCGCTGATTGAAGTCATCCGCAACAGCCTGGGGCTGCTGGGTATCAACGCGTTCTGGCAGGGCTGCGTCATCGGCGGCGCAATTCTGGTGGCGGTGCTTTTCGACAGGATCGCCAACTACCGGCGGGCGGACTAGCCGGGATACCAGATTGTGCGGGGGTCATCGGGCGCACGCTGATAGCCGAAAGCCGCGTCGACAAGGCGGACCAGATCATAGGCGGGACGCCAGCCCAGTTCGAACCTTGCGCGGGAGTTGTCGAGCCAGGTCGAGTGGAACAGACTGGGGATGGCGATGGCGGGGAGACCGCGCGTTGCCTTCAAATGGGCGGCCAGGGCGCCATAGTCGACGGGCTCGTCCATCGCGATATTGTAGGTTTTGCCGCGTGTTACCGGATTATCAAGTGCCTTGAGCAGAGCGTCGGTCAGGTCATCCAGATGGACGAAGTTACGCTTGGGCGGCTTGCCATCGGCGTCATGCAGCAGGGGGATGGTGCCATTGGTGCGGCACTCGGCGGCGGTCTGCGGCGACACCATCACCTTCCAATCCGGCCCGCCGAACAGGTCATCGCCAAAGGACAGGGTATGACGGAAGTCATCTTTTTCCATGATCCAGGGTGCGCGCAAGCAGCAAGCATTCAGACCATATTGGATCGTGAACTGGGTCAGCATGACCTCTTCCAGCACTTTGGACAAAGCGTAACAGCCCGGATAGGCCTGATGCGGGGTGGCTTCCGTGATGGGGCCGGCGTGACGGTAGAAGAAATGGCCGACGCCTGCATCTCCACCGAGCAAGATGAATTGCCGCGCCGTTGGGCTGTTGCGGAAGGATTCCAGCAGCCAGAACAGACCTTTGACTGTAACATCCATCACCAGTTCCGGGATTTCCTTGCAGGTGGCAAGGTGAATGACATGGGTGACGTCCGCCATTGCGCGGCTTACATCAGCGCGATCGCTGATGGTGCCGCGCATGACCTCAAGGTTGTCCGCGGGAGGTGGCAGGCGGTTGTGGCAGAGGGCGCGGATATTGGTGCCACGCCACTTGGGGTCGGCGGTGATCCTGGCGATCAGCGCAGTGCCGACTTTGCCAGTCGCACCAGTGATGAGCAGAAGCATGGGTTCCCTCCTGTTGCACGCAGAGCCTGCACCGCGCGGGGTGGGGTTGACAAGCGGGGGCCAGTTTGCGGCACTGGTTGGGATGGGGGGCGACATGAGGATTGATCTGAATTCCGACCTGGGCGAGGGGTTTGGCCCTTGGAAAATGGGCGATGATGCGGCCATGCTGGGAGTTGTCAGCAGCGCCAATGTCGCCTGCGGTGGCCATGCCAGCGACCCGGAGGTGATGTATACCACTGTTTCTCTTGCAAAATCCCAAAGTGTTGTGATTGGGGCGCATCCTGGTTACGCGGACCGCGAAGGGTTTGGGCGGCGGGTCATTCCGATGTCGGTCGGCGAGATCGAGCGGATGGTGTCGGCGCAGATCGGGGCGCTGATGGGGGTCGCGGCCCTGGCGGGGGCCCGGGTACGGTATGTCAAGGCGCACGGGGCGCTGGCCAATCTGGCGGCGGACGAGCGTGACGTGGCGGAAGCGATTGCCCGCGCGGTGCGGGCAGTGTCGCGGGAATTGGCGGTTCTGGCGATTTCGGGGACGGAGCAGGAACCCGCGGCAATAGCGCAGGGGCTGAAGGTTTATAGCGAAATTTTTGCGGATCGCGGGTATTTGCCGAATGGGCGGCTGGTGCCGCGGAACCTGCCCGGAGCGATGATTGCAAAGAATGAGGCGGCGGCGGCGCGGTTGCTGGAGTTTCTCGACAGTGGCTTGATGACGGTTGTGGGTGGCAATCCTATCCCGCTGAAAGCGCAGTCGATTTGTGTGCATGGCGACGGCGAGGGTGCGGTTGCGATGGCGCGGCATCTGAAAGACGCGCTGCAAGCGGCGGGTCATTTGATTGCGCCATTCCTGACAATCCCATGACAGACAAAGATTTTCCGCGATTTCGTGCGGTGGCGGACCGGGCGGTGCTGGTGGAGTTTGGGTCGCAGATTGACGCGGAAATTCATGCCCAAGTCATCCGGCTGGACCGGGTGATTGCGGCCTTTCCGGTGCCAGGGACGATCGAGGTCGTGCCGGCCTATGCCAGTTTGCTGATCACGTTTGATCCGATTGCCACGGACCACGCCGCTGTGATTGGCGGCGTTCGGGACCGGATGCAGGTGCCGGACATGCCGGGGGCGGTGGCGCGGGGGCATGACGTGGAGGTTTGTTACGACGACGAACTGGGTACCGATCTTGCCGAGGTCGCCAATATGACCGGAATGGACAGAGAGCAGATTATCGCGGCGCATCTGGCGGGAGAGTATCGGGTCTATATGTATGGTTTCGCGCCGGGCTATGCCTATCTTGCCGGGGTGCCTGCGGTCTTGCAGTTGCCGCGGAAACCGGCGGCGGTGCGCGATGTGCCGGCAGGTCGGGTGATCGTGGCTGGCCCGCAATGCATTGTTACCACACTGAAAATGCCGACTGGATGGTGGATTATCGGTGCCTCGGCGACGCGGATTTTGACGGGGGAGGTGGCGCGGCCGTTCCGGTTTGATGTTGGGGATGTGGTGCGGTTTCAGCGGATCAGCCGGAATGAATATGATGCGCTGTGAGCTGGTTGTCAGTTTTGCGGGGCCGTTGGTGTCTTATCAGGATGGCGGTCGTCCGGGGCTGATGCGGTTCGGGGTGCCGGGGTCGGGGGCGATGGATTCGCGGGCGTTGGCCGTGGCGAATGCGGCGGTGGGAAACACGCTAAGTGACTGTGGAATAGAGATTTCCTTGGGTGGACTGCAGCTGGATTGCGTCGAAGGGGCGGTCAGTTTTGCGGTGGCGGGGGGTGGGTTTGAGGTGACGGTCGGGGGGGTGAGGCTGGGGGGGTGGACGGTTGGAAAAATGCAGGCGGGCCAAAGGCTTACCATGCGCGCGGGGGGGTGGGGGTCTTGGGGCGTTTTGGCGTTTGCCGGAAATGTTGTGGCAAAGCAATGGCTTGGTAGCGCGGCGACACATTCGCAATCGGGTTTTGGCGGCGGGATTTTACGGGCGGGCGACAGAATTATTGTGGAAAAACCGGAGGTTAGGGCTGCGCGAGATGGGGATTTGATGGTGCCGGACTGGGCGCGACCGGTTGACCAAGTCAGGGTGGTGATGGGGCCGCAGGAGCGGTTTTTCGAGGCGGGAATCATCGAGCAGTTTCTGACAGAAAAGTTCGTATTGTCAGAAGCTTATGACAGGATGGGCGTTCGGCTGAACGGGCCAAAGTTGGCGGTCAATGCGGCTTTGGACATGCCGTCGGAGCCGGTTTTGCGGGGGTCGGTGCAGGTGGCGGGGGATGGGGTGGCGACGGTGATGCTGGCGGATCATGGCACCACGGGGGGATACCCCAAGATTGCCACAGTGATCGGGCCCGATCTGGACGCATTCGCGCAACGGCGCAGTGGCGATGTCGTTGGTTTTGTTGCAATTTCTGCTGAGGACGCGGTGCTGGCAGCGCGGAAGTGCCATGCTGAAATTGCGGCCTATCTGGCATATATCGCCGCGCCAAAAGGCAGTCTGGCGGATCGGTTGATGCAGGCGAACCTGATTTCCGGGGTTTTTGGCGACGACGGCGCGGCCTGAACGCGTTTGTCTTTTAAGCGTCTTGCCGACGTCTTCTTTGCGTCTCTACGATTTTGCGGTGCTGCTGGCGGCTTAGCGCGCCGGCTCAGGTGCACCGGCGCGCAAGCAGGCTGCGGCTTTGCGCCTTTTCGCAGCGGGCCAAATCCCCTATTTGCCGATAGCAACGACAGGAGACAGGCCATGAGCATGGTAGAACTGGGAATTGACACGTTTGGCGATATCTCGACGGGGCCGGATGGCCGACTGAAGCGGGCCGACGAGGTTTTGCGCGATGTGGTCGAGGAAGCGGTGGTGGCCGATCAGGTCGGGATCGACTTTATCGGGCTGGGCGAGCATCACCGGCCCGACTTTGCGATTTCGGCGCCCGAGATCGTGCTGGCGGCGATTGCCGGGCGGACCAGCCGCATCCATCTGGGCACGGCGGTGACGGTGCTGTCTTCGGATGATCCGGTGCGGGTGTTTCAGCGGTTCTCGACCCTTAACGCCGTGTCGAACGGGCGGGCCGAGGTCATTCTGGGGCGGGGCAGCTTTACCGAAAGCTATCCGCTGTTCGGTTATGACCTGAGCGACTATGACCAGTTGTTCGAGGAGAAGCTGGACCTGTTTGCCAAACTGGTGCGCGACGAGAAGGTGACGTGGTCTGGTCAGACCCGGACCGGGCTGACCAACCAGATTGTCTATCCGCAGGTTGGGCCCAAGCCGTTTGCAACCTGGGTTGGCGTTGGCGGCAGCCCGGAATCGGTGGTGCGGGTGGTGCGGCAGGATTTGCAGCTGATGCTGGCGATCATCGGCGGCGATCCGCGGCGGTTCTTGCCCTATGTCGATCTGTATCAGCGGGCCTGTGCGCAGCTGGACAAGCCGGTTCGCCCGGTGGGCATTCATTCGCCGGGGTTTGTGGCCGCGACGGACGAGGAAGCGCAGGAGGCGGTCTGGCCGCATTACCAGATGATGATGGGCCGGATCGGGCGCGAGCGTGGCTGGCCGCCGGCGACCAAGGCCCGCTATCTGGAGGAAGTCGAGCATGGCTCGCTGTATGTGGGCGCGCCCGAGACGGTGGCCCGCAAGATTGCGGCGACGGTCGGTGATCTGGGCGTGCAGCGGTTCGACATGAAATACGCCACCGGGCCGATGCCGCATGCGGCACTGGTCGAGGGCATTCGGCTGTATGGCGAAAAGGTCATCCCGATGGTGCGCGACCTGCTGACGAGCGCCAAGCCGCAGGCGGTTGCGGCAAAGAACTGATCCCGCCCCGTCGTTTTCGCGCTATGTTGGCGCAAGGCGGCATGGTTGACTGTCTCGCGGGACGGCGGAGGGGGAAGCAATGGCAAGGGTGGTTCATCAGCCGGGGCGGCGGGTATCGGCCGCGCATGTGGCGGGGCTGGTCACGTCGGGCATGTGGTTGGATTATGGCGCGGTGCTGTGCCAGCCGGATGTGTTTGACAAGGCGCTGGCGGCGCGCTGCGAGGAACTGCACCGGGTCAAGATCCGGGCGTGTTTGTCGACGCGACCGCGGGCGGTGTTAGAGGCGGACCCCGAGGGCAAGCATTTCTACTGGATCAACCTGCATTTCGGCGGCTATGACCGGCGCAAGCATGATGCGGGGATTGCCAATTACATGCCGGTCAATCTGGGGGAAATCCCGGATTACTATCGCCGGTTCATTGAGCCGGTGGACATGGTGATCCTGAAAACCGCGCCGATGGATGCGCAGGGTTATTTCAACTTCGGCCCGACCAATGCCTATCACGGGGCGCTGATCGAGCGGGCGCGGCTGGTGGTGATCGAGGAATGCGCGGCGATACCGCAGGCGATGGGCGTGGGCACCGGCGTGCATGTCAGCGCGGTGGATTACGTCATTGCCGGTGATGATCAGGCTTTGCCCGAACTGCCCAAGGGCCCGGCGACCGAAGTGGACCGGGCGGTGGCGCGGCTGATTGCCAACGAGCTGGACGACGGGGTGTGTTTGCAGATCGGGATTGGCGGGATGCCGAATGCGGTGTGCAGCCTGCTGAAGGACAGCAGCATCGAGGATCTGGGCATTCACACCGAGATGCTGACCGATGGGATTATTGATCTGCACCGGGCGGGGCGGATTACCGGGGCGCGCAAGCAGATTGATCCGGGCAAGATGGTCTGTACCTTCGCGCTGGGGTCGCAGTATCTGTACGACGCCATCGACCACAGCCCGGAGATCGAGTTGCATCCGGTGGACTACACCAACACGCCGCATATCATCATGCAGAACGACCGGGTAATGTCGATCAACAACACCACGCAGATTTGTCTTCAGGGGCAGGCGGCATCGGAATCGGACGGGCACCGGCATATCTCTGGCACCGGCGGGCAGTTGCAGTTTGTGCGGGGGGCCTATGCCAGCAAGGGCGGCAAGAGTTTCATTTGTCTGTCCTCGACCTATGACAAGAAGGGCGAGCCGCGGAGCCGGATCGTGCTGGCTTTGACCAAGGGGAATATCGTGACCGCGCCGCGCAGTGACGTGATGTATGTGGTGACGGAATACGGGCTGGTCTGCCTGAAGGGCAAATCGGTGGCAGAGCGGGCGCAGGCGCTGATCTCGATCGCGCATCCGGATTTTCGCGAGGGGCTGGAGCGTGAGGCGTATGAGAACCGGCTGATCCCGCGGGGGTTTTTCTAGGCCGGGCTGGGGGTTTTGCACCCCGGACCCCCGGACCCCCGGAGGATATTCAGGAGCAGATGACTGGGCCCAATGCGGCGGGGCCCGAGATGGAAAACGGCCCGCAGGGGGAGGAACCTGCGGGCCGTTCGCCTGGTGCCGGGGGCAAGGGAGGGAGGCCCCGCCCCGGCGGGTGGGTTCACATGTTATAGGCGCTTTCGCCATGGGAGGTCTGGTCGAGGCCCTGACGTTCGTCTTCTGCCGAGGGACGCAGGCCGAAGATCTTGTCGATGGCGTAGAACAGCACAAGTGACACGCCACCCGACCAGACGAGGGTCACGAGGACTGCCTTAAGCTGGGTGATGAGCTGAGCGGACATGTCGAAGGTGCCTGGGACCGCCGGGAAAACGGTGTAGTCGAACCAGCCCTGACCGCCGAGCGAGGGTGCCGCCAGAATGCCGGTTGCCAGTGCGCCGAAGATGCCGCCGACGCAGTGGACGCCGAACACATCGAGGCTGTCGTCATAGCCGAACTTGCCTTTCACGGTGGACACAAAGCTGTAGCACAGCGGCGATACCAGAAGGCCCAGCACGATCGACCCCATCGGCCCGGCATAGCCCGAGGCGGGCGTTACCGCGACCAGACCAGCGACTGCCCCCGTCACGGCACCCAGCAAGGACGGGCGGCCGTGGCGCAGCTGTTCGATCAGCACCCAGGACAGCGCCGCAGCGGCGGTGGCGACGAAGGTGTTGATGAAGGCCAGCGCGGCCAGGCCGTTGGCTTCCAGGTTGGACCCGGCGTTGAAGCCGAACCAGCCGACCCACAGCAGGGAGGCGCCGATCATCGTCATGGTCAGCGAGTGGGGCGACATATTCTCTTTGCCGTAGCCTGTACGCTTGCCGATCACGAGGCAGCCCATCAGACCGGCGATGCCGGCGTTGATATGCACGACCGTGCCACCGGCAAAGTCCAGACCACCCCAACCCCAGATCAGACCGGAATCAGTCTTTGCATCGGGCAGGAAGTCCGGGCCGGCAAAATACCAGACCATATGGGCAATCGGGAAGTAGACGATCGTGACCCACAGCGCGCAGAACAGCATCAGCGGCCAGAATTTCACCCGTTCGGCAAAGGCCCCGACGATCAGCGCCGGGGTGATGCAGGCGAAGGTCATCTGGAAGATCACATAGGCGTATTCGGGAATGTAGACGTTGTTCGAGAAGGTCGCGGCATAGGTCGACGCGCTGACGCCGGCCAGAAACATCTTGGACAGGCCGCCGACATAGGGGTTGCCGCTGGTGAAGGCCATCGAGTAGCCGTAGACCACCCACAGGATGGCGACCATCGATACGATCATGAAGACCTGCATCAACAGGCTGAGCATGTTCTTGGTGCGGACCAGACCGCCGTAGAACAGCGCCAGTGCCGGGATCGCCATCATCAGGACAAGGGCCGAGGACACGAGCATCCAGGCAGTATCGCCCTTGTTGACCATGCCGGCCATTGCTGCCACGTCGGGCGCCTTGATCGGGCCAGCCGACTGCGCCAAAGCAGGAAGGCTGGTCAGGACACCGATCATCCCCGCCCCCAGCCCTGTGATTTTCGTCACGTTCTTCATCATGTTCCCCTTGCCCCCGCTTACAGCGCGTCGTCGTTGGTTTCGCCGGTGCGGACTCGCACGGCCTGTTGCACGTCAAGAACGAAAATCTTGCCGTCGCCGATCTTGTTGGTGCGGGCGGTCTTGGTGATCGTATCGACCACCTGATCGCACAGCGCATCGGATACGACGATTTCCAGCCGCATTTTCGGAACAAAGTTCACCGCATATTCAGCACCGCGGTAGATCTCGGTATGGCCGGACTGCATGCCGAAACCCTTGATCTCTGTCACCATCATGCCGCGCACCCCAATTGTGGTCAGCGCCTCGCGGACTTCTTCCAGCTTGAACGGCTTGATCGCCGCAATGATGAGTTTCACCTCGCACCCCTTTCCGTGAGCAAACCCTGAGCAGGTTCTTGCCGATGATCAGGCCGGGTTTCGCAGGTGCAGCACAAGTTTGCGGTGGCGTAAAAACCGGGCAAAACGGCGGAATTGCACAAAAAATGCACTTATATTGGGAAACGATTAATTTTTAATCGGACTGAGATGGCGAATCGGAAAAGCGGCGGCTCCACATTCCTCGCGAGGCAGGCTATGTTCCTGCAAAACAGCCTCGGACCGAGCAGCAGGGGTAAAATGGCTACACCAACCAAAGGCCGGCCGCTGGTGGCGGATCGGCGCGCCGGTGCCCCGGCTGGCACCAAGCGCAGCGCCCCGCCGCCCCGCCGCAGCACCCGCCGCAAGCCGGTGCGCAGACGCGGGGTCATTGCGCGGTTCTTTCTGTTCATCTGGCGGATCGTCTGGGGCATTTTCTGGCGGGTCTCTGCGGTGGGCGCGATGATCCTTGGCTGCGCCATTCTGTATTTCTATGCCCAGTTGCCGCCACTGAGCAGTCTGCTGGACGGACGGGCGCGGGGGTCGGTGACGCTGTTGGACCGCAACGGCGCGGTCTATGCGTGGCGCGGCGAAACGTTTGACGGGCAGATGACGTCGGACACGGTGTCGCCCAACCTGCTGCATGCGGTGATCGCCACCGAGGACAAGCGGTTCTACCACCATTTCGGCATCAGTCCGCGCGGCATCGCCTCTGCCATCGCGATCAACCTGCAGGCGGGACGCGGGCCGCTGGAGGGCAATGGCGGGTCAACGATTACCCAGCAGGTGGCAAAGCTTTTGTGTCTGGGGGTGGCCTATGACCCCAAGCAATGGAAGAGCGAAAGCGCCTATGAAGAGGACTGCCGGGGGGGCGGCATCTGGCGCAAGGTCAAGGAAATTCCCTATGCGATGGCGATGGAGGTCAAATACACCAAGGCCGACATTCTGACGATCTATTTCAACCGGGCTTATCTGGGCGCGGGGGCGCGCGGGTTCGAGGCGGCGGCGCAGCGCTATTTCGGCAAGTCGGCCAAGGATCTGAGCCCGGCCGAGGCGGCGATGATGGCGGGATTGCTGAAAGCGCCGTCGAAATACGCGCCGACCAACAATTTGCAGCGTGCGCAGGACCGGGCGGGCGTGATCATCGGGCTGATGCAGGATCAGGGCTATCTGACGGCGGCAGAGGCCGCGGACGCGCTGGCCAATCCGGCGGTGCTGTCGGATGCGGCAGCGCATAACGCGGGCGGCTATTTCGCAGACTGGGTGATGGAAAGCACGCCAAGCTATCTGGGCAGCGAGACGACCGAAGATGTGATCATCAAGACCACGCTGGATCAGCGGCTGCAAAAGGCGGCGGAGGATGCGCTGGCGGCGGTGTTTGCAACCAAGCTGAAGGCGGGGTCGAATGCGCAGGCCGCCATTGTGGTGATGAGCGCGGATGGCGCGGTGCGGGCAATGATCGGCGGGCGCAAGATACCGGCGGCAGGCTCGTTCAACCGCGCGACGCAGGCGCTGCGGCAGACCGGGTCGAGTTTCAAGCCGTTTGTCTATGCGGCGGCGCTGGATCTGGGCTGGAGCCCGATGGACTATGTCGAGGATACGCCACTGACCATCAACATCAAAGGGTCGGGGCCGTGGTCGCCGGACAATTATGACCGCGAGTTCAAGGGGCTGATCACGCTGACCCAGGCGTTGAAGGAAAGTCGCAATGTGCCGGCGGTGCGGGTGAGCGAGGCGGTGGGGCGCGATGCGGTCAAGGCGGTGGCCGAGGGGTTCGGCATCAAGTCGGATCTGGCCGACGGTCCGGCGCTGGCGTTGGGTGCATCGGAGGCGACCTTGCTGGAGATGACCGGAGCCTATGCCGGTATTCTGAACGGCGGGTCGTCGGTGACGCCTTATGGGTTGACCGAACTGCGGTTGAAGGGGCAAGGCGGCGACCCGTTGATCGGGCAGGGCGGCGGCATTGGCGAGCGGGTGATTTCGGAAACGGCAGCCAAGGAGCTGACCTGGATGATGATGCAGGTGGTGCAGGGCGGCACGGGGGGGCGGGCGGCATTGGACGGGCGGCAGGTGGCGGGCAAGACCGGCACCACGACGGCGGGGCGCGATGCGTGGTTCATCGGCTTTACCGCCGACTATGTCACCGGGGTGTGGATGGGTTATGACGACAACACGCCGCTGGTGGGCGTAACGGGCGGCGGATTGCCGGCACAGATCTGGCACGAGGTGATGGCGCGGGTCGAGGATGGGTTGCCCGCCACCGACCTGCCGGTGATCGTGCCGGAGGCGCGCCTGCCGCCTACCGTCGATGCGCAGGTCGATCCGCAAGCGCCGCTGGACCCGCTTGCGGCGCAAGACCCGGTGCCTGCGCAACCGGGTGTTCCGGTGCGCAAGAGACGGGTGGACCCGATCACCGCGATTTTGCAGGATATTCTGGGCAACGGGAACTGAACGGCGGTCGATGGCTACTGGCCTCAGACGGTCGCCCGTCCCTGCCTTCGCTGCGGTTTATGTGACCTTCAGCGCAGCGATGAGCTTTTCGATATTGCCGCCATTCTGGTCCAGAAGCGCCCCGACTTCGGTGCGTTCGGAGGCCAGCATGTTCACACCCTCGATGATGATGTTGAAAAACAACTGGCGGCCGGATTTGTCGCCGACCCACCAGCGCAGGTCAAACGGCGCCTGACCTTGCAGGGTCGCGGTCGAGATCACCTCGAAATAGGACTTGTAGGGCTTGGCGTCGGTCACTTCGATCTTGCCGCCGATGAACTCGCGGAAGCGCCGTCCGTATTTGCGGCTGAGATAGCCGGTATAGGCGGTGGTGAAGGTCGACATCTGCCCGGCAGAGGCTGATTTGGACGCAACGCCAAGCGCGGAGCGGGCAATCGTGGGCACATCGGCATAGGTCAGGAAAATCCGTTCGAAATCGCCATACATCGCCTGTTCGGACTTGCCGGAGTTGATTGTGGCGTTGACCTCCGAAATTGCCTTGTCGATCAGCCCGCGGGCCTGATCGACGGTCAGGGCCTGCACCGGCAAGGCGAAGGCCAGAAAGCCGGTGCCAGCCGCCAGACCGGCACCAAAGGCGCGGCGGGTCAGATAAAGCGAATCGCGGGGCGTATTATTGGGCATAAGGATCCTCGAACGTAGATTCCGATGGGGCCTGGCCAAGGTTGTAACGCCGGTGTTCCAGATACAGCAGGCGCGCTTGGGCATAACCATCTGCGCTGTCATATAAGATCGAATCGATGGTTTCGGAATAGCGGCCCCGATCACTTATCTTTGCAGCGATTGTTGCCATCAGCCCCAGATGCGCGGGTTTCTTGATAATCAGCTTGAGCGGGTCGAGCCCGATATCGACGACCTTGCCCAACAAATCCCGCTCGGTTGAAGGGCCGAGCACCGGCAATTCGATATAATTGCCCTCTGACACGCCCCATACATGCAGGGTCTCGCCAAAATCGGTGGCCTTGCCGGGGGCGCCCATTTTGGTGGCGGGGTCCATGATGCCACCAAGGCCGATCGTCGAATTGACCGCGAAACGCAGGGTATTCTGCACCGCCATCCCGAGCTTGGCCTGAAGCAGGTCATTCACGACACGGCCGGGCAGTTCCAGATTGTCGGAGAAGTTGGTTACGCCGATTTCAACAGGGGTCGGCAGCACCTTGTCCACACCGGTCGCCACTGGCCGGACAATCGCCTTGTCCAGCGTGACATTCAGCGCGTGGATGCTGCGGTTCTGTTTTTCATAGGGATCGCTGATGCCATTTTGCGTGGGCGCAGGACCGCAGGACATCAGACCAACAAACGCCACAATGCCCGCCGATAGGTGCAGCGGGAAATGGGTGCGGGGCTGGCAATGATCTTTCGGACGCATCACGTTCACCTTGGCTATAAACTGCAATCCGCTGCAATCAGCATGGCTTTAACTTTTCTGCGTCAAGCCTTATGCTGCGCCGCAGGGCAAGACAACGGGCAAGCGGAATTTCCGCGGCGGTGCAAGAATAAACCCGCCGAACCGATGGTTTTTGACAGGAGCGCAATATGAGCAAGTATGAGTTCAAGCGCGGCCGTGATGAGCTGGATGCGACACGGCGCGACATGCGCGGGCTGCTGGTGGCGGCTTTTTTCTTTTCGGTATTCGTCAACCTGCTGATGCTGACCGGGCCTTTGTACATGTTGCAGGTCTATGACCGCGTGTTGGGCAGCCGGTCGGAAGCGACGTTGTGGGCGCTGACCGGGTTGATGGCATTTTTGTTTCTGATCATGGGCATCCTGGATTATTCACGCGGCCGGATCATGGCGCGGATCGGGGCGCGGATGCAGGAACGGCTGGACCGCCGGGTCTTTGCCGCCGCGTTGAAGCGGATGCAGCAGGTTCCCGGTGACCCGATGGCGCTGGCCGCGCAACGCGACCTGGAGGCGGTGCAGCGGTTGTGGGCGTCACCGGTGCTGATCGCCTTGTTCGACATTCCTTTCGTGCCGCTGTTCTTTGCGGCGATTTTCGTTTTTCACCCGCTGCTGGGCTGGATGTCGGTCGCAGGCGGCGTGTTTCTGGTGGGGATCACCGTTCTCAACCAGACCATGACCAAAAACCCGCTGCAACGCGCCAATGCCGCCTCTTTGCGCGGCGAGATGATGTCGGATGCGATCAAGCAAGAGGCCGAGGCGGTGCAGGCGCTGGGCATGACCAATGCCGCATTTGACCGCTGGCAGGTGGCGCGGCAGCAGGGTCTGGTGCAGGGTATTGCCGCTGCCGATCTGGGCGGGGTGTTTGGCACGATTTCGAAGACGTTCCGGCAGTTTCTGCAATCGCTTATGCTGGGGGCCGGGGCCTATCTGGTGTTGAACAATCAGATGGGGTCCGGGGCCATGATCACCGGGTCGATCCTACTGGGTCGCGCCTTGCAGCCGATCGAGATGGTGATCGGGCAATGGGCGCTGGTGACGCGGGCGCAAGAGGGCCGTGCGCGGCTGTCGGAACTGCTGACGCGGGTTCAGCCGGAGCCGACGCATACCGAATTGCCACGGCCGCGGGCCATCCTGGAGGCGCAGAACCTGACGGTGGTGCCACCGGGCGAGACGCAGGCGGTGTTGCGGATGGTCAGTTTCCGGCTGGAACCGGGGCAGGCTTTGGGCATCATCGGGCCGTCGGGGGCGGGGAAATCGTCGCTGGCGCGGGCGCTGATCGGGTCATGGCGGCCGGCGGGCGGCAAGGTGCGGCTGGATGGGGCGGCGCTGGACCAGTATGATCCGGACCGGCTGGGCAGCTATATCGGTTATCTGCCGCAGCGGATCACCCTGTTTGACGGCACGATTGCCGAGAATATCGCGCGGTTGCAGAAGAACCCGGATGGCAATGCCGTGGTCGAGGCGGCGCGCAAGGCGGCGGCGCATGACATGATCACCAAGCTGCCCGAAGGCTATGACACCCGCGTTCAGGCTTTGGGCGGCCGGTTGTCGGGCGGGCAGATCCAGCGGATCGGGCTGGCGCGGGCCCTGTATGGCGACCCGATGCTGCTGGTGCTGGACGAGCCGAATTCCAATCTGGACAACGAGGGTTCTGTTGCACTGAACCAGGCGATTTCGGCGATGAAGGCGCAGGGCCGTGCCGTGCTGATCATGGCGCACCGGCCTGCGGCCATTCAGGAATGCGATCTGCTTCTGGTGCTGGAGGATGGCACGCGGCGGGCGTTTGGTCCGCGCGATCAGGTGCTGCGTGACATGGTCAAGAACCACACCGATATCGTGCGAACTGCCGGACCCGGAGGCGTGACATGAGCGAACCGAACAGCGTGAAGCCTGCGGAAACGCAGACCCACTCGACCGCTTTGGCGACCACTGCTGCCACCGCCATTGCCGCCGCAAAACCCAATGCGCTGACGTATCCGGCGCCTTCGCAGCCAATGTCGGATCAGGCGCATGCCAAGACCTGGTCGGCCAAAAGCCCGATCCTGATGGGCGTGCTGTCGATCATCCTGCTGCTGGGCGGGTTTGGCGCGTGGAGCGTGCTGACCACGATTGGCGGCGCGGTCGTAGCCCCCGGGGTCATTCAGGTCGAACAGAACCGTCAGGTGGTGCAGCACCCGGATGGCGGTCTGGTGGCCGAGATTGACGTGGTCGAGGCGCAGACGGTCAAGGCGGGCGATCTGCTGATCCGGCTGGACGGGGCGCAGTTGCAATCGACGCTGGCGATTGTCGAGGGTCAGTTGTTCGACGCAATGGCGCGGCGGTCGCGTCTGGAAGCGGAACGCGATGACAAGCCGGAGCCGGTCTTTACCCAGGAATTGCTGGACCTTGCCAAGACCCGTCCTGATGTCGTCGACCAGATCGAAGGTCAGCGCCGGTTGTTTACCGCACGGCGCGAAACCCAGCAGGCCCAGATCAGCCAGTTGAACAAGCGGATGGATCAGATCACGTCACAAGTGGCAGGGATCAGGGCGCAGATTGCGGCTTTGTCCGACCAGATCGGTCTGATCCAACCTGAAATCGCCAATCAGCAAACGCTGCTGGACAAAGGCCTGACCCAATCCTCGCGCCTTACCGACCTGAAACGTGAAGACGCCCGCCTGCAAGGCAATATGGGCGAGCTGGAAGGCAACAAGGCCCAGGCCGAGGGACGGGCCACCGAAATCCAGATGCAAATCCTGCAAATCCAGTCGGCGCGGCGTGAAGATGCCAATACTCAGTTGCGCGATATGGGCGACAAGACGCTGGAGCTGGCGGAGCGCCGCCGGGCTTTGACCGAACAGGTCGCCCGGCTGGACATACGGGCGCCGGTTTCGGGGGTTGTGCTGGGGCTGACGGTGACCACGCCGCATTCGGTGATCCGGGCCGCCGAACCGGTGCTGTACATCATTCCTCAGGACCGGCCTTTGGTCATCGTGGCGCAAATCCCGCCGATCCATGTGGACGAAGTGCATGTCGGTCAGGCGGTGCGGGTGGTGTTTTCGGCGTTTTCGGCGCGGACCACGCCGCAACTGACCGGGCGGTTGGTGACGATCTCTGCCGATGCCATGTCGGACCCCACCACCAAAGCCTCGTTCTACCGGGCCGAGATTACCTTGGACCCCGGCGAGATCGACAAGCTGAAGGGCCAGACACTGATACCTGGCATGCCGGTGCAGGCCTATGTCGGCACGGGCGACCGGTCGCCTATCGCCTATCTGCTGAAGCCGTTCATGGATTATTTCCAGATGGCGTTCCGGGAAAGCTGAGGCCGGGCGATGGCCTTGCCGACGCGGGTGCCAAAGGCTAGCCTCTGGCAAAACAAGGAGCCTGCCATGACCATCGAAAGCCGTCTTGCCGAACTGGGCGTGACCCTGCCTGACGCGCCTGCCCCGGCGGCGAATTACGTGCCTTATGTGCGGGTCGGCAATCAGGTGTTCATCTCTGGCCAGATCAGCCGCAGTGCTGCGGGGCTGATCACCGGCAAACTGGGCGCGGATCTGGATGTGACGGATGGCGCGGCGGCGGCGATGACCTGTGCCATCGCACTGCTGGCGCAGGCGCGGGCGGCCTGCGGTGGCGACTGGTCGCGGTTCGTGCGGATGGTCAAGCTGGTGGGCTTTGTCAATTCGACCGCCGATTTCACCGACCAGCCCAAGGTGATCAACGGCGCGTCGGATTTTCTGGTGGCGGTCCTGGGCGATGCCGGGCGGCACGCGCGGTCGGCGGTGTCTGCCGTATCATTGCCGCTGGGCGTGGCGGTCGAGATTGAAGCCATCTTTGAAATCCGCTGATGCGCGTTGCTTTGCCGCCTGAATTTCTGTCGATCCCGATTGCGCACCGCGCCTATCATGACCGCGCTGCGGGGCGGGTCGAGAATGCGCCGCAGGCGATGCTGGCGGCGATTGCAGCGGGCTATGCGATAGAAATGGACCTGCAACTGTCGTCGGATGGCGTGGCGATGGTGTTCCATGATGACAATCTGGACCGGCTGACCACCGAGAATGGCCCGGTCAGCGCCCGCAGCGCCGCGGATTTGCAGCGTATCGTCCTGAAGGACAGTGCCGAGACGATCCCGACCTTTGCGCAGGTTCTGGCACTGGTGGCGGGCCGCACGCCGCTGCTGATCGAGGTCAAGGACCAGAGCCATGCCATGTCGGACACCGATGGAAGGCTGGAGGCGGCGGCGGTTGCCGCTGTGGCCGGCTATGCGGGTCCGGTGGCGCTGATGTCATTCAACCCGCATGCCGTGGCGCATCTGGCGCGGCTGGCACCCCAGCTGCCGCGTGGGTTGATCACCGGTTCCTATGACCCGATCGACTGGCACCCGCTGCCGCCCGAAACCTGCGCCGCCTTGCGCGAGATTCCAGATTATGACCGCACCGAAGCCAGCTTCATCAGCCACGAGGCGCCCGATCTGGGCCGGATGCGGGTGGCGGAACTGAAAGTGCAGGGGGCTGCGGTTCTGTGCTGGACGATCCGGTCGCCCGAGGCAGAGGCGACAGCACGAAAAATTGCGCAGAATATCACCTTTGAAGGCTATGCCGCCGCGCAGGTGGCTTGACCTGCTCTGACTTCGCTCCATTCATCTGTTCATAAATATCCTCGGGGGGTCCGGGGGGCAGACAGC
>JANYFE010000014.1 GCA_025362795.1 Rhodobacterales bacterium | reverse complement strand
CGAGCCCATCGCGAACATCCCGCCCGCCGAGGCCGAAGCAAACTTCTAAGCCGCTCTGCAAAACCAAAGCCATGGCCGCGTAACTCACCGAAATCAGCATCCGGCAAACCCGGCGAGGTTCAACTGCCCTCCGGGTGCACGCCCATCTCGACCGATTGGGTGATCCTGTCAAACTGGAAACTGGACGCATGGAAAGACTTACCCCGCGACAAAGCCGTGTCTTTTCGGGTGAATCGATGGCTTTGAGGTTGAGAGGCGAGCCGATCCATTTGGCGGAGCGTCATCGACCGGACGGTCAGGAGCTCCTCCAAACCTTTTCCGATTGGGTCGCAACGCGATCCAGCGAGCGAATGAACGCCGCCAGTTGGGCCAGTTCTTCATCACTAAGCTGCCGCGGCCGAAGTTCGGAATGCCCAACCTGGTGCGTCTGGAGCCGCATTGTAGTGCTGAAGCACTGCATCGAGTGTCGCGATCTGGCCTGCATGCATATAGGGGGCACGCGATGCGGCTCCGCGCAACCTCAGGGTCTTGAAGGCGCCGGGTTCATCGGGGCTGAAGCGCGCATCGGCAAAGATCGTGCGCCCTAGTTCAGCGGCTCGCGGGTCGTCTGCGGCCTGGTTCGACGGGTCCGGCGGTATCGGGCCAAGCGCAGACACCGAAAGAAGGGCGATCAGGCCCTTCTCCTTTTCCGACCAGCGAGAAAGGGAGGCTGCGTAGCTGAACATCGCGGCAACTGCCCCCAACCAGAGAACACAGGTCAAGCCAAGCGAGGACCTGATCATTTGATCCCTTACAGCACTAGATTGAAAGTTACTGCGTCGTTGCCGGTCGTGCCATTAACGTCAAGCTTGAACGTCCACCAGCCGCCCATGTTAAACTTGACGCCTTCTATCTGGTAGCGACCATCGCCGAGGTTCTTGGTCACCTGCGGCGCTGTCGGCAGCCCGTGGCCATGTTGCGGCATCCCACTACTGATCGCGATATCGGCTTGGGCGACCGGTGCGCCCGCGGCCGTTACCAGTTGGACCGTCCAGACATACATCTTGCCGACGCTGACTGGTGCGGCGTTGGGCATCAGTTCCACTTGGCAAAGCCCGCCATCCGATAGCTTGACCAAGGACAGGTCGAGGTTATCTGGCAGCGAAAACATCATGAAACCGGCAGTCGTGACTCCGGTTAGAGCGAGCCCGGTCGGATCGCGAAGAGGAGAGTTCTGCGAGAAAGGAGCGATTTCATGGTTGATCCTATGCTTTGGGTTGCCCGGGCCAAGCCGGCGATGGGGCCAAAACAGGGATATTTGGGTTCTGGTGATTGAACGAAGGGGCTAACTTTTTTGCGGGCGCCGCGGCGAAAGGTGCCAAGGGATATTCGTCGGACGTCGCGGTGCCGCTCCATGCGGGGGCACCATCCTTGGTTTGTTCTAGATGCCCGCGCGTCAGAGGTTCACGGTTTCACCGACTGTCGAAACGCAGTCCGCAGGACTTCGATCAAGCCTGCGTGGGGTCTGACCGACCATTTCAACGCCACCTGTCGATCACGCCCGCAGGACTGCCAGTCTGTGTCCGAGCGAGACTAACTCGACGCCCTGCGTCGGCGCGACGCCATGACGACCGAACTGCATCAACTGATTGAAACCGTCGATCTTCCAGTTCTGCCCGACGTCAAGAAACCAACGCAGCTGATCGGATAAAGAGTGGCCCTCCTGGGCAAGATCGAATTGTACTTGGCCCGCCACTTCAACCTGATCGGTAGTCCCGCCTTGTCCGTCGGTATCGGCCACACAGCGACCGGGCTTCCTTCGGCTGCTCAAATCCTCTTGCGAAGATTTCAGGACGATCTGGTGCTTCACGCAGGCTGCGTCTTGGAAAATGCGTTGGGTAGCGGCTGTCGCGCACCTTGCGTGTCGCGGTTTGCAATACCTTCGAGCTGAGATTCTCAATTTTGGCAGAAATCGGAGGGCGGCTCGTTATTGCCGCCTAGGCCCCACGTCATGCGCGGGTGCCCGATAGTCCTTTGGCGAAAGCTGTGGCGCTGGTCCGCAACGGGCTAGCGAGAATTGACTCATCCATGCTTGAACGCCGCCCTGAGCTGTGCTGCAGTCGGCATTGCGCCGGTTTTCTGAAAATCTGCCAACAGCAGGTCGAGCGACGGAGGCAGAGGAAAGAATTCTATTAGCGCAAAGCCTTGCAATAAAAGGCTTTGTGAGAATTTGGCCTTGGCCTTGGCCTTGGCCTGTTCGCAATAGGCCAACAGGTAATCCACGAGGAGGGGGTGAACAGGAGGCAGTCACGGTCGGCCAAAACCCAGACACCAGGCATTACCGTCACACCTGCAAAGCGCGTGGGCCGATCGCAGGCAAAAGGGATCAGGGTCGTATGCGCCGCCATCGGTGCAACGCTTTGCGCCTGTACGGGCAGACCCGATTGTGCGATGCCATCAAGATCGCGGCCAGCACCATCTACAATGGCTGCAACCGCGCCCCGCTTTAACTCCCGTGTGGCCAACATATCGCCTAGAACTGCCCCTGCCAACGAACCACCCGCACAAATGACGCGTACCTCGCCTGCGTTGAGGTTATCCACGACCGCAAAGTTGGCTGGCGGACCGGGCTGGCGCAGTTCGGCGCGGCCGGGCAGAAACTCGATGATGCGGACTAGTCCGGCGAAACGAGATGCGGGCGTCATCTGGGAAAGGCCCTGTGGCACGCGTTCGGAAAGCGCGTGATACTTGAGGATGTCGCAAGCGATCGTGGTGGGGACGGTGGCAAGACGAGCTGCAATTGCGGGGTTGTTCATATGATGACTTGCCCGCCGCTGGGGATGACAGTGGTGCCTCAGTAAAAGCCCGCGGCCCTGGTGATAAGCACAAGCGCGATAGGCGCCACCGGTTCGCCCCGTTCCCGCTGTCCAATCACATGTTTTTCTTACCTTTTTTTGCTGCCCATTGTAGGGGAGGAGTGGGAAGTCGGTGTTGATTGTGCCGGGGGAGTTGGAGCAATTTTTAGGCATGGCATCCGGTGCGCTTGCTCAAACTGAAACCGGTGACTATCAAACCCAATGAACTTCGTCAGGAACGAGGGTCAACCCGGGAGGCAGGTCTTTGGCGATACGACAGTATGCGTGAAACCTTGGCCGAAATCCTGCAGCGTCGTGTGACTTTGGGCGAAATCCGGCCTGATCCGGCCCAGCTTTTGATCGCGGAGCGGCTGGAGGTTTTGCGTAACTGGCTGGAAACCAATGCAAATCGGCGGGTTGGGTTGTTCGCCGGGTTGTTTGCGCGGCCCGTCCAGGCGCCGAAAGGTGTTTACATCTGGGGGGGGGTTGGGCGGGGGAAGTCTATGATCATGGACTTGTTTGCCGAGCAGACGGCCATTTTGCAGAAACGCCGGGTGCATTTTCACGCCTTCATGCAGGAGGTGCATCACGCGGTTCATGCGGCCAGACAGCGGGGCGTGGAAGACCCGCTAGAGCCATTTGCGCAGGAAGTCATTGAAAGCCTGCGGCTTTTGGCTTTTGACGAGATGCAGATCAGCGACATTACCGATGCGATGATCGTGGGGCGGTTGTTTGAGAAGCTGTTGGTGGGGGGGGTGGTGATTGTCACGACATCGAACCGGCCGCCGGAGGACTTGTATAAGAACGGATTGAACCGAGCGTTGTTCTTGCCATTCATCGCTTTGTTGCATGAAAAACTGGATGTAGTGGAGCTGGCCTCACCAGAAGACTATAGGCAGCATAGGTTGGCGGGGGCGCGGGTGTATTTTTACCCGGCACGCACCGCCAAAAGCGAGATCGAGGCGATCTGGCGCGACCTGTCTGGCGGGGCTGGCGGCGCGGTTTTGCGGCTGCCGGTGAATGGCCGGACGGTGGAGGTGCCGCAGTTTGCCAATGGTGTGGCGCGCGCAACGTTTTGGGACTTATGTGCCAAACCGCTGGGGCCCGGAGATTACCTGGCGATTGCCGCCGCAGTCAAAGTATTGATATTGGAGGATATTCCACAGCTTTCATCCAGCAACTACAACGAGGCCAAACGGTTCGTTACCCTGATTGACGCGTTGTATGAAGGACATGTGCGGCTGATCTGTTCGGCGGCGGATGCACCGGAGCGGTTGTATATCGAGGGTGAAGGTTCGTTTGAGTTTGCCCGCACCGCAAGCCGATTGCAGGAAATGCAGGCGGAGGGCTGGGGGGCATAGGGCGCAGCGTTAACCGGGCGGAATTTTCCGGATTTGTGCTGATTTCCGCGTCTTGCCTGCGTCTTGCCGCCGTCTTGCCCGCGTCTCTACGGTTTTGACACCGCGAATCGGGCGGGTGGCGTTAACCTTTGCAGGCCAATCCGCTCGCGGCCGGCCGCATCTTCAAACGAAATCCGGTCGTCCGTAGCCTTGCAGATACAACAGCGCGGTCAGATCGCCGTGGTTGACGCGCATGTCGCATTGCGCGGCGACGGCGGGCTTGGCGTGAAGCGCAACGCCGGTTCCGGCGAGGTGGAGCATGCCAAGGTCGTTGGCACCGTCACCCACCGCCAGGGCGTCTTGCGGGGTCAAACCAAGCCGCTGCGAGATGTCGGTCAGCGCCTGCACCTTGGCTTCGCGGCCAAGGATCGGGGTGCCGACTTCGCCCGTCAGTTTGCCCGCCACTTCGAGCAAGGTGTTGGCGCGGTTTTCATCGAAACCAAGCGTGGCCGCGACTTTGGCGGTGAAGGCGGTAAAGCCGCCAGAGACGAGGGCGGCATAACCGCCATGCGCCTTCATCGTGGCGACAAGCGTGGGGCCACCGGGCATCAGGGTGATCCGGTTGGCAAGAACATCGTCGATGGCGCTGGTCGCCAAGTCTTTCAGAAGGGCCACGCGTTCGCGCAGGGCGTCGGCAAAGTCGATCTCGCCATTCATCGCACGGGCAGTGATGGCGGCGACATAGGCCCCCACGCCCGCCTCGTCGGCCAGTTCGTCGATGCATTCCTGCTGGATCATGGTGGAATCCATGTCGGCGATCAGCAGACGTTTGCGGCGGTTGGCACTGGGTTGCACGAGGAGGTCGATCTGCAGGCTTTGCAGCCCTTGCCAGACCTCCCAGCGGTTGGCGGGAATGGTCGGCAACGGAAACTCTGCCGCTATGCCGGGGTCAAGCCAGAGCGCGTCGCCGCCGCCCCAGGCATTGCGGAGACTTTCCACCGTCGTGCGGTCTAAAACGGGCCTGGCAGGATCGGTCAGCAAGGTGGCGATGAACATGGATGTTTCCGATAGTGGCGGCGGGTGTCGCTATTTGCCGGCGATGCGGCGCTTTACGCTGATTTTTCGGCTTGTGCCAGTGCGGCCCGGCCCGTAAATCCCGCGGTGGGACACCCCTCCCCACCGGGGGGCATTTATCTGGAAGGATACCATGACTGACCTGACCGCACCGGCGTTGCGCCCGGCTAATTCGCGCTTCTCATCTGGCCCATGTGCCAAAATCCCCGGATATTCGCTTGAACTGCTTGGTGACGCGCCTTTGGGCCGTTCGCACCGGGCTGCTGTTGGCAAGGCCAAGCTGGCAGCGGCGATTACCCTGACCCGCGAGATTCTGGGCGTGCCGGATGGTTATCGCATCGGGATCGTGCCCGCGTCGGATACCGGCGCTGTCGAGATGGCGATGTGGTCGATGCTGGGGGCGCGCCCGGTCGAGATGCTGGCCTGGGAATCGTTCGGCGAAGGCTGGGTGACGGATGTGGTCAAGCAATTGAAATTGCAGGCCAAGGTCAAGGTAGCACCTTACGGTCAGATCGTGGATTTTGGCACGGTCGATTTTGACAGTGACGTGGTGTTTACCTGGAACGGGACGACTTCCGGGTGCCGCCTGCCGAATGGGTCGGCTATTCCGGCGTCGCGTCAGGGATTGACGATTTGCGATGCGACTTCGGCGGCGTTCGCGATGGAATTGCCGTGGGACAAGCTGGATGTGGTGACGTTCAGCTGGCAGAAGGTGCTGGGCGGCGAGGGCGGGCACGGGATGATCGTGCTGAGCCCCCGCGCGGTGGAACGGCTGGAGAGTTATGTGCCCGCCTGGCCCTTGCCGAAGATTTTCCGCATGACCTCGAAGGGCAAGCTGATCGAGGGGATTTTTGTCGGTGAGACGATCAACACGCCGTCGATGCTGGCGGTCGAGGACTATCTGGTGTCGCTGAAATGGGCGAAGTCGGTGGGGGGCCTCAAGGGGCTTGTCGACCGGGCTTCTGCCAATGCGGCGGTGGTCTGGGCGTTTTGCGCGGCGAACCCGTGGTTGGTGAATTTGGCGGAAGTTCCGGCGATTGCCTCGACGACTTCGGTGTGTCTCAAGTTCAGTGATGCAAGGATTGTTGATGGCGAGGCGTTTGCCAAGGCGGTGGCCAAGCGGCTGGAGAAGGCGGGGGTGGCCTATGACGTGGGGGCTTACCGTGACGCGCCTCCGGGGTTGCGGATCTGGTGTGGGTCTACCGTTGAGACCAGCGATGTGGCCGCGCTGATGCCGTGGATTGCGCATGCGTTCGAGGCGGAGATTTCGGCGCTGGCCAAGGCTGCTTGACAAAGCGGCGGGGTGAACCCCGCCCTACCCCAAAATCGTAGGGCGGGGTTCATCCCGCCATCCCCCAAAACAATGGAGGCCGCTATGGCACCTCGCGTTCTCGTTTCCGACGAACTTTCTGAAACCGCCGTGCAAATCTTCCGCGACCGTGGGGTCGAGGTGGATTACATGCCGAAACTGGGCAAGGATAAGGACGCCCTGGCCGCGATCATCGACCAGTATGACGGTCTGGCCATAAGGTCCGCGACCAAGGCGACCGAAAAGTTGCTGGCGGTTGCCACGCGGCTGAAGGTGATTGGTCGGGCCGGGATTGGCGTCGACAATGTCGACATTCCGGCAGCGTCGAAGAAGGGCGTGATCGTGATGAACACGCCGTTCGGCAATTCGATCACCACGGCGGAGCATGCGATTGCGATGATGTTCGCGGTGGCGCGGCAGATCCCGGAGGCCAATGCCTCGACTCAAGCTGGCAAGTGGGAGAAGTCGCGCTTCATGGGGGTGGAGCTGTTCAACAAGACGCTGGGCGTGATCGGGGCGGGTAATATTGGCGGGATCGTCTGCAACCGGGCGGTCGGGCTGCATATGAAGGTGGTGGCCTATGATCCCTTCCTGTCGGACGAGCGGGCCAAGGTGTTGGGCGTGACCAAGGTCGAACTGGATGACCTGTTGGCGCGGGCGGATTTCATCACGCTGCATGTGCCCTTGACCGACAAGACCCGGAATATCCTGAGCCGCGAGAATATCGCCAAGACTAAAAAGGGTGTCAGGATCATCAACTGTGCGCGGGGTGGGTTGATTGACGAGCAGGCTTTGGCAGAGGCGTTGACGGCGGGTCAGGTGGCGGGTGCGGCACTGGATGTGTTCGAGGTGGAGCCGGCGGCGGAAAGCCCGTTGTTCGGGCTGCCCAACGTGGTCTGCACGCCGCATCTGGGCGCATCGACCACCGAGGCGCAGGAGAATGTGGCGTTGCAGGTGGCCGAACAGATGTCGGATTTCCTGTTGACCGGGGCGGTGCAGAATGCGCTGAACATGCCATCTGTCACGGCGGAAGAAGCCGCTGTCATGGGGCCTTGGATCAAGCTGGCGGCGCATCTGGGGGCGTTCATCGGTCAGATGACCGAAGAGCCGATCAAGGCGATCAACATTCTGTATGACGGCACCGTGGCGGAGATGAACCTTGCGGCGCTCAATTCCGCGGTGATTGCGGGGGTGATGAAGGCTTCTAACCCGGATGTGAATCTGGTGTCGGCGCCGGTCGTGGCCAAGGAACGCGGCATTCAGGTTTCGACCACGCGGCAGGAAAAGACCGGGGTGTTTGACGCCTATATCAAGGTGACGATGGTGACGGACAAGCGCGAACGGTCGGTCGCGGGCACCTGTTTCAGCGATGGTAAGCCGCGCTTCATCCAGATCAAGGGCATCAACATCGACGCCGAGATTGGCGCGCATATGCTGTACACCACCAATGACGACGTGCCGGGGATCATCGGGTTGCTGGGCATGACGATGGGCAAGAACGGCGTCAACATCGCCAACTTTACCCTCGGGCGGTCGGGTGTTGGCAAAGATGCAATTGCCATCCTGTATCTGGATCAGGCGATTGATCCAAAAGTGGTGGATACGCTGGAAAGCACGGGGATGTTCCAGCAGGTCAAAGCGCTGCAATTCGAAGTGGCTTGACCATTCGTTTGCTCGTAAATATCCCACAGCGGGTCCGGGGGATGTGAAATCCTCCGGCCTTCTGCGTTAAGGGACCAGCATGCACACTTATGCCATCGGCGATATTCACGGGCATCTTGACCTGTTGACGGTGCAGCACGCTTTGATTGCCGATGATATGGCGCGGCATGGCGCGGCACCGGTGGTGCATATCGGGGATCTGGAGGACCGGGGGCCGGACAGCCGGGGTGTCATCGAATATCTGCGGACGGGCGTGGCGGCGGGCAACGACTGGATTGTCCTGAAGGGCAATCACGACCGGATGATGGTGCGGTTTCTGGATGACCCCTATTCACCCGAGCCGGGGCTGCGCACCGATATGTCATGGATGCATCCCAAGATCGGCGGTGCGCAGACGCTGGCGTCCTATGGTGTCCGGAACGCTGCGGACCGTCCGTTGCCCAAGGTGCATCCAGAGGCGGTGGCCGCTGTGCCGTGGCTGCACCGGACGTTTCTGACCGGGTGCCCGAGCAGTTTTCGCCGCGATCAGGCGATTTTCGTTCATGCCGGGATCCGGCCGGGCATCCCGCTTGACCAGCAAGACGAGACGGATCTGGCCTGGATACGCGCCGGGTTTCTGGAGGACAGGCGGGATCATGGGGCGCTGATCGTGCATGGACATACCGCCATTGAAGCCGCCACCCATTATGGCAACCGGCTTAACATCGATTCCGGGGCGGCCTATGGCGGGCCGCTGTCGGCGGTGGTGATCGAGGGGCGCGACGCCTTTTTGCTGACGGGCGCGGGACGGGTGCGGCTGGTGCCGGTCGCCTAGCGGGCCATCCGGCGGTAACTGATGGCAGCCAGCAGCGTCAGTGTTCCGGCGACGCCAAAAATCAGCCAGAAAAAGCCGCGAAGGTCCATGAGGGGGATCAGCTGGGCATAGATCAGCGGCGAGATCACCGCACCAATCAGCCCGGTGGCAATGATGATCGGGGCGACGCGGGCATCGGCCCCCATCTTGCGGGTGCCGGTGACAAAGTAGCTTGGGAACAGGAGGCCAGTGGCCAGACCGGCCGGCGGGAAGAACAGGGCCGGGTCGCTGATGGCGCAACCAAGGCCGCAGCCTGCGATCAGGGCAACGGCGACAAGATAGATCGCGAAAGCCGGAATGCGGTGCGCGAGAAACACCAGCCCGACCCGGCCCATCAGGAAGGCGACGAAAAACAACGACAGCAGTTCGGCGGCCCGGGCTTCGGGCAGGCCGGCGCGGATGAGCGCGGTGGGGCCAAGCCCGACGAGACTGACCTCGATGCCGATGGCGATCATGCCAAAGCCAAGGATTGGCAGGTCAAGCCGAAAGCCCCCGCGGTTGGCCGGACCGGCGATCCGGGCGCGACCGGCAGGACCGGCGGCGGCGAAGACCAGTGCGGTCAGCGCGGTCAGGATCCAGAACACCAGCTTGGGGTCGCTGCCAAGCCAGACGAACACCAGCGGCGCGGCGATGGCCCCGACCGAGAAAGCGGCGTTGACCAGACTGAGCATCGAAGGGCCACGGGCACCGAACGCGGCCAGGATGCGCGGGTTGAAAATGGCGGTCAGGCAGCCATAGCCGAGGCCGAAGATCAGGGCGCCCAGCAGGGTCAGGCTCCACACCGGGGCGGCGGCCAGCAGGGCATAACCGAGCAGGATGCCTGCCAGCCCGCTGCGCGGTGACAAGCGGTTGCCCGTGAAATACATGCCGGCCACCGCCACGAAACAGCCGCCGAAAAAGGCCGAGATGATGGTGCCGGCCGCAGCGGTGCTGATCTGGAATGCCCGTTCGTAGCCGGGCAGCGCCGGGCCGAACAGCGCCTGGCCGGCGCCCATGATGATGAAACTGGCGACGCCGACCAGCAGAAGGGCCAGGCGGGCAGATGATGACATGGGCTGGGGTTCCTTGGGCCAGGTTGTGCTGTGACGTAACTTGGGCTGGCGGCGGGGTCAATCGGCGGAATTGCGATGTCCACAGGCGGGTGGATTTGAATAGTGTTGATAAACAATGTGTTATGGTTTTTCGATCAGGTTTGGGTCAGGATGAGTGGGCTGTGGCGCGGCCGGTTATGGGGCAGGTGCCGCGGGGGTCAGCGCAGGCGGACGGAGGTGCGGGCGGAGCGGCCTTCGGCGTCGATCACGCTGAGGGTGATGAAGCCTTTGCCGAGGGATGCCAGGACGGTTTCGCGGTCTTGGTCTGTGGTGCTGACGGGTGCGCCGTTGGCGAGCCAGGTGAAGGGCGCGGTGCCGCCTTCGACGCGGACCAGCAGGCCTTCGGGGAGAAGTTCAACTTCGGACCCGTCGGGGGGAAAGCCGATGGCGGGGGCACGGGCGTCAGGCTGGAAGGCGGCAGAGCGGCTGCGGAAATGGCGCAGGGGTTGCGGCAGTTGGGCGTTGGCGACCAGCAGGGTTTCGGGCGGCGGCGGCGGCTGCGGGGTGAGGCTGGGTTTCAGGCGGGCGAAGGCCTGAAACAGCACGGGGGCCGCGAGGTCGGCGCCGAACGCACCGGGAACCGGCGTGCCATCGGGTCGGCCCATCCAGACGCCGATGACATGCGCCCCGTCAAAGCCGATCGCCCAGGCGTCGCGGTGGCCATAGCTGGTGCCGGTCTTGTAGGCGAGGCGGTTCGCGGGTGCGCCGGGTGGCGGGGCGAGACCGGCGAGGATGTCGGCGACGGACCATGCGGCGGAGGCGGTGATGACGCGCTGACCGTCCGGGTTGTCATGGTTCAGCAGGTGGGTCAGCGGGCGGGACAGGCCGCCCCGGGCGATGGCGGTGTAAAGCTGGACCATGTCTTCCAGGGTCACGCCGATCCCGCCGAGGGCGACCGCCAGGCCGGGCTGGCCGGTGGGCAGGGCGGATTTCATCTGGGCGCGGTCCATCGCTTGCAGCAGTTTGGCGGGGCCGAGCGCCTCGGTCAGGGCGACGGCGGGCAGGTTGAGCGATTGTTGCAGCGCCTCGCGGACGCGGATGGTACCGCGGAACTGCTTGTCAAAGTTTTGCGGACGGTAGCCGTTGAAATCGGTGGGTTTGTCGTCGATCAGGGTTTCCGGATGGGCGAGGCCTTCGTCAAAGGCGAGGCCATAGATCAGCGGTTTCAGGGTGGAGCCGGGCGAGCGCAGGGCGGTGGTCATGTCGACAAAGCCCTGCCGGGCGTCACCGGTATAGGCGGCGGAACCGACGGAGGCGAGGATTTCGCCGGTGCGGTGATCGGCGACGACAATGGCGACTTGCAGGCGGGCACCCTGACCCGCGACGGTTTCGGCGGCGAGTTTTTCGAGGGCAATTTGCAGGGCTTTGTCGATGGTGGTCTGGTGGCGTCTGGTGGTGGTGTCCTCGGCGGTGACACGGTCGGACAGGTGGGGGGCGAGGGCGGGGAAGGCGCGGCGGGCGGTGGGCACGGGTTCAGTCAGGGCGGCGCGGGCCTGATCGGCGGTGATGATGCCGTCTTTTGTCGCGCGGGTCAGCACACGGGCGCGGGCGTCGGTGGCGGTCTGCGCGGCGCGGTCGGGACGGCGGGTTTCGGGGCTTTGCGGGATGGCGACCAGAAGGGCGGCCTCGGCGGGGGTCAGGCGGCGCGGTTCCTTGCCGAAATAGGCGAGGGCTGCGGCGCGGATGCCTTCGATATTGCCGCCATAGGGGGCGAGGTGGAGGTAGAGCGACAGGATCTGATCTTTGGTCAGATGGCGTTCAAGGGCAAGCGCCACCCGGATCTGACGCAGTTTGCCTTGGATATGGCCGGTGCCGCTGTTTTCCAGCAGGCGGGCGACTTGCATGGTCAAGGTGGACGCGCCGGAGGTGATTTCGCCCTTGGTGACGGCCTGGAACGCGGCGCGCAGCAGCGCCATTGGATCGACGCCATGATGGTCGTAAAAACGTTTGTCCTCGTAGGCGAGCAGAAGTTTGACAAAGAACGGATCGACCTGGGTGAGGTCGGTCGCCAGACGCCAGCGACCATCCGCGACGGTGTAGGCGCGCAGCAGGTTGCCGCTTCGGTCCAGGACTTCGTTGCTGGTCTGGGCGGTCAGCGCGGGCAGGTCGGTGGTGTTCACCCAGTCGTCAAACCGGTCGCGGGCGAAGGCGGCGAGGAACAGGGTCAGGGCCAGAGTGAAGATAAGGCGGGTCATGGTCGCATGGCACGGCTTTGGCCGCCCCCCACCCCTGCCCTTCCCAATGGGGAGGGGGCAGGCGCGGGGGGGCCGAGTTTGGGCAGCGGATCGGTCTGGGCGGCCATCACTTGGCGATGGTGACGGTGCCCGCGTCGGTGTGCGCAGTGAAGTCGGGACGGTACATGTCATCGACCGAGGCGGCTGGCTGGTGGAACGTGCCGGGCGACACCGCGCGGACGATATAGGCCAGCCGGAACGGTTGGTTGTCGGTGCGGTCGATGGCGGTCAGGAAGCGGTCCTGCCGGAACTCTGAATGCGCGACTTCGGTGGCGAGATCGAGGAAACCAAGGTTGGAGACCGAACCGCCGGTGATCAGGTTGGGGTTGTCGATCTCGAACCCGGCGGGCAGCGGATCCGACACCATCAGGCGGGCTTCGCCGCGACCGAAGGGGGTGACCTCCAGCACGGCCACGCGGCGGTCGCCGGTGCGCAACCCGTCGAGCGAGGCGGGTTGGCCATCCAGCGTGTAGTAGCTGCGTGTGATCGCATAGCCGTTGCCGCCCGCCGCTTCGGGTGTGATGGGCACGCCGTAGGTGGTGACGGTGAGCGTGGTCTTGTCGCCGGTGTTCTGCACCACGACCGGATCGCGGTAATTGGCGTCCAGCACTTTGACCAGCGGGCCGGTGGCCGGTTGGCCGTTCAGCGTGATGTTGGTCGAGGAGGGCCGGTCGATCAGGGCGTTTGCCGCCAGCAGGGCCCAGGTCATTTCTTGCGTTGACAGGGTGCCGGAGGTGGCGATGCGGTTGGTCAGAGCCTCTGTATCCACGGCGTTGGAGCCTGACTCGACAGCCAGGGTCAGCACGGCGGCGGCGTCGCGGTAGGTGGTGCCATAATCGACGCGGAGGTATTGCGAAGTTTCCTTGGGCGGCAGGCTGTTCAGGGCCGTGACCGCGCGTTTGAACATGGCGTCGGCGCGGGGCTGGTCGCCATAGCTGGCGAGGGCCGCGCCCAGTTGGGCCATTGCGGTCGGGGTGGCGAAGGCATCGCCCTTGACGTCGGAATAATAGCGCAGATCGCCGACAGCAGCGGCGCCTTCACGAGCGAGGACCATCAGGGCATAGGCGAGCGGTTCGCCGCCCTTGTCGAAGTCGGAGTAGTAATTGACCTGATTGCGCAGGTTGTCGAGCGACTGGCGGAAGGCTTTGTCGGGGACGGCAAAGCCCTGGGCTTTGGCGCGCGACAGGAAATCGGTGACATAGGCGTCAAGCCACATGTCGCCTTCGCCGGGGCCCCACAGGCCATAGCTGCCGGACGAGCTTTGGTTGGTCAGGACGGCTTCAATGGCCTGTTGCACGCGGCCCTTGATGTCGTTCGCGCCGGGCAGGTCCATCGCTTGCGCCACCTGATCGAAATACAGGAGCGGCAGGGCTTTGGAGGTGATCTGTTCGGTGCAGCCATAGGGATAGGCATCGAGCGCCGCCAGAACGCCGGGGGCGTTCAGGCGGGCCAGGGGACCAATCGCCATCGTCGCGCGACCGGTGCCGGGCATCAGACCGGCAAAGACGTTTTCGTCAAAGGTAAAGCTTTTGCCATTGGCGAGGTCGAGGCGGCTGGTGTGGGCGGTGACGGGGTCGTTGGCCTGCACCGGGAGTTTCAGGTCTTTGGTCAGGACTTTGCCATCCGGCGTGGTCAGGGTGACTTCGATGGTTTGCAGGCCGATCGCGGCAGCGGTGACCGGGATTTCAAAGCTGGTCTTTTGCAGGTCGCCCAGGGTGAATTCAGTCGGCACCTTGCCCAGCGTCAGGCCGCTGGAGGTGACGGCGAGTTGCATCGTGCCGGCAGGTCCGCTGGCGTGGACGATTTCCAGAAGCAGGCGGCTTTGGTCGCCGGGTTGCATGAAGCGCGGCAGGCTGGCGGTGACGACAACCGGGTCGCGGACCAGAACGTCGGCAGAAGCCTGGCCGACGCCGCGTTTGGACCAGACCACGGCCATGATCTTGACGGTGCCGTTGAACGACGGCAGATCAAAGCTGGCACGGGCGTAACCGTCTGCGCCGACCGTGACCGGGCCGGTGAAATAGGACACCAGTTCCTCAGTCGGGGGTGGGGCTTGCAGGCGGGCCTGTGCGCCCGCGTCACCGCCGGATTTGACCTCGCCCTGTGCGCCGGTGAGGCCATCGAGCAGGCGACCGTAGATGTCACGGATGCCCAGACCAAGTTTGCGCTGGCCGAAGTAGTGGTCCTGCGGATCGGGCGGGGCGAAGCCGGTGAGGTTCAGGATGCCGACGTCAACGGCGGCGATGGTGGCATAGGCGGTGTCGCCGGGTTCCAGCCCTGCGACTTTGACGGCCACATCCAAGGGGCCGCGCGGCGCGGCTTCGGGGGCGGTTTCAATCGTGGCTTGCAGGGCACGGCTGCCGGGGTCGATCTTGGCGAAGGCGAGGCCGAGGGCGCGGGCGGGGTTGCGGCCTGCGGCCACATCCATCGGACGCAACACTGAGGCCGTGACATAGACGCCGGTGCCCCAGTCGTCGGTGACTTGCAGCGGAATCAGGTTTTCGCCCTCTGTCACCTCGACCGCCTTCATGGTGATCAGGCGGTTGGACAGGACGGACACCAGTGCCGTACCTGCGGCGCGGGGGACGATGCGCAGCATGGCGGTATCCCCCGCCTTGTATTGCGGTTTGTCCAGAGACAGTTGCAGCGTGTCGGGCGTCGATGACACATCGGCGGGCGCATACCAGCCGGCGTAGAAGGTGGTCGAGGTCACGGCCACTTCGCCATCATTGCGGGCGACGTTCAGTTCGTATTCGCCCCACTGCACCGGGGCGGAAATGACGGTGGGCTGGTCGCCAAGCGCACTGTCACCGGACGCCACCTTGTTGCGGACGGTCACAGCCTCCCAGTTCCACGACCCATTGGTCTGATACCATTGGTAATGGGTTTCGATGCGCGTCATGTCCCAATGCACCGTCATCGCGGTGGCTTTGGTGTCCGGATCGATGCCGATCAGGTTGAAGCTGGCGTCTTTGCCTTCGGGAACGACCTCGTCGAACAGCGGCTTGACGCCGATCATCGGGGCGGACGGGGTCAACAGGCGGGTGATGCGGCGTTCCACCGGTCGGCCGGAGCCTTCGGCGACACGGACCACGAACAGGCCTTCCAGCGGGCGTTTGGGATCTTCGACTTCGGGCAGGGCGGCGTCGATGGTGGCCTGCCCTTTTTCATCGGTGCGAATGTCGCTGAACGAGGCGACCTGCGCACTAAAGGCGTCGTCATACTTGCCGAACGTATAGCCGGGCCAGCTGTCGAGGCTTTGGGCGGCGCGGATCAGCACCTCGCCTTCAATGGCAAGGTCAGCACCCGGCGCACCAAACAGGTATCGGGCATCGACACTGAGCGGCGGCACGTCGCCAAGGCGGATCGGGTCGTCGGACAGCGCGAGTTTGAAGTCGATGCGTTCGGGCAGGAAATCTTCGACCAGAAAGGTTTTCGAGGTCAGGGCGGCGGCGTCAAGATCGCCGTAGACGTCCAGCCGCCAAGTGCCGCGCGGCGCATTGCCGGCGATGGGGAAGTCGTAGACATGGCCGCCCGCGCCCGCATCATTGGCCAGTGCGCGGACATATTCGACGCCATCGGGCCGCGACAGGATGCCGGTCAGCGGCAATCCATCCAACGCCTGCGATTCGGAATCGCGCGCCAGGGCGGTGGCGTGGACGGTTTCGCCAGCGCGGTAAGCGCCGCGGTCGGTGGTCAGGAACACATCGACGGGGGGGGCCGCCTCTTGCCCCTCGACCCCGCGGTCGGACAGGTCAAACTCGGGGTCGGTCAGCGACAGGAAGGCCAGATCGGCGGTGGTGTCCTTGCCGTCGCGGGCGACGACCAGCGCGGGTGCGGCGGACCCGGTGCCGCGTTGCAGGCCGACATCAAAGGTGGCAAAGCCATCAGCGTCCGTGGTGGTGGTGCCGAGGATTTCATTGGCCTGCGACAGCAGTTCCAGCGTGACGCCGGGTTTCGGGCCAGCGGTGCCAAGCGACCGGACGACAACATGCAGGCCGTCTACGCCGCTGAGTGTGGTCAGGCCGAGGTCGGACACGACAAACCACTGCCACGATGGCGGGATGGTATAGGGGTCAACGCCGGGGACGATGGCGCGCAGGGCATAGATGCCTGCGGGCTGGCCCTTGATCGCATCGTTCAGCGGCAGGCGGGTGGTGACATCCTTGTTCACGTCCTGGCCGACGACCGCGCTGCCGTTCCAGATTTTGGTGCCCATCTGGCCTTCGAAATCCTGTTCCTGATAGTCATACATCGGCGTGTCGAAATAGCCGTTCTGCATGATGCGCAACAGGTTGCGGTCGGTGACACGGTAGACTTCCAGATCCAATTTGGTGGTGTTGACAGTGACGACCGGGATCGACGCATCGCCGGTGCGCGGCAGGACATAACCCCGGCCGGTGAAGCGGACGCCGGGCGAGCGGTCCTTGATAAAGGCGGTGATCGGGACGGATTTGGCCAGCGACTGGCCATCGGCGGCAGGTAGCCCCTCGCGGAACGTCACGGTATAGCGGCCGCCGGGCTGAATGCCCTCGACACACAGCTGGCGGTAGCCGTCGGACGACACCGACATGCCGGCATCCGGCAGCTGCACGAAGGTGGCATAATCCACCCCGGATTTCACGAGGTCTTCGGAAAAGTTGACGCAGATGCGCGGGCGGTCGGTGTCGGTCTGCACTTCGTTGTCGACGACGCGGAAGCCGTATTTGCCGATCGCGTCATCCAGCGCCTTGGCGGTGTCGTCGCGCGGTTGCAGCTGTTGGGCCAGACGCAGCGCCTGCACGGTGTCACGGCCGCGTTCCATCTTTTCCAGCGCCTGACCCATCATCACCAGGATCGAATGCTGCAAGGGTTTGCCATCGGCGCGCAGATAGGCGTTGATCGTGGCGCGGAAGGCGGCGTCGCGCATGTTGCCCGCCTCGTTGGTGTTCGTCTCGGCGGCGGCGAGCAGCAGGCGGGCGTATTCCAGCCAGTTGGCGGCGGAATCCTGCACGTTCAGCGCGGCCCCGACGAACCGGTAGGCGCCGTCCAGATCGCCGTTGGATTCGGCATCCTTGGCCGAGGCCAGATGGTCCGCTGCGGTATAGCCATCGGTGACATGCAGGTTGGCCATGTTCTTGGCCAGATCGGTGGCGGGCGAGATGTCGTAGCCGGGCAGGAAGGCCAGTTCGGGGCGGCGGGTCTGGGCCAGCGCCTCTGCCCCCTTGTCGGCGGCAATCACGACGCCGGAATAGGCCCCGTCAAACTGCGCGGTGGTGCCCACGGCACCCTTGGGAAAACACGAGCCGTTCTTGGTGTTAAAGGTGAACGCCCGGGCCTGTTTGTTGGTCAGGGTGGCGATTTCGCACGCCTCGAGCGTGGTGTCGAAGATCGAAGCCAGATCGCCGCCCGGCATGTCGGTATTTTCACTGAGCGCGAGGCGCTTGGCCGGAATCAGATCATCGGCAAGGGCCATTCCTGTGCCGGTCAGCAGCACCCCGAAAGACAGAATGGCCAAGGCCCGCACCGCAAAACCACGCATCGAAAATCCCTTCGGAAAACCCTGCGCGGAACATCGCATGGCGGTGCCGCGCGGCGCAAGGATTCTGATACCGCGGCCGCAGGTGCCGATGACGAAAGCGGCAAGCGTTAAGGTGCCGTTCACCTAAGTGCGACACAGTGCCGGGAACGGAGGGTGCCCAGAAGCGGTGCCTTGGGCAAGTTGTGGTGCAAGACGGCATGGACATTGCGGATCAGCTGGCCAAGGAACGGCGCGCTAGGCTGGCGGCGGAACGGCTGCTGGAGCAGAAAAGCCGGGAGTTGTTTGCGGCGAATGAAAAGCTGGGGTTGCACGCGCGGTCGCTGTCGGACCAGATCGTGGTGCAGCGCGAAGTGACCCGCAGCGCCCTGAGCGAGGCGGCCAGTCTGAAGGGTCAGAATTCGCGCTTTGTCGAGGATCTGGACCGGGCCCATACCAGCGCCGTGATGGCAGAGCGGCGGCTGTGGGATTCGATCAACACGATCAACGACGGTTTTGCGGTCTATGATGCCGATCTGCGGCTGGTCACTGCCAACAGCGCCTTCATGGCCGTGATGGACGGGCTGGGCATAGCACCCGGCATTAGCTATGCCGACATGGTGCGGCTGGTCGCGGCTTCGGGCCGGGTCGAGCTGGGCAGCGTGTCGGTCGATGACTTTGTAGCGGATATGGTCGCGCGTCTGGACACCGACCCGATCGAGCCGGTGACGGTGCCGTTGAGCAGCGGCAACTGGATCCGGCTGGTCAACCGCCGCGCCCGGGACGGCGACATGGTCACGCTGGCGCTGGATATCACCGAACAGATGCGCATCTGGGCCGCGGTTGAGGCGATCCCGGATGGTTTCGTGCTTTTCGACAGGGAGGATCGGCTTTTGACCTGCAATCAACGATACCGCGACATCTATTCCGAATCTGCCCCCGCGATGGTGCCGGGGGCGCGGTTCGAGGATATTCTGCGCTATGGCATGGCGCGAGGCCAGCACCCCGATGCCGTGGGCCGCGAGGAAGACTGGCTGGCGCACCGGCTGGACCAGCACCGCAACCCGGTTGGTCTGCAAGAACAGCGGCTGGCGGATGGCCGCTGGATCCGGTCGCAGGATCTGCCGACGCCGGATGGCGGGCGGGTCGGGCTGCGGATGGATGTTACCGAAACCAAGGCGCAACAGGCGGCCCTGTTGACGGCGCGCGAGGCGGCAGAGGCGGCCAACCGGGCAAAGTCGGCCTTCCTTGCCAATATGAGCCACGAGATCCGCACGCCGATGAATGGGGTCGTCGGCATGGCGGAACTCTTGTGCGATTCGGCGCTGACCGCGGAACAGCGGCTGTTCGCGGAAACCATCCGTTCGTCCGGCGAGGCGCTGCTGGTCATCATCAACGACATTCTGGACTATTCCAAGATCGAGGCGGAACGGCTGACGCTGTACCCCGAACCCTTTGATCTGGAACGGATCATCCACGAGGTTGCCATGCTGTTGCAGCCCAAGGCACGCAGTCGGGGCATTGATCTGATGATCGATTTCGACATGTTCCTGCCGACCCGCTTTGTCGGCGACCCGGGGCGGCTGCGGCAGGTTCTGACCAATCTGGTCGGCAATGCGGTGAAGTTCACCGAGGCGGGCCATGTCCTGATCCGCGTGGTCGGGCTGGAGGCGGAGGAGGGCCGCGAACAGCTGCATGTGACGGTGGAAGATACCGGGATCGGCATTGCGGCCGAACATCTGGACCACATCTTTGGCGAGTTCAATCAGGTCGAAAGCCAGTCGAACCGCAAGTTCGAAGGCACTGGGCTGGGGCTGGCGATCACCCAGCGGCTGATCGAAAAGATGGATGGCGCGGTCTGGGTCGACAGTGAAATCGGCAAGGGGTCGTGTTTCGGATTTAGGGTGACACTGCCGGTCGCAGAGGACGCGGTGGCGCCGCACCTGCCGATTGACCTGCGCCGGGCTTTGGTGGTCGATGACCAGTTCATCAACCGCACCATCCTGGAACGCCAGCTGGAACCTTGCGGCATCGCGGTGACATTGTGCCGGTCGGGGGCCGAAGCGCTGGAGGTTCTGGCGCGGGACCGGGCGTTTGATGCCGTGTTGACCGACCATTCGATGCCGGACATGGACGGCCCGGCGCTGGCGCTGCACATCCGGGCGCTGGGGCTGACGATGCCGATCGTGCTGCTGAGTTCGAACCCGACGCAGGCGCGCGACGCGGCAGGGTCAGAGGAGCTGGCGGCGATCATCCAGAAGCCGATCCTGCGGTCTGACCTGTACCGGCGCCTGAAAGAGTTGAGCGGCGTGATGCCAGAGGTGGTGACGCCGGCGGTTGTTGTTACTGCAACCCGCCAGATGCGGGTGCTGACGGCGGAGGACAACCGGACCAATCAGCTGGTGTTCCAGAAGATGGTCAAAGACATGGATATGGAACTGGTCTTTGCCGGCAACGGCCGCGAGGCGGTGGAATTGTTCCAAAGCTTTCGGCCCGACCTGATTTTCATGGACATCTCGATGCCGGAAATGGACGGGCGCGAGGCGGCGCGGGCCATTCGGGCATTGGAAGCGGGGCGCAGCCATCTGCCGATCGTGGCGCTGACCGCGCATGCGATGGATGGCGACGAAGAAGGCATTCTGGCGGCGGGGATCGACCGGTATATGACCAAACCTTTGCGCAAGGCGGCGATTTCGGCGGTTCTGGCAGAGTTCTGCCCGCCACACGCGCGCCCTTTGGAGGGTGAGCCGGAGCAGATGACCGGGACCTGAGGTTTTGTGACAAAGGCCGGGGGTTTCACACCCCCGGACCCCCGTGGGATATTTATCGACAGTTGATGGGGGATCAATCGCCGCGCAGAACGCCCAGGAAGGCCACGCCGAAGCGTTCGGTTTTGGCGGGGCCCATGCCGCTGATCTGGTCAAGGTCGGACAGGGTCGAGGGGCGGCTTTCGGCGATCTGGCGCAGGGTGGATTGCGCACAGGACAGCGGTTTGCCGATGCCATCCGCGCCGCGGGTGAGGGTCAGTTGCACCTCTGCCAGACGGTCAAAGATTTGCGCCGCGTCGCGGCCTGCCAGTTTGCGCCGGGCGGGGTGCTGGGGGTCGGGGGCGGCGCCGGTGATGACGGACAGGAAGGCGGCACCGTAGCTTTCCAGCTTTTTCGCGCCGATGCCGGAGATGCCCATCATCTGATCCAGCGTGGTCGGGCGGCGTTCGGCAAGCTCGATCAGGGTCTTGTCGGGGAACACGACATAGGACGGCACCTTTTGCGCCTCTGCCAGAATGCGGCGTTTGGCTTTGAGCGCGGCCAGCAGATCGGCGTTTTCGTCGGACACCTGGGCGCGGATCGGGGCGTCGGCGCGCGCATTGTCGACGGTATCGCGGCGCAGCGTGATCTGTTCCTCGCCGCGCAGGATCGGGCGGGCGGCGTCGGTCATCCGCAGGGCACCAAAGCGGTCGGGGTCGGGGCGGACCAGATCGCGGCCCATCATCTGGCGGAACACCGCGCCCCAGGCGGGTTTGGACAGGTCTTTTCCGACGGCAAAGGTGGGCAGGGAGTTGTGACCCTTTTCCATGACTTTGGCGGTGGCAGTGCCGGTCAGAATGTCGATCAGATGGCCTGCGCCGAAATATTCACCCGTGCGCAGGATGGCGGACAGGGCTTTGCGGACGGCGTCGGTGGCGTCGAAGGTCAGGGCGGGGCGGGCGCAGAGGTCGCAATGGCCACAGGGGGCGGTGGTTTCGCCAAAATAGCCGAGCAGAACCTGACGGCGGCAGCGCATCGCCTCGGCCAGACCCAAAAGGGCGTTGAGGCGGGCGTGGTCGGCCTGTTTGCGGTCGGGCGGGGCGGCGCCTTCGTCGATTTGGGACCGGCGCAGGCGGATGTCGTCGGGGCCATACAGCGTCAGGGTTTCGGCGGGCAGGCCGTCGCGGCCGGAGCGGCCGATTTCCTGGTAGTAGGATTCGATGGATTTGGGCAGGTCGGCATGGGCGACCCAGCGGATATCAGGTTTGTCGATCCCCATGCCAAAGGCGATGGTGGCGACGACGATCAACCCGTCTTCCTGTTGAAAGCGCATCTCGACCCGGCGGCGTTCATCAGGCTCCATCCCGGCGTGGTAGAAGGCGGCGGAGTGTCTGGCCTCGCGCAAGGCCTGGGCGAGGACTTCGGTCTTGGCGCGGGTGCCGCAATAGACGATGCCGGACTGACCCCGGCGCGCGGCGGCGAAGCGCAGGATTTGTTCGCGCGGGCCATCCTTGACGGCGAAGGCGAGGTGGATATTGGGACGGTCAAAGCCGCGCAGGAAGGTGGCCGGAGCCTCGCCGTTAAACAGCCGGGTGACGATTTCGGCGCGGGTTTCCTCATCCGCCGTCGCGGTGAAGGCGGCGAGGGGGACGTTCAGGGTTTGTCTTAACGCGCCAATCCGCAGATAATCCGGGCGAAAATCGTGGCCCCACTGGCTGACGCAATGCGCCTCGTCCACCGCGATCATCGTCACGTTGATGCGGCGCAGCATCGGCAGGGTGGCGGCGGCGGCAAGGCGTTCGGGGGCGATGTAGAGAAGTTTCAGGCGGTTGTCGTCCAGCGCCTGAAAGACGTCTTCGGTTTCTTCGTCGGTGTTGGCAGAGGTCAGGGCACCGGATTCGACACCTACGGCTTTCAGCGCGCGGACCTGATCGCGCATCAGGGCGATCAGCGGCGAGATGACGACCGTGACGCCGTCGCGGCAGAGCGCGGGGAGTTGGAAACACAAGGATTTGCCGCCGCCGGTGGGCATGATGGCAAGCGTGTTGCGGCCTGCCATGACCGCGTCAACGATTTCCTCTTGTCCCGGGCGGTAGTCGGGGAACCCGAAAACCGAGTGCAAAAGGTCGCGCGGGTCGGCCACCTGGGGTCAGTAGACGAAGTTGTTGATGATGACGATTTTCAACGCGATGAGCGCGAACAGCACCACCAGAGGCGCAAAGTCGATGCCGCCAGTGATGGGAATGAAGCGGCGGACGCGGGAATAAATCGGGTTCAGCGTGCGTTGCAGCGCATCCCAGATTTGCGCGACCAGCGATTGCCGCAGGTTCAGCACCTGAAAATTGATCAGCCAGCTCATGATCACATGGGCCAGAACGATCCAGCGGGCGATGTCGATGGCCAGAAGCAGGATTTGCAGCAGGGATGTCATGGGGCGTCTCCGAAAGGCTTGGCACAGGTAATCCGGGCGCGGCAAAAGGGCAAGGACGGGTGCTTGCTTAATTCGGGCGGTTCAGGCTTGATCGGGCAAAACGCGCGTTGTTCGAGCAAAGCAGATGGGGGCGGGTATGGCGACGCAGCGGCAGCGCATCTGGGGCTGGTATTTCTTTGACTGGGCCAGCCAGCCTTACAGCACCCTGCTTTTGACCTTTGTGTTCAGCCCGTATTTCGCTGGGGTCGCGGCGCAGAGTTACATGGCGCAGGGCATGGCCAAGGATGCGGCGGATGCGGCCGCGACGGCCTATTGGGCGGGCGGGCAGACGATCTTTGGGCTGATCATCGCGGTTCTGGCACCGATTCTGGGCGCGGTGGCCGATGGGTCGGGGCGCCGGATGCCGTGGATCTGGGGGTTTTCGGCGCTGTATGTGCTGGGGTCGTGGATGCTGTGGCAGCTGACCCCGATGCAGCCCGATCTGTTCATGGGCGTGGTCTGGTTTGGCGTCGGGCTGATCGGCATGGAGTTTGCGACGATTTTCACCAATTCCTTGATGCCGGACCTGACGGGTGATGCGGATATGGGCAAAATCAGCGGATCGGGCTCGGCGTTTGGCTATCTGGGCGGGATCATCGCGCTGATTTTGATGCTGCTGTTGTTCAACGAGAATGGCGAGACCGGCAAAACGCTGATCGGGATTTCGCCGGTACTGGGGCTGGATGCGGCAGCGCGGGAGGGGACGCGGGCGGTCGGGCCGTTCACCGCGATCTGGTACGCGGTGTTCATGGTGCCGTTTTTCATGTGGGTGCGCGAAAAGCGCGGCGGCGGCACCGGCATACGGTTGGGTCAGTCGTTGCGCGACTTGTGGCGGTTGATCCTGTCCTTGCGCAAGCGGCAAAGCCTGGGGGCGCATTTGCTGAGTTCCATGCTGTACCGGGATGCGCTGAATGCGCTGTATGCGATGGGCGGGATTTATGCGGGCAATGTGCTGGGCTGGACCATCACGCAATTGGGGATTTTCGGGATCATCGCGGCGATTTCGGCGGCTTTGTTTACCTGGGCGGGCGGTCGGATGGATTCGGCGCGGGGGCCGAAGCCGGTGATCACGGTGTCGGTCTGGGTGTTGATCGTGGTCTGTCTGATCGTGGCGGGCATGTCGCGGCAGACGTTCTTCGGGCTGGCGCTGGCCCCTGACAGCACTGCGCCGGATATCATCTTTTACCTGTGCGGCTGTGCGATTGGCGCGGCGGGTGGCACGTTGCAGGCGGCGAGCCGGACGATGATGGTGTTTCACACCAAACCGGACCGCGCGACCGAGGCGTTCGGTCTGTATGCGCTGTCGGGCAAAGCCACGACCTTTCTGGGGACACTGGGTGTTACCATCGTGAGTGCGCTGAGCGGGTCGTCGCGCATTGGCATTGCGGTGCCGTTGATTGTGCTGTTCGTGCTGGGGATGGTGTTTCTGCGCTGGGTTAAGCCGATGGGTGAGCGGTCGTTATGAAACATCTGCTGGTTTTGCTGTTGATATGGGCGGCACCTGCCGGCGCGGAAACGCTGGCGGCCACGCTGTTCGCGGCGCAGCGCACGCCCTCCAATCAGCAATCCATGCCGATTGGCACCTATGCGCGGGGCTGTGCGGCGGGGAACGTGGAACTGCCGGAAACCGGGCCGACCTGGCAGGCGATGCGGCTGGCGCGGGATCGCAACTGGGGCAACCCGGTGCTGGTCAGCTATCTGGAGGATTTGAGCGCCGCCGTGACGCGGTTCGGTTGGCGCGGACTTTATATCGGTGACATGGGCAATCCGCGCGGCGGGCCGATGAATTCCGGCCATGCCAGCCATCAGATCGGGCTGGATGCGGATATCTGGTTTCTGCCGCCCAGCCGGTTGGACCTGACCCCGGCACAGCGCGAGAAGATCAGTTCGATCTCGATCCGCAGCGATGACCAGCTTTCGGTCAATTCCAGCTATAATGACAGTTACCGCGCGGTGTTGAAGGCGGCGGCGTCGGACCCGCGAGTGGACCGGATCTTTGTGGCGGCGGCAATCAAGATCGAGATGTGCAAGACCGCGACCCGGGCCGATGCCAAGTGGTTGCAGCATATCCGGCCCGAGGCGGGTCATCAGGACCATATGCATGTGCGGCTGAAATGTCCGGCGGGGGCCAGCCTGTGCCAGACCCAGACACCGACGGTTTCGGACCTGTCGAAAGGTGGCAGCGGGTGTGACGAGACGCTGGCCTATTGGGTGTCGGACGCCTATCTGCACCCCAAGCCCGCGGCAAAGCCCACGACGCCGCAGCCACCCAAACCGCACAAGAAAGGGCCGCGCGAATTCACGATGACCGATCTGCCCGCCCAATGCGCAAGCGTACTGTCCTCGGATTGACGATCGGGCTGCTGTCCGTCCTTGGGATGGAAGGCAGCGCCGGTCCGATGCCGCCTGCCGGGCTGATCGGGGATTTCAACTGGCATGGCCGGGGTGGGCTGTTCGGCGGGTTTTCAGCGATTCATGTGATGGCGGATGGGGCGCGGTTCGTGGCGCTGTCGGATCACGGGGCCTGGGTCGAGGGGCAGGTGCAGCGCGACGCGGCGGGGCGGATCACCGGGGTTGCGACCGGGCCGGTGACGCTGTTGCTGGGCACCACCGGCCGGCATTTGCCCACGATGCGCACCGATAGCGAAGGGCTGGCGGTGGCTGCGGATGGCACGGTGTTCGTGTCGTTCGAAGGCAACGCGCGGGTGAGGCGCTATGACCATCTGGCGGGAAGGGCGGTCAATCTGCCCGAGGAACCCGACTTTGAATTGATGCCGCACAACGCCGCGCTGGAGGCGCTGGCGATTGGGCCGGATGGCACGCTGTACACGCTGCCCGAGGATTCGGGTGAGGCGGACCGGCCCTTTCAGGTTTACCGGTTTCGCGGTGGGGTCTGGGACAAGCCCGCGACCATTCCGCGCCGCGGGCCATTTCTGGTGTCGGACGCGGCTGTCGGGCCGGAGGGGCGGTTTTATGTGCTGGAACGGACGTTTCTGGGACTGGGCGGGTTTGCCACAAGGCTGCGGCGGTTCACTTGGGCGGGGGATGCGCTGACGGATGAGACGGTGGTGTTGCAGACCCAGCCCGGCACCTTTGACAATCTGGAGGGGCTTTCGGTCTGGCGCGACGCGGCGGGGCATTTGCGCGCAACGATGGTGTCGGACAACAACTATCTGTTCCTGCTGCGCACCGAGTTGGTGGAGTTCGCGCTGCCGGATTGACAGGTTGGGGAGGCGGGGCTAAACGCGCCTGTCCCTTCGGGGCCAAGTCTCCGCAACCTTGTCAAAAACGGAAAACCATATGAGAAATCTAGTCCCAGGCATCCTGGCCATGGCGGTCATCGTTGTGGCGTCCAACATTCTGGTGCAGCACCCGATGGGGGCGTACCTGACCTATGGCGCGCTGACCTACCCGTTGTCGTTTCTGGTCAACGACATCACCAACCGGCTGCAAGGTGCCAGTGCGGCGCGCAAGGTGGTGCTGGCGGGCTTTGGGGTGGGGCTGGTCTGTTCGGTGATCGGTGCCCAGATCCAGACCGAGTTCGGGCCGCTGGTCACATTGCGGGTCGCGCTGGGGTCGGGCGCGGCGTTTCTGGTGGGGCAGATGCTGGACGTGACGATCTTTGACCGGCTGCGCCGCGCCGCATGGTGGCGGGCGCCGCTGATCTCGACGCTGCTGGGGTCCACGGTGGACAGTGTGATCTTTTTCACCATCGCCTTTGCCGCGTCGCTGAGCTTTCTGGAACCGGGCAATGATGTGTCCTGGGCGGCAGACCCCGGCGCACTTTTGGGCATCGGATGGGCCGTGCCGTTCTGGGTATCGCTGGCCGTGGCGGACTGGTGTGTCAAATTCGCAATAGCTGTCTTTGGACTTTTGCCATTCCGCCTGTTTGTCGCCAAAAGGCCAGCACGGGTTGCGTAAAACCTTTTGACAAACACAAAATCTGTGTCACGCTCCCCCTATCGGCAACCATTTTGAAAGGAGGTGATCCAGTGTCTAGAGTGATATTGGAGAGTGGTGTTGGGACAGTTGGAAGGAGTGTTTCATAGGGGCAGACCCCTGGGGAACAGACCACCGATTGGATGGACGCCTAACTAGCCCCATCTCCTTGGAACTCGGAAAGGGTCGCCGCACTCCGGCGACCCTTTCTCTTTTGGAACATCAATTCGAGACGGATATGCTGCACGTCACCCCAACCCTTGCCATTGCTGACTGGGAACTGTCGGAAGCGTTTGTCCGTTCGACCGGGCCGGGCGGGCAGAACGTCAACAAGGTGTCGACGGCGGTGGAATTGCGGTTCGAGGCGGAACGCTCGCCGCATCTGACGCCGCAGGTCAAGGCGCGGCTGAAACGGCTGGCGGGGCGGCGGTGGACCAATGAGGGGGCGATCGTCATTCAGGCCGATGAAACCCGCAGCCAAGCGCGGAACCGCGAACTGGCGCGCGAACGGTTGGTGGAATTGATTGCGGCGGCACTGGTGGTGCCGAAACGGCGGATTGCGACCAAGCCGACCTATGGGTCGGTGCAGCGGCGGCTGGTCGGCAAGAAAGTACGGGCGGCGGTGAAAGAAGGGCGACAAGTGCCCGAGGGCGAGGAATGACTGCTAGACCACGACCTCTTGCGGCTGCTGTGCACCAACGTCGAACACCCGTTTATAGCGCGCAATCTCGGCTTTCGGCCCCATCGCCTTGTTGGGATTGTCGGACAGTTTGACGGTGGGCAGGCCATTGGCGGCAACGGCCTTGCAGACCAGCGAGAATGGCGCAAGCTCGTCGCCCGGCACCAGACCCCGGAAATCATTGGTGAACATGGTGCCCCAGCCGAACGACACTTTGACCCGGCCAAGGAATTGGCGGTGCAATTCCTCGATCTTGTCGACATCCAGACCGTCGGAAAAGATCACCAGCTTTTGCGTCGGGTCTTCGCCGCGTTCTTTCCACCAGCGGATCGCGATTTCGGCCCCGCTGGCGGGGTCGCCGCTGTCGATGCGGATGCCGGTCCAGGATGCCAGCCAGTGCGGCGCGTGTTTCAGGAAGCCTTCGGTGCCGAATGTATCGGGCAGGATGATGCGAAGATTGCCGTCGTGTTCTTCCTGCCAGTCGGCCAGCACCTGATAGGGCGCGCGGGCGAGTTCGCTGTCATTGCGGGCGAGGGCGGCATAGACCATCGGCAGTTCGTGGGCGTTGGTGCCGATTGCCTCGACCTCGCGGCGCATCGCGATCAAGCAATTGGAAGTACCGGTAAATTTGCCTTCCAGCCCTTCGATCATCGCCTGCACGGCCCAGTCCTGCCACAGGAAAGAATGGCGGCGGCGGGTGCCGAAATCGGCGATGCGCAAGCCGTCGATGGAGCGGAGACGGGTCAGTTTCTCCCACAGTTTGGTCATGGCGCGGGCATACAGGACTTCGATTTCGAACCGGCCCAGACGTTCCAGAACCCGCCTGCTGCGCAGTTCCATCAGGATCGACAGGGCGGGGATTTCCCACAGCATGACTTCGGGCCATTTGCCTTCGAAGGTCAGTTCAAACTGGCCGTCGCGCTTTTCCAGATGATAGGCGGGCAGGCGGAGTTTTTCGAACCACTCCATGAAATCGGACCGGAACATCTGGCGCTTGCCGTAAAACGTGTTCCCGCGCAGCCAGGTGCTTTCGCCCCTCGTGAGGGAAAGTGACCGGACATGGTCCAGCTGTTCGCGCAACTCGCCTTCGTCGATCAACTCGGCCAAGCGGATGGATTTGGTGCGGTTGATCAGGCTGAAGGTGACATTGGTGTCGGGCTTGTTGCGGAAAATCGACTGGCACATCAGCAGCTTGTAGAAATCGGTGTCGATCAGGGACCGCACGATCGGGTCGATCTTCCATTTGTGGTTCCAGACCCGTGTTGCGATATCGACCATGAAACTCTCCCCGTTGGGGTTCAACTATCGCCGGGAAATGCGCACGTGCAACCGCAAAACGTCAGGGTTGCAGATGGACACCCGCCGCTGTCATCGCGGCCTGTTGCGCGGCAAGCGAGCCGGCAAGGTCAATCGCGCGGCAGGCGCCTTGCAGTACGGTCACGTCAAAACCGGATTTGGCAGCGTCGAGGGCGGAAAAGGCGACGCAGAAATCGGTGGCGAGGCCCACAAGGGTCAGGTGGGTGATGTCCCGGGTCTGCAGATAACCCGCAAGGCCGGTGGGGGTTTTGTGGTCGTTTTCAAACAGCGCGGAATAGCTGTCGATGGCGGTGCGGAAGCCTTTGCGGAGGATCATCTGCGCCGGGTTGGTGTGCAGGCCGGGGTGAAATTTCGCACCGGGGGAGCCTTGCACGCAGTGGCGGGGCCACAGGGTTTGTTTGCCATAGGGCATCTCGATCTGGCTGAAAGGGGCGGCACCGGGGTGCATTTCGGCAAAGGAAGAATGGTCGTGCGGATGCCAGTCTTGGGTCAGGACGACGGTGGGAAATTCGGCCATCAGGGCGTTGATGCGGGGAAGGATCTGGTCGCCCTCGGCTACGGCCAAGGCACCGCCCGGGCAGAAGTCATTCTGGACGTCGATCACGATGAGGGCTTCGGTGGCGGGGCGCATCGCGGTTTGCTTTCAAGAGGTCAGCCTATGGGTAGGGGGGAGGCGGATTGGGGTCAAGCGGACTTGTCTGCCCGCGGCGCAGCGGGTATTCCGCGCGGATGCTGACCATTGCGGCGCTGTACCAGTTTACCCGATTTCCCGACCCTGTCGCAGTGCGCGATGGGCTGGTGGCGGTATGCCGGTCGCAGGGCGTCAAAGGGTCGCTGTTGGTGGCGCGGGAGGGGATCAACGGGACGATTGCAGGAGAGCGGGCCGCGATTGAGGTCGTGCTGGCGCATATCCGGGGTCTGCCAGGCTGTGCGGGGCTGGTCTGGAAGCAGAGTTTTGCCGAGGTGATGCCGTTTGGCCGGATGAAGCTGCGGGTCAAGCGCGAGATCGTCACGATGGGCCAGCCGGATGTCGACCCGCTGGCGGGGGTCGGGCATTATGTGGCGGCGGCGGACTGGAATGCGCTGATCTCTGCGCCCGATGTGGCGGTGATCGACACGCGGAATGATTATGAAGTGGCGATCGGGACGTTTGCAGGCGCGGTTGATCCCGGGACGCGGGCGTTTGGCGAGTTTCCGGCGTGGTGGCAAGAGAACCGGGGCAAGTTTGCCGGCAAACGGATTGCGATGTTCTGCACGGGCGGCATCAGGTGCGAAAAGTCGACGAATTATCTGCTGGGGCAGGGCGTGAGCGACGTCTTTCATTTGCAGGGCGGTATTCTGAAATATCTGGAAGAGGTGCCGCAGGGTGCCAGTCTGTGGCAGGGCGAATGCTTTGTCTTTGATGAACGGGTGTCGGTGGGGCATGGGCTGGTGCCGGGCGGGTTGACCGCCTGCCGGGCATGCCGGCGACCGCTGACTGCGGCAGATCGGGCGGACCCGGTGTTTGAGGACGGGGTCTGCTGCCCGCAGTGTGTGGCGGAACATGCCGCGGCGGACCGGGCGCGGTTTCGCGAGCGGCAAAAACAGATTGGCCTGGCCAATGCGCGAGGGGAGCGGCATTTGGGGGGGTGAAGGCCAAATCTTTTCGAAAAGATTTGCAAATTCGTTCGAACGAATTTGGCGATGACCCATCGACCGGCCAACTTGTGACCATCACAAATCTCCGTTTGAAACTTTGGCGCGCCGGGTTCAACCTTTGCGCCCGGACAGGAGCGCCGCCATGACCAAATCCTCGATCTTCACGCCAGTTCTGATTGCGGGTTGCGTGATCCTGTTGTTGAATTTTGCCATCAGGGCAAGTTTTGGCGTGTTCCAGATTCCGATTGCAGCGGAGTTCAATTGGGCGCGGGCGGATTTCTCGCTGGCGATTGCGATACAGAACCTGGCCTGGGGGATTGGGCAGCCGATCTTTGGCGCACTGGCAGAGCGGTTTGGCGACCGGCGGGCGATCATTGCCGGGGCGCTGCTGTATGCGGCAGGGTTGATCCTGTCGAGTTTTGCGGTGACGCCGGGGCAGCATCAGCTTTTGGAAATTCTGGTGGGCTTCGGCATTGCCGGGACCGGGTTTGGCGTGATTTTGGCGATTGTGGGCCGTGCGGCCAAGCCTGAGAACCGCAGCCTGGCGCTGGGCATTGCGACGGCGGCGGGGTCGGCGGGGCAGGTGATCGGTGCGCCGACGGCAGAGATTTTGCTGCAATATTATCCGTGGCAGACCGTGTTCGTGATATTCGCGGCGGTGATCCTGTGCGCGTTGTTCGCGCTGCCTTTCCTGCGCTCTCCTACCGTGGCGACGCGGGCGGAACTGGAAGAGTCGCTGGGCACCGTTTTGATCCGGGCGTTCAAAGACCCAAGCTATTCCATGATCTTCATGGGCTTTTTCTCTTGCGGCTATCAACTGGCGTTCATCACCGCGCATTTCCCGGCCTTTGTTGCCCAGAAGTGCGGCGCGATTGACCCGTCGGGCCTGCTGGCGGGAATCGGGATTACCTCGACCTCGATCCTGGGGGCGGTGGCGATTTCGGTGATCGGGCTGTTCAACATTGCAGGGTCGATCACGGCGGGGTATCTGGGCAAGCGGTATTCCAAGAAATATCTGCTGGCGGGGATTTATGTGGGCCGGACGCTGGTGTCGGCCGCGTTCATCATGACGCCGATGACGCCGCTGACGGTGCTGCTGTTTTCGGCGGCGATGGGGTCGATGTGGCTGGCGACGGTGCCTTTGACCAGCGGGTTGGTCGCGCATATCTATGGGTTGAGGTATATGGGGACGCTGTATGGCTTTGTGTTCCTGAGCCATCAGATCGGGTCGTTTCTGGGGGTCTGGCTGGGCGGCAAGATGTATGACCTGACCGGGGATTACACCACGGTCTGGTGGATTGGCGTGGGGGTCGGGGCGTTTTCGGCGCTGATCCATTTGCCGATCCGGGAAAAGGTTCTGGTGGCACAGCCTGCCTGAGCGCGCTCGGGGAGTTTCACACTCCCCCCAGCCGCGCAAGCGTGCGCGGCGCTCTTCGCTGAAAATCTTCCACTGGAAGATTTTCCGGGCGCTCATCGCCCTTGAGGGATATTTATGAACAGATGAATTTGGCGTAGGGTGAGCGATGATCATTTATCCCGCCGAATGGAATGACCGCAAGGAGGCCGTGTTCGCGGCGCTTGCCCGCGCGGATGGCGGCGGGCGGCGGTTGCGAGTGGTGCCGTGGTCGTGGCGCGGCTTTGCCGAGACCGAGGCGCGGGTGGCGCTGTGTCTGGCGCGGGCCAAGCGGCAACCGCAAGGCGTGGGGCGATGGTTCAAGGCGCAACTGATCCGGCTGCAGTATAACGGGACGCGGCGGCTGTTTGGGCGGCAACCGGGCGCGGTGGCGGTGGCGTGGAACGGGCTGGGCGGGTCGCGGCTGGCGTTTTTGCTGGCGGCGCGGGATGCCGGCTGCGGGACGTTGTCTGTTGAACTGGCGCCGGTTGCGGGGCGGATCACGCTGGATCCGGTTGGGGTGAATGCCGAAAGCGCGGTGCCGCGCGAGCCCGGGTTTTATGCCGGGCGGGATGCCGGCGACGGGTGGCGGCGGATGGGGGCGGGGCTGGTGGCGCGGGTGTCACGGCGCAGTGATGTCGGGCAGGCGGATGCGGTTTTGCCGGACGCGCCGTTTCTGTTCTGCCCGTTGCAGGTGCCAAGCGACAGTCAGGTGACGCTGTTTGCCGGTTGGACCGGCGGGATGGCGGGGTTTCTGGCGGCACTGGGTCAGGCGGTGGTGCATCTGCCGGAGGGCTGGCATTTGCGGGTGAAAGAGCATCCCTCGGCGCGGCAGTCCCTGACCGGGTTGCTGGGGCCGCTGGTGGCGACCGGGCGGGTGGTGGTGGACAATGCCAGCGACAGCTTTGCGCAGGTGGTCGCAAGCCGGGGGGTTGTGTCGCTGAATTCGTCGATGGGATTGCAGGCGTTTTTCCACGACAAGCCGGTGGTGGTGCTGGGCGAGGCATTCTTCAAGCAGGCGGGGCTGGTGGTGGCGGTGGCGGATCAGGCCGGGCTGAACGCGGCCTTTGCGGCGGCGGATCGCCTGACGTTCGACCCGTTGGCCCGCGCCCGTTTCATGAACTGGCTGGACGAGGTCTATTATCCGCGCTTTGACGGGCCGGAGGGGCCGGACGTGTCCGCCATGGTGGAAAAGATGCGGCAAGCGCGGGAACAGGCAGGAAAAGCGGCAGAAGGCCTTTCACTGTAGCCCCCTATGCGCTAACAGCCAGCGTCCCTGACGGTCAGGGATGAAGTTTAGGAGAACCCCGATGGGCTATAGGGTCGTCGTCGCGGGTGCCACGGGCAACGTGGGCCGCGAAATGCTGAACATCCTCGCCGAGCGCGAGTTTCCTGTCGACGAGATCGTGGCGCTGGCGTCGCGCAACTCGCTTGGCACTGAAATCAGCTTTGGCGACAAGACTTTGAAAACCAAGGATCTGGACACCTTTGATTTCAAGGGCTGGGACATTGCGCTGTTCGCGGTGGGGTCGGAGGCGACCAAGCTGTATGCGCCGCGGGCGGCGGGGGCCGGGTGTATCGTGATCGATAACTCCAGCCTGTATCGCTATGACCCGCAAGTGCCGCTGATCGTGCCGGAGGTGAATGCCGATGCGATCATGGGCTACAAGAACAAGAACATCATCGCCAACCCGAATTGCTCCACAGCGCAGATGGTTGTCGCGCTGAAGCCGTTGCATGACCGCGCCCGGATCAAGCGGGTGGTGGTATCGACCTATCAGTCGGTGTCGGGCGCTGGCAAAGAGGGTATTGACGAGTTGTGGGACCAGACCAAGGGCATCTTTGTGGTCGGCCAGGAGGTCGCGCCGAAGAAGTTCCCCAAGCAGATCGCGTTCAACGTGATCCCGCATATCGACGTTTTCCTGGACGATGGCTCGACCAAGGAAGAATGGAAGATGGTGGCCGAGACCAAGAAGATCCTGGATCCCAAGATCAAGGTCGTGGCGACCTGCGTGCGGGTGCCGGTGTTTGTCGGCCATTCCGAAGCGATCAACATCGAGTTTGAGGACCCGATCGACTGGCAGGAAGCGACCGACATTCTGCGCGAGGCGCCGGGTGTTCTGGTGGTCGATAAGCGGGAACCGGGTGGGTATATCACGCCGATCGAATGTGTCGGCGACTATGCCACCTATGTCAGCCGGATCCGGCAGGACAGCACTGTGGACAACGGTCTGACGATCTGGGTGGTCAGCGACAATCTGCGCAAGGGTGCTGCACTGAATGCGGTGCAGATTGCGGAAGTGCTGGGCAACCGGGTGCTGAAAAAGGGCTGACGGGTTTTGCGAGGATATGAGAGGCCCTGCCGCAAGGCGGGGCCTTTTGGCTTTGCGTCGTCCGGTTCCGGGGGCAGTCTGCGGGGCAGGGTGTTTTTTGGCTGGAATCGGCGGGGGGCTCACTCGCCCGCAAAGCAGTGGGATATTCAGGGACGGAAAATGCGAAATTTTAGACAATTATTAGGGATGACCCGGGTTTCAGTGTGATGGGATTGCGCGCGAGAGGTGGGCCAGTCACCGGGCGCTGGCGCGGCGGTCATCCGGACTGGCGGCGCTGCCGCTTGGGCCGAACCGGGCGGGGCAACCGGTATTTGGCGCAAAAGGGGCGATCCATAACCCGGGCTTTATGGCGGATTGCGGCGCATGGGTGCTGGGTCTGGCCAGCACTTCCCATCAAGGACACCGGACACTTGAGACGAATTTTGTGAGCGTTGATCGCTGGCGCGTTGAAGTGTGCGCGGGCTTTGAACACGGGCTGGCTTATATCTTTACCCGGCCGCTGGCCACGTCGTTTGTTGATTTTCTGAGCCAGCCTGATGAATATGGCGGGATGGGTTGGGGACCGGGATCACCCCGGCGCTGTTTCTGGGCATGATCGTGGGGATCGAGGCCGATATGACCGCGACGCAGAACGGCCGGGAAACCGTGGAAGTGGCCGGATAGGGTTTTGCAGGGTGCGTCGCAGGACGCACCCTGGACGGCGTTGCGCCATCAGGCTCCGGCGGCGGTCAGGGCTTTTTCCAGATCGCCGTATTCTTCGCAATTGCCGCAGATGGATTTCAGCTTGGCCAGGTTGGCCTTGGCCATATCCAGCTTGCCGGTCTGGATATACATCTCGCCCTGATATTCCAGCGTGCCCAGATGGTCGGGGTTGATTTTCAGCGCGACGGCATAGGCCTTGGCGGCCTCGTTCATGTCGCCCAGTTTGCGGTGGGTGAAGCCGAGCAGGTTCCACGCATTGGCGTCTTGCGGGGCATCCTTGGTCAGCATCACCAGCATGGGCAGCGCGGCGGCGTAATTGCCGGCATCCACCGTGGCCTTGGCTTCGGTATAGCTGGCCTCGCTGGCGGCGGCGGTGGTTCCGTCACTGGTGCCCGCGGCAAAGGCCGGGGCAGCGACGATGGAAAAGCAGCTGAGGACGGCGATGGCAAGGGATATCAGGGCGTGTTGCATGGCGTGGCTCCTGTAAGGCAGCGTCAGCTTACGCCGGGTTGACGCAAGATCGGGTTCAACCTTTGGTGACTAGGCCAAACCCTGCGCAGCCAGCACCTGACGGATCGAGCGGGCGGTTTTGTCGATGATTTCGTCCAGTTCGGCACCTGTCGCGTTGTAGGGCGGCGCGAGGATGACGATGTCGCCCCGCATGCCATCGACATTGCCGCCGACCGGATAGCAGATCAGGCCGTTCTGCATCGCCTGTTCGCGGATGTTCAGGAACAGTTTCAGGCCGGGGTCGAAGGGCTGTCTGGTGGTGCGGTTGGCGACCAGTTCGACGCAGATGAAATGGCCGCGCCCGCGAATGTCGCCGATGGCTTCGACGCCATGAAGAGCATCGGCCAGACCGGATTTCAACTGCGACTCGTTGGCGGTGACGTGCGCCAGGAGGCCATCGCGCCGGATGATGGTCTGGACCGCGACGGCGGCGGCGCAGGCTGCGGTGTGGCCGGTGAAGGTGTGGCCGGTGCCAAACGCGCCGTCATGCGCCCGGATCGCCTGCCAGATCTCGGTGGTGCAGATCGACGCGCCAAGCGGCAGGTAGCCCGCGGCGAGGCCCTTGGCGACCGACATCAGGTCGGGCTGGACGCCGTCACGGTCCAGCGCACGCCAGGGGCCGGTGCGGCCCGCGCCGCACATCACTTCGTCTGCGATCATCAGCACGCCATACTTGGTGCAGATGTCGCGGATGCGTCTGGCATAGCCATCGGGGGCGGGGACGCAGCCACCTGCGGCACCCACGACAGGTTCGAAGATGAAGGCGGCGATGGACTCAGCGCCATTTTGCAGGATGGCGTGTTCGAGTTCCTGTGCGCAGGCTTCGCCAGCGGTTTCCGCCGTGGCCCCGGGAATGGGGCGGTAGGCGTTGGCGGGGGAGAGTTTGATGGAGGGGATGAACGCGCCTTCGTAGGCCGTGGTGCGTTCGGAGAAACCGGACAGACCCAATGCGCCCAAAGTGTTGCCGTGCCATGACCGCTGGCGCGAGATGAAGCGGCGGCGGGATTTCTGGCCGATGGCGGTCTGGTATTGCAGGGCGATTTTCAGGCAGCCTTCGACGGCCTCTGACCCGCTGGTGCAGAACACCATTTCGGTGAGGCTGCCGCCGCAGTTCTGCCGGATGATGGCGGTGAGATCTTCCAGTGCGGTGGTGGTGAAGTTGTAGCGGTAGGCATGGGCGATCTGCGCCATCTGGTCGGCAACGGCGGCGTTGACCTCTTCATGCGCATGGCCAAGGCAATAGACGGCGGGGCCACCGGAGCCGTCGATGTATTGCTTGCCCGCCGCATCCCACAGGTAGCTGCCCTTGGCATGGGTGACGCGGGGCAGGCCGGTGGTGGATTTGAGGTTTTGTGCGGTGGACATGGCTGCTCCGGGTTTTGGCGGGAGATTGGCAGGGTGCGGTTTGGGGGGCAAGGGCAGAGCCTCCGGCGGGAGTATTTGGCAAAGGGTAAATGCGGGGAAGGCCTTTGTGATCGGGGCGGGGTGCGCTAGGCTCAAAACACATTCACGGAGGTATTCAATGCGCGTTTTGGTTGTTTTGGCTTTATTGGTCCCGGTTCCTGCTTTGGCGGATACGGTTCTGGCAACGAGCCATATCACGGCGGTGACGATTTATCCGCAGGGGGCGCAGGTGGTGCGGGAGGTGGCGTTTGACGCAGCTGCGGGGGCGCATGAGGTGCTGATCACCGATTTGCCGGCGGACACCGATGCAAGTCTGATCCGGCTGGCGTCGCAAGATGCGCAGTTGGGGGCGTTCGCGCTGCGCACCGACCGGTTGCCACCCCGAGCGGAGCCGACCTCGCCCGCGATTGAGGCGGCGAAGGGTCAGGTCGAGGTGGCGACGGAAAAGCTGCGGCTGGCACAGGCGGCGGTGGATGCGATTGGTGCCGAGGTCGAGGCGCAGCAGGCGCAGATCGGCTTTCTGACCGGGATCAGGCTGGAGGGTGCGGGGGCGACGGCCGTGGGCTTGTCGGGGGTTGCCGCGATGATCGGGACGCAGGTTCTGGCGGCGCGGACGGCGGCGTTGGCGGCGCAGGGCGGTTTGCCAGCGGCAGGCGCAGGGCGTGAGCGATGCGACGGATGGGCTGGCGGCGGCGCAGGAAGCGCTGGCGGCGCTGGACCGGAGCGATGCGGAGTATGCGGCGCTGGCGGTTGCGGTGACAAGCGCCGGGGCAGGTGGCCATCTGGTGCTGACCAGCTTTGTCGAGAATGCCACTTGGGCACCGGTTTACGACATGGATCTGGACCGCAAGGCGGGGAAGCTGGCGGTGGACCGGGGGGTTCTGGTCAGTCAGGCGAGTGGCGAGGATTGGGTGGGGGTGGACCTGACGCTGTCCACCGCGCGGCCTTCGGATCAGTCGGCACCGTCTGCGCTGTGGCCGGAGTTGCGGGTGATTGGTGATCCCGCGCCACCGGTGCAAATGGATACGATGACGGAGGGCGGGATGATGGAACCGGTGATGGAGCCAGCACCGTTCGCTGCAGGGAAGGCCGCGACCGCAACGTTGGCCTATCAGGGCGACACGGTGGTCTATCACTATCCGTTGGTCGTGGACGTGGCGTCGGGGGTGGAGAATTTGCGGCTGGCTCTGGACAAGCTGGAGTTTACGGTCAAGGTCGAGGCGCGGGCGGTGCCGCGCTATGATGCGACGGTGTTTCTGGTGGCGAAGCTGACCAATGACAGCGCGGAGATTTTGCTGCCGGGGACGGCCTATCTTCACCGTGACGGGGCGTTGGTCGGGTCAGCGGACCTGGCGATTCTGTCGGCGGGGGGCAAGGTCGATCTGGGGTTTGGCGCGATAGACGGGTTGCAGTTGAAGCGCGACATGCCAGAGCGGGCGGCGGGCGATCGCGGGGTGTTCACCAGTTCCACCCAGATCGAGGAGAAGGCGGTGCTGGAGATAGAGAACCGGACCGGCGAGACCTGGCCGGTGCGGCTGATGGACCTGGTGCCATACTCTGAGCAGGAGGATTTGCAGATCAGCTATACCGCCGAACCGGCCGCGACGGAGGAAAATGTCGAAGGCCAGCGCGGGGTTCTGGCCTGGGATTTCGATCTGGCGCCGGGGGAGAAAAAAGCGGTGACGTTGGACAGCGTGATGCGCTGGCCGGAGGGCAAGGTGCTGCAGTAGCCGTCAGGTCGGGTGCGTCAACGGGCGCAGATTTCGCAGGGCACGCGGCTGTCAGACCGGTACGAAGGCGTCTTTGGCGGCGTCGTAGTTTTCCAGCGCACCTTCGCCGCTGTTGTTCCACAGCCCATGCAGCGTCAGGCGGTCTGCCGCCACCGCGTCGCGGACGAAGGGGAAGGTCATCAGGTTTTCCAGACTGACCATCACCGCCTGCTTTTCCAGCGCGGTCAGGATCTGATCGGGCGGCAACAAGGCGACGCGGTCATAGCCGGGGCGCAGGATGTCCATCCAGCGGCCCACAAAGCTGGTCTTTTCCTCGAGCTCTGGGGCAATGCCGGAACACATGTCGTGGCAGCCCTTGACGCCGCCGCAATTGGAATGGCCCAACACGATAATATGGGCGACGCCCAGCGCGTTGACCGCATATTCGACCGTGGCAGAGGTGCCGTGGCGTTCGCCGTCGGGGTTATAGGGCGGCACCAGACCCGCGATGTTGCGGTGAATGAAGAACTCGCCCTCGTCGGCACCGAAGATCGAGGTGACATGGACCCGGCTGTCACAGCAGGAAATCACCATGGCGCGGGGATGCTGGCCCAGTTCAGCCAGACGGCGATACCAGGCCTTGTTGTCCTGATAGGTGGTGGCGCGCCAGCCGTGAAAGCGCTGCACAAGGTAGGTGGGCAGTGGGCGGACATTGTCCATCTGGGCAGCTCCTTCGGTCAGTCCTGTTTTGACTATGCTGCAATCGCGGCAAATTCGAGAGGTTTCTTGCAGCGCGGGCAACGAAATCTTCAGCATGGCGCGGCAGACTGGCCTTGGGTGTGCAAGGAGTAAGGGTGATGCTGGCAGGAATTGAAGGGGGCGCCGTGGTGGTGGCCCTGTGTCCGAACGACCGTGTGCGACAGGATGCGGAGCCGATTGCGACGATGTATCGCACTTTGGGCACCGCCTCGGCCGAGCAGGTGGTGACGCGGGCGCTGACCGAATTGGCGATCACGATGGCGGGGCTGGCCAGCCGGGTTCGGGCGCATGATCTGGGCGATATGGCGCGGCAGTTGCGCCGGTTGCAACGGATGAGCGAGAATTTGGGGATGGTGTCGCTGGGTCTGATTGCCGATGACGTGCGGGTCTGTCTGGACCGCAGCGATGTGACGGCCTTTGCCGCGGTCTGGGCCAGGTTGCTGCGGGTGGCGGAGCGGTCTTTGGCCAGCGACCGGGATTTGCTGGGGCAGACCAGGTAGCCGCGGCGGTCGTCGGCTGGCACCGCTGGCGTGCGGCATCAAGGTTAGCGGGGGTTTCACACCCCCGCACCCCTGTGGAGTATTTTTGAAAAGGTAAGGGCAGGGGCGAAATTTTAGGCAAATTGGCGGGAGTTGGGCCGGGCGAGGTTTTCAATGCGCTGCATCATGGTTAGGCTTTGGGTGAACCGAAAGGATACCTGATGTCGGATGTTCCGCGCTTTGCTGAGGCTGCCGTGCCTGCCCGTGTCTTGACTGTCGTGAGCGCGGAGGGGTTGGCGGGCTGGTTGGCCGCGCAGCCGGCAACGGTGCGCGACTGGCTGGTGGGCAGCGGGTTTGAGGCGGGGCTGGGCGAGATGCGGCTGTTGCCGGGGCCGGAGGGTGTCGCGGCCGCGGTGGCGGGTCTGGGCACGGCCAAGGCGCGGGGGCGATTGCGGTTCGGGCTGGCGAAGGCGGTGAGCGGGTTGCCGGGCGGGGCGTGGCGTCTGGTCGGAGACTTGACGCAAAGCCAGCGGGACGAGGCGGCGCTGGGGTGGTTGCTGGCGCTGTACCGGTTTGACCGCTACCGCGCGGGCAAGGCCGCGGAACCTGCGCGGCTGGTGGCCGAGGGCGTCGACGCGGCGCGGTTGCTGGCGATGGCGGAGGGCGAATTTCTGACCCGCGATCTGATCAATACGCCGGCGTCGGACATGGGACCGGCAGAGCTGGAGGACGCGTTTCTGGCGCTGGCGGCGCGATTTGGCGCGGTGGCTACGGTGGTGCGGGGGGATGATCTGCTGGCGCAGAATTTTCCGATGATCCATGCCGTGGGGCGGGCCTCGGCGCGGGAGCCGCGTCTGCTGGACATGCGCTGGGGTCAGACGGGGCCAAAGTTGACGCTGGTGGGCAAGGGCGTCTGCTTTGACACTGGCGGGCTGGATATCAAGCCTGCGGCGGGCATGCAGTTGATGAAAAAGGATATGGGCGGGGCGGCGACGGTGCTGGGGCTGGCGCATATGATCATGGCGCTGGGGCTGAAGCTGCGGTTGCGGGTGCTGGTGCCTGCGGTGGAAAACTCGATTTCCGGCAATGCGATGCGGCCGAAGGATATCCTGACGTCGCGCAAGGGGCTGACGGTGGAGGTCAATGACACCGATGCCGAGGGGCGGTTGGTGCTGGGCGACGCGCTGGCGCTGGCGGCGGAGGAAAGCCCCGATCTGATTCTGTCGATGGCGACATTGACCGGGGCGGCACGGGTGGCGGTGGGGCCGGATCTGGCGCCGTATTACTGTGATGACGCGGGCGTCGTCGCAGCCCTGGAGGCCGGGGCGGTGGCGGGGTTCGACCCGGTGTGGCGTCTGCCGTTCCATGATGCTTATGAGAGCGTGATCGAGCCGGGGATTGCCGATCTGGACAACGCGCCGGGATTTGGGTTTGCCGGATCGGTGACGGCGGCGTTGTTTCTGCGGCGGTTTGTCACGGGGCGCTATCTGCATTTCGACATCTATGGCCACAGCCCGGCGGATCAGCCTGCGCGGCCCAAGGGCGGTGTCGGGCAGGGGGCGCGGGCGGTGCTGGGCGGGTTGCCTGCGATGCTGGGGCTGTGATGGACTGGCGGTTGACCCCGGCGACCTCGCGGGTGGCGCATGTGTCGATGCGCGGGCAAGTGGAGGGCGTGGCGTTCACCGAGGGCGAGGCGCTGCGGATTGCGGTGCCTTTGGCTGATTTGTTGCGCCACCCCGGCGGGGCGCGGGTGCGGCAGTTGTGGCTGGGCGAGGGCTTTACCGTGGTGGACCGCGACCGGGGCCACGCCTTCGGCTTTGCGGCGCGGGATGGCTATTGCGGCTGGTTGCCGGAAGCGGATCTGGCCGAGGGGGCGCCGCCGACGCATTGGGTCGCCAGTGTCGGGACGCATCTGTACCGGGAACCCAGAGTACAGGCGGCCCTGGCGGCTGTGCCGATGGGCGCACAATTGTGCGTGGTGGGGCAGTCAGGGAAATATGCCGAAACCGCGCAGGGGTTCGTGCCGGCGTCGCATCTGCGGGCGTTGGGCGACTGGCTTGTCGACCCGGTGGCGGTGGCGGAGGGGTTTCTGGGCACGCCCTATCTTTGGGGCGGCAATTCGCGGGCGGGGCTGGATTGTTCGGGGCTGGTGCAGGGGGCGCATCTGGCCTGTGGAATTCCCTTCGCGGGGGATGCGGATTTGCAGGAAAGCGTGGGAGTCGAGGTTGAGGGCGACTTACGGCGCGGCGATCTGCTGTTCTGGAAGGGGCACGTGGCCCTGGTGGTCGATGCGGCGCGGTTGATCCATGCCAACGGGCATACGATGTCGGTGGCGTATGAGGGCATCGAGGCCTGTATCGCGCGGGTGCTGGCGGCGGAGGGGTTGCCGGTGCGCAGCAGACGGCGGTTGGTTTAGCCCCCTTATCCCGACTTTGCCGCCGGGGGTGTCAGGGGCAGGGCTCTAATCAACCTGTCGGATCGACTTGACCTCCAGCACGCGGAGAACCTGGGTCAGATCGGAGCCACGGCGCAGGATATGGCCGTCCATCGCAACGACGGAATACATGCCCTGTCTGGCGCGGAGCTTGGGGCGTTTTTCGACGCGGTACAGCGGAAATTCGGCGGTGCGGCGGAAGATCGAGAACACCGCGAGGTCGCGCAGAGTCGAGAGACCGTAATCGCGCCATTCGCCCAAGGCGACCATACGGCCATAAACCGCAAGGATTTTGCCCAGTTCGTGACGGTCAAAACACACCTGTTCCGACAGGCGGTCGGCTATCGGGAAAGGGGTCGGGGTCTGAACCGTCATGGGGAAAGTCTACGCCGCTTGGGTGGCAAATCAAGAGGACAGGTTGCGGAATGTGCGTGCCGCTTATTCGACATCAAAGCACCCCGGACCCGCCCCGGAAACGCCGTTTGCCCGCCACACCTGAAGCCGACAAAGAGGGACTGAATGCAGGAACCGGCGAGGCGGGCCATAGCCCCCACCCAGCCTGCCTTGCCGGCGACTGCTGTAGAGAGGGCCCCCATCAGAACGATGGGGGCCTTTGCTTTTGCCGGTCGGAGAATATGGCCAGGACGGCCCGGCGCGATCAGAGAAACCCGGGGGCCAGTTGCAGCATGCCGGTTTCCTTGCCGCTGGCGTTCTTTTGAACGACATTCACCCGTCTGCGCGTATAGGGATGGTCGGCGCCCAGCACCCCCAGATGGACCAGCAGCGCAGCGATGGCGGCCTCTTTGCCGCGTTCACTGCCATCGGCCATCTTGAGCGCGACACCGCGTTTCAAGTCGGGCAGGATCGCCACGAAAACGCCTTCGGCGCCGCCCTTGGTCGCCACCCGGCCGTCCATTGCGCGCATCAGTTCGGTATCGCAGGTGGTATCGCCGGCGATCAGTTCCGGGTAGGTGGCCATGGCGCGGGTCAGGCGGTGCATGGCGCGGTCGCGCGTGTCGCCAGTGCCGGTTGCGCCGGCAAAGCGGCCCATCGCGCGGGCAAGGCCGTGGACTGTGGTGGCGAAATTGGGGGCCGAACAGCCGTCGATGCCCCAGCCGGGTGAGGGTTCGCCGGTCACTTCTTCGAACGTCTGTTTGATCCGGACCTGCAGCGGGTGGTCAAGTTCGATATATTCGGCATCGCCCTTTAGGAACTGGTTCATCGTCAGAAAACCAGAGTGTTTGCCGGAACAGTTGTTGTGCAGCTGGCAAGGTTTTTCATCTGCGCGGATCAGGCGATGACGTTCGATCCGGTCGCTGGGTTCATGCGATCCGCAGCGCAGATCGGATTCGGACAGGCCGAGACTTTCCAGCCAGGTCCGGGCGAGGGTGGTGTGCAGGGCCGATCCGCAATGGCTGGCGCAGGCGAAGGCGACATGCGCCTCGGTCAGGTGCGCGGCATCGGCGGCGCCACTTTCAATCAGCGGCAGGGCCTGGATCATCTTGGCGGAGGACCGGGGAAAGATCACCTCGGCCGGGTTGCCCCAGCTTTCGACTATGTCGCCATGATCGTCGCAGATCACCGCATGGCCGCGATGGGCGCTTTCCAGCAAGCCGCCGCGCCACAGCTCCACCATCGCTTCTGCCTGTCTGCTGGTCATCATTCCGCCCTTTGAAGTCAAGTTTCAGCGATTTTACGCCCATAGGGCTTTCGCAAAATGGTCATTATCGGTTATGCATGGAATATCGAGTAGGAACAGCCCGCGCTACAGGAAAAACCCGCGCGTGAAGCGGTGTGAGGGCGGGCAGAGGCTAGGCAGCTTGGAGGCTGTAGGAACATGACAAGCTGGATGACACGTGCCCTGACGGGTGGGATTTCCGCTGCGGGGCTGATGGCGGCCGGTGGCACCGGGTTTGCCCAGGAATCGACCAATCAGGTGGCGGTGAAAACCGACTGGAGCGTTTTTGCCGAGGACAAGCCCAAGGAATGCTGGGGCGTATCCAGCCCGAAGGAAACCGTGAACAGCCGTGACGGCAAGCCGGTTTCGGTCAAGCGCAGCGACATTCTGCTGTTCGTGACGTTCCGGCCCGGGCAGGCCGTAGGCGAAACCTCGTTCACCGGCGGCTATCCGTTTGCGCCGGGATCGACGGTGACGGTGGATGTCGGCGGCACCAAGTTCGAGATGACGGTGGATGGCGAATGGGCCTGGGCGGCGAGCGTCGATGACGACGCCAAGATCCTGGCGGCGCTGCAAAAAGGCACCGATGCGGTGCTGAGCGCCCATTCGGCCAAGGGAACGCAGACCAAGGACACCTTCAGCCTGCGCGGGTTTACGGCGGCGATGACCGAGGCGGCGAGCCGGTGTAAGTAAACGGGCGGTCAGGAGAAGACCGTGAAATCCTGAAAGGTCAGGGCGGCGTGGTTGGTCAGCGTCGCCACCCAGACGGCGCTTGACGCCGCGCCACTGCCATCGGCGTCGAAATAAAGTCGCCCCGTCGTGGTGTCATAGATCACAAGCTGCGCTGTCGTCGCAGCAGTGGTGCGCCCTGCGCCCGAAATGAATTGGGCCGAGGTCAGGGCAGTGCCAGTCAGTTTGACCGACCACCATTGCGCAATGCCTATCGTGTCGGTCAAGTGGACATAGTCGGTGATTGTGTCGACGCGGCCTTGGGCCGGAGCGCCCGCTGCAAAGTCAAAGCTGTCGTGACCAAGTCCACCGACCAGGGTGTCGGTGCCCTCGTATGACCACAGGAAATCGTCGCCTGCGCCACCGTTCAACAGGTCATTACCGATACCGTCCTTCAACGTGTCGTTGCCGCCACCGCCGTTCAGGGTGTCGTTGCCGTCGTTGCCCCACAGTAGATTGTCACCGCCGCTGCCGGTCAAGAGATCGCCGAATTGGCTGCCCGACAGGGTCTCAAAGCTGCCCGCGGTCTCGGCGTTGCCATAGCCATCGTCGACCACCTGACCGCTGGCCAGGCCCAGGTTGACCGTCACGCCATGGCCCGCGGCATCCACGCTCCAAAATCCCAGATGGTCGTGGCCAAGGCCGCCATACATCAGGTCATGACCGCTGCCGCCTTCGACCTCGTCATCGCCGGACCCACTCTGGATCGTATCGTTGCCATCACCGCCAAAAAGGTAGTCCGTACCGGCCCCGCCAACAAGACGGTCGCGCCCGTCATTGCCGGAAAAATCGGACCCAATAGCACCCGCCGTGAACGTGTCGCCGAATCGCGTGCCATAGAACGACAGCGTGGTGCCCGCATCTTCAGTATTGCCAAGCCCGTCATCGACAATCTGGCCGACGCCAAGCGACAGGTTCACCACCGCGCCATGGCCCCCATCATCAGTTGACCAAAAGGCGATGTGCGCACTGCCACCCAGACTGTCTTGCCCGGCCCCGCCGTCGGCAACGCCGTTTGCATAGATCAGGTCGTTGCCGGCACCGCCATAAAACGTCGCATCACCGTAGTAGGAGGTCGCGTAATCGTCCCCGTCCGCCAGCCATATCGTATAGCCGTCGCTGTCCATGTACCCGAGGTTGACAATATCATTCAGGCTGGACGTTTCCAGCAGGCGGATGCCTTCAATCTTGTGCTCGGCATTGCCAAAGCCGTCATTCGACACGTCAAGCACGCCGAATACGTTATTGCCAATGATCACGCCGGACGTGGTGCCGTCGACCAAAAACGACACCCCGTTTTGCCCCCCGCCGCCATGGTATTCGTCGGCCCCGCGCCCGCCGTAGAACCAGTCGTCCCCCGCACCGCCGTTGAAGGTGTCGTTGCCATCGAAGCCATCGACATTGCGGCCAAAGGCCGACAGGGTAATGGTGTCATAGTCGCCGCGCAGGAATTGGTAGGCGGCGGTCATGTCCGGCGTCGTTGTCCCGGCCACTCCCGATGTCCTGCCCAGTACCTGCGACACGAAATAGCTCAGATCATGGACAAGGTCGCCAAAATGGGCCAGGTGTACGTTGCCCAGCCAGACGTCCAGGTTGTTGAACATGCCGACGGACAAGTCATCGATCGGCAGGCCCTGCCTGTCGTATTCAAAACTGGTCCCATGCAGCGTCACCACGTATCCAGTCGCGGACCGATAGCTGAAAAGCGTAGGAGTGTGCCTAACAATCGTGCCGCCCGCAAGGTCGGAATAGCTGTTCCACGCGTCGCCGGTCAGAAATGTGAACGTTGCCAATTGAGCTTCCTCTAGCCCTTTGGCCCAGTAGTATGGCCACAACCAAAGATGTAAAGTCTAATTTTTCCTGCCGGTTCACGGGGAATATGGACCCGCGCAATCCCTGAATTCATGCTTTGCGACAGCATGGCAATTCAAGACGCAGGCAGAGGATCGCCGATACTTTGATTCAAGGTGGTGTTGGCGACCATAGCCCCGCTGGGCCGCGGGTAGCGACCGTCACCTTGCGCCGGCGCGGCGCACAGATATAAAGGACGTTGTCCCCCGTTTCCTTTTGGCCCCTGCGCGATTATATCCACCGCTTCAGGAGACGCCCATGACCGCCACCGCCCCGATCACCCAAGATGTGCTGACCCTGCCGCGCAAGCTGCCGGAGGGCGGGCTGATCAACCTGATCGGGTTGACGCGGGATCAGGTGTTGGCCGCGCTGTTGGCGGCCGGGACGCCTGCGGGTCAGGCGAAAATGCGGGTCAGGCAGGTCTGGCAGTGGGTCTATTACTGGGGCATCCGCGACTTTGCTCAGATGACCAATCTCGCCAAGGATTATCGGGCTTTGCTGGCTGAGCATTTTGTCGTTGAGTTGCCAGAGGTGGTGACGCGGCAGGTCTCGGCCGATGGCACCCGCAAGTATCTGGTGCGGATTGCCGGCGGGCATGAGGTTGAGGTGGTTTATATCCCCGAGACCGACCGGGGAACGCTGTGCATCTCGTCTCAGGTCGGTTGCACGCTGACCTGTAGTTTTTGCCACACCGGCACGCAAAAGCTGGTGCGCAACCTGACCGCCGGGGAGATTGTCGGGCAGGTCATGCTGGCGCGGGGCGATCTGGGTGAGTGGCCCGTCAAGGGGCAGCCCAAGCCCGACGGGCGGCTGATTTCCAACGTCGTGCTGATGGGCATGGGCGAGCCTTTGTACAATTTCGACAATGTCCGCGATGCGATGAAAGTCGTGATGGACGACGAGGGGATCGCCCTGGGGCGGCGGCGGATCACTCTGTCAACCAGCGGCGTGGTGCCGGAAATTGCCCGGACGGCGTTGGAGATAGGCTGTCTGCTGGCCGTCAGTTTCCACGCCACCACGGATGAGGTGCGCGATCAGTTGGTGCCGATCAACAAGAAATGGAACATTGCGACCCTGCTGGACGCGCTGCGCGCCTATCCGGGCCTGTCGAACAGCGAGCGGATCACCTTTGAATATGTAATGCTGGACGGGGTAAATGACAGCAAGGACGACGCGCACCGGCTGGTGGACCTGTTGCGCGGCATTCCGGCCAAGGTCAATCTGATCCCGTTCAACGAATGGCCGGGGGCGCCTTACAAGCGATCCAGCGGCAACCGCATCCATGCCTTTGCCGACATCATTCACAACGCGGGCTATGCCAGCCCGATCCGCACGCCGCGCGGCGAGGATATCATGGCGGCCTGCGGGCAGCTGAAATCCGAGAGTCAAAAACAGCGCAGGTCGGCGCAAAAGGCTAGCGCGGCAGAATAGTTCTTTGCCTGATGGCGTTAACCGTTCATTGTCTCTTGGCATGCTAGACCCTCATGGTCCTGGCACATCAGAGCGAAAGCCGAACCTTGCGTCCAGCGTGTTCCTCTGACCCTCTTTCGCCGCAAAGGCAGTCTCATGACAATTCCAACTGATGCCGCGATGACGCGGCAGGAAAGCGCCCGTGCCTGGGTGCTTAAGCTGGCCCGATACCGCGAACCCTCGATGGGCCGCAGCCTGTTTGAACTGGTTGTCACCCTCGTGCCGTTTCTGCTGTTGTGGGTGCTGGCCTGGGCCGCGATGGAGGTCAGCCCCTGGCTGAGCCTGGCGATCGCGGTGCTGAACGGCGGCTTTCTGGTGCGGATATTCATCATCCAGCACGATTGCGGCCATGCGTCGTATTTCCAAAGCCGGACCGCAGGTGACTGGCTGGGGCGGGCGCTGGGGGTTTTGACGCTGACGCCTTATGATGTGTGGAAGCGAACCCACACCGTTCACCATTCGCATCACGGCAATCTGGATCAGCGCGGGATTGGCGACGTTCTGACGCTGACCGTGGCGGAATATCGGGCGCGCGGGTTCTGGGGGCGGTTGGGGTATCGGCTGTACCGGCATCCGGTCGTGTTGTTCGTGCTGGGGCCGAGTTATCTGTTCATCTTGCAGAATCGGGTGCCGTTGGGGCTGATGCGGTCGTGGTGGTACTGGATATCTGCGATGGGAACCAACGCGTTTATCGCGATTCTGGTCGGGCTGATGATCTGGCTGGGCGGGCTTATGCCGATCCTGCTGATCTATCTGCCGACCAGCGTGATCGGGGCAACGATCGGGGTCTGGCTGTTCTATGTGCAGCATCAGTTCGAAGAAACCCATTGGGAAAAGGGCGAGGATTGGCAGATCCATGATGCCGCGCTGGAAGGGTCTTCGCACTACCAGCTGCCTGCCGTGCTGCAATGGATGACCGGCAACATCGGCGTGCATCACGTGCATCACCTGTACAGCCGCATCCCGTTTTACCGCCTGACCGAGGTGTTGCGTGATCACCGCGCGCTGGCAGAGGCGCAAAAGCTGACGATCCGCCAAAGTCTGGCCTGTGTGAAGCTGAACTTGTGGGACGAACAGACCCGCAAACTGATGAGCTTCCGGGATGCCAAGCGGCTGTACGGGGTGGCGTGATCCGGCGTTAACCCCATGTTTATCAGTCTTGCCGCAGGCTGGCACGATGGAACAGAGCGAAGTCACCCTGCGTTTGCCCGCCGTCATGATCGGCGCATTGAAGATTGCGGCTGCCCGGGACGACGTGTCGGTCGGTCAGATCATTCGCGACGCGATTGCCCGCGACTTGCAGCGCCGCGAAAAAGCGAAGACGCCTGTCAGTGCGGATGAGCGGCTCGTCGCTCCCTTGCGGGCGCTTCTCGCGGACGACTTTGCCTATGCGCGGCACTGGGACGACCTGTTCGGCAGGTTGCGGGCAAAGGGCTTTCGGCTCGCCGAATCCGGTGGCGGGCTGATTTTGCTGGACCATTCGACCGGCGAGCGGATTTGCAAAGGATCGGAGCTGGGCTATGGTTACGCCCTGCTGCTGCGCAAGTTTGACGCACCCTTTCCCGGCCATGCCCATACATGGTTGCGTGGCCGGGTTCAGGCGGACATCAGCCCTTGAGCACCCCGCTCGCCTTGGCGGTAAAGGTAGCGATAAAGTCCATCAGCCCGGTCGAAAGCGCATCCGAAGGCGTCAGGTGCAATTCGGTTAGGCGGGCGCGGATGCCGTCCATCTTGCTGGGATCGGTGCCGCCTTCGATGACTGAGGATACAAACGCCGCGAAGGTCGGGGCTGCCCAGCCGTTGCCGCCCAGTTCGGTATGGATAAAGGTCAGACCGGTGAACGGGTGGTTGGGCTTGACCACCGGCCCATGCATGTGAACACCGCAGCCGGTGCAGGCATAGCGCTGGATCAGGGCGTCGGGGTTCACGACTTTCAACTTGCCACCGTTTTTGGTGACTTTCACCTTGTCAGAGGTCACGACCGCCACCTGACTGAAGGTGGCCCCGGCGGGTTTCCAACATTTGGTGCAACCGCAGACATGGTTGTGAACGCAATCCGAGCCGATCTCGACCTCGACCGCGTCGGTCTTGCAACGGCATTTCAGCGTGGCACCGGCAAAACCGGCCTTGCCCGGTTTGACACCGCCATCGACGGCGGGATGGATGGAGACAGCAGCCAATTCAATTCCTCCCAAAATGAAAATGGTCCTCTACGCGGGCCAATGTCGCAGACTAGACCCGCGGCGCAGATTCGGACAATGGACTTGCGGGGGGCACCACCACCGGACGTGCAGGGGCTGGTGTTAAGCGGGCAGCAAGATGCAGCAGCAGCGGGTTGATCAGGATCGACAGCAGCGCCCCCGCCACCACCAGATCGCGGGCTTCGGCGGGGACGATGTTCAGATCAGTGCCCATCACGATCAGGATGAAGGAAAACTCGCCGATCTGGGCCAGCATCGCGGCGATATCGCGCGCCGTGCCTTGCGGCTGACCAAAGGCGCGCAGCACGGCCCAGGCGGCGGCGGTCTTGACGCCGAGGATGATCAGCGCGGTGGCGATCAGGGCGAGCGGTTCGGTCCACAAAGCCGCCGGGTTGAACTGCATGCCGACTGACACGAAGAACAGCACGGCAAAGGCGTCGCGCAGCGGCAAGGTGTCTTTCATCGCCTGGGTGGCGAGGGTGGAACCTGCCATGACCATGCCGGCAAAGAACGCGCCCAAAGCAAACGACACGCCAAAGAACGAGGAAGAGCCGTAAGCCACACCCAAGGCGATGGCGAGGACCGACAGGCGGAAAAGTTCACGGTTGCCGGTATGGGCGACGACATGCAGCAGCCACGGGATGACGCGGGAACCGACCACCAGCATCAGTGCGACAAACGCGGTGATCTTGATGCCGGTGGTGGCGAGCATCGCCCAGACCGGGGCGAGACCAAGCCGCACCGCCTCAGTCGCGGCACTGCCTTCGACGGGCACGGCTGTGCCGCCCATCAGGCCCGCCAAGGGCGGGATCAGCACCAGCACGATTACCATCACCATGTCTTGCACCACCAGCCAGCCAACCGCGATGCGCCCGGTGTCGGTTTTCAGGATATGGCGTTCGTTCAGCACGCGCAGCAGCACCACGGTGGACGCAACAGACAGAGACAGGCCAAAGATAAGCCCGGCCCAGATGCCCCAGCCCATCACCCAGCCCAGCCCCATGCCCGCAAGGCTGGCCACGGCAATCTGCGCCAAGGCACCCATTGTGGCGATGCCCTTGACCGCCATCAGGTCACGCAGGGAAAAGTGCAGCCCGACACCGAACATCAACAGGATCACGCCAAGCTCGCCCAACTGCGAGGCCATGTTCTGATCGGCGTCATAGCCCGGGGTGAAAGGGCTGATCAGCACCCCGGCCATCAGATAGCCCGCAATCAGCGGCAGGCGCAGGCGGTGGGCCAGCATGCCGAATGCAAACGCCAGACACAGGCCGGCGACGATGGTGGTGATGAGGGGCGTGGCATGGGTCATGGGTCCAAACTAAGGGCGAAGCGCGGTGGTGCAAGCCGGGAAAGCAATGTGGGCGGTCACGATTTTGGTCGCTATCTTTCAAAATGTTGCACAATGCCGCCGCTATAGGCAGTTGACCGCCCGATTGGGCCTGCTACCGCTGGCACATGAGCATTCCTCGCCTTGGCAACGCTGCCGCCCGCCGTCTGTTTCTCGACCGCCATGCTTTGGCCGAGCCGCCGGTCGGTCCGGCCCGGGGGCAGGATCTGGCCGCGCTGATCGACCGTATCGGGTTTGTGCAACTGGACAGCATCAACACGGTGGAGCGGGCCCATCACATGATCCTGTGGAGCCGCAGGCAAAGTTACCGTCCCGAGGATCTGAAGCGGCTGCACGAGAAGGACCGGGCAGTGTGGGAGCATTGGACGCATGATGCGTCAATCCTGCCGATCCGTCTGCACCACTACTGGCAGCACAACTTTCCGCGCCGCGAAGAACGGATGCGGAAGAACTGGGGCAACTGGTTTCGCGGTGGCTATGAGCCGCAGTTCGAGACCTTGCTGGCGCGGATTGCGGCGGAAGGGCCGGTGACGACCTCGGATGTGGGCGAGGGCGAGGCGCGGGGGTCGGGCGGCTGGTGGGACTGGAACCCATCCAAGACGGCGCTGGAATGGCTGTGGCACACCGGCAAGCTGGCAGTGACGCGGCGGGACGGGTTCCAAAAGGTCTATGATCTTGCCGAACGGGTCATCCCGCAGGTCCACCGGGAACGGGTGCCGCATACGGCAGAGGTGATCGACTGGGCCTGCAATGCGGCGCTGGACCGGTTGGGGTTTGCCGATGCGTCGGAGCTTAGGGCCTATTGGGCGCTGGTGACCCCGGTGGAGGCGAAGGCCTGGGCCAAGGCGGCATTGGCGCGGGGTGAGGTGATCGAGGTCGAGGTTGAAGGGGCCGCGGGCGGCGTGAAGCGGTTCTTTGCGCGGCCTGACGTGTTGGCGGCGGCGGACACGGCACCAGAGGCGGTGGGTCGGCTGCGGATCTTGTCGCCGTTTGATCCGGCGCTGCGCGACCGTGACCGGGCGGAGTTTCTGTTCGGATTTTACTACCGGATCGAGGTGTTCGTGCCGGAGCCGAAGCGGAAATACGGGTATTACGTGTTTCCAGTTCTGGAAGGCGACCGATTGATCGGTCGGATTGATGTGAAGGCGTTCAAGGAGGCGTCGGTGCTGCGGATCAAGGGGTTCTGGCCGGAGGCTGGCCTGCGGCTGGGCGCCGGGCGGATGCAGCGGCTGGAGGCGGAACTGGAACGGCTGGCGCGGTTTGCCGGGTGCGACCGGGTGGAGTTTCTGGGCGGGTGGTTAAGGGAGACTTTGGGGTAGGCAGCCAAATCTTTTCAAAAAGATTTGCGATTTCCTTCGAAGGAAATTGGGTGTTTTTCTGGCGGGGCTGGTTTTTGTGGAATCCATTGCCTTCGGCGGCAGTATTTTTAAAGCTGCAATTGGCAAGCAAAAGTCAATCGTCCTGCCCGAGTTTGGGGGCCGTTCTGTCCAATGACAATTCTGCGCCAGAGAACGTCATCGGGCTGCGGACGCCGGGCACACCACCGGGGGCGATCTGCATCTGGCGGGCGATGACCTGCGGGTCGGCAAAGACCTCGGCGAGGTCGTTGATCGGGCCAGCCGGAACACCCTGGGCTTCGCAGGCAGCAAGAAGGTCGGTTTTGGTCCAGCGCAGCGTTGCCTCGGTCAGGCGGCGGGTCATTTCGGTGCGGTGGGCGATGCGGGTGGCGTTGGTGGCGTAGTCGGCGTCAATGGCCATGTCGGGCAAGTTCAGCACGGTGCACAGGCGGCGGTATTGGGCGTCATTGCCGGTGGCGAGGATGATCCAGCCATCGGCGCAGTCGAATACGGCATAAGGCGCGAGGTTGGGGTGGGCGTTGCCCATTCTGCCCGGAGCAGTGCCAGTAGCGAGGTAGTTCATCGCCTGATTGGCCATAACGCTGGTTGCCACGTCCATCAGGGCCATGTCGATGTGTTGGCCTTCGCCGGTGCGGCCGCGCAGCACAAGGGCGGCGAGGATGGCGGTGGCGGCGTAAACCCCGGTAAAGATGTCGGTGACGGCGACGCCGACCTTTTGCGGCTGCCCGTCCGGTTCGCCGGTGACAGACATCAGGCCAGCCATGCCCTGAATGATGAAATCGTACCCGGCGCGGTGGGCATAGGGGCCGGTCTGGCCGAAGCCGGTGATCGAACAGTAGATCAGTTTTGGGTTCACGGCGCGCAAGGAAGCGTAGTCGAGGCCGTATTTGGCAAGGCCGCCGACCTTGAAATTCTCGATCAGCACATCGGCATCCGCAACCAGGGCGCGGACCTGCGCCTGCCCCTCGGGCGTGCGGAAATCGCAGGTGACAGAGCGTTTGCCACGGTTGGTGGCATAGAAATAGGCGGCGGTGGTGTCGGCATCCCGTTCAATGAACGGCGGACCCCAGCGGCGGGTATCATCACCCTCGGGTGCCTCGACCTTGATCACATCGGCGCCAAGGTCAGCAAGGGTCTGGCCAGCCCAGGGGCCGGCCAGAATCCGCGCCAGTTCGACGACTTTTATGCCGTCAAGCGGTGTCACCTGGCCAGTTCGGCGTCGAGGATCTTTTGCAGATCCGCATAGGCCATGTTGGCGGAAATGTCCTTGTTGACGATGCCATTGACCCGGAACGACGGCGTGCCGGTAAAGCTGTCATTGGGGAAGTCGGCGGCGATCGTGTCCTGATAATGCTTGACCAGCGCTTCTGCCACGGTTTGATCCTTGAGGCAGACATCGACCTGATCATCGGTCATGCCCGCAGTGCGGCCGAACTTTTTCAACTCTGTGGCCACCGCGCTGATGTCATCGGTGCCGGCCCATTCGCGCTGTTTGTCATACAGCATGTCGGTAATGCCCATATAGCGCAGTTCGCCCCCGCAGCGCGCGGCCATTGCCCCCAAAAGACCATACTGGTCGAAATACACCTCGTGATAGACCAGCCGGACCTTGCCGGTGTCGATGTAATCGGCCTTGAGCTTGGGATAGATCTCGGTGTGGAAATGCTCGCAATGCGGGCAGGTGAAGGACAGGTATTCGTCGATCACGATCTTGGCGGCCTTGTCACCGATGCCAAAGTCTTCAATCACCGGCGGGACGGCTGTGGCGGCGGTTGTCGGCGCGGTGGTGTCGGCCCAGGCACCGGTTGCGGCCAAGGCGGCATACGCGGCGGAGATCAGCAGCAAGCTGCGGCGGGTCAGGGTCATGTTGGTTTGCCTTCTGTAGCCTTGCGGCGAGTTAAGATGTTTTGCCCCAAAGCTTCAAGGGCGGCGCGCAAGTCGGTGTCGTGGACCGGGGCGGCAACTTCTGCGGCGGTGGCCTGAATGGCGGGGTCGGGCGGGGCTGCCGGTTTCACGGTGGCGGGGCTGAACTGGGCCTGACCTTCGGCAAAGCCGGTGCTGGCGGTCTGGGTCAGCGAAATGCGCGCGATGGCAGCATAGCCGTAAACGGCATTCACCCGATCCTTGAGCCGGGGCAGGTCCATTTGCACCATGGGCGCATGGGCGGGGGCCACAAGCAGGGTAAGCGTCGCGCCCATGCCTTCGCGGCCATAGCCGATCTTGACGGGGCGGGTGACGGCGGCCGTCGCCGCGCCGGCAATCTCGGCCCATTGAGTCAGAAGGCGGGTGGCGGCAAAGCCGCGCTTTTCGCCCGCCGCCCGGATGCGGGTTTGCAACAGGCCGGACGCGGCTTCAAAGCCGCGCAGGCGGCGTTCAGGGTCGCGGGGCGGCTGTTGCGGGCTTCGGGCCATCTGGTCCTGCTGTGATCTGGTGCTAATGTAGTCGGTGCCGCGGGTCTGCTGCCAGAGGTTTGACGGGGCAAGGGGAATAAAGATTGCGTGACGCAGCCGTGACCGCGACCGCTTTGCTGGACTGGTATGACCGGCATGCGCGGGAAATGCCGTGGCGGATCGGGCCTTTGGCCACCGGGCGGCCCGATCCGTACCGGGTGTGGCTGTCGGAGGTGATGTTGCAGCAGACCACGGTTGCGGCGGTCAGGGCGTATTATCAGCGGTTCGTGGCGCGGTGGCCGACGGTCACAGACTTGGCGGCGGCCGAGGATTCGGCGGTGATGGCGGAATGGGCGGGGCTTGGCTATTACGCCCGCGCCCGCAATCTACTCGCTTGTGCGCGGGTGGTTGTGGCGCGGCACGGCGGGGTTTTTCCGGCGGATCTGGCGGTGCTGAGGGCGTTGCCGGGGATCGGGCCTTATACGGCGGGGGCGGTGGCCGCGATTGCGTTTGATCTGCCTGCGGTGGTGGTCGATGGCAATGTCGAGCGGGTGATGGCGCGGGTGTTCAAGGTCGAGACTCCCTTGCCGATGGCCAAGCCGGAGCTGGCGCGTTTGGCGCAAGATCTGACGCCGCGCGACAGACCGGGGGATTATGCGCAGGCGGTGATGGATCTGGGCGCGACGATTTGCACGCCCCGGTCGCCCGCCTGTGGGGTTTGCCCGTGGCTGGCGGGCTGTCAGGCGCGGGCGGCGGGGGTGCAGGGTGACTTGCCGCGCAAGGTCGCCAAGCCGGTCAAGCCGCTGCGCTGCGGCATGGTCTGGGTCGTCTGGCGCACCGATGGTGCGGTGTTGTTGGAGCGGCGCGCCGGGCGCGGGCTGCTGGGGGGCACGCTGGGTTTTCCGGGCAGCGGATGGGACGGGTCGGATGCGCAGGCGCCGGTGCGGGCCGCGTGGCGGGCGGCAGGTGTGGTGCGGCATACGTTCACGCATTTCCACCTTGATCTGGCGGTGATGGTGGCGGGGGTTGCGGGAAATACCGTTGCGTCACGCGGCGAATTCCTTGGCAGCAACGCATTTTCGCCGCAGGATTTGCCTACGCTTATGCGAAAGGCGCATGATCTGGCGACGTCAGCCAGCGCGGGTTGAGCGGGGATCGTTCTGCGTTAGACTGATGAGTATGTAGAGGACTTTATGACTGTCATAGCATCCGACGAACTGGCCCGCCTGAAGAATGCCCTGCCGTTCTGGCTTTCACTTGGCACGGTGCCGGCGGCCCTGCTGGCGGTGACCTGGGGTGGCTGGTTCGTGCTGCTGATGCCGCTTTACACTTGGGGCCTGTATGCGTTGCTGGATGCGCTGCTGGGGTTGAACGCCGACGACGCGGACCCCGAGACGCCGGAGGAGGATTTGTTCTGGTATCGGATGATCACGCTGATCTGGGGTCCGGTGCAGTTCGTCATTCTGGTCGCGATGCTGTGGTATGTACCGCGTGCGGGCAATCTGGACCTGCTGGAAAAGGTGGTGCTGTTCTTTGGCATGGGCATCATGTCGGGCACCATCGGCATCGTCTATGCCCATGAGTTGATGCATCAGAAAGACCCGTTGGAACGCGGACTGGCGGATTTGTTGCTGGCGAGCGTGCTGTACAGCCATTTCCGCAGCGAACATTTGCGGGTGCATCATCTGTATGTGGCCACCCCGCGCGACGCCGTCACGGCGCGCTATGGCGAGGGGTTTCACCGGTTCTTTTTTCGGCTGTTGCGGGAATGTCCGGTGTCGGCCTGGAACGCCGAGGCGGCGATGCTGGCGCGGAAAGGGAAAGGGCCATTTTCGCGGGACAATCCATTCCTGCGCTATTGCCTTTTGCAGGCAGGCTTTCTGCTGCTGGCATTCTGGCTGGGCGGGGTCGAGGGGCTTGTCTTGTTCGTGTTCCAGGCCTTTGTCGCGGTCTGGCAACTGGAACTGGTGAACTATATCGAACATTACGGCCTGACCCGGCGCTATCTGGGGGAAGGCAAGTACGAGCATGTGTTGCCGCGCCATTCGTGGAACGCGGCGCACAAGGCGTCAAACTGGCTGCTGATCAATTTGCAGCGCCATTCCGACCATCACTACAAACCGGACCGGCGCTATCCCTTGTTGCAGAATTATGCCGCCGAGGACGCGCCGCAGCTGCCTTACGGCTATCCGGTGATGACGACGCTGGCGTTGATGCCAAACCTGTGGCGGCGGGTGATGAACCCGAGGGTCAGGGCGTGGCGGGCGCAGTTTTACCCCGAGGTGACGGATTGGCTGCCCTACAACAAGGGGCAGAACCCATGGCCGAAGGGGGCGCCCTAGATCATCCGCTTGATCGTCTGGCGGTCCTTGAAGGCGCCAGCGATGTGCAGGGCGATCAGCACGGTCAGGGCAAGGGCGGTCGCCCCATGCCAGAAATGGCCGGGGATCGAGGACAGGTCGGCGGGCAGCGGAGCGCCGGTGCGGGCAAAGACGATGTCGTTGAGGCGGGCGGCGAAAACCATCGTAAAGCCCGAGACCGGCATCAGGAAGATGCTGGCGTAAAACGCGCGGTGGACCCACAGCGCAAGGCCGCTGGTTTCGGGGCGGTGCAAGCGCAGCCGCAGGACCAGCCGAATGGAGGTCAGCGCGACAAGGCCGACACCGACCGCCATGTGATACATCAGCGCGTCCAGTTTCAGCGGGTCGGTGTTGGCCATGGTGCGCAGCCAGAACCAGCCGCCTGCCAGCTGCGGGATGAACATCAGCGCGGTGAACCAGTGAATCAGGCGCAGAACGAGTGGATAGCGCATATCGCAGGCTCCGGTGTCGGGCGGGTCTGCCACATTCACGGCGGCCCGGTGCGAGGCGTCAAGCCAAAAAATGCCCCGCCAGCACAGGGCATGGCGGGGCAGTGACCTTGCAGGCGGACCGCAAGGCAGGCGTCTGGTGTGGCGGGTTCAGTGGGTCTTGGCCTGATCGGCCTCCATCTCGGCGCGGATCTGCTGGCGCAAAACGTCGATGGCGATCATCTTGCCGTCGCGTTTGAAATGCCAGTAGGTCCAGCCGTTGCAAGAGGGTGCGCCCTCCATATGGGCGCCGACCTGGTGGATCGAGCCTTTGATGTCATGGCCGATGAGGGTGCCATCGGCGCGGACCTTGGCGATGTGGCGCGAGCCGATCGAGAACAGTTCCTCACCCGGGCGCAGCATGCCGCGTTCGACGACCTGACCGAAGGGCACACGGGGTTCGTTGCGTTTCGATCCGGTGATTTCCAGCGCGGAGGCATCGAGGCGGCGGACGCGGTCGATGCGGTCCTGGGCCACGCGGCGGTAGGCTTCTTCGCGTTCGATGCCGATGAAGTCGCGCCCCAGCATCTTGGCAACAGCCCCGGTGGTGCCGGTGCCGAAGAACGGGTCAAGGATCACATCACCGGGATGGGTGGTGGCAATCAGCACGCGGTGCAGCAGGCTTTCGGGCTTTTGCGTTGGGTGGGCCTTGTCGCCGTTGGCGTCTTTCAGCCTCTCGTGGCCGGTACACAGCGGCAAGACCCAGTCTGACCGCATTTGCACGCCGTCGTTGAGGGCCTTTAGCGCTTCGTAGTTGAAGGTATATTTCGAGGTTTCGTCGCGCCCGGCCCAGATCAGGGTTTCATGGGCGTTGGTCAGGCGTTTGCCCCGAAAGTTGGGCATCGGGTTGGATTTGCGCCAGACCACATCGTTCAACAGCCAGTAGCCCTGATCCTGCAAGGCCGAACCGACGCGAAAGATGTTATGGTAGCTGCCGATGACCCAGATTGCGCCATTCGGCTTTAGCAGACGCTTGGCGGCGGCCAGCCAGTCGCGGGTGAAGGCGTCATAGGCTGCAAAGCTGGTGAATTGGTCCCAGTGGTCATCCACCGCATCCACCAGCGAATTGTCGGGGCGGTGCAGGTCGCCCTTTAGCTGCAGGTTATAGGGCGGGTCGGCGAAGATCAGGTCGATGGTGCCTGCAGGCAGGGCGTTCATTTCGGCGATACAATCGCCAGCGAGGATTTGGTTGAGCGGAAGCGTCGCAGCTTCCGTCCCCTTCAATTTTGTCACCATTCTCTGCCTCTGTCCCTGCGATGTTTGCCACCGCTTGTTGAGACACAGGATGAGTCAGCGGCGAATCGCCGTCAAACTCTTTTTGAATCAAGCACTTAGAGATTTATCTTGATACAAGATGTTGTGGACGGGCCGGAACGAACGCCTATGCCAAGGGGTGACACCTAGTTTTTGCAGGGCGGCAAGATGGGCCGGGGCGGGATAACCGGCGTTGCGTTCCCAGCCGTAACCGGGATGCTGTTGCGCCAAATCCACCATGATCCGGTCGCGTGTCACTTTTGCCACGATCGAGGCGGCGGCGATCGACAGGCAACGGGCGTCCCCTTTGACGATGCAGGTGGCGCGGCCCTGTAACCCGGCAGGAATCCGGTTGCCGTCAATCAGGTGGTGATCGGAAGCGAGGCCTTCAGCGGCGCGCTCCATTGCCAGAAGGCTGGCCTGCAGGATGTTCAGACGGTCGATTTCCTCGACCGTGGCATGCGCGATGGACACCAGGGCGCAGGCGATGATCTGGGCGGCGAGGATTTCGCGCCGGGCGGCAGTGAGTTGCTTGCTGTCGCGCAGGCCGGGGGGAATGTTCGCGGGGTCAAGGATCACGGCGCAGGCAGTGACCGGCCCGGCGAGGGGGCCACGACCAACCTCGTCAATGCCCGCGATTCGGACCAGACCGCGTGCTTGGGCGGCGATTTCAAAGCTGTAGTCGGGGATATCCATCGGGTCAGCAAAGCGCATCGGCGCGTTCGGGCCAAGCGGAAAGTAGGGCCAAGCGGAAAGGAGGGCCAATCGGAAAGGAGGGGGAGTAGGCTGCTCGTCCTCCTCCCCCAGGCTGGGCTGTGCGCATAGCTACGCCCGGCGGTTCGAATTGCACTGTTGCAAAGTCAGATCTCGGCAGGGTCCAGCATCAAGGCGTGGGTGCAACTGCGGTGGGTCGAGGGCAACAGGTCGTTGGTCAGGCCGCAGGACGACGGCGCATGGCTGGCATTGATCGCAACGCCGACCGAGCCTGCGATGCTGGCCTGCACGCCAAACAGCGGCCGGCTGTGCAGCCCGGCATTGGCGGGATCGATGCCTGTGACATAAATGAGCAGGCCCAGCGCCAGAAGGCACAGACCATCGAAGGCGCGATGCAGCAGGTTGCCGGCATGGAAGGCAATATCTTCGCCAAGATCGCTGAGCGCGTCTTTGAACAGGGATGAGCGGGACATCGTGACCTCTTGCAGCTGCGGCGCGAATGTTGCGCCCTAGGTGATGCCCCCATCAGCCCTTGTCAGCAGAAGACAGGCAATATCGGGCGGCTGTTAGGCGATAACATGGCAGGAAGGCGGCAGAACGGACGGTCGGATATTGAATAGCAGCCGCTGTTTGCCCAAGGTAATGCGACACGATAGGAGTGTACCCAAATGGGCCTTGCCCAGATGCGCTTTGTCTTGCGGGTTTTGCTGATCCCGCTGTTGACCCTGATGCTGGCGGTGCCGGCATCGGCGGACTGCTATGCCGATTACAAGGCCAAGCAGGATAATCCATTGCAACTGGCCTATGGCGTCAGCCAGATCAGCGACGGCGCGTGTGGCAAACCCAAGTCTGCTCACGCAGAGTTGGCGCCCCGGCTTGCGGCGGGTGGCTGGACTTTGCTGAAGATAGTGTCCACCTTCGGGCCTGAAGGCCTGGACGAAAGGAAAGCGAGTGCCGGAGAGTACTTCCTCCGCTACTGACAGTCTGCGCGCTGGCAACCGGGTCGTCGGCTTTGGCATCGCGGCCATTGTCTTGGTTCTGTTGGCGGCTGCGGTTTTTCTGTTTCTGAACCTGCCCGACGCCAATGCGTTCAACACGCGGGTCGAACGCTTGTTCATCGACAACAACGATCTGAACACTGGCGGCGAGATCAAGTTGCTGGAGATTCTGGCGCAGTCGGGCACCAGTTTTGCCGAAGTGCTGCAAAGCTATCGGTCGGTGATCTTTGTGCTGTTGCTGTTTGCGACGGCACTGATGCTGGCGGCATTTGTGTTTCTGGTGACGATCATTGCCCTGAACCGCCGGATTTCGGCCATCCAGCGGTCGGGGATCCAGGTGTCCACCATCCTGATCAGCCGCGAAGCGCGGGCGGTCTACATCAACGATCTGGAATTCGCGCTGACTGAAGCGGCGCTGGAAACGCTGGCGGTGCTGGCCGAGGCGCGGATGGATGACGAGGTTCTGACCGGGGCGCAGATTGAAGCGGTGATTTCCGGGCGCAACGAAGCGGATTGCGACGAGGCGGCTGGCGCGACGCGGATCAAGCGCTTGCGCGATACGCTGGGGAACCAATTGGTCAGCGAGTTGTTGATCAAGACAATCGCCCGGCGCGGCTATGTGCTTGCGGTGGGCAAAGAGACCATCAAGATGATTTGAGCCGGCAAGATGATGTGAGGCAGCGTGTTTGGGGGCAGTATGACACCGGAAAAGCTGGCGTTGCACATGGGTCTTGATATCCCCGATTTCGATGTGACGGGCTATTACGGGGCCGATTATGGCACGATGAAACCCTTTCACCGGATCGGGTCGTTGCTGTTCCTGTCGGGCCATGTCGCCCAGATTGGGGCCGAGATTACCCACAAGGGGCGGCTTGGCCGCGATCTGACCACCGAACAGGGCTATGCCGCGGCCCGGCAGACCGGGTTGAATGTGCTGGGCGGGATCAAGCAGGCGGTAGGCTCGCTTGACCGGGTCAAGAGCATCGTGCGGACCTTGAATTTCGTCGTCTGCACGCCAGAATATGAAGAGGTGCACAAAGTCTCGTCCGGCCTGTCGGATTTGTTTGTTGAAATATTTGGCCGCGAGCGCGGCTTGGGTGGGCGGGCGACGATTGGAGTGATGGCATTGGCAAACGGCGTGTGTTTTGAAACCTGGGCCACGGTGGAACTGGATGAGTAATGCAGTTGGGCGGGGCGAGCGGTCTTATGCCGGGGCGGATTTTCAACGGTTGCTGAACAGCAATGCCGCCAGCTACCGGGTGCGGCGGCTGGTGTTGCCGGACGGCGAGGATGACGCCGAAGTGCTGGCCATCGTGCTGGAAGAAGCGGATGGTACGGTGATGGAGGTGCGCGGCGCGGCAGATGGCCGGGGCCTGGTGCTGTCGCCGACCAATTGGGCGGATCAGGATATGGCAGGCTACGGCAAAGTCATCGCGCAGGCGATGCCGGTTGTGCGTGCCGGCTATCGCCGGGTCGTCAAGGTGCGTCATATCCTGGGTGGCCGCGGATCCGAGATTGTGCTGGAATTCGAGGAAGGCCCGGACTGGAGCATACGAAACGCGGGCGACGTGCTGCGGTTCAGCGAGATCGTTTAGGGGGCTGCGATGTGGTGCGTGAGATCACGCAATGCTTGTCATGCCTTGTCCCTGACCTTCATCGCGTTGTTCAGGCCCTGAAACACCTCGAACCGGCCGGTTTTGCGCAGCAGGTCGGAAAGTTTGGCCGATCCATAAGTGCGCGGGTCGAAGTCGGGATGCAGCTGGGTGATGACCTGGCCAAGCTGGCCAAGCGAATAATCATCCTGATCGGGGTCGATCTTTTTCATCGCGTCGCGGATCAGCGGGATGGCCTTGGACGGGGCTTCCTTGGTGGGCAGGGCGGCTGGTGCGGGTTCGGCTTTGCCGGGGTCGGCGATCTTGCCGGGTTTATCCGGCGCGGGATCAGTGCCGGAGACGATGTTTTCGATCAGCACAAAACGGTTGCAGACCTTGCGCAGGCTTTCAGGTGTTTTGGACTCGCCGATACCGATGACTTGCAAACCGTCTTCGCGGATGCGGGAGGCGAGGCGGGTGAAATCGCTGTCGGACGACACCAGCACAAAGCCATCCACCTTGCCGGCATGCAAAATATCCATCGCGTCGATCACGAGGCCGATATCGCTGGCATTCTTGCCTTTGGTGTTGGCCGACTGCTGGTGCATGACAAGGCCCAGATCGCGGGCCTGATCCTTCCAGTGGCCAAGCGCCTGTGACGACCAGTCGCCATAGACGCGGCGCAGCGAGGGTTCCCCGAAGCCCGCGATTTCATCAAGGATCGCGGCAGCGTTGCGGGCCGGAACGTTGTCGGCATCGATCAGAACCGCGAGGCGCGGGGCGCGGCCGGCAACAGGGAAGGGGTCGCTCATGGGGGCCTCCGGGTTTTGGCATTGATGCCTGATATGGCGGGCCGGGGGTAGTGGAAAAACCCTGTCCTGCCTGGTGCGACCCTTTGCCATCAGTCGGCGCGCAATCTGGTCGGCTTCGATGCCATCTTTGACGGGCAGCCTGAAGGCGGCCTTGGGACAGATCATTGCGGCGGCGCTGAGTTGACGGATAGGACTGTTTCGGCGCAATTGGCCGATGTGATCCGCGATGGCGAAATTAATCGCACCTGAACCGATTTCCACGCTAAACCGAGCCCAGTCGTAAACCGAGGAGCGTCACTGATGAAAAAACTTGCATGGATTCTGCCCGTATTGGGCCTTGTCTCGGCTTGTGACACGATGGAACAGAGGCAGATCACCGGTACACTCGGTGGTGCGGCGCTGGGGATGGCGGTTTCAGGATCGAATGACAAAGCGAAAGGCGCGATCATCGGCGGCCTGCTTGGGCTTGGTGGGGCGACGGCCATGGGGCCGAACCCCGGCAACTGCACCTATCAGCGCCCCGACGGCAGCCAATACGAGGCACCTTGCCCCTAAGCAGGTGGGGGCCGGTTCTGCGGCCTTTCATTCGGACAATCGGGCGGCGGGCGCAGTCACCAGGTCGCGGACTGCGCCCAAGTCCTAATAGACCACCACCGCCCGGATGCTTTCGCCCGAATGCATCAGATCGAAGCCCTTGTTGATGTCCTCCAGCTTCAGGACATGGGTAATCATCGGGTCGATCTGAATCTTGCCGTCCATGTACCAGTCGACGATTTTGGGCACATCGGTGCGGCCACGGGCGCCCCCGAAGGCCGTGCCTTTCCAGACGCGGCCTGTGACAAGCTGGAACGGGCGGGTTTCGATGACGGCACCGGCGGGGGCAACACCGATGATGATCGACTGCCCCCAACCGCGGTGGGTGCATTCAAGCGCATCACGCATCACCTTGACGTTGCCGGTGCAGTCAAAGGAATAGTCCGCGCCGCCGATCTTGTCGAAGGGCGTCTTGGTCAGGTCAACGATGGCCTGGACAACCGAGCCTTCGATTTTCTTGGGATTGATGAAGTGGGTCATGCCGAAGCGGCGGCCCCACTCCTCTTTGGCGTCATTCAGATCGACGCCGATGATCATGTCGGCCCCAGCCAGCCGCAGGCCCTGAATGACGTTCAACCCGATGCCGCCCAAACCAAAGACCACCGCTTTCGCCCCGGTTTCGACATTGGCGGTGTTCAGGACTGCGCCGACGCCGGTGGTGACGCCGCAGCCGATATAGCAGATTTTGTCGAACGGCGCGTCATCGCGGACCTTCGCAAGTGCGATTTCAGGAACAACCGTGTGATTGGCGAATGTTGAACAGCCCATGTAGTGAAAGATCGGCGTGCCATCCAACATTGAAAACCGCGTGGTGCCATCGGGCATCACGCCCTGACCCTGAGTGGCGCGGATCGCGGTGCAGAGGTTGGTCTTGCGCGACAGGCAGGACGGGCATTCGCGGCATTCGGGCGTGTAAAGCGGGATGACGTGATCGCCTGGTTTCAAGGTGGTGACGCCCGGCCCACAGGCGATGACGACGCCGGCACCTTCGTGACCCAAGATGGCGGGGAACAAGCCTTCGGGGTCGGCCCCGGACAGGGTGAACTCGTCGGTATGGCAGATGCCGGTGGCCTTGATCTCGACCAGAACTTCGCCGTGTTTGGGATCGGCGAGGTTCACCTCCATGATTTGCAACGGTTGGCCAGCGGCTACTGCAACGGCGGCGCGGGTACGCATAAGATTTCCTCCCAGAATAATTGCGGGCAGGCTGGAACATGGCCGGGCAAAAGGCAACGCATGACAGGGGCCAGTCTGCGCTTTTTGTCCGGTTGGCATCGGAGCGGGGCCAGACAGTCTGCGGGGATTGCGCGGCGTGGCCTAATCTGGCGCAGACGACGAAAGGCCTGCAAAATGCGTCCGGCCCTTGCCGCAGTGCTGTTGCCCTTTGGCCATGATGGCTTGTGTGTCGGGCCGCAGCCGGTGTCCCTGCCGCCTGTCAATCAAGATGCCTGTGGTGCCGCAGCTTTGACCCCCTTGATCGGCCGACCGGTGGCGGACCTTCCGGCAACCAGCCCGTGGACCACGCTGCGGGTGATCTGGCCAGGTATTGCTGTGACAGAGGAGTTTAACGAAACCCGGCTGGATGCGGAGGTCGACGAAAGCGGGGTGATCCTGCGGCTAAGCTGTGGTTGAGCGGTTCAGATAAACTTGCGCAAGGCTGATGCTTGTGAGCGTCGGGGTCGGCGGAAAAGCGCAAGATGCGGCATGCTAGCCCCATCTGGAGGAACCGCCATGCGCTCGATTTACCTGTTTTTGTCTGCCGCTATGCTGCTGCAAGCCTGTGACATGGTCGTGATGCAACCCGTCCCTGTCCCCGTCCCGCCCGTCGTGGATCTGTCCAGTTGCAGGGCCGAAGGGGTGCGCAATTTGATCGGTCAGGATGTCAGGTTGCTGCCCGACAGCGGCTCTTGGGCGTCGTATCGGGTGATTCATCCGGGTCAGGTCATCACGATGGACTTTTCGGCAACCCGTCTGAACCTGCGGGTTGATGAAAACGGCATCATTCAGTCGATGTTCTGCGGCTGAGGCAGGCCTGAAGTCTGCCGCTTGGCCAGACAGGGCAGTCATGGCAACGGCCCCGGATTGCGCCGGGGCCGTTGTGCCGAAATCCGGGATCAGGACGCCTTGTAAGTGGTGTGGCAGGCCTTGCATGCGCCGCCAATGGCACCCATGCCGGCCTGAACGCCTTCGAGGGTGGTGGCGTCCAATGCGGTGGCGGCTTTGCCAAGATCGGCGGCTTTCACCAGAAAATCATCCCAGCTGGTCCAGATTTCCGGCTTGGCATGCGATTCCGGATCACTGGCGTTGGTTTTGAACTTGGCTTCGACATCCGCCGCATTGGCGATCAGCACGGCCTTGGCCGCCGCCGCCGCCGTCGCATCGAATGCGGTCTTGCCGCTGGCCATGCCGCCCAGAACCCCGGCAGCGCCACCATTGGCATCCATCAGGTTCTGCCGCGCATGCACGTCCGGGTCTGTTGCCTTGGATTCGGCAAAGGCGATGCCGCCGACCATGATCAGGCCTGCGATAAGGGTCTTGGTGACAAATTTCATTTCCGGGCTCCCTGCTGGAATGACCCGCTGACTATAGGGGGCGGTTGCGAACGGCGGATACGGACTTTGGTCTGAACCGGCACTGTTCACGAGATTGTCATTGGGCAAATCAGGGGCTTAGCCGAGGGTTTGGGCGGCTTTCTGCTGGACAGGCGATAGCGGGGCTTTGCCGGGCCGTTGCAAGCTGCAAACCGGATCGCGGGGCGCGAATCACCGGGGCGGCTGGCAAGTGGTCTTTCAGGGCGGGGTGGGCCGTGCTAGGGGACGGCATGAACAATATCCCGACCAAAGAGCAGATCCGCCAATGGATCACCGACAATCCCGGCCTTTCCGCCAAGCGTGACATTGCCCATGCCTTCGGGATCAAGGGGGATGCGCGGATTGACCTGAAACGCCTGCTGCGAGAGCTGGAGGCAGAGGGCGGCGTTGAAAAGAAGGAACGCCGCTATCGCGAGCCGGGAGCGTTGCCACCGGTCGCGGTGTTGCAGGTTCTGGCGCCGGATGTCAGTGGCGATCTGTTTGCCCGGCCTTTGGAAGACGGCGTCGACGACAGTTTCCGCATCCTGATTTTACCGCAAAAGGGCGATCCGGCCTTGGGGGCGGGCGATCGGATCTTGGCGCGGTTGACCAAAGTTGGCGGGCAGGACCATGCGTATGAGGCGCGGCTGATCCGGGCGTTGGGGGCCAATCCGCTGAAGGTTCTGGGAATATTCCGCGCTGCGGCAGAGGGCGGCCGGATACTGCCGATCGACAAGGGATCGGACAAGGAATGGCGGGTGTCGCGCGACTTTACGGGGGGCGCCAAGGAGGGCGAACTGGTCGAGGGCGAACTGGTCGGCAAGCGCCAGATGGGTCTGCCGCAGGCGCGGATCACGGCGCGGCTGGGCGATCCGTCCGGTGCGCGCGCCGTCAGCCTGATTGCCATTCACCAGCACGGTATCCCGGACCAGTTTCCTGATGCAGTGATTGCCGAGGCAGAGGCGTGCCTGGCGGCACCTTTGGGTCAGCGCGAGGATTTACGCGACGTGCCGCTGATCACCATCGACCCGGTGGATGCGCGGGATCGGGATGACGCGATCTTTGCCGAGGCTGACCATGATCCGCACAATCCGGGCGGGTTTGTGCTTTGGGTCGCGATTGCTGATGTCGCGCATTACGTCCGGCCCGGTTCGCAGTTGGACCGCGAGGCGCGCAAGCGCGGCAATTCCAGCTATTTCCCCGACCGCGTGGTGCCGATGCTGCCAGACGTTTTGTCGGGCGATCTGTGTTCGCTGCACGAACATGTCGATCGCGCCTGCATGGCAGTGCGGATGGTGCTGGACGCGCAGGGTCGCAAGCTGTCGCACCGGTTCGCGCGGGGGCTGATGCGGTCGCGCGGTTCGCTGAACTACGGGCAGGTGCAGGCGGCCATGGACGGCGAGCCGGATTCGGCGACCGGGCCGTTGATGGACGGGGTTATCCGGCCCCTGTATGCGGCCTATGAGGCGCTGAAACTGGCACGGGCGGCACGGCAGCCGCTGGATCTGGACCTGCCAGAGCGGAAGATTGTGCTGTCAGAGGATGGCAAGGTCGTGTCGGTGGCGTTTTCCGAACGGTTCGAGGCACACAAGTTGATCGAAGAATTCATGGTGCTGGCGAACGTCGCCGCTGCCGAGGAACTGGTGCGGCTGAAACGGCCCCTGCTGTTCCGGGTGCATGAGGAGCCAAGCCCCGAAAAACTGAACAGTTTGAGGGAGGTAGCAGAGGCGTCGGGGTTCGTTCTGGCCAAGGGGCAGGTGCTGACCACTGCACATCTGAACCGGTTGCTGGGGCAGGCGGAAGGGTCGGAGTTTGACGAACTTTTGAACATATCCACCCTGCGGTCGATGACGCAGGCGTATTATTCGCCCAAGAACTTCGGGCATTTCGGGCTGGCTTTGCAGAACTACGCCCACTTCACCTCGCCTATCCGCCGCTACTCCGACCTGATCGTGCATCGCGGGCTGATCGCGGGGCATGGCTGGGGCGATGACGGGCTTTCGGTGAGGGATGTGGAAAATCTGGATGAAACTGCCAAGCTGATTTCCGACACCGAACGGCGCTCGATGATGGCAGAGCGGGATACGTCGGACCGCTATCTGGCGGCCTATCTGGCGGATCGGGTCGGGGCAGAGTTTACCGGGCGCATCTCGGGCGTGCAAAGGTTCGGGTTGTTTGTGAAGCTGGACGAGACGGGGGCGGATGGGCTGGTGCCGATCCGGTCGGTCGGGCGGGAATATTATCATTATGACGCCGACACACAGACGCTGACCGGCTCTGATACCGGCCAGATCATTGGCATCGGACAAAAGGTGCTGGTGCGGCTGGCCGAGGCGGTTCCGGTGACGGGGGGGCTGATGCTGGACCTGTTGTCACTGGAGGGCGCGACGCTGAAAACCGGACGGCCGCGCGGCGGGAAATTTGCGCCCCGCAAACCGGCTCAGGGCAAGGCAAAGGCGGATGCCATCAAACGCAAGGTCACGCGGACGCGGCGCTGACGGGGTGGGCATGACGTTCAGGCGGTTAGGATGGGTGATGATCGTTGCGGCGCTGGTGCAGCCCGTAGGTGCCGATCCGGTCGCCCGAATTCCCCGTCATGGGGTGGTGAGGGAGGATGTGATGGTCGCGTCTCAGACGGGATTGCAAGACTGGGTCGCCGGGTTCCGGCTGCGGGCACAGGCAGACGGAATTTCGGCGCAGACTTTGGATGATGCGCTGACCGGCATCACATTCCTGCCCCAGGTCCTGGACCGTGACCTTCATCAGAACGAGTTTACCAAGACGATCTGGGATTATCTGGACAAAGCGGTATCGGATGACCGCATCGCGGCGGGGCAGAAGGCGCTGGTGAAGTTCGGGCCGCTGCTGACACAAATCGAGGCGCGGTATGGTGTGGACCGGCAGGTTGTCGTGGCGATCTGGGGGCTGGAAAGCGCCTATGGCCAAGTGCGAGGCGACATTTCCACGGTGGGGGCGCTGGCAACGCTGGCCTATGCCAGCCGGCGGGCGGGGTTCTTTGAAGGGCAGTTGATTGCCGCCCTGCGCATCTTGCAGGCGGGCAATGTGACCCCGGCGCGGATGCAAGGGTCTTGGGCAGGCGCGATGGGGCATACCCAGTTCATGCCGTCTAGCTTTCTGGATCTCGCTGTGGATTTCGATGGCGACGGGCGGCGGGATATCTGGGGCGATGATCCCGGCGATGCGCTGGCGTCCACGGCAGCGTTTCTGGCGCGGTGGGGCTGGCATCGCGGGCAGCCGTGGGGGGTCGAAGTCGTGCTGCCTGCGGGGTTCGACTATGCGCTGGCGGGCGAGATTGTGCACAAGTCGGTCGCTGAATGGGCGGCTTTGGGGGTGAAGGCCGCAGTGGGTGCAGTGCCGGAGGGCGGCCCCGCGTCAGTTCTGCTGCCGGGTGGGGCGCGGGGGGCGGCGTTTCTGATATTCCCGAACTTTCATGTGCTGGAACATTACAATACCGCCGATGCCTATGTCATTGCGGTGGGGCATCTGGGCGACCGGATCATGGGTGGACCGGCAATTCAGGCCAGTTGGCCGCGCGACCTGCGGGCGCTGACCTTTGATGAGCGGGTGGAGTTGCAGGCGCGGCTGACGGCCGCGGGGTTTGATGCCGGCGGGGCGGATGGCCGGATCGGGCCGCTGACGATTGCGGCGATCCGAGGGTTTCAGGGATCGGTTGGGCTGGTCGCGGATGGGTTCCCAAGTCTTGATGTGCTGATCCGGTTGCGCTGAGTTTGCGTTGTCCATATGTGGACGCTTGTTCAAACTGTTGAAGTATAACGGTTTTAAAGAAACTAGATGCAGAATTGCCACAGAAATCCACGGGCCGCCGAAGGGATCGGCAGCCCGTGGTGAGGACTTACTGGCTCAGACCCAAGCCGGGCAGAACCGGCGTGCCTTCGGCTTTGACCGCTTGCAGCGCCGAGGGGTCAAAGCCCAAAGCGGCAAGGATCGTCGGCGCGACGCTGGCTGTTACTACGGCATCACTGACGGTGGCAGGAACAAGCGTCGGGTTGGCGACGATCACCGGAACATGGGTATCATCGTCGGTAAAGCCGCCATGTTCGGCGATTTTGGTCGCGGTGGGCTTGGTGTAGATCACGCCTTTAACCGGCAGGATGATCAGGTCGGGCACCCGGCTGTCGTGCATCGCATCGCCGTACATCGGCCCGATCTCGGTCGGGCCCATCACCTTGTCGATGCTGAGATCGGCTTTGGCCGTCTCCAGTGCGGCGATGGCGGCAGCGGTCTTGCTTTGGTCGGTCAGCCAGATCAGCACCACATCATCTGCGGTGATCTGCGCCGCAAGGCCGGGTGCTACGCTGTCCAGCACGGCGCCGATGGCCTTTTTGTCGACGATCTTGTGCTGGGCGGGGTCGATGGGCGATTGGCCGTGCTTGGCAGACAAGATGATCAGCGTTTCCTTTTCGATGCCTGCCGCCTTGATCGCCGTCAGAAATTTGCCCAGGGAATCGTCGGTGTGTTTCAGCGCATCGGCCAGTTCGGGCGACGGTCTGCCAATCGCGTCGGTATAGCCCTTGGTCTTTTCACCAACCGAAACCGCCTGAAAGTTCATGCCAAAGATCGCAGGAACGACGCCGGGTTTGCCGTCATGGGTCATGCCGCCGATCTGGTTCAGTACGGCAGCGACCTTGATGTCGTCATAGGCCTCGGTCGCGGCGACGGTGTCGGTGGTTTTGCCGACGTTGATTTCCGGCGTATAAAGATCGTCCACGCCTGTGCCCGACGGGCCATTGACCAGATCATAGGCCGGATGCTTGTCGGCCCAGGCGGTGGTCAGACCAGCGGCCTTGATCACCTCGAACACGGTATTCACCCGCAAAAAGCTGTGCGGATAGACCGGGGCGCAGCCGTTGGCCGGATCGCGCGGCAGCAACGCCGCGTTGATGCCACCGGCGTCAACCTGTTCCGGCACCATGTCGATGGATTCGTCATAGACGATTTCGGTGCCCTTGACCGAGCAATCCGACCCCGGGGCCGACAAAGCGCGGTCATAGCTGTCGTCATAATAAACGCCGGTCGATTTCGGGCTGCCGCCGGTCACGAGGGCCAAGAGACCGGGGAAACTGTCGGACGGCATCGCGGACGTTGCGTGGTCGTAATGCACGCCCATCGCAGCCAGAGTTGCCATCGCAGAGGCCGGATTGGCGGCGGCAAAGGCGGACAGGTCGCTGTCGTGCAGCCCGTCAACGCTGATCAGCAGAACGTGTTTGATCGCACCTTTGACGCCGTCTGCGGTGGCCGGTTGCGAAAAGATGGCGGCAGAGACGAGCAGAGCGCCCGTCAAGGATTTGGTGAATGGCATGTGAAGGCTCCTGACCGCGTTCGCGCGGCAGAGCGCAGGGTAGGAGTGGGACAAGACAGTCTGGTGACAGGATGCTGACGGTTCAATGAAGCCGCGACAGGCAATCAGCAGCCGGGCAAAACGCATACCCGTGCGCTTACACCGTGCAGGACCAGCCTTGTGCCTGTTGTTTCAGGATGGTCAGAAAGCTTTGCACCTTGAGCGTGCGGTGCAGATCGACATGGGTGACAATCCACAGCGCCGAATCCCATTCAGGGATCGGGGGCATGATTTCGACCAATGCGGCGTCTTCGCGCGCCGTGCGGCTGTCCATGAAGCCGATGCCAAGGCCAACGCGGATCGCCTCGTCATTGGCGGCCTGTTCTGTCATCCGGTACTTGATAGCCTCGGCGGGGACGTGATCGCGTAGCCAGCGGTGAAACGGGGCGCGGGGTTCTGACGTGTCGGGGCCGATGAAGCGGTGACGGATAAAATCAGCGGGGCCGGCGGGTCTGCCGTGGCGCTGGATATAGTGGGCCGAGGCATACAGGCCCATCTGCATCCGCACCAGCGGCTGGACTACATTGTCAGGTTCCTGCGGCGTGCCACCGGCGCGGATCGCCACATGCGCCTCGCCATAATCCAGCCGGAACAGGCGCATGTCGGACAGAAAGCGGATCGTCACGCCAGGGTAGGCGTCCTGATAGGCGGCAAACACCGGCGTCAGGACGCGGGCAATGCCAGTAACGGACGTCACGACGAGTTCACCCGTCACGGTTTCGCCCTGACCCTTGATGCGGCTGATCAGCTGGCCGAACTGTTCTTCGGTGGTTTGCGCAACCTTCAACAATTCGCGGCCCGACTCAGTTGGTGTGTAGCCGCGGGCGTGGCGCTGAAACAACCGGGTGCCGAGGCGTTTTTCCAAAGCGTCGATATGGCGGATCACCGTGGCATGGTGGACCCCCAAAACCTCGGCAGCGCCGGATACGGTGCCCAGCCGGGCGACTTGAAACGCCGTGCGGATTTCATCCCAGGTATCGACGATCATGGTTGTGCATTCCTGAACACTAAGCCGCTAATTTTGACCCATTGTGCGGTGATCGGCAAGCGGCATAGTGGGATTGCGTCGTGTCGGGCCGTAATGGCCGCGACAGCTGGAGAAATGCAATGAATGATGTGACACGGAAATGGGTGCTGTTGGCGGTGAGGGTTTTTCTGACGCTGGCATTTGCGGCGGCGGGGCTGGCAAAGCTGGCTGGCGTTCAGATGCTGGTGGACGAGTTTGCGTTGATCGGGGTGGGGCAGTGGTTCCGCTATGTCACCGGGATCATCGAGGTGGGTGCAGCGGTGTTGATCTGGCTGCCGGGCTATACTGCTTATGCCGCGGCGCTGATGGTCTGTGTGGCGGTGGGGGCGTTGATCGCCCACGCGTTCATCCTGGGGATGGCGACCAGTGCCGGCGCCATACTGCTGGGCGTGCTGGCCCTGCTGATGCTGTATACGAACCGCGCACAGTTGCGGCGCTGATCCCGCACCAGTCCGGCAGTTGGCCTGTGCGCCGCGCCGGACTTGACTCTGTCTGGGCGCGGGCGTATCCGCGCCCCTGAATTCCCCGGAAGCCGCATGCTTCCGGTCCCAAGGCTTATGCCGGGATCGCCACCTGTCAGCGCGTTGCGCCCACAGGTGCCGTTCCCTATTGGTCCTGGGTCCGATTTGCTTGGGAAACCCCGCCCGCGCCCCATATCGGGGTTTTGACCAAGGAGTGAGCCATGTTCGAGAGCCTTTCCGATCGCCTGGGCGGCGTGTTCGACCGTTTGACCAAGCAGGGTGCCCTGTCCGAAGCGGATGTCGACGCGGCACTGCGCGAGGTGCGGACGGCGCTTTTGGAGGCGGACGTCTCGCTGGCGGTGGCGCGGGATTTTGTAAAGGCGGTCAAGGCCAAGGCGACCGGACAGGCTGTCACCAAGTCGGTGACGCCGGGGCAGCAGGTCGTCAAGATCGTCCATGACGAACTGGTGCGGGTGCTGGCGGGCGACGAGCCGCCCGAGGACCTGAAGATCGACAATCCGCCTTCGGCCATTCTGATGGTCGGTTTGCAGGGGTCGGGCAAAACCACGACCACGGCCAAACTGGCCAAGAGGTTGAAGGAGCGTAACGGCAAACGGGTGCTGCTGGCGTCCTTGGACACCAACCGTCCGGCGGCGATGGAACAGTTGCAGATTCTGGCCGGGCAGATCGGCGTGGACAGCTTGCCGATCGTCAAAGGTGAAACCGCCGTTCAGATCGCCAAGCGCGCCAAGACCCAGGCGGCGATGGGCGGCTATGACGTGTTGTTCCTGGATACCGCTGGTCGGTTGCACATCGACGAAGTGTTGATGGACGAAGTGCAGGCGGTGCGGGACATCGCGCAGCCGCGGGAAGTGTTGCTGGTCGTCGATGGCCTGACCGGGCAGGACGCAGTCAATGTCGCGGCCGAGTTTGACGGCAAGGTTGGCATCACCGGCGTCGTGCTGACAAGGATGGATGGCGACGGGCGCGGTGGTGCCGCGCTGTCGATGCGGGCCGTCACCGGCAAACCGATCCGCTTTGTCGGTCTTGGCGAAAAGATGGACGCGCTGGAGACGTTCGAGGCAGAGCGTGTCGCGGGCCGCATTCTGGGCATGGGCGATATCGTCGCCCTGGTTGAAAAGGCGCGCGAGACGTTCGAGGCGGAACAGGCCGAGCGGATGGCGCGGCGGTTCAGCAAGGGTTTGTTCAATATGAATGACCTGCGCAGCCAGCTGGAACAGATGCTCAAGATGGGCGGCATGCAAAGCATTATGGGGATGCTGCCCGGTATGGGCGGCGTGGCCAAGGCGGCAGAGAAGGCCGGGTTTGACGACCGCATGCTGAAACGGCAGATCGCCTTGATCCAGTCGATGACCAAGCGTGAACGCGCCAACCCAGACATGCTGCAGGTCAGCCGCAAGAAGCGGATTGCCAAGGGCGCCGGGATGGAAGTGTCAGAACTGAACAAGCTGTTGAAGCAGCATCAGCAGATGGCTGAGATGATGAAGAAGATGGGCAAGGGTGGCATGATGAAGAACGCCATCAAGCAGATGATGGGCAAAGGCGGCGGCGACGGCATGCCCGACCTGAAGAACATGGACCCCGCGCAACTGGAAGCGGCATCAAAGGCGATGCAGCAGGGTATGGGCGGTCTGGGCGGCGGCTTTCCGGGGATGGGCAAGATGGGTCTGCCCAGCGGGCTGTCGGGGTTGATGAAAAAGAAGTGATGCAACTGGCCCGCCTGCCTTTGATCGAAACCGAACGGTTGCGGCTTGTCGCCCCGGCGGCGCGGCATATCCCGGCGTATCAGGCCTTTATCGGGTCCGATCGCGCGGCGGCGCTGGGTTGGGCGGGGATGCCGCATGAGGCATGGCGCAATTTTGCGGCGATGATCGGCCATCACGCCCTGCGCGGCTTTGGGCCCTTTGTCAGCGAAGCCAAGGCGGATGGCCGGGTCGTCGGCCTGTGCGGCCCGTGGTGGCCCGACGGGCAGGCAGAGCGCGAGATCAAATGGCACATCTGGCCCGCGGCGGACGAGGGCAAGGGCTACGCGTTCGAGGCGGCGCGGGCGGCCTTGACCTATGCGTTCGGTGTGCTGGGCTGGCACACTGCGGTCAGCTATATCGCCTTTGGCAATGAGCGGTCGGTGGCGCTGGCGCGGCGGTTGGGCGCGGTGCAGGACGGCACATGGACCACACCGCGCGGCACCGAAGTGCGGGTGTTTCGCCATGCTGTGCCGGGGGTTCTGGCATGAATGCGCCGGTCCTGACCACGGCGCGGCTGGTGTTGCGGCCGCCTGTCATGGCGGATTTCGCGGTCTACGCTGCGTTTCTGGCGACGGATCGTGCCAAATACATGGGCGGGCCGCATGGTCCCGCCACGGCCTGGGACTGGTTCTGCAATGACACGGCGCAATGGGTGCTGCTGGATCTGGGCGGGTTGGCTGTTACCGTCGAGGACCGGGCCATCGGTCAGGTTGCGGTGTGCCACGGCCCGCAATTCCCGGAACCTGAATTGGGCTGGTTCTTGTTCGAAAGTGCCGATGAGGGCCGGGGTTACGCGTTTGAGGCCGCATCGGCCATGCAGAACTGGGCATTGGGGCCGCGCGGATTGGAGTCTTTGGTAAGCTACATCGATCCGGCTAACGCAGCGTCGCGACGGCTGGCAGAGCGGCTGGGCGGCAAGCTGGATGCCGCAGCGGCAACGCCGGACGGAATGCCGTGCCTTGTCTATCGCCATGTCAAAGCGGCGCTGGGGGCGGCATGACAGTCCTGACCAACCTCATCGCCATCGAAACCGAACGGCTGCGGCTGCGTGCCCCGGTTCCCGGTGATTGGGAGGCCGCGCGCGGGTTTTTTATGTCGGACCGGTCGCGGACCGTTGGTGGCCCATCGGATCTGGGCCGGGCCTGGCGTATCTTTGCCGAACTGACCGGGCATTGGTCCATTCGCGGCTTTGGCATGTGGGTTGTCACCGCCAAGGGCGAGGACCGGGCCTTGGCGATGGTTGGGCCGTGGTATCCCGGCGACTGGCCCGAGACCGAGATCGGCTGGATGATCTGGGACGACGCCTGCGAGGGCCATGGCATCGCCTTTGAAGCCGCCATCGCCGCCCGTGCCGACGCCCTGACCCGCCTCGGCTGGTCAAGTGCAGTGTCCTATGTCGCGCCGACGAATTACCGCTCGATCCGGCTGGCCGAACGGCTGGGCGCGCGCCACGACCCCTGCGCCGCCTTTCCGCCGGGCAAGGATGCCTGTCTGGTCTACCGCCACCCGACGCTGGAGGAGATGCCATGAGTGATAGCGCCCGCGCCGCCACCCTGTTGAAAGAACACCGCGAAAGCATCGACCGGCTGGATGCGATCCTGGTCTATACGCTGGCCGAACGGTTCAAGCGCACCCAGGCTGTGGGGCGGTTGAAGGCCGAACACGACCTGCCGCCGTCCGATCCTGACCGCGAAAGCAAGCAGATGGCGCGGCTGGAGCAGCTGGCGCTGGAGGCCGATCTTGACCCGTCGCTTGCCAAGAAATTCCTGACCTTCATCATTTCCGAAGTCATCAGGCATCACGAGAAGTTCCTGAAATAACCCATAGGTGCGTGAGATCACGCACCCTACCCCAAGGAGACTATGACAATGGCTATGAAAATTCGTCTGGCACGCGGCGGTTCCAAAAAGCGTCCGCATTATTCGATCGTGGCAACCGACAGCCGCAACCCGCGCGATGGCCGCTTTCTGGAAAAGCTGGGCACTTATGACCCGATGCTGGCCAAGGACAACGAGAACCGCGTGAAAATGGATCTGGAGCGGATCAAGCATTGGCTGTCGCAAGGTGCGCAACCGACCGACCGTCTGGCCCGCATGCTGGAAGCGGCTGGCGTTTTGCCGAAGAAAGTGCGCAACAACCCCAAAGCCGCCTTGCCGGGCAAGCGCATGGCCGAACTGGCCAAAAAGAAGGCCGCCGCTGCCGAAGCTCCGGCTGCTGCCGAATAAGCCATCCTTGGCGGGCCTTGAACTGGCCCGCCATTCCCAGCAGGAGGCCCGATACATGTCTGATCCAGACCGCATCTGCGTCGGTGCCATTGCCGGGTCTTTTGGCGTCAGCGGCGAGGTGCGGCTGAAAAGTTTCTGTGCCGATCCCGAGGCTTTGGCGTCCTACGGGCCGTTGTATACCGAAGATGGCCAGCGCAGTTTTACGGTAAAACTGACCCGCCCGGTGGCGGGCGGGTTGGGCGCGCGGTTGTCCGGTGTGGCGACGAAGGAACAGGCCGATGCGCTGAAGGGCGTCGGCCTGTTCGCCGACCGGGGGCGGCTGCCCTCGTTGCCGGATGACGAGTTTTACCACGCCGACCTGATCGGCCTGGAAGTGCGTGACACCGGTGGCGTGCTGGTCGGTCAGGTTCGCGCGGTGCACAACCACGGCGCCGGCGATCTGATCGAGGTTTACGGTCCTGGTTTGAGGGAAACGCTGCTGCTGCCGTTTACCCGCGCCGCAGTGCCGACGGTCGATCTGACGGCCGGGCGGATCGTGGTCGATTTGCCAGAGGGGCTGGACTAGCGCCGCGGCAAGGTTCAACCTACTCCAGATTGCGTAGGGAGAAACGTAATGCACAATCGCTTGCGATTGCTACAGGTGGCGACCGCCCTGCTGTATTTCGGGCCGCTGCTGGCGGGGCTGATGGGGCAAGGCTGGAGCCAGATTGCCATCTTTGCCAATATCTATCTGTTGTGGAGCGTGATCCTGCGGCCGCATCTGTGGCCCGCCCGGCTGCAAGACCTGTCAAGGTCCGAGGCGCTGGTGCCGCTGGCATCCTTGGTGGCAACTCAGGTTCTGCTGGTGGTGGTCTGTTTTGCAATCGGCCGGGGAATTGGCGGGGTGCTGGGGGTGAAACCGGCCCTGCCGTGGTTTTTGCCGGTGGCGCTGTCGTTCCTGTCGGTGCCTTTGTCGCGGCTGATCTGGGATCCGAAGGTGGCAGCTGACCATGCCGGATTTGATCCGCTGCTACATCGGTTGGATGACGCGCCGGCCAAGGACACCGAGGATCTGGCGGATGAGATGTTGGGGCAGGTCATGGCGCTGCCCGATGACGTGTCCGAAGCCGAATTGCGGCGGCATCTTACGGCAATTGCCGATCATCTGGACCCAGAGGAGATCCGTCGCGGACTGGGTGCTGCGGTGGCGGCGGGTCGCGCGACGCAGGCGGGAATCCGGGCGTTGATCGTGCATGCGACCGATCCTGCCGTGGCGGAACGCCTGTCAGGCACTGCGTATCCGGCCCAGGCTTTCGCCGCAGCGGGCCGCGATGGCGCGATGTTGACCCTGTTCGCCGGCCGCTGCCTGCGCATGCAGGAAACCCAGCCGGGTCTGGCAGGCGATTGCCCTGCGGTTGGAAAGATCCAGCAGGCTGCGGCGGATGCAGGCGAAGATGGGGCGATGATGGCGCTGACGCGTCTGGCTGGGTGGCTGGGCCCAAAAGCTGCGGCGCATTGATTGGCGGTTCCGTTTCGGCGTTGATCGACGTAACTGGACCAGTCAGTCCTTGCGACAGATGAAACGAGTTTTTAAACAAGCTGGCTTGATCCAGCTTTGGACGCCCTGAGATGACGGATGAACCCAAACTGAAATCACACGGGCGGCTGACCATTCAGGCGAATGCGGTGCCGCGTGATCTGATGGAGCCCCGGCACGTCAAAGGCGCCTGGGTTGCCCGGGTGATTACACTGTTCCCCGAGGCGTTTCCGGGGGTGCTGGGGTTGAGCCTGACCGGACGCGCGCTGGATCAGGGGCTTTGGCGGCTGGAGACGCTTGATCTGCGGACCTTTGGCGAGGGCAAGCATCGCAATGTCGATGACAGTCCGGCTGGCGGTGGCGCCGGAATGGTGCTGCGGGCCGATGTGCTGGACCGGGCTTTGGTCAAGGCGGCAGAGGCGGCGGATTGGCCGGTCGTGTATCTGTCGCCAAGGGGGCGGCGGTTTGATCAGGCGATGGCGCGGCAGTGGTCACAGGGGCCGGGCGTGACGCTGCTGTGCGGGCGGTTCGAAGGGGTGGATCAGCGCGTGTTGGATCATCACCGGATCGAGGAGGTCAGTCTGGGCGATTTCGTTCTGACCGGCGGCGAGATTGCGGCGCAGGCCATGTTGGATGCTACGGTCCGGCTGCTGCCCGAGGTGCTAGGCAATCAGGCCTCCACCGAGGAGGAGAGTTTCTCGGACGGACTTTTGGAGTTTCCGCAGTTCACCCGGCCCGTGGTCTGGGAGGGCCGTGAAATTCCGGCGGTGCTGCAATCGGGGCATCATGGCGAGATTGCCAAATGGCGGCGCGCACAGGCCGAAGAGATCACAAAGGAGCAGCGGCCGGATTTGTGGCAAGCCTACCTGGACAAACGAGGGCAGGCTAAAAAACGCTGACTGCCGAAAATATAGGTGTTGATCTTTCGGTTGACGCGTTTCCACTGCGCTATTTGTCGGCGCAGCAATTTGGCCCGTTTGGAAACAGGAGATGCAAGTGAAAGTGATGGTATTTGTCAAAGCCACCGAAGACAGCGAAGCCGGGCTAAAGGCAGACCGCCCGACCCGCGACATGTTCGAAGCGATGGGAAAGTTCAACGAAGCGCTGGTAGACGCCGGAATTCTGGTCACTGGCGACGGGCTGAAACCGTCGTCGGCTGGCAAGCGTGTTGCGTTCGATGGACCAAGCCGCAAGGTGATCGACGGCCCGTTTTCTGCCACCCGCGAACTCGTCGCAGGATTCTGGATTTGGGACGTGAAGGATTTGGCCGAGGCGGTCGAATGGGCGAAACGCTGCCCCAACCCGATGCCGGGACCATCCGAATTGGAACTCCGCCCGTTCGTCACGATGGAGGATTTCGCCGACTTGTTGTCGGACGACCAGATTGCCCAGGAAGACGCGCTGCGCGAAAGGTTCGAGAAGCGCTGACTGACGGGTTCCGCTTATCTAAAGGTGCGGCTTTGCGGCGAATGAATCGAGGTGATCCCCGACCCGCGCTTGACCGCAGGGGACACTGCCCCTATACGCCCGCTGTCCGGGGTCAAATTGCCCATCGGACCCGATTCCTTTTGACCCAAGCGTTCGCCTTCTTCGACGGGCGTGGTTCAAAAGAGCGGTTGTCAAAAAGCAGGCCCATCTCTGGCGGACTTACGAAAGTAGGGATCCGGTTGAAGACCAAGAGCGCTGGCGCGGCATCACTTCGGGGGAAAACCCCGAGCGAAAGGAAGGACCAGGCATGAACCTGATCGCAATCATCGAGGCCGAACAGATCGCGGCACTCGGCAAGACCATTCCGGATTTCAAGGCCGGTGATACTGTGAAAGTCGGCTACAAAGTCACCGAAGGCACCCGTTCGCGCGTGCAGGCCTATGAAGGCGTCGTGATTGGCCGCAAGGGTGGCGCCACGATTTCCGCCAGCTTCACCGTGCGCAAAATCTCGTTTGGTGAAGGTGTTGAGCGGGTGTTCCCGCTGTATTCCACCAACATCGACAGCATCGAGGTGATCCGTCGCGGCCGCGTGCGTCGCGCCAAGCTGTACTATCTGCGCGATCGTCGCGGCAAGTCGGCCCGGATCGTCGAAGACACCAATTACAAAGCCAAAGCGGAATAGGATCCTGACCATGAAAAAGGGCATTCACCCGGAATACCACTCGATCACCGTCAAGATGACCGATGGCACCCTGTTCACCACCAAGACCACCTGGGGCAAAGAAGGCGACCAGATGGCGCTGGACATCGACCCGCTGGCACACCCGGCCTGGACCGGTGGCAACGCCAAACTGATGGACACCGGCGGCCGAGTTTCCAAGTTCAAGAACAAATACGCCGGTCTGGGGTTCTGATCCCACCGGAGTTCGGAATAAAGGCGCTCCACTTGGGGCGCCTTTTGTTTTGCGTTGGGTTCACTCTTTTGTGAGGCCAATTTCTTTGCCTCTGCGCCCCACCTGCGTCAGAGTTGCGGGATGCGTGCTTTTGCCCTTTTGGTCCTGCTGCTGGCCCTGCCCGATCTGGCGCCGGCGCAAAGCGTTTTTGAAAGGGCGCTGGGCCAGTATGGCAGCGCCACCGACCCCGCGACCTCTTGTGCCGCCAACCCGCATCAGCTGGATTTCATGGCGCAGCCGCTGCATGCCATGTTCAACTGGCAGACCCCCAAGGTCGGCCCTTCGGGCGCGATGGTGTCGGGCGAGCGCTATGACATACTGGACTACGACGACCACAGCCTGACCCTGCGCCAGGAAGGCGATGTGCGCCGTACCGACAGCGGGGCGCAGCCGGTATGGATATTGCGCCTGACCGCCGATCCGCAGGGTTATTGCTGGGGCCGCACCGATTGGCCGCAGGTTCACTGCGAAGATCAGCAACTGCGCTGTGACAATCCGTCGTCTTAACCGGGATGCCAACTTGGGCGGGTTCCCGCTTCCCTATATCCGGGTCTGACCGTATAGCTTTTAAAAAGCCTGCGGGGGACGGTTATGGCGCATATCATCGTGGTTGGGAACGAAAAGGGCGGGTCGGGCAAATCGACCACCTCGATGCATGTCGCCACGGCGCTGTGCCGGATGGGCTATCGCGTCGGGGCGCTGGACCTTGACCTGCGGCAGAAAAGCTTCGCCCGCTATATCGAGAACCGCAAAGTCTATCTGGCTCGGGCCGGGATAAACCTGCCCTCGCCGGATTACCTTGACCTGCCGGAAGTCGCGGCGGGCGCGTTGCAGCCGGGCGAGAATGCCTTTGACCACCGGCTGTCTGATGCGGTGGCGGCGTTGGAGGCGGTCAGCGATTTCATCGTAATCGACTGCCCTGGCAGCCATACCCGCCTGAGCCAGGTCGCACATTCGCTGGCCGATACGCTGATCACACCGCTGAACGACAGCTTTGTCGACTTTGACCTGCTGGCGCGGGTTGACACCGAAACCGGCAAGGTAAAAGGCCCGTCAATCTATTCCGAGATGGTGTGGAACGCGCGGCAGTTGCGCGCACAGGCCGGGCTGAAGCCGATTGACTGGATTGTCTTGCGCAACCGGCTGGGCGCCCAGCAGATGCACAACAAGAAAAAGGTGGGCGCGGCTTTGGAGGATCTGTCGCGCCGGATCGGCTTTCGGGTATCGCCCGGCTTTTCAGAACGGGTGATCTTTCGCGAGTTGTTCCCGCGGGGCCTGACGGTGATGGACCTCAAGGATACCGGGGTCGATCAGCTGAACTTGTCCAACGTCGCGGCCCGGCAAGAGGTGCGCGACCTGATGAACGAGCTTAGGCTTCCATCAGTTGCGGCAGCCCTTTGAACAGCTGGATAGCACGGACCTTGCGCTGACGTTCGCGGGTGCCGATGCGTTGCAGACGCAGATCAAAGGCATCCGGGCCTTCGGGTTTCTGGGTAAACAACCCGAACCGTGCCAACAGGGCGTAACCGTATTTCATCTTGGCCTCCTATCATGCTTCGTAGGGTTAATCTGCTGGGCAAGCGCGGCAGGAAAGTGGCGCCCACGCGGCCTCTAAGCGGAGAGTAGCGTCACTTTGGAAACAATGCGTTTCCGTATCTGGCTTGATACGCGGGGTATGCCGTGGCACGAATTGCGGAATTGCAGAAAGGGCGGCCTGTGGTAAATCCTTTGTATGACAGACTTTTTGGCGGCCTCGCGGGGCGGACAACCCGGCTTTTGACCCAGCAGGATGGTGCAGAGATGTCGGGGGTGGCGTTTCACGCGATGGTTGCGCGGGCGTCCGGCGCTTTGCGGACGGCGGGGGTGATCAAGGGCGACAGAATCGCTGTGCAGGTTGCGAAATCACCACAGGCGCTGGCGATCTACGGGGCGAGCGTGGCGGTCGGCGCGGTGTTTTTGCCGCTGAACACTGCCTACACCCCGGCGGAGGTCGCATATTTTCTGGGCAACGCCACGCCCCGGCTGTTTCTGTGCGATCCGGCGAAGGCGGCGGTTTTGGCCGGGCCGGCCACGCAGCACGGCTGTGCGCTGATGACATTGGACGGCGACGGCGGCGGGACGTTTGCCGAGGCGATGGCCGGGCAGCCGCTGACGTTTCAGCCCGAAGAATGCGGGCCGGATGATCTGGCGGCGATCCTGTATACCTCTGGCACAACGGGGCGGTCCAAGGGCGCGATGCTGACCCACCGCAACTTGCTGTCGAATGCCGAGGTGCTGGCAGCGCTGTGGCGGTTCACGCCACAAGACGTGTTGCTGCACGCCCTGCCGATTTTTCACACGCATGGGCTGTTCGTGGCGTCGAATGTGGCACTGCTAAGCGGGGCCGAGATGATCTTTCTGTCGGGCTTCGACCTGAACACGGTGCTGCGGCTGTTGCCCCGGGCGACCGTGATGATGGGGGTGCCGACATTCTACACGCGGCTTTTGGCGGACACGCGGTTTGACCGGGCGCTGGTGGCAGGCATGCGGCTGTTCGTGTCGGGGTCGGCACCGCTGCTGGCCGAAACGCACCGGGAGTTCGAGGCGCGGACCGGGTACCGCATTCTGGAACGCTATGGCATGACCGAGACGAACATGAACACCTCGAACCCGTATGATGGCGATCGCCGGGCGGGGACGGTGGGCCTGCCCTTGCCGGGGGTCGAGGTGCGCATTGTGGCAGAAGCCGCAGGTGAGGTCGGCGTGATCGAAGTGCGCGGCCCGAACGTGTTCGCGGGCTACTGGCAGATGCCGGAAAAGACGGCGGAGGAGTTGCGGGCGGACGGCTGGTTCATCACCGGCGATCTGGGCGTGATGGATACCGATGGCTATGTGCAGATCGTCGGACGGGTCAAGGATTTGATCATCACCGGCGGGTATAATGTCTATCCCAAAGAGGTGGAATTGTTGCTGGATGCGGTGCCCGGTGTCATCGAAAGTGCTGTGATCGGCCTGCCGCATGGCGATTTCGGCGAGGCGGTTTTTGCGGTGCTGGTGGGCGGCGATGCGGCCGGGGCTCTGGCTGCGATTGCAGGCGATCTGGCGCGGTTCAAGCAGCCGAAGGCGGCGGTCGTGGTGACGGACCTGCCGCGCAACACGATGGGCAAGGTTCAGAAGAATTTGCTGCGGGAGCAATACAAAGATTGGTTTGCCATGCCGAAGCAGGGGGGGGGTCCACCCCCCTGACCCCCCCGAGGATAATTGTGAACAGATGATACTATTCGGATGTCAGGCTGTCGTGCATTTCGGCTTCGAGAAAGCGTTCGAAAGCGTCGAGGTCCACCGGTTCGAACTGGCCAAAACCCTGCATCCAGACCGAGGCGTTGCGCATCGCGTCGGGTTCCAGCTTGCACCAGTTGATGCGGCCACGCTTTTCCTGACTGATCAGACCAGCTTCGGCCAGGATGGCAAGGTGTTTCGAAATGGCGGCGAGCGACATCCGGAACGGGGCGGCGACATCGGTGACGGCCATGTCGTCTTCAAGCAGCATCGCAAGGATCGCCCGCCGGGTCGGATCGGCAAGCGCGGCGAAAGTGGTGTCAAGGCAGTCGGTCATCTTGGCAGTATTGGGGGGATCGCGGCGATGGTCAACCGGATGGTTGAATTTGGCAGGTGAGATTTGCGGCAGTCCGATGCGGCTTTCGTGGTCAGATAGGTTCGAGTGAATGTGTTATATATCAATTAGTTATGCAACATTTCACGCGTGCCATCCTGACTTGACTTGGAATGCCCGGTTCCGTAGGTATGCCGGGACTGTCAGAAGGGCGTTTTGCATGAGCGACGATCCTGACCTTGCACGGCTGCGCGCTCTTGAGGCGAAGCTGGCGAAGGCTCAGGGCAAGCCTGCGGAAGTCGTCGTGAAGGCGGGCACAAGTTTCTCGCAGGGTGAGTTGGCCTGGAGGATGGTGATCGAGCTGGTGACGGGTATGATCCTGGGGCTGGCAATCGGTTACGGGCTGGATGTGCTGTTTGGCACCATGCCGATCTTCCTGGTGATCTTTGCCCTGTTCGGCTTTGCGGCGGGTATCCGGACCATGATGCAGACCGCGAAGCAAATGGCGACCGGGGCTACTGCAGCTCAGGTTTCGGCGGATAGTGAAGGGGAATAGACGTGGCAGGTGAAGCAACCAGCGGTCCGACATTCGAACCGATGCACCAGTTCGGCATTCATCCGCTGTTCGGCGGGGATACATTGCATTGGTACACGATCAGCAACGTGACGCTGTGGATGGGCGTGGCAGTCATCCTTGCCACCCTGTTGATGGTGATCAGCACCCGGCGCAGGGCGCTGGTTCCGGGCCGGTCGCAATCCATCGCGGAAATCCTGTACAGCTTTGTGCATGACATGGTCGTAGACATCACCGGCCATGACGGCGTGAAGTTTTTCCCTTACGTGATGACGCTGTTCACCTTCATCCTGATCTCCAACTACATGGGGCTGATCCCCGGCGCGTTCACCACCACGTCGCATATCGCCGTCACGGCGGTCATGGCGATGGCGGTGTTTTTGACCGTCACGGTTGTCGGCTTCGTTCTGAACGGCGTGTCGTTCCTGGGCCTGTTCTGGGTCTCGTCAGCGCCTCTGGTGCTGCGGCCGATCCTGGCGGTCATCGAACTGATGTCGTATTTCGTGCGCCCGATGAGCCATTCCATTCGCCTGGCGGGCAACATGATGGCCGGACACACCGTGATCAACGTGTTTGCGACGTTCGGATTTTACGCGATCATTGCACCGCTGTCGGTGCTGGGGATTGCGGCGATGTACGGTTTCGAACTCTTGGTCTGCGCCATTCAGGCCTATGTCTTTACCATTCTGACCTGCGTCTATCTGCGCGACGCACTGCATCCCTCTCACTGAAACCACGAAGGTTTCGGTTCATATACAACGACATACCAGTCCAAGGAGAAGTGACATGGAAGGCAATATCGTAAACATGGGTGCCTATATCGGTGCTGGCCTGGCTTGCATCGGCATGGGCTGCGCCGCGATCGGCGTGGGCAACGTCGCCGGCAACTTCCTGGCCGGCGCCCTGCGCAACCCATCGGCCGCACCGGGCCAGACCCCCATGCTGTTCATCGGCATCGCATTCGCTGAAGCGTTCGGGATCTTCTCGTTCTTGGTCGCGCTGCTGTTGATGTTCGTTCTCAAGGCCTGATCTTTCGTCTCGTGACTGCGGGGGGCTTTGGCCTCTCGCCTTACCGAACCGAAGGTCCGACGGAGGGATATCATGGCCACACCTGCAACCACGGAAGCCGCAAGCTCTGGCACTATGCCGCAGCTGGACTTCAGCACGTTTCCGAACCAGATTTTCTGGCTCGTCGTCACGCTGGTCGTGATTTATCTGGTGCTGTCGCGGATCGGTTTGCCGCGCATCGCCGGCATTCTGGCCGAGCGCAGGGGCACCATCTCGGGTGATCTCGCTGCTGCGGAAGAGCTGAAACAGAAGGCGGTTGCCGCCGAAAAGTCCTATCAGGATGCGCTGGTTCAGGCCCGCGCCGAAGGGGCCAAGATCATCGCGGCAGCCAAGGCAGAGATCCAGAAAGGTCTGGATGCCGCCACCGCCAAAGCCGATGCGCAGATCGCGGCCAAAGCGGCCGAAAGCGAAGGCCGGATCGCCGAGATCAAAGCCGGGGCGATGGATGCAGTGGCAGAGGTCGCCAAGGATACCGCCGGGGCGCTGGTGACAGCACTGGGCGGGCAAGCGGATGCCAAGGCGATTTCCGCTGCGGTTTCGGCACGGATGAAGGGGTAAGCGATGAAACGCCTGATGTTTGTTGTGTTGGCCCTGATCGCATCTCCTGCCTTTGCAGAAGGTGAAAACGCGCCGTTCTTCACACTGCACAACGCCGAATTTGTGGTGACGATTGCGTTTCTGGTCTTTGTCGGCCTGCTGATCTATCTGGGGGTGCCCAAACTGATGGGTCGTCTGCTGGACGACCGCGCCACGCTGATCCGCAACGAGTTGGACGAAGCCCGTTTGCTGCGTGAAGAGGCCCGTGCGTTGCTGGCGTCCTATGACAAGAAGATGAAGGACGTGGCAGAGCAATCGGCGCGGATCATCGCCACCGCCAAGGACGAGGCGCAGGCGGCGGCCGGTCAGGCCAAGGTTGATCTGGAGGGTGCGATCACCCGGCGGTTGGCGGCAGCGGAAGAACAAATTGAATCGGCCGTAAAAGCGGCGGAACGTGCTGTGCGCGATCAGGCGATTTCGGTATCGGTAGCGGTTGCGGGTGAAGTGTTGACCAAGCAGATGACCGCGGATGGGGCCAAAGCCTCGATCGATGCGGCGATTGCTCAGGTCGCGGCCAAACTGCACTGACTAAAGCCAAGGACAAACGAAAAGGCCCGGGCATGACCCGGGCCTTTTGCATGTGAGTGTCGTGATCAGTTCTTGGGCGTGATGATGATTTCAACGCGGCGGTTTGCAGAGCGGCCGGCGGAAGTCAGGTTAGAGGCGACCGGCTGGGTTTCGCCCTGACCAAAGGCACTGACGCGGTCAGCGGGCACACCGGCACCGACCAGAATATCGCGCACAGAGATCGCACGACGCACCGACAGATCGGCGTTATACGCAGACGCGCCAACGTTGTCGGTGTGGCCGATCACCTGGATCGTGCTGGCAGGATAGCTGACGAGGTTGGCTGCAATCGAGCGGACTTCGCCTTGCAGGCCGGGTTGTACAGCGGCGCTGTCGGTGGCGAACAGCAGATCGTCCGGCAGATTGACCAGCAGATATTTGCCCATGTTTGTCACGGTCACGTTCGGGTTGCCAAGACGGTTGCGCAGGTCGGCCGCCTGAGTGTCAAGGTTGGCCCCAATGGCACCCCCGGCGGCAGCCCCAAGCGCGGCCCCCAGCAACGCGGCGCGGCCCTTGTCGTTCTTGACCGACCCGGCCCCCAGAATGCCGCCGATCAGCGCGCCGGCAACGGCCCCGTTCTGGGCGCGATAATTGGGGTCTTGGATACGGGTGGTGCTGTCCACGCAGGCGCTAAGTGCCAGAACGCCCGCCATGGAAACGGCGATAGTGGATTTCATCATCATGTTTTTCTGCCTCGATTTGCCTTTGGCCGATTGTGGCCTGTGCGCAGTTTATAGCAGGCGCTGCGGGACTGGCACAGATGCAGAGCAGTGCTAGCGGTTTTCCGCGCATCCATTTGCGGCGTCCTGCCGCGGTGGCTCAGGCGGCATCCATGCGGGCGGCTTCCCAGGCCAGCATGGCGCGTTTGACGGGCAGGCCCCAGTGATAGCCGCCCAGCCCACCGGATTTTCGCAAGGCCCGGTGGCATGGAATGAAAAAGCTGATCGGGTTGCGACCGACGGCGGTGCCAACGGCGCGGACTGCTTTTGGGGTTCCGATCGCCCCGGCGATTTCGGAATAGGTCGTGACTTGGCCCGAAGGGATCGCCATCAACGCCTCCCATACCTTGATCTGAAAGGGTGCGCCGATCAGGTGCATCGCGGTCGGGTGGCCGGCGAAAGCGGCGTCGATCATTGGGCCAAGGCGCAACTGGTTTTCCGTGAAGGTCGCCGCCGGCCACCGGGATTTGAGGTCGGCCAGTGCGGCGTCCGCCCCGGTTTCGTCGCTGAACGCCAGCCCGGTCAGGCCACGATCCGACGCCATCGCCAAAGCGGGGCCAAAGGCGGTTTGCGATTGGCCCCATTCCAGCCGCAGACCTTTGCCGCCGCTGGCGTATTCGCCGGGGCTCATGGCCTCCCAGGTCAGGAACAGGTCGTGCAGGCGGCCGCCGCCGGACAGGCCGGTTGACAGCGCGGTGCCCAGCACCGTGAACCGAGAGGCAAGCAGGCGGCGTGCGTGGTCCAGTGTCAGATATTGCTGATACCGCTTGGGCGAGACGCCGACCCATTGTGAGAACAGCCGCTGAAAATGTGCGGGCGACATGTTCATTTTGGCGGCAAGCGCGTCGAGCGTCAGGCCCGGCCCGTCAGCGTCGATGATGGTCAGCGCACGTGCGATGACAGCGTAGTGATAAGGCGCGGGCGCATGGTCGTTCATCTGGAATCTCCTTGGCAATCAACTTAGGGAATTGGTGCCAAGGTTGCGACCCGAAAGCTGCGCGTTTTGCTTGTTTGGCGGCCTATGGTCGGGCATAGGGCGGGGATGGCACGTCAGCTTGAGTATCAGACGATGAAGGCGATCTTCGCCCGCTTCCAAAAGCTGGAGGCGGAGCCGAAGGGCGAGTTGCATCATGTGAACGCGTTCACCTTGCTGGTGGCCGTGGCACTGTCGGCGCAGGCGACGGATGTCGGGGTGAACAAGGCGACCAAGGCCCTGTTTGCAGTGGCAGATACGCCGACGAAAATGGTGGCTTTGGGCGAGGTAGCCCTGATCCAGCATATCAGGACCATCGGCCTTTACCGCAACAAGGCCAAGAACGTCATCCGACTGTCGCAGTTGCTGATCCAGAGTTTCGGCGGCGCGGTGCCGTCCAGCCGCGCCGCCTTGCAAAGCCTGCCCGGTGTGGGCCGAAAGACGGCGAATGTGGTGTTGAACATGTGGTTCGGACATCCGGCGCAGGCCGTCGACACCCATATCTTTCGCGTCGGAAACCGGACCGGAATTGCACCCGGAAAGGAGGAAGTTGCGGTGGAACGCGCCATTGAGGACAATGTGCCGATGGAGTTTCAACAGCATGCCCATCACTGGCTGATCCTGCATGGTCGCTATGTCTGCACCGCCCGCCGCCCGAAATGCGGGATCTGCCCGATCAACGAATTCTGTCTGTATGAGGAAAAGACTGCATGAAAACCTATCGGGTCGTCGGCATCGGCAATGCCATCGTCGATGTATTCTCGGCCGCCGATGACAGCTTTCTGGAGCTGATGGGGATCGGGAAAGGCATTATGCAGCTGGTCGAGAAAGAGCGTGGCGAGTTGCTGTATGGTGCAATGAAGGAACGGGTGCAGGCGCCGGGCGGGTCGGTGGCGAACACTTTGGCAGGGTTGGGCAATCTGGGGCTGAGCACCGGGTTCATTGGCCGGGTGCATGACGACGCGCTGGGGCGGTTTTATGCTAGCCATATGGCAGAGGGCGGCACTGATTTCGTTAACGCGCCGGTGCCGGGCGGTGATTTGCCGACATCACGCTCGATGATTTTTGTCTCGCCGGATGGTGAGCGGTCGATGAACACCTATCTGGGGATCTCTTCGGAACTCGGGCCGGAGGATGTGGCGGACGCGGTGGCGGGTCGGGCAGAGTTGCTGTTTCTGGAAGGCTATCTTTACGACAAGCCGAAGGGGATGCAGGCGTTTGAGCGGGCGGCGCAGCTGTGTCAGGCGGGCGGTGGCAAGGCGGGGATCGCCCTGTCTGACCCGTTCTGCGTCGACCGGCACCGCGATGACTTCCGTCGGCTGGTCAAGGACTTGGACTATGTGATCGGCAACGAACACGAATGGTCATCGCTGTATCAGACCGACCTCGACGCGGCTTTGAAACTGGCGGCTGCGGATGCCGGGCTGGTGGCCTGCACGCGGTCAGGCGATGAAGTGATCGTGCTGCGCGGCGACGAAAAGGTGGTCGTACCGGTTCACCGTCTGATCCCGGTCGACGCAACTGGTGCGGGCGATCTGTTCGCGGCGGGATTTCTGTACGGTATCGCCACTGGCCAATCGCTTGTCACCTGCGGGCGGATGGGCTGCGTGGCGGCGGCAGAGGTGATCAGCCACTATGGCGCCAGACCCGAGGCGGATTTGAAGGCGCTGTTCCGGAAAGAAGGGCTGATCTGAGCCCCTTGCGATATCGAAGCTTTCGTCAACCTCTATGGCTGATTATCGCTCAGAACAGCCTTCAATCGAGAATGCCATTCGTCAATCTTTTGGGATGCTTGCACAACTAAGGGGCTTGTGGACTTGCTTCGCGGCCCGTTAAAAAACGGAACGTCGTAGAACGGTTGGTCAAAGTCAGAAACATGAAGCCGCAGGGTGAGCTTATCGACCTTTTCCTCCTGCCGTTTGGCACCAGTCACTCCACCAAGAAGCAGCCCAAGCGGACCTAGAAGTACCGCACCCATAATTGCACCCGCGGCTTGGCTTCCGCGATTGGTTCGCGTGATTGAGCTACCGTTCTTAAGTATTTCGATGGAAACGAGTTCAGAGAACTTGAACAGCTTTGGGGGCGACGAGCCGTTTCCGATGGCTACTCTCCTAGTCGAAGGATCGAGAGCGATGGCCATGCCATCAATTCCGGCGGTATGAACGAACTTCGGTGAAAAACCGGGAACGGACGAGAAGCCGTCGGTCTGTTTTCGTTTGGTGTTCGCATCTACACTATTGATCCAAAAGCCTAGGACCGCCAGACCAGCCAAAATCACAATGATCCAAACTTCCACAGATCGCCCCCTTTCTATCTCGCCGCTGTCGCTCACTTGGTCCAGCTATCAAGAACTTCCAGTCATTCCCCCAGCTTCGCGTGAACCTCATCCAGATCGACCTCTGCCAGCGGCATCTTGTTGGCGGGGTTTTCGAAATCATACTTGAAGCACTGGAAGTCGCGTTTGTAGATTTCCCACATCAGGTGCATCGAAAGGTCATCGAAATAATCTTCGACTGGGTGGGCGCGGATCGGACCGTGTCCTTCGCTTTCGTTGAAGCGGGGAATGGTTTTCAGGTCGATCTTGTGCGTCGGCTTCATCTTTTTGACGACCTGCGCCATGCCTTCGTCAAATTTCTCGGTGAAAAAAATCTGGTTATAGCGCCCGCCGTTGACGATGAAGGTGCTGACATGGCCGGCCATCGCGGACCAGTGGATGTCTGGCTCCATTGGTTTCTTGAAACGGATGGTGTCGCGCACGAACAGCAGGAACCGGCGAAAGCTGGCGATCTGGTCGAACTCTCCCTTGCCGTCATCGCCGCCGACTTCGATTCCGTATTTCTGGATGATCAGCGGCACCAGATTGCCGCGATAGCGTTTGCCGTTGCGCTGAATGCCGCAGATTTTGTCAAAGAACGACGACAGGATACGGGTGTAAGGATTACGTACGCAGGTAAAGCTGTAAATCTTGTGCCCCCTGACGGCTTTTTCGATAATCGGCTGGCTCGCCTCCATCGACCATTTGTGCATGCCGGCCGCCGCGTCATGGATGTCGCCATCAAAGAACGTGCCGTGATCGGCGTAGAACATGATCTGACCAATCGTCGAGCAAGCGCATTTCGGCACCACGCGGTACACGACGCTTTCGCTCTCAGTCATCCAGGTGCCGGGAAATCCCATGAAACAGCGACTCCTTGCCGTGTTGTGGCTTCTAAGCGGACGCCGCCAAAAACTAGCGGTAAAAAAGCAAAGAAACTCTGTCTTTTCAATGTCTGATAAAGCTATTTAGGGCAACAAGGATCCTTCGGGGATGTGAACTGTTTCGAAAATGGCAAAAATCGCCTATATCTTGTTATGCCACAAGGATCCCGACGGGATCATTGCCCAGGCCCAGCGCCTGACGGCGGCGGGGGACTGCATCGCAATCCATTTTGACGCGCGGTCCCGGCGCGAGGACTTCGACAAGATTCAAGACGCACTGGCGACCAATCCGGCCGTCGCCTTTGCCGCCACGCGGATCAAATGCGGTTGGGGTGCCTGGAGCCTGGTGCAGGCGACGATCTATGCCGTGCAGGCCGCGGCAGAAGCGTTTCCGCGCGCCACCCATTTTTACATGCTGTCGGGCGACTGCATGCCGACCAAGACCGCCGAATATGCCCATGCGTTTCTGGACGGCGCAGAAGTGGACTATATTGAAAGCTTTGATTTTTTCGCCAGCGACTGGATCAAGACCGGCATCAAGGCAGAGCGGTTGATCTATCGCCATTGGTTCAACGAACGTGCCCATAAAAAACTGTTCTATGCCTCGATGGCGGTGCAGCAACGCCTCGGTCTGGCCCGCAAAGTGCCGCATGACATCCTGATGCAGATCGGCAGCCAGTGGTGGTGTCTGCGACGGCGGACGGTGGAATGGGTGCTGGACTTCATCAAGAACCGTCCCGATGTGATGCGGTTTTTCCGAACGACCTGGATTCCGGACGAGACGTTTTTTCAGACCATCGTGCGTCATCTGGTGCCAGAGCATGAGATTCGCAGCCGTACGCTGACTTTTCTGATGTTCACCGATTACGGCATGCCGGTGAGCTTTCACAACGACCATTATGATCTGCTGCTGTCGCAGGATTATCTGTTCGCCCGCAAGATCAGCGTCGATGCCAAGGATTTGCGCGAACGTTTGGGCAAACTATATGCCGCGACCGGACTGCATTTCAGCATTTCGGGTGAAGGGCGCAGTCTGTACAAATTTCTGGCTGCACGGGGCCGGGTTGGTCGGCGGTTTGCGCCGCGCTTCTGGGAATCTGAAAGCAGTCTGGGCCGCGAGCGGACCTTGCTGATGGTGACATGCAAGAAGTGGCACGTCGCCAAGCGGCTGGTCGACCGGGTGCGGCAGGTCACGAACATGCCGGCGGTGGATTATCTGTTCAACGAATCGTCGACCCCGCTGCCCGATCTTGGCGGCATCCAGACCACACTGGAGAAACGCACGCGGCACCGGCGGGCTTTGGTGCGGATGTTGTTCGACTATTGGCAGACCGACAAGCTGATCGTGTGCATCGACCCGGCCAACACCGATCTGATGCAGGATTTCTACAACGACAAAGCCAAGGTGCGGCTCTTGGAGATAGAATGTGATTTCACTGACGATTATCTGATCGGCCATGCGCGGCGGGTTGGTCTGGCGGGCGAACGGAGCCCGCAAGAAGTGATTGACCGTCTGTTGCCGACGATCCGCTATGATGTGAAGTTTGAAAGCGACGGGATACGCGATGCGGGTTTTGCGGGGTTTAGCCGGATCAGGCAGGCTGCGACGGTCGATGAGAACACCGTGCCATTGGCCGAATTCCTTGATATTCCCGTCGAAAAGGCCCGCGAGATTGCGGCGACCGCATATCTGTTTGTCGATTGATTGGAAGGTCAAACACGATGGCGCATATTTACGACCCGACCAATATCTTTGCGCGCATCCTGCGGGGTGAAATCCCGAACAAGACAGTGTTGGAAACTGCCAACACTCTGGCATTCCACGACATTCATCCGCAAGCGCCGGTGCATGTTCTGGTGATCCCGAAGGGGCCATATGTGACGTTTGACCACTTCGCCGCCAAAGCCACGGTCGAGGAACTGGTCGATTTTCACCGTACCGCTGCGGCGATTTGCGCGATGTTGGGGATTGCGTCGGGCGATGGCTATCGCGTGATCAGCAACGCCGGCGTGAATGGCATGCAGGAGGTGCCGCACTATCACGTGCACATTCTGGCCGGGCGGCCCTTGGGGCGATTGGTGGAGCGAGCTGTCACCTAAAGCGCAAAGATCGGGTCGCGCACGGCGTGCCGCACTGGTAAATCGGGTTCCAGCAAAGAGGTCAACATGCCCGTCACATTCACACCAATCCCCACCGCCGTTGTTCGCGCCTATCAAGCCGGAGGTGCCGACGCCAACGGCCAGACGCCAGAGCGCCGTCTGTCGGATGGTGATGGCAATCCCTGCCGTCACTGTCTGAAATCGATCCCGAAAGACGCAGAAATGCTCGTGTTGGCGCACCGACCCTTTCCGGCCTTGCAGCCTTATGCCGAACTGGGGCCGATCTTTCTGTGTGCAACAAACTGCAAGGCGGGCGGCGACGCGGTTGTCCCCGAGATTTTGTCCTCTCCCGACTACATTGTGCGCGGTTACGGGGCCGATGACCGGATCGTTTATGGCACGGGTGCCGTGGTGCCCACCGAGCGGATTGTGGCCGAGGCCGAGGCGCGGCTGGCCGACCCACGGGTGTCCTATGTCCATGTGCGGTCGGCCCGGAACAACTGTTATCAGGTCCGGTTGGACCGTCAGTAAAATCGCTCGCCCCGCGCCAGCTTCGCGACATAGTCCGCGATTTTTCTGGCGCGGGTTTCGGGGCGTTTGACGGTCGTCAGGCGGTAGTAGATCGCATAGCGGTTCTTGGTGTCGAGGGTCTTCAGGGCGTCTTGGGCGGCCAGCGGACCAGCGGCCACCGCAGCCAGGAAGTCCTGTGGCAGGTCGGCGTTCTTGCTGCCGGAATAGGCGGTGTCCCAGCGGCCGTTTGCGCGGGCCGCGGCGACCTGAGCCAGACCAGCCGCGGTCATCCGACCCTCGGCGATCAGCTTTTCGGCGTGTGCGATGTTCTTCTGGCTCCACGCGCTGCCCGCTTTGCGCGGGGTAAAGCGTTGCAGCCATTGACTTTCATTGAGCGATTTCTTGACGCCGTCGATCCAGCCATGCGCCACAGCCTCGATCACCGCCTGTTCCCAGGTGATCGACGGGATGCCGGAGGCTTTCTTATGCAGCAGCATCCAGACTTCGTTTTCATCCGGGTTCCGGGCAAGCCAGTTTGACCAGTCCGCCGGGGTGGCAAAGGGCTGTGGTGCGATCAATGCGCCGCCGCCCAGTTTGCCCCCTGACCCGCCTCCACGATCAGCGGCACTTTCAGGTGCACAGCCGGATGGGCGGCGCCCTCCATCGTGGCTTTGGCGGCCTTGATCAGGGCCGGAGCCGCAGCTTCGTCCACTTCGAACAGCAGTTCGTCATGGACCTGCAGCAGCATCTTGGCGGGCAAGTCCTTGATCGCTTGGGGCATGCGGATCATGGCGCGGCGGATCACGTCGGCTGCGGTGCCCTGGATCGGGGCGTTGATGGCGGCGCGTTTGGCAAAGCCTTGCGCCGGGCCTTTGGTATTGATTTCGGGCGTGTGGATTTTGCGACCGAACAGGGTTTGCACGTAACCGTTTGTTTGCGCGAAGGAAATCGTGGTGGCCATGTATTCCTTGATGCCGGGAAAACGCTGGAAGTAGCGATCGATGAAACCCTGCGCCTCTGCGCGTGGAATCCGCAGGTTCCGCGCGAGGCCGAAGCCCGAGATACCGTAGATGACGCCAAAGTTGATCGCCTTGGCTTGGCGGCGGATGTCTGGCGTCATCTGGTCGAGGGGGACATTGAACATCTCTGACGCGGTCATGGCGTGGATGTCGATGCCGTCCTTGAAGCTTTGCTGAAGTGCTGGAATGTCGGCGATATGGGCGAGGATGCGCAGTTCGATCTGGGAATAATCCAAGCTGACCAAGACCTTGCCCTTGGGTGCTACAAACGCCTCTCTGATGCGGCGGCCTTCTTCGCTGCGGACCGGGATGTTTTGCAGATTGGGATCGGTGGAGGCGAGCCGCCCGGTGATCGCCCCGCTGATGGAATAGCTGGTATGAACGCGGCCCGTGTCCGGGTTGATATGTTCCTGCAAGGCGTCGGTGTAGGTGGATTTCAGCTTCGCCAGTTGCCGCCAGTCCAGCACGACGCCGGGCAGTTTGTGTTCGGTGGCAAGGTCTTCCAGCACATCGGCACCCGTCGCATAGGCACCCGTCTTACCCTTCTCACCACCCGGCAAGCCCATCTTGTCAAACAGAATTTCGCCAAGCTGCTTGGGCGACCCCACATTGAACGGACCGCCCGCCAGTTCATGAATTTCGGCTTCAAGGCCAGCCATTTTCTGGGCGAAGGCGTTGGACATGCGGCTTAGCGTGTCGCGGTCGACCTGAATTCCCGCCATTTCCATTTCCGCCAGAACCGGGACAAGCGGGCGTTCCAGGGTTTCGTAAACGGTTGTGACTTTCGCGCGGTGCAGCAGCGGTTTGAAATGCTGCCACAGGCGCAGGGTCACGTCGGCATCTTCGGCGGCGTATTTCACCGCCGTGTCGATTGGCACACGGTCAAAGGTCACCTGGGTCTTGCCGGAACCGATCAGGTCTTTGATCGGGATGGGTTTGTGGTTCAGGTAGGTTTCGGACAGGTAATCCATGCCGTGATTGTGCTGGCCGGCATGCATCGCGTAGGACATCAGCATCGTATCGTCGATGGGCGAAACCTGAATACCAAGACGGGAGAAAATCTTGGCGTCGTATTTCATGTTCTGACCGATCTTCAGAACGGCACTATCTTCCAGAAGGGGTTTCAACAGAGTTAACGCCGCGTCCAGTGACATCTGGCCTTCGGCAAGCTCGGTGCCGCCAAACAGATCGCCCGCGCCTTTCTTGTGACCAACCGGGATATAGGCCGCGCTGCCAGCCTCGGAGGACATTGAAATACCAACGATTTCGGCCTGCATTTCATCAAGGCTGGTCGTTTCTGTATCGACGGCGAGATAGCCTTTGTCACGCGCCTTCGCGATCCAGTCCGACAACGTGGCGGCGTCGCGGATGCAGGTATAGGCGTCATGGTCAAAGGGCAGGCGGTCGCCTTGCGGTTTTTCGTCATGCGCACCGACGATTTCATAGCCCTTTGACTCTGCGATCACCGGGGCGGCGATGTTCAGTTTGGCGGCAATGCGGGTGGACAGGGTGCGGAATTCCATCAGAGACAGGAATTCCATCAGGGCGGCGGGGTCAGGTTTGCGGACCTCCAGTTCGTCCAAAGTCACCGTGACGGGCGTGTCGAGTTTCAGCTGAACCAGTTGACGCGACAGCAGAATTTGCGGGACATTGTCGGTCAGCGCCTCGCGGCGTTTGGGTTGCTTGATCTCTGACGCCCGCGCCAGCAGGGTATCAAGGTCGCCGTATTCCTGAATAAGCAGCGCGGCGGTTTTAAGGCCAATACCCGGCGCGCCCGGGACGTTGTCAACGCCATCGCCTGCCAAGGCCTGCACATCGACGACGCGTGCCGGATCAACGCCGAACTTTTCAAACACCTCGGCCGGACCGATGGCCTTGTTCTTCATCGGGTCGAACATGCCGATGCCGGGGCCGACGAGTTGCATAAGGTCTTTGTCGGACGAGATAATCGTGCAGTCACCGCCTGCCGCCTGCGCCTGCAGGGCAAGGGTAGCCATGATGTCGTCGGCCTCGTAACCCTGCATCTCGATACAGGCGATGTTGAAGGCGCGGGTGGCATCGCGGGTCAGGGGGAACTGGGGGCGCAGGTCTTCGGGCAGGGGCGGGCGGTTCGCCTTGTACTGATCGTACAGGTCGTTGCGGAAGGTATGCGCCCCGGCGTCAAAGATCACGGCAATATGCGTGGCGGCGGTTTTGCCTGCACTGCTGGACAACTCCCCCCAGATCAGGTTGCAGAACCCGGCGACTGCCCCCACCGGTAGACCGTCAGACTTGCGGGTCAGGGGCGGCAGGGCATGATAGGCGCGGAAGATGAAGGCCGAGCCGTCGATCAGATGCAGGTGATGGCCTTTGCCGAATGTCATTTTGTGCCTCGCAGGATTTGGCGAAGTATAGGCAGGAACGCGGTGGCGGTGCCAGTGTGTCCTGTTGACAGGTGGGTTTTGCGGGACTATCCGGATGCCATGATGATGCCGAACCGCCCCCGCTATTGGTACTTTACCGACGCCCTTTAGGCGGCCGGTCAGCATCGTTTCACCCCGATCAGACCTGCGATCCGCCCTCAAGGTGGACCCCATGCTGCCTTGCGGGCCACCCCCCCCAAGGAGCAAGAGATGACCCTGAACATAAGACAAGCCGTGCCCGATGACATTCCGCAAGTGCTTGGGATGATGGCAGAGTTGGCCCGCCATCACGGGGATGAGGCGACAATTTCGCGCGAGATGCTGCATCACCAGATATTCGATCTGGGCCGGGGCCGCATTGTGGTGGCAGGTGAAGAGGAGGGGTTGGTGGGCTATGCCCTGTTGCTGGCCCGGCCCAATCTGGTGACGGGCGGGGTGGGGCACGACATCAATCATCTGTTCGTGGTCGAATGGCGCAGGAAGGCCGGGATCGGGCGGGCGCTGATCGCGGCGGTGCAAGAGGTGAGCAGGGGCGAGGGGGCGGAGGTCTTGATGATCAGCGCACATCGGGAAAACCTTGGTGCGCAAACGGCTTACCGGGATATGGGGCTGGAAGAGATGCCGCTGTTCGGCCCCCGGTTCAAGGTGGGTCTGGGCTGAACCACCACGCCGACAGGGTGACGGCCTGTGGCGTCGGGGTCCACAGGCCGAACGGAATGCCGGCGGCGCGCAGGGTTTCGCCGACCCAGGCGTTGCAGGTGTGGAACAGGTGGAAAGGACCGTTTGCCGCGAAAAAGGCGTCGGTCTGATTGTAGTGGGCATTCAATGGGATAGGAGTTCCGGCACTGTCGAGGGTCAGGCTGTTGGTGATGGTCTGGGTCAGGATGGCGAGTTGGCCGGTGGTGATGTCGAGCCAGATCAGGTCGGGGATATTGGTCAGATCGCCTGCCACGTCGAGGTGGATCGCAGCGGTGTCACCTGTCGCTGCATCCCATATCTTGCGGAACGTGAGGTCGGCATAGGTGCCGGTGGTAGTGTAGAACCCGGTGGAGCCCCAGCCGACGATCAGGAACCTGGCGTTTGGGTTGCTCAGCGGCACGCCATTTGGCTCAGCGAAGGCGAAACTGGTGCGGACGGCTTCGGTCAGCGGCAGCAGGATGTCATAATGGATCGGGCCGCGGGCCAAAGCGATTCTGGTGGTAGCACTGCCTTCGATCTGGGGATGCTGGCCGGGCAGGACTGCACCGACCAGAGCGGCGCAGAAGTAGAGAATTGGCAAGGAAATCAGCGCACTAAGTGCCCGCAGCAGCCAGCGGATCAATGGTCGTCGTGGGCGTGGGCGCGGTCTATTTCATAGCGTTTGTCGCAGTAACCGCAGGTCACAAAGCCGGTATCTTCGGGGATGGTCAACCAGACCCTGGGATGGCCCAGACCGCCGTCGCCGCCGTCGCAGGCAACTTTCCAGTGGGTGACGATCTGGGTGACGGGCGTGGCTGCGGGCATGGGCGGTCCTTTGGCGAGGTTTGGCGCAGGATAGCGGATGGGGTGAGGGGGGCAAGGGGGCTTGGCCGGGCTTGTCTTGTTCTCGTCTTGCCCGCGTCTTCTTTGCGTCTCTACGGTTTTGGTGTCGGAAAGGCGTGCCTTTTTGGCAGGACTCGGCTTTTTGGTGGACGCCGGGCCGCGGGGTTTCCACCCCCAGACCCCCGGAGGATATTCGCAAACAGATGAAATCGGCAGGACCGGACAGTCAAGCCCCGATCAGCCGGGAATGCGCCTTGAGTGCCGCGAGCCATGCGAGGCCGTGAACGGTGGCGCGGGCGGGGCGGTATTCGGCGGCGACCCAGCCTTGGTAGTCCATCGCGTCGAGGTCGCGGAATAGCGAGGTCAGGTCGAAGCCACCGCCGCCCGGTTCGGCGCGGGTCGGGAAGCCTGCGATCTGGACGTGGTTGACCAGCGCCTTGTGCTTGTCCCACACCGCTTGCGCGTCGCCGTGGATGCGGGCGGCATGCCACAGGTCGAATTGCAGGCCGATCTTCGGGTTGTCGAGGTCGCTGAGGATGCGGGCGGCCTGATCGAAGTCGTTCAGGAAATAGCCCGGCATGTCATCGGCGTTCAGCGGTTCAACGCAGATCGTCAGATCAGGCGCCTGCGCTGCGGCCCAGGCCAGATGTTCGGTGTAAAGCTGGGTCGCCTCTGGCCCGCGCGCGACGCCCGCCATGATGTGCACGCGGTCGGCGCTCCACCGGGTTGCAAGGTCGGCTGCGCGCAGGAAGCCGTCGCGGAAACGCGACTCCAGACCGGGGACGGCGGCATGGCCACGGTCGCCAGCGGCCCAGTCGCCCGGGGGGGTGTTGATCAGAGCGAGGGGCATTCCGGCAATGGCGGCGGCGTAGTCCTTGGCCGGAAAGTCATAGGGGAACAGGATTTCGATGCCGTCAAACCCCGCCTGCTGGGCAAGGCCGGGGCGGTCGAGGCTGGGCACCTCGGTGAACAGCATGGTGAGGTTGGCGGCGTATCTGGGCATCAGGGCAATTCTGCGGAACGGATGATTGGGTAGAATTGGCCATGTGACCAGAGGCCGAACCAACTTTCACCGGAATGAGCCTCGTGGCAACCCAATTCGATCAAACGGTAAAACGACTTGCGGTCAATCAGGGCATTCAGGCCGCGCCGGACGTGGATATAGGGGCTGGGCTCGCCGGTTTCGTCGATTTTCACCGTGATCGGGTGGTCAGCGTCGGCTGGAACTTCATCCTCGGTCTTGGTGGTGAAGGTGAGGGTCTGGTCGCGGCCCGTGCCTGTGGCCGTGAAATCGACGGCCAGCAAGGGGGCATCATCGACGCGGATGCCGACCTTTTCGACCGGGGTGACAAGGAAATAATCGTCGCCTTCGCGTTTGAGGATCGAGGCGAACAGTTTGACCAAAGGCGCGCGGCCAATCGGCGTGCCAAGGTAGAACCACGTCCCGTCGCGGGCGATGCGGATGTCGATGTCGCCACAGAACGGCGGATTCCACAGATGCACCGGCGGCGGGCCTTTGACGGCCCTGACCTGTTGCAGCAAACCTTCAGCAGACGGCTTCACGATCATTTGCGCCCAGATGCCTTTTGCCATTTGTGCCTGACGCCATCATTGGCTCTAATGGTCCCATATAACCTGTCACGGAGCAATGTCATGACCGAAGCTAACCTTGTCGCCGAGATTGAAGCCTTGGGCGACAAGCTGGGTCAGGCCAGGGCGCAGATCAACCGCCGCTTCATCGGGCAGGAACGGGTGGTGGAACTGACCTTGGCGGCGATGCTGTGCGGCGGCCATGCGCTGCTGGTGGGGTTGCCGGGTCTGGGCAAGACGCTGCTGGTGGATACGCTGTCAACGGTGATGGGGCTGAAGTCCAACCGCATCCAGTTCACGCCGGACCTGATGCCGGCCGATATTCTGGGGTCCGAGGTGCTGGATGCCGGGGCCGATGGCGCGCGGAGTTTCCGGTTCATCGAGGGGCCGGTGTTTTGCGAGTTGCTGATGGCGGACGAGATCAACCGGGCGTCGCCCCGGACCCAATCGGCGCTGTTGCAGGCGATGCAGGAGCGGGAGGTGACGATTGCGGGGCAGCTTCGTCCCCTTGGCCGTCCGTTCCATGTGCTGGCCACGCAGAACCCGATCGAGCAGGAAGGGACGTATCCGTTGCCAGAGGCGCAGCTGGACCGGTTTCTGGTGCAGGTCGACGTGACCTATCCGACGCGGGCGACCGAGCGGGATATCTTGCTGGCGACGACCGGTGCTGTGACGACCGAGGCTGCGGGTGTGTTCACTGGCGCGGCGCTGCTGGCGGCGCAGGTGGTGATCCGGCGGATGCCGGTCGGCGAGAAGGTTGTCGAAAGCATTCTCGATTTGGTGCGGTCGTGCAGGCCCGGCGAGGTTGAAGGGTCGGACTTGGCGGGGGTTCTCAGCTGGGGGCCGGGGCCACGGGCGGCGCAGGCGCTGATGATGATGGTGCGGGCGCGGGCGTTGTTGCAGGGGCGGCTGGCGCCTTCGGCAGAGGATGTGGCCGCGCTGGCAAGGCCGGTGCTGGAACATCGGATGTCGCTGTCGTTCCAGGCGCGGGCGCGGGGCGAGACCCTGTACGGCGTGATCGACCGGGTGGCGGGGCGGGTGCTGGGGCTTGAGGCCGCCGCGTGAGCGAGGTTGCCGATCTTCGGGCGCGGGCGGAAGCGCTTGGCCAGTCGTTGCCGCCCCTGCTGGCAGAGGCGGAGCATTTGGCGGCCACGGTGATTCTGGGCGAACATGGCCGCAGGCGGGCGGGGATGGGCGATGATTTCTGGCAGTATCGTCCCGCGCATCCCGGCGATCCGGCGCGGAGTGTGGATTGGCGGCGGTCGGCGCGGTCGGATGCGCATTTCGTACGCGAACGCGAATGGCAGGCGGCGCAAAGCGTGATGCTGTGGGTCGATCCGTCGCGGTCGATGACGTTTACCGGCGATGCGGGCCGGGTGTCCAAGGCGGACCGGGCAAGGCTGCTGGCGCTGGCCTTGGCGGTATTGCTGCTGCGCGGCGGCGAACGGGTCGGGCTGGCGGGGCAGGGCGTGCCACGGTCGGGGCGGGCGCAGATGTTGCGACTGGTCGAGCGGTTGTCACTGGTGCCGCCGGATGCAGATTATGGCGTGCCAGAGGAGGATGGGCTGGTCCAGAACGGGCGGGCGGTGTTCCTGTCGGATTTTCTGGGCAGCATGACCGGGGTTGAGGCGGCGCTGGCACGGGCGGCGGACCGCGGGGTGCGCGGCGTGCTGTGTCAGGTGCTGGACCCGGCGGAGGAGGAGTTTCCGTTCGACGGGCGCACGATTTTTGTCTCGATGGGTGGGTCGCTGACGCATGAGACGCAGGCGGCGGGCGATTTGCGCGGGCGGTATCTGGCGCGGTTGGCAGAGCGTAAGGACCGTTTGGCGGAACTCGCACGGCTGTCGGGCTGGGTTTACCAGACCCATCACACCGGGCAGACGGCGCAATCGGCGCTGCTCTGGGCCTATCAGGCGCTGGAGGGTGGCCGGTGATCGGGTTTGCCTCGCCGTTGTTGTTGCTGGCGCTGGTGGCGCTGCCGGTCTTGTGGTTTTTGCTGCGGGCAATTCCGCCAGCCCCGATCCGGCGCCGTTTTCCCGGCGTGGCGCTGCTGTTGGGGCTGACGGATGACGAACGGCAGGCGGACAAGACGCCGTGGTGGCTGTTGCTGTTGCGGATGCTGGCGCTTGCGGCGGCGATCTTTGGCTTTGCCGGGCCGGTGCTTAATCCCAATCCGCATGTGGCCAGCGACAAACCTTTGTTGATCCTGTTCGACGGCGGCTGGTCCGAGGCGCAGGATTGGCCGAAGCGGATTGCGCATGCCAACGATCTGCTGGCGCAAGCTGGCCGCGATGGCAGGCCGGTGGCGGTGGTGCGGTTGACCGATGCGCCACAGCCGGTGGCGTTTCAGGCGGCGGACTCGAGTGCGGGGCGGGTCAACGCGCTGCTGCCTTTGCCATGGCTGGCCGGTTATGCGGGCTGGGACAAGGCACTGCCTGCCGGGAGTTTTGACAGCTACTGGCTGTCGGACGGGATTGCGCATGACGGCAGGGCAGACCTGCTGGCGGCGTTGGCAGCACACGGCGCTGTGACGGTGTTTGAAAACCCGCATCCGGTGCTGGCGCTGCATCCGGCAGGGTTTGCCGAAGGGGCCGTGCAGCTTTCGGCCGCGCGTCTTGGCGGCGGCGCGCAGGAGATTGAGGTAGCGGCCAAGGGGCCGGACCCATCGGGGATCGAGCGCGAACTGGCCAAGACCAAGCTGCATTTTGCCGCAGGTGAAGGCGCGGCAACAGCCACGCTGCAACTGCCGCCGGAACTGCGCAACCGGATCACCCGGTTCGAGATTGTCGGCCTGCGCACGGCGGGGGCGGTCAGCCTGACCGATGACAGTTTGAAGCGGCGCAAGGTGGCGATCGTGTCGGACGGCAGCGATCGCGAGGGCCTGCAATTGTTGCAGCCGGCGCATTATCTGCGGCAGGCGTTGCAGCCATTGGCGGAACTGCTGGAAGGCGGGGTCGGTGACGTGCTGTCTGCCAACCCGGATGTGATCATTCTGGTCGATGTCGCCAAGCTGACCCAGACCGAGACCGATGGCCTGTTGGCCTGGGTGGGCAAGGGCGGGTTGTTGCTGCGTTTTGCCGGGCCGAAACTGGCGTCGAGCGAGGTGAGCCGGGCAGAGGAAGATCCGCTGATGCCGGTGCGGCTGCGCGAAGGCGGGCGGACGGTGGGCGGCGCAATGTCATGGGATAATCCCAAAACCCTGGCGCCGTTTCCCGAAGGATCGCCGTTTCACGGGCTCGACGTGCCAGCGGATGTCGCCGTGACATCGCAGGTGATGGCACAACCGGACCCGGATCTGGCATCGCGCACGATTGCGGCTTTGGCGGATGGCACGCCCTTGGTCACGCGCAAGGTTATCGGGCAGGGGCAGGTCGTGCTGGTCCATGTCACGGCAAATGCGGAATGGTCGACGCTGCCCCTGTCCGGCCTGTTCGTGGCGATGCTGGAACGGCTGGCGGTGTCCACCCGGCCGGCGCTGCCGGAACTGGCCGATCTGGCCGGTCAGGTCTGGGCACCGGAACAGGTGATTGACGCCTTTGGGGCAGAAGCCCGCGCCGATGCAGTGGCGGGCGTCGAGGGTGCGCTGCTGGCCAAGGCCTTGCAAGACGGGCCAAGCGCGGCACTGCCGCCTGGCCTGTATGCCGGGGCCGACCGGCGGGTCGCACTGAACGCCTTTGGTGCCAAATCGGTGCTTGCGCCACAGGTCTGGCCGCAAGGCACGGTGATCGAGGGTCTGACGCTGGCCACCGAGCGGTCGTTGAAAGGCCCGGCGCTGGGGCTGGCCTTGTTGGTGTTGTCGCTGGATATTCTGGCGGCGCTGTGGCTTTCGGGGCGGCTGGGGCGGCTGGGGCGGCTGGGGCCGGGGGCTGCCGTCATCGTGCTGGCGCTGTTGCCGCTGGCTGACCGGGCGCAGGCGCAAACGGCGGCGGATCAGCAGGCGATTGCCGCGACGCAAGGCGTGGTGCTGGGCTATGTCATCACGGGTGACGCATCGGTCGATGCGGTGTCGCTGGCGGGTTTGCGCGGTTTGGGCGACCAGTTGTGGAACCGCACGGCAGTGGAGCCTTTGGACCCGGTCGCCGTCGATCTGGAAAAGGATGAACTGGCATTCTTTCCGTTCCTGTACTGGCCGGTCACCGCGGATGAGCCGGTGCCTTCGGCCGCGGCCTATTCCAAGCTGAACCGGTTTCTGCGCACCGGCGGGTTGATCCTGTTTGACACGCGGGATGGTGATATTGTCGGCGCGGGCGGCGCGTCACCCGAGGCGCAGGCCTTGCAGCGCATCGCGTCAGGGCTGGACATTCCGGCGATCGAACCGCTGCCAGAGGATCATGTGCTGACCCGCAGTTTCTATCTGTTGCAGGAATTTCCGGGGCGCTTTGTCGGGGGGACGGTCTGGGTCGAGGCGGCCCCGCCTGACGCCGCCAAGGCCGAGGGCATGCCGTTTCGCAACCTGAACGACGGGGTGACGCCGGTGGTGGTGGGCGGCAATGACTGGGCCAGCGCCTGGGCGGTGGATGACGCGGGCGCGCCGATGTATCCGGTGGGGCGTGGGTATGCGGGCGAACGCCAACGGGAATATGCCTACCGGTTCGGGATCAATCTGATCATGTATGTGCTGACCGGCAACTATAAATCGGATCAGGTGCATGTGCCGGCCTTGCTGGAAAGGCTGGGGAAATGACCCAATCGGTGATCTTTGACCCCTTGGTGCCGCTGCCCGTGCTGTGGGTTCTGGCGGCATTGGCCGGGGCGTTTTTGGCGCTGGCCTTGTGGCGCGGGCTGGCCGGCTGGGCATTGCGGGCGCTGGCGGCGGGATTTTTGCTGGCGGCGCTGGCGGGGCCGGTGTTGCAGCACGAAGACCGCAAACCGCTGAGCGACATTGTCATTCTGGTGGTCGACCAAAGCGCCAGCCAGCAATTGTCGGACCGCCCGGCGCAGACAACCGCGGCGGTCGCGGCGATCACGGCAAAGGTCAAGGCGCTGGGCAACACCGACCTGCGGATCGTGACGGTGGGCGATGGCCGTGACAACGCCGGCACGCTGGCGATGACGGCGCTGGCCGATGCCCTGGCGGCAGAACCCCGGGCGCGGATTGCCGGGGCGATCGTGGTGACGGATGGTCAGGTCCATGATCTGGGGCTGACGCCTGCGCTGCCCGCGCCGTTGCAGGTGCTGCTGACCGGGCACGAGACCGACTGGGACCGCCGGCTTGTCATCAAGAACGCCCCGGCGTTTGCCATCATGGGCGAGAAAGCGACCGTCAGCCTGCGGATCGAGGATCAGGGCGCAGTGCCTGCGGGTCTGGGCGGCGCGGTGGACCTGACCGTGGCGCTGGATGCCGATCCGCCGACCACGTTCAGCGTGCAGGTCGGGCAGGATCTGGTGTTGCCGATCCAGTTGCCGCATGCCGGGATCAACGTGCTGCAACTGTCGGTCAAGGCGCAGAACGGCGAGCTGACCGACCGCAACAACGCCGCCGTGGTGCAGATCAACGGCGTACGCGACCGGCTGCGGGTCTTGCTGGTGTCGGGCGAGCCGCATCCGGGCGAACGGGTCTGGCGCAACCTGCTGAAATCCGACCCTTCGGTGGATCTGGTGCATTTCACCATTCTGCGGCCGCCGGAAAAGCAGGATGGCATTCCGGTGTCGGAACTGTCGCTGATCGCATTCCCGACCAAGGAGCTGTTCATCGACAAGATCAAGGATTTCGACCTGATCATCTTTGACCGCTACCGGATGCGGGGCATTCTGCCGATGAGCTATATCGAAAACGTGGTCGATTACGTCAAGAACGGCGGCACCGTGCTGGTGGCGGCTGGGCCGGAATTTGGCGAGGTGGATTCACTGTGGCGGTCGCCGCTGGCGGCGATCCTGCCGGTGGAGCCGACCTCGCAGATCATCGAACAGGGTTTTCAGCCCGCCGTGACCGAGCTTGGCAAGCGTCATCCGGTGACAGAGGGGCTGGAGGCGCTGGCCCCCAAGGGCGGCTGGGGCCGGTGGTTCCGGCTGATCGAGGTCAAGGCCCGGTCAGGACAGGTGGTGATGTCAGGACCGGGCGACCGACCCTTGCTGGTGCTGGACCGGGTGGGTAAGGGCCGGGTTGCGGTGCTGGCCTCTGATCAGGCCTGGCTGTGGGGGCGCGGCTTTGAAGGCGGCGGCCCGCAACTGGAACTGCTGCGGCGACTGGCACACTGGATGCTGAAGGAACCCGATCTGGAAGAGGAAAACCTGACGGCCACAGCAGTCGGGCAGGCGGTGACGTTGACCCGGCGCACCATCCTGGACACCGCGCCCGGCGATCTGGTGATCACCGGGCCGGACGGCGCGGTGGTGCAACTGCCTTTGCCGCCGGTCAGCCCCGGCAAATATCAGGCTGTGTGGCAGGCGCCAGTGCTGGGGCTGTACCATCTGGTGCAGGGCGAGCTGACCCGCGTGGTGGCGGTCGGGCCATCGGCCCCGAAGGAGTTTGAACAGACAATTGCCAGCGGCGACCTGCTGGCCCCCATGGTGGCCCCGACCAAAGGCGGGATCTTGCGGCTGGAACCCGGCGTGCCCGATGTGCGGCTGGTGCGCGAGGGGCGACCCGCGGCAGGGCGCGGCTGGATCGGCATCACGCCGCGCGGTGCCTATGTGACCGGTGACATTCAGGTGGCAGACCTGCTGCCCGGCTGGTTGTATCTGCTGTTGGCCGCGGCGGCGGCGCTGGCGGCCTGGCTGGTCGAGGGGCGGCGCGGCGGGCGGGCGAGGTAGGTTTGCTGTGCGGGCCGCTGGAGGGTTTCCCACCCTCCAGACCTCCCGTGGAGTATTTCCGAAAGGGTAAGCGAAATTGTCGTAAAATTTTAACCGGTTAGTCGAGGTCTTTCACCATGATGGCGCGGGAATGCGAGGCGAATTCGCGGCGCAACTGGACCCCGGCGGTAAGCAATGTGGCGATGATCAGGGCTTTGGGGCCGATCAGCCAGACCAGAGCGGCCAGCGCGAAATAGATCGAATGCAGGCCGCGGTTGAAACTTTTGGCGGCGGTGATGTTGATTTCGGCGGTCATTGCGGCACGCTGGGCGGCCTTGGGGTCTTTGGCATCATTGGGCACGGCGGCCATCATGATCGCGCAATAGCCGAACAGCCGGTGTGACCAGACGAATTTCAAGAGAGCATTGGCGAGGAATGCGACGACCACCAGCATTTTGACGCGGATCTGTGTGATCTCTGCGCCAAGGGTCAGATCGGCCGCCAGACCCTGCAGCATCGCCGCATTGCCGATCACCGCGACGCCGCCGCCAATCGCGATCATCGAGGTCGAGGCGAAGAAGGCGGTGCCTTGCCGCAGGTTGTCGATTACCGAGGCGTCAAAGATGCGCGGCTGCCGGGTGAGGAATTCCCGCATCCAGCGGCGGCGATACTCCAGCATCAGGAACGCCACCGAGGGCCGCGCCGCCGGCGGGTGTTCGGCCAGCCAGCCGGTGGCGAACCAGCACAGCACCAGCAGCACGAAGGTTGCGGTATCCAGTGCAGTGAAGTTGGCTTCGAGGCGGGCGAGCAGGTTCATCGGGAAAGAATAGGGGGTGGGCGGCTTGCTTGCCAGTGGGAAGTGTTGCTCGTAACACTGGCGCGCAGGGAGGTGCCGCGATGGATATGCCGAAGCCGGATGCGCGGGTGCTGGACGCGCGGGAGGCGGTTGTCGCGCGGCTGCGGACCGTGTTGCCGGGCGATGCGGTGATTTCCGATCCGGCCGAGACGCGGGCCTATGACTGCGATGCGCTGACGGCCTACCGCTGTGCGCCGCTGGCGGTGGTGTTGCCGCGCACGACGGCGGAGGTATCGGCGGTGCTGGCGGCCTGTTCCGCGCTGGGCGTCAAGGTGGTGCCGCGCGGGTCGGGAACATCGCTGGCCGGGGGGGCGTTGCCCACGGCGGATTGCGTGGTGCTGGGCGTCGCCCGGATGAACGCGGTGATCGAGACCGATTATGCCAACCGGTTCATCAAGGTGCAGTCGGGGCGGACAAACCTGAGCGTGACCGGCGCGGTGGAGGCCGAGGGCTGGTTTTATGCGCCAGATCCGTCAAGCCAGCTGGCCTGTGCGATTGCCGGCAATATCGCGATGAACTCGGGCGGGGCGCATTGTCTGAAATATGGGGTGACGACCAACAATCTGCTGGGTGTCACGCTGGTGCTGATGTCTGGCGAAGTGGTGGAGATTGGCGGGCCGTGGCTGGAGGCCGGGGGGATTGACCTGCTGGGGGTGATTTGCGGCTCGGAAGGGCAGCTGGGCGTGGTGACTGAGGCCACTTTGCGGATTTTGCCCAGGCCCGAAGGGGCGCGACCGGTGCTGATGGGGTTTGACGCCAACGCGGTGGCGGGGGCCTGTGTCGCCGACATCATCAAGGCGGGGATTCTGCCGGTGGCGATCGAGTTCATGGACCGGCCCTGCATCCGTGCCACCGAGGAGTTCGCCCATGCCGGCTACCCCGATTGCGAGGCCTTGCTGATCATCGAGGTTGAAGGCAGCCCGGCGGAAATTGACGAGCAACTGGCGCGGATCAAGGCGATTGCGGCGCGGCATCAGCCGGTGGCTTACCGCGAAAGCGGGTCTGAGGAGGAAAGCCGAAAAATCTGGCTGGGGCGCAAATCGGCGTTTGGCGCGATGGGAAACATCAATGATTACATGTGTCTGGATGGCACGATCCCGGTGTCCGAACTGCCGTTTGTGCTGCGGCGGATTGGCGAGATGAGCGCCGAGGTCGGGTTGGACGTGGCAAATGTGTTTCACGCCGGCGACGGCAACATGCACCCGCTTATTCTGTATGATGCCAACAAGCCCGGCGATCTGGAACGCTGCGAGGCCTTTGGTGCGGCGATCTTGCGGCTGTGTGTCGAGGTTGGCGGCTGTTTGACCGGCGAACACGGCGTGGGGATCGAAAAGCGCGATTTGATGCAGGTGCAGTTTTCGGACGCCGATCTGGAGGCGCAGCTGACGGTCAAGGATGTGTTTGATCCCGGGTGGTTGCTGAACCCGGCCAAGGTGTTTCCGCTGGCGGTGACGGCGGCGCGGCGTGCGGGTTGAAAGGCCGGGGGTTTTCCACCCCCGGACCCCCGGAGAGTATTTCTGAAAGGGTAAATCGTGCGGCCGGAGACGGAAGCGGAACTGAGCGAGATGGTGCGGGGGGCCGAGGGCTCTTTGCTGCTGCGTGGCGGTGGAACACGGCGGCTGGGGTCTGGCGTTGGTGGCCTGCTGGATCTTTCGGGACTTTCCGGGATCAGCCTGTACGAACCAGGGGCACTGACTTTGGTGGCAGGCGCGGGCACGCCGCTGACTGAGGTTGAGGCGTTGCTTGCCGGTGCGCGGCAGCGGCTGGCGTTTGAGGTGCCGGACTTGCGGGGGCTTCTGGGGCGGGAGGGGGTCTCGACCTTGGGCGGGGTGGCGGCGGCGAATGCGTCGGGGCCACGGCGCGTGCAGGTCGGCGCGTGCCGGGACCATTTGCTGGGTTTGCGGTTTGTCAACGGCATGGGTGTGGCGATCAAGTCGGGCGGACGGGTGATGAAGAATGTGACCGGGCTGGATCTGGTCAAGCTGCTGGCAGGGTCGCATGGCGTGCTGGGGGTCATTTCCGAAGTGGCATTGAAAGTGCAGGCGGTGCCCGAGGCTGCGGCGACTTTGGTGGGGTCCCGCGGTTTGGCCGACGGGCTGGCGGCGCTGCGGGCGGCGCTGGGGTCGCCCTATGACGTAAGCGGGGCGGCCTATGTCGACGGCGCGGCCTTGATCCGGGTCGAAGGGATGGCGGGGTCGGTGGCCTATCGGGCGCAGGCATTGCAGGCGCGGTTGGGCGGCGCGTGGGATGTGGTGGAAGGCGCGGATCTGTGGCGGGGCGTGCGGGACGTTTCGGCGTTTGCCGGAGCAGACGGCGCGGTGTGGCGGGTGTCGGTAAAGCCGTCAGATGCCTTGGCCGTCGTCACCGGGCTGGCGGGGGTCGCACATCGGGCGGTGTTTGACTGGGGCGGCGGATTGATCTGGCTGCTGGTGGCGGCAGAGGTGGACGTGCGGGCGCGGGTTCCGGGGGGTCATGCGACCTTGGTGCGGGCGCTGCCGGGGATGGAGGCGGTGCCGGTGTTTCCACCAGAGACGGCAGCTGTCGCGGCACTGACGCGGGGGCTGCGGGCGCAGTTTGATCCGCGCGGGATTTTGAACGCGGGGATGATGGGCTGATGCAGACGCATTTCACCGCGGCACAGCTGAATGACCCGAAGCTGGCAGAGGCGAATGCGATCCTGCGCGCCTGTGTCCATTGCGGGTTCTGCACCGCGACCTGCCCGACCTATCAGGTGCTGGGCGACGAGTTGGACAGCCCGCGTGGCCGGATTTATCTGATCAAGGAAATGCTGGAAACCGGACGCGAGGCCGATGCCAGAACGGTGAAACACATCGACCGCTGCCTCGGCTGTCTGGCCTGCATGACGACCTGCCCGTCCGGCGTGGACTATGCCCACCTCATCGATCAGGCGCGGGTGCATATTGAACGGACCTACCGCCGGCCCGTGTCCGACCGGGTGCTGCGCTGGCTATTGGCGCGGGTGATCCCCTATCCGACACGGTTCCGGCTGGCGCTGTTCGGGGCGCGTCTGGTCAAGCCGGTCGCGCGGTTTTTGCCGGATGCGCGGTTGCGGGCGATGGTGGCGATGGCACCGCCCAGATTGCCGCCGGTCAGCCGGAATGATGACGCGCAGGTGTTCGCGGCGATCGGTGTGCAGCGGATGCGGGTCGCGCTGATGACGGGCTGTGCGCAAAAGGCGCTGGATACTCAGATCAATGACGCCTCTATCCGGCTGCTGACGCGGCTGGGCTGTGCGGTGGTGGTGGTGAAATTCGCGGGCTGCTGCGGCGCGCTCAGCCAGCATATGGGGCGCGAAGCCGATGCCAAGGCGCTGGCGGGCAGCACGATCCGGGCGTACATGGCGGAACAGCGGGCGCGGGGGCTGGATGCGGTGGTGATCAACACCTCCGGCTGCGGCACCACGGTCAAGGATTACGGCCATCTGTTTGCCCGCGACGCATTGGCCGCGGATGCGGCAGCGGTGGCGGGCCTGGCGCTGGATATCTGTGAAGTGGTCGCAAAGCTGGGTCTGCCTGCAGGAGACCGCAAGGGCCTGCGGGTCGCCTATCACTCGGCCTGTTCGTTGCAGCATGGCCAGAAGATCAAATCCACCCCGCGCGAATTGCTGCAACGGGTCGGGTTCGACGTGGTGGAACCGGCGGACAGCCATTTGTGCTGCGGGTCGGCCGGCACCTACAACCTGTTGCAGCCAGAGATCTCCGGGCAGTTGCGCGACCGCAAGGTGGCAACGCTGGAGGCGCGGGGGCCCGATGTGATTGCGGCGGGCAATCTGGGTTGCATGCTGCAGATCGGGCAGGGCACCCGTGTGCCGGTCGTCCATACCGTGCAGTTGCTGGATTGGGCCACCGGCGGACCGGTGCCGCGCGGCTTAAGTCTAAACCTTGCCGCAAATCCGCCCATGTGAAAGGCTAGCAGGGCAGGATCAACCGGAGGTCCCATGCGCCTGATCCCTGCTGTGCTGTTGTTGCTGTCGCTGGTCCTGCCAGCGTTGGCCGATCAGACCCCGCTCAAACGGCTGAAGACGCTGGATGACAATCGCGGCTGGGAGGCGGTGGGCAAGCTGGTGTTGGGCGACCGCGGCTTTTGCACCGGGGCGCTGATTTCGCCGCAGTTGGTGCTGACGGCGGCGCATTGTCTGTTCGACAAGGAGACCGGTGCGCGGATCGACGCCAGCCAGATCAAGTTTCTGGCAGGCTGGCGCAATGGCCGGGCCGAGGCGTATCGCGGCGTGCGGCAGGCCGTGGCGCATCCCGAATATGTCTACAGCGGGTCGGACAGTCTGGACCGGGTCGCCTTTGACGTCGCGGTGATCGAGCTGGATCAGCCGATCCTGTCCACCACCGTCAAACCGTTCGAGGTCGCGGCGACCCCGGAAAAGGGTGATACCGTAGGCGTGGTATCCTATGCGCAGGACCGCGCCGACGCGCCGTCCCTGCAACAGCAATGCAACGTGGTCGACCGCCAGACCGGCATTCTGGTGATGACCTGCGATGTCGATTTCGGCTCGTCCGGTGCGCCGGTGTTCACCATGACGGATGGTGCGCCGCAGGTGGTGTCGGTGATTTCCGCCAAGGCCGAGGTCGAGGGCAAACAGGTGTCGCTGGGCAGCGCCTTGCAGATTCCGTTGGCAAAGCTGATGGCCGAACTGGACGCCGGTGCGCCGTCAAAAGGCGTCGGCGGCAATGTCCGGCTGTTGTCGGGCGGCACCGGCGGCGGCGCGAAATTTTTGAAACCGGCGGCCCCAGCACCCTGACGTTCGGGCCTTGAAAGCACCGCGATCTGTTCCCAGATATTGCTGTGCCGGATGCCAATATTGGGTCCGGTATCGTAACCGCCCGTCCCGACGAGGGAGGGTTCACTTTCATCGCTCCGAGGAGGATGCAATGCAGACACTTGATTTCGCACCGCTTTACCGTGCAACCGTTGGCTTTGACCGGATCGCCGATCTGATGGACCGCGTCCTGTCCACCGAGGTCGCACAGCCGACCTATCCGCCCTACAACATCGAAAAGACCGCCGAAGATGCCTATCGCATCTCGATCGCCGTGGCCGGATTCGGCCCGGATGACCTGACAGTCGAAGTCAAGGACGGCGCCCTGCTGGTGTCGGCCAAGCGCAGTGACGCGCCGCAGAAAACCTATCTGCACCGGGGGATTGCCACCCGCGCCTTTGAACGCCGCTTTGCGCTGGCTGACCATGTGCGTGTGACGGGTGCCGCTCATGAAAACGGCATGCTGCACATTGATCTGGTGCGCGAAACGCCCGAGGCGCTGAAACCCCGCCGGATCGAGATTGGCCGTTCCAGCGATGTGCAGGGCAACGTGCTGACGGCGCAGACGCTGGATGCCTGACGGGACACCGGGGATCTCGCATCCCCCGGAGCCCTTGCAGGATGTTCAGGAACCGGTGAACTGGAAGGGCGCGGCGTTCTGCGCCCTTCCAGCTGCCGGGGCGGCGTCGGCCTTGCGCGCCATCAGGCGGGACCAGCGCAAGGTGGTGAAGATCGACATGGCGGCAAAACGGGGTTGCCGGGGTGTGAAACGGGCGAAATACGCGGCCTCGGTTTCACCTTTCGGGGTCAGTTTGCCTTGTTCCAGCGACAGGATGGACAGGGTGCTTTGCATGGCGGTGATCCTTGTTGGGGTGACTTGATGAGGATCAGATTGCGCCAGTGACGCGCTTCATGTCCTGTGGCCGCAGATCAAGACTTCCAAAAAGTTCCAAATTCGGGCGGCGGCCTATTCCGGAAAGCCCGCCAGCCGCATGCCAGCCAGCACCCGGCCGCAACGCTCGGGATAGCGGACCGGCTGTCCGGCCCGAATGCGAGCCAATGTTATACCTGGCACAAGGTTCAGCAGTTTGGTGACAAACGCCTGCGCCTCGGTGATTTGCCCCAGATGGCCATGCGCGGAAATCAAAACCCAGTAGGTGCAATCGAAGCTGTCGTTGACCACCAGCGAACGTTCCGCAAAATGCAGCGCCTCGGTGAACTGGCCGCGCATGATGTGAAGCATCCCGAGCGACGTCAGCGGAAACCTTGCGTCGGGGTCGCTCGGGCCAAGCCTGAGAAACCGCTGAAGATAACCTTCTGCCTCGTCCAGATCGCCGCAATGCAGGGTCAGAACGCCGGCAGCGGCCATGACATACAGATCATTCGGGTTGCTGCGCGCCGCGTCGCGGATCACGGCCATCCCGGCGTCGTATTCCTTGCCGGTCTGAACCAGCGCCACCGCACATTGCGCCATGATCAAGGGATTTCCGTCACCCAGACAGATCGCCCGTCGCGCGAAATCCACGCAGGCCTGCACATCATCGCCGGTCAATCCCGGCCAGCCCATCGTGTGGCGATGTTCCAGCGCCCAAGCGGCATGTGACAGGATCAGGGCATTGTCCGGCTCGTGGCGCAGCACCTCGGTAAGTATGGCATAGGCCATGGCGTTGTCCGGTTCGGTTTCGGTTGTCTGCAAGGTCCGGGCCTGCAGATAGATATCGTAACTGGCGGCGCTTTGCGGGCGGAACTTGCGCGACCGGGCAACCTCGGTCGCCTCGATCGCCGGCGCAACCAGTGTCGCCACGCTTTCCGTGATGCGGTCCTGAAAATCGAAGATTTCGGTCAGATTGCCGTCAAAGCGATCGGTCCACAGGGTGACGCCGCTGCCACCCTCGACCAGTTGCGCGGTGATGCGCAGGCGGTCGCCGGCGCGGCGGACCGAACCTTCCAGCAGATAGCCCGCGCCCAAAGCCTGCGCAACTTCGCGGGTATCGACCGCGCGGCCCTTGTAGACAAAGGATGAATTGCGCGACACCACGGCCAGTTGGCGAAAGCGTGACAGCGCGGTGATGATGTCGGCAACGATGCCATCGGCGAAGTAATCGGCCTCCACCTCACCGCTCAGGTTCTGGAACGGCAGCACGGCGAGCGTGGGGCGTCCGGCGGGTTCTGGATCGGGTGGCAAGACCTGCGGCAAAATCAACCGGTAGCCGAGGCGCGGCACCGTCACGATCCAGCCCTGTCCCTGCGGCCCCGTCCCCAAGAGCTTGCGCAACTGGGCGATTTGCACTGTCAGGTTGCCCTCTTCGACCGCCAGACCGGGCCAGCCCGCCTCCATCAGATCGGCTTTGGGCACCGTCTGGCCCTGCGCGGCGGCCAAGGCCAGCAACAAGGCAATGCCGCGCTGACCGACCGCGACCGTCTGGCCCTCGCGCAGCAGTATTCCGCGCCCGAGATCGACCTGAAACGGCCCGAAGATGTGCAAGTCGCTCATCTTTCCGCCAACCCCGCCAGCCGCAGCCCGTCCAGAATGGCGGCGCAACGGCTCGGGTCTTTCTGCGGTTGCCCGGCCCATATGCTGGCGATGGTAACGCCCGGAGCGAGTTTGCGGAACGCATCGAGAAACTTTCGTGCTTCGTCCATTCGGCCAAGCTGGGCATTGGCTGCGATCAACATCCAATAGGTACATTGATAATTTGGCCTGAGCGTCAGGGAGCGAGCGGCCCAGACCAGCGCTGCGGTGTAGTCGCCTAGGACCAACTGACAATGCGCGATACCAGTTAGGGAAGTATGGGCGCCCGGATCGCGGGGGCTGAGCCGGAAAGCGCGGTGAAAATACGAAAGCGAGTCCGCGATGCTCCCGCAATGCAGGTGCGCGATGCCCGCCCGGCTGACCACCAGCAGGTCATTGGGGTTGGCCTCGACGGCGGACTGGATGGCTGCCATCGCCAGATCATAGTCCTTGTTGTTGTGAAGCAAGGCCATGCTGCAATGCGCAATCACGGTTGCATCCCCCGCCGCACGTTCAAGGCCGCGACGCGCCAGATCGGCGCATTTCAGGCGGTCGTTGGGGCCGATCGGCGGATAGCCCATAGTATCTCTATGGCCTATCGCGAAAGAAGCGATGGCCAGGAAAGCAGGGTTGTCAGGCTCCAGCATCAAAGCTTCGGTCAACAAGGCAAAGGCCTCCGCGTTGTCCGCCGGCGTCTCCATCGAAAGCCTTGGCAGCGAACGCAAATAAAGGTCGTACGCCGCGATGCTGCCCGGCCGTTCGCGGCGCGAGCGCTCAAGTTCGGCCTTCTGGATATGTGGCTCAACCACCGTCGCCACGCTTTCGGTAATGCGGTCCTGAAAGTCGAACACAGCGTCGATCGTGCCGTCAAAATGCTCGGCCCAGATATGCTGGCCGTATTCGCATTCCACCAGTTGCGCCGAGATTCGCAAACGTGCGTCGGCGTGGCGGATACTGCCTTCCAGCACATAGCGCACACCAAGGTCATGGCCCACTTGCCGGACATCGACGGCCTGGCCCTTGTAGGTAAAGCTGGAATTGCGCGCGATGACGGCGAAGGATTTGAAGCGCGACAAGGCGGTGATGATATCCTCGACCACTCCGTCTGCAAAGTAATCCTGCGCGGCGTCGCCACTGAGGTTGACGAACGGCAGGACGGCAAGAGCTGGTCTTGGGCTGTCACTCACGGCTGTAGTAAGTGCTTGCGGCAAAATCAGCCGGTAGCCGAGGCGTGGCACCGTCACGATCCAGTCCTGCCCCTGCGGCCCCGTCCCCAAGAGCTTGCGCAACTGGGCGATCTGAACGGTCAGGTTGCCCTCTTCGACCGTCGTGTCGGGCCAGACCTGATCCATCAGCGTGGCCTTGGTGACGGGTTTGCCGTCGGCGCACAGCAGCGTTTGCAACAGGACGCAGGCGCGCTGGCCCAGTTCGGTCGTCACGCCGTCCCGGGTCAGGGTCCGGCGGGCGGGGTCGAGCGTGAACGGGCCAAAGGCGAGCGGATCCTGTGACATACCGCAACATAACGCGCCTTTTGCGGCTGCGGCCAGAAAGTTTGGGGCACCAGGCAGACCGTGCCAGCAGGCTGCGGCCCCGAAAGGCGTTCTTCGGGGCCGCGCTGCGTCAGTGCGACAGGCTTTGCGCCAGCCGCATCAGGGTGACGGCCTCGGCGCGGTAGCCGAATTCGTCGGAGCCACGGGCGGCACTGGCCAGGGCTATCGCCTGATCATAGCCCCAGATGCCGATATAGGCCGAATGCCCCAGCAACTGGCCAAAGCCTGCAATCGCGGCGGCAAAGCGGGCGTCTTCGTTGGCGTCACCCTTGGCGGTGATCGGCGTTTCGATCAGCTTTGACGTCGACTGGCCGGGGTCTTTGTAGCGCAGACGCAGAAAGCCCAATTCGCCAGAGGTGCCCGCCAGCGGTGCCGTGCCATAGCGCAGCGGATCGTTCAGCAGGGCAGGGCTGTTCGGCGCAGTCACTTCATAAAGGGCGGTCACTTGCAGGCCCGCGCCAATCTCGCCCGCGTCAATGCGGTCGTTGTTGAAGTCCTCGCGCTTCAGCGCCCGGGTTTCATAGCCGATCAGCCGGTATTCCGCGACCTGCGCCGGGTTCCATTCGACCTGGATTTTCACGTCATCGGCAATCGGGAACAGCGCGCCGGTTAACTGATCGACCAGCACCTTTTGGGCCTCCGCCAGCGTGTCGATGTAACTGGCGGTGCCGTTGCCGTTCTGGGCCAGGGTCTGCATCGTGGCATCGTCCAGATTACCGCGACCAAAGCCCAGGACGGACAGATAAGTGCCGCTCTCGCGTTCCTTGGCGACAAAGGTCTTCAACGCCTCGGGGTCAGAAATACCGACGTTGAAATCGCCATCGGTCGCCAGCAGCACACGGGATACCTTGCCGTCGCCCTTCATCTCGCCCGCGATTTGATAGGCGAGTGCCAATCCCTCGGCCCCCGCAGTAGACCCGCCCGCCGACAAATTGTTCAGCGCATTCAGAATGGCGTTGCGGTCAGACGCGGCGGTCGGCGGCAAAACCTCCCCCGCAGACCCCGCATAGGCGACAATCGCAATCCGGTCCTCTGGCCGCAACTTGGCCAGCATCAGCGACAGCGACTGTTTCAACAGCGGCAGTTTGTTCGCATCCTCCATCGACCCCGAGGTGTCGATCAGAAACACCAGGTTCAAGGGCGGGCGGTCCTGGGTCGCAGGCATCCGGCCTTGCAGCGCGATATGCACCAGCCGGGTGTTCGGGTTCCACGGCGTCGGCATCACGGTGACGGTATCGGTAAAGGGCGCACCACCCGCCTCGGGTGCGGGATAGTTGTAGGGGAAATAATTCACCATCTCCTCGATCCGCACCGCTTCGGGCGGCGGCAATTGCCCGGCGTTCAGGCTGGAGCGGATCACGGCATAGGACGCGGTATCGACATCGACCGAGAAGGTCGAAACCGGCTCTTCGGCGGTGACATGCACCGGATTGGCGGCGGCGGTGTTGAACGCCTCGGTGTTGGGTTCGGGTTGCACCAGCGGCAATTCGAACTGGCTGGCAACGAACGCATCGGACAGAGCGGCACCGGAGGTCATCGCGCGATTGGTCGGGCTGGGCGGCGCGGCGGGTGCGGTCAGACCGATGACCTGACCGCTCATTTTGTAATCACTGCCTTGGTCAGGCGCTGGCATATCGGCCATCGGTTGCGATGTCTTGGGGGCGGTGGCCGCATCTGATTGGGCAAGTTGACGGCTGCCGCTGATCGCCGCCGCCTCCGCCTCAGCCTTGTCGGATGCGACAATCGACGCCTCGGACTGGGCTGACGGCAGTTGGCCGGCCGCCGCGCCACCCGCCAGTTTGTCCGCCTCCGGTCGCGCAGGCGCGGGTTCGGCGGCCCTGTCGCGCGTGTCTGCCACCGCAGCGCGGTCTTCCGTCAACGTCGCGGGCGGGGTCGGCGCGTTGGTGGCAACGGTACCATCTGCACGGCCAAGGCCGGTTTCCGCGCCTTTGGGGCCGTTCGCCATGGCGGTCGGTTGCTGTGGGGCGGTCGAGGTCAGATCGGGCTTTTGCACCGGCAACTTTGCGTGCTGCACCTGGGGCAGCACAACAAACAGGCCGATGCACAGGGCCGCGACAGAGGTGGTGGCGGTCAGCATCGGGCGGGTGGTCAGGGGGCTAAGCATCTTGCGCACTCCGTTCAGGAACCCCGCCCTTGCTGGGCGGTCCCGAGATAGACGCGGCGCAACCGTCGATCCTTGGAGCCGGTCGAAATTTTCCATCGCCAGCGCAACTGCGGCGGCTTTGGCGGCTGGGTCTGGCGCGGGTGTGGCCCTCAGTGCGGCTTTCAGGGCGTCAAGCTCATCACTCATTTCGCATCCTCCGCCGCCATCACGCGCAAACGCTTTTTCACTTCGGACATCCGCCAGGCCACGGTGCCCTCGGACACGCCCAGAACTTCGCCCGCCTGCGCCTGCGTCAATTCCTCACCCAGAACCAAAGCGATTGTGTCGCGCAGTTCGGGCGACAGACGCCGCATGGCCAGCGTCAGCCAGTCCAGCGCCTCGGCCTGTGTCGCAATCTCATCCTGCCGCGCGATTTCCCAGTCGCCCCAGCCCTGCGCGGCGCGGGACCGGGTGGCCTGACGGCGGCGCATATCGTGGGTGGCGTTGACCACGACCCGGTAAATCCACGTTGAAAACCGCGCCTCGCCGCGCCAGCCCTGCAGTTTGGCGGGCAAGGCGGCGCAGATGTCCTGCGTCAGATCCTGCGCCTCGGTCCGGTTGCCGGTCAGCCGGCAGGCCAGCCCGAAGATCCGGTCATAATACCGCTGCACCAGCACGCCAAAGGCAGTGCGGTCGCCCGTGGCGGCAGCGGTGGCCAAAGTCTCGTCAGGCGTTTCCATCAGCATCACGCTAACTGAGACGCGGGCCGGGGGGCAATCCTTGGGCGCAATCGGCGGTGGCGCAAAATAAAATGGCGGAGACGGGTTTGACCGCCTCCGCCTTAGACCGGACTTGATAAACCGGCCGGTATCGTTAAAAATCCTGCAACCCTAATACACGGGCTGCACGCCACCCCGCGACCCTAAAACCGGATCGCGGGGTAGAACTTGGCGGAGGTGGGCCTGTCCACCTCCGCCCTCCGAACGCCTGCCTGAGGGGGATCAGAACAGCAGGCCGTCCAGAAACCCATAAGCCCCGCCCCGGGTGTCCAGCATCGCCAGACGGTGGGTTTGCTGGGCATAAGCCGCGACCGCATTATAGGTGGCCGGGCCGAAAGAACCGTCGATCGAGCCTCTGTAATAGCCATAGGCCGACAGGGTGGACTGAATGCGGCGGCGTTCGTTCAGCGTATAGCTGGCGAAAGCCTGTGCGGTGGGCGTGTTGTAGACGCTGGGCTGCACCGGCGGATAATAGACCGGCGGGCGCGGCTGATGATAGACGGGCGGCCGATAGACTGGCGGGCGCGGCTGATAGATCGGCGGCTGATAGACCGGCGGACGGTGCGCCTGGTTCAGCAGCTGACCCAACAGGACAGTGGCGATGACGCCCTTTGTGAAATCCTGTTCGCGCTGGCCCCAAGCCAGAGCAGGGGCGGCACCGCTGGCAAGTACTGCCACAGCCGTGAGGCCGGCGATGATATTCCGTTTGGTGTTGGTGAACATGACGGGCAGCATGTTGGTTCCTTTCGGGTGGGGCGACCATCAGTTGGCCGTTTTCCTGCAACAACACATGGGACCAAGGGGCGGGCTAGGCAAAAACAGGGGTTTGATAGGGAATAACAAGCCGTAAATGCGCAGGCTAAATTATTGTTATAAAACAATATTATTGCATGAGACTCAACAGGGCAACCGTAAGAAAATTTGCTTGGTGCCCTGAGTGTTGGTCGGGGAAGCAGCGGTAAACTCCGCAATTTCACCCTGTCCGTTACCGTGGCCGGGCCGATTTCGCCCCAAAAGAATCAGCCCAGCGGCGCGTTGGTCGGCGCGGCGGCGATTGCGGACCTTCGCCGGGCCTGTCAGCTGGCCAGACAGGCTGCCAGGCGCTCCAGACCTTCACGCAGGTTGACCGCCGCGCCGCCCCCCACCCCCAGCCGGATATGGGCCGGCGCATCATAGGCCGTGCCGGGCAACAGGAAGGTGCGGTATGGCGCAGACAGCAGGCGGCGGGCAAAAGGCTCTGCCGCCTCGCCGTCCAGCCGGGCCAACCCGATCAGCCCGGCTTGCGGGCGCACCCAGGACAGGCGCGGCTGGTCTGCGATAAACCCGTCCAGCAGGGCAAGGTTGGCGGCACCCTCGGCGCGCGCTTCGGCCAGCGCGGGGCCAAGCCGATCTGGGCGCAGTGCGATTTCCGCGATATGCTCGCCCAGAATGTTCATGATCTCTGACGCATTCTCGCGCAGGATCACGGCATCCATGATCATGCCCTTGTCGCGGCAGATCATCCAGCCGGTGCGCAAGCCCTGCAACCCCAGCGCCTTGGACACCGATCCGGTGGTGATGCCACGCCCGTATATCCCCGCGATCGACGGGGCGCGGCGGCCCTGCCATTCCAGCCCGGCATAAACCTCGTCGATGATCAGCCAGGCCCCGACCGTATCCGCGATGCGCGCCAGCCGGATCAGTTCGGCCTTTGTCAGCAACTGCCCGGTCGGGTTGTTCGGGTTGGACAGAAAGATCAGCCGCGTTTTCGGCGTGACCTGTGCCGCAAGCGCGTCAAGGTCCAGCCGCCAGCCGTTGTCTTCCCGCCGCTGCACAAGTTTCAGAACCGCCCCCACCGCCCGGGCCATCACCGCCGCCTGCGGCCAGCCGGGGGTTTCGCTGATCATTTCGCAGCCCGGTTCCAGCAATTGGCGAAAGCACAGATAGTTCGCCTCTGCCGCACCTGCGGTGATCAGCACATCCTCGGCGCTGCACAGCCCGTCCAGCCCGGCCTGCGCGATCACCCGGTCGCGCAAGGCGGGCAACCCCTGAAAACTGACGCCGTTCCAGTCCAACCGCAGATCGGGGTCAAGGTCGGGCAGGAACGCCGCAAGGCGCGGCGATTGTGACAGCGAAAAACCCAGAACGCACTCTGGCACTTCGGACGTGGTTGACAGCAGATAGTCAAACAGTTTGTGGATGGTGACTTTCATCCGCGCACGTCGCGACCCTGATTGAGGATGATGACATTGCCCGATGACACATCCCCGGCGGGCGATATGAGAAACCCGACCCAGGCCGCGATCTGGTCGGGCTGCATGGCATGGCCGTGCGGCATCGCGGAAATCGCACGGGCCAGCACATCCTCGGTCAGCACGGCGAACAGCGGTGTTTCGGTCATCGCGGGCGCCAGCGAGTTGCAGGCGATCTTGTCACGGGCGTAACGCCGCGCCAGGTCTTTGGTCAGCGTGTCCATCGCAGCCTTGGACGCCCGGTAATGCGGCGGGTCGAAAACGTCGAAATTATAGGCACCATTGGACGAGATGTTGACGATCTTGCGCACGCCGTCCCGCCCCGCCATCGCCTTGACCGCCTGCTGGCAGCAATGAAATGCCGAAGAAAAGTTGATCGCCATCTGCCGGTCCAGCTCTGCCGCAGGAATGTTGGGGAAATCGGACATAAGACAAGTGCCCGCGTTGTTCACCAAGGCATCGACGCCACCAAACTGTGCGGTGATGCGGCCGAACAAGGCGGCAATCGCGGCAGCATCGGTCAGATCGCAGACCTCTGGCGTGAACCGCGCAAGAGCCTTCGCCATCCCGGCCAGCGCGGCCCCGTCGATGTCGACGCCCACCACCTGCAGGCCATCGGCCAGCAGACGGTTCACTATGGCGCGGCCCATCCCGCCCGCGGCCCCGGTTACAACGGCAATGCGTGTCATGTCAGTCCCCTTTTTTCCCAAGGTTACGCGGGACGCGGGCAAATGAAAACCGGGCCCGAGGGCCCGGTTCCATCAGACCGACAGGCAGATATACTTCAGCTCCATGTAATCCTCGATCCCATGGTGCGACCCTTCTCGGCCCAGCCCCGATTGCTTGACGCCGCCGAACGGCGCCAACTCGGTGGAAATCAAGCCGGTATTGACGCCGACCATGCCGTATTCCAGACCTTCCTGAACCCGGGTGATCCGGCCAATGTCGCGGGCGTAGAAATACGAGGCGAGGCCAAAGATCGTGTCATTGGCGCGGGCGATCACCTCGGCCTCGGTGTCGAATTTGAACAGCGGTGCCAGGGGGCCAAAGGTTTCCTCGTTGGCGACCTTCATCGTTTTGGTCACGCCGGTCACGACGGTCGGCTGAAAGAACGTGCCGCCCAGGGCATGTCGCGCCCCGCCGGTCAGAATCTTGCCACCGCCCGCCAGCACGTCGGCGATATGCTCCTCGACCTTGTCCACCGCATCCTGATTGATCAGCGGCCCGGTGGTCACGCCGTCTTTCAGCCCGTCCCCGATGGTCAGTTTGCCCACCGCAGCGGCGAGTTTTTCGGCAAAAGCGTCATAGACCCCGGCCTGCACATAAATCCGGTTGGCACAGACACAGGTCTGGCCGTTGTTGCGGAATTTGGAAATCATCGCCCCTTCGACGGCGGCTTCCAGATCGGCATCGTCAAACACGATGAATGGCGCGTTGCCGCCCAGCTCCATCGAGCATTTCAGCACCTGATCCGCCGCCTGCCGCAGCAGGATACGGCCCACTTCGGTCGAGCCGGTGAAGGTCAGTTTGCGGATGGCGGGGTTGGCGCAGAATTCCTTGCCGATGTCAGAGGACCGCGACGAGGTGATGACGGAAAACAGGCCGGCGGGCAGCCCGGCACGTTCGCCCAGAACCGCCAGCGCAATGGCCGACAGGGGCGTTTCCGCAGCCGGGCGGGCGACAAAGCCACAGCCTGCCGCGATGGCCGGGGCGACCTTGCGGGCCAGCATGGCGTTGGGAAAGTTCCACGGCGTGATCGACGCAGCCACCCCGATCGGCTGTTTGATCACCGTGATGCGTTTGTCGCGCAGATGGCCCGGGATGGTTTCGCCATAGATGCGCTTGGCCTCTTCGCCAAACCATTCGATGTAGCCCGCGCCATAGGCAATCTCGCCCTTTGCCTCGGCCAAAGGCTTGCCCATTTCGGCGGTCAGGATGATGCCAAGATCATTCTGGTGTTCCATGCAAAGATCGAACCATTTGCGCATGACTTGCGCGCGTTCTTTGCCGGTGCGCGCGGCCCAGTCCTTCCGCACCAGATCGGCGGTGGCAATCGCGCGCGCGGCGTCGGCGCGGGTCAGGTCGGGCACCCGGGCGATGATATCGCCGCGTGCCGGGTTCAGCACCGCGAAGGTCGCGCCATCGGCGGCGTCGATCCATTTGCCTGCGACATAGGCCTTGTTCGGCAGCAGCGACGGGTCTTTCAGCAACGCAGCAAGGTCAGTGGCGGAATCGAGCATCGGGGCCTCCCATTTCCGGTTTATGCATGCAATGCAGGAGAGGCCGGGGAAAGTCCAGTTCCTTGGCGCAACGTTTGATCAAATTCGGAGGCGGCGATGGACAGGACCAAAGACATGGACCGCGCCTATGCCAATGGCGCGTTTATTCCGGGGTCAGCGGCGCTGCCGGCACGCTGGGCGGCGCAGGCTGCGGCGTTTCGGGCGGCGGTGCCGGGGCAGCTGGGGCTGGCCTATGGATCGGGGGCGCGGCAGCGGTTCGATCTGTTCGAACCCGCCAGCCCGCGCGGGCTGCTGGTGTTTGTCCACGGCGGCTATTGGCTGGAATTTGGCCGCGAAAGCTGGTCGCATCTGGCAGCAGGGGCGCTGGCGCGGGGTTGGGCGGTGGCACTGCCGTCTTACACGCTGGCACCGGAAGCGCGGATTGCCGGGATAACACAAGAGGTCGCGGCGGCGGTGCGGGCGGCGGCCGCACGGGTTGCCGGGCCGGTGGTGGTGACGGGCCATTCGGCGGGCGGCCATCTGGCGGCGCGGATTGGCTGTGCCGATATCGGATTGGACCGGGTGGTCCGGGTCGTGCCGATCTCGCCCCTCGCCGAACTGTCGCCGCTGATGCAAACCGCGATGCAGGCCGACCTGCGGCTGACAGATGCGGAATGTGCCAGTGAAAGCCCGGCGCGTCTGCTGCTGCGGTGTCAGGCGCATGTCTGGGTTGGCGCTGCGGAGCGTCCCGCATTTCTGTGGCAAGCGCGGCTCTTGTCGGAAGAATGGGCCTGCCCGTGGACACCGGCCCCGGACCGGCATCATTTCGACGTGATCGACGATCTTGCCAACCCGGCATCCGCCTTGATCGAAGCCTGTCTGGGCGGGCTGGTCTAGCAGCACCCGGGGCGGCATCACATCCTTGGCAGCCCCCCCCGCGCCCGAAACAGCACCGGCCACCCGCTTCAGGTGTTGGCGTGCATCCGCTCTATATAGCTGCGCATTTCCTCGGCCTCGTGCCTTGCATCTCGCAGCCCCTCCATCGCGGCGCGCAACTCGGCTTCGGTCTGCGAGATCTGGTTCATCAGTTCGGCCTCGCGCTGTTCCAGATACAGGATCGCCTGATCCCGTGTCTCCTCGGCCTCGTGCAGGCTTTGCGCCAGACGGTCCATTTCCGCCATGTCGCCCCCCGCCACCCGGGTAAAACGGTGCAAAAGCCAATGGGTGAAATAGCCCATCGCAAAGGCCAACAGCAGGATGATCGCGGTGGCGATGATGAATTCTGTGCGGTTCATGCGGCATTCATTCTGGCGTCATCCCTTGGGGCGGGTCTTGGGGGCCACGGTTTTCGATTTCGGCGCAAGTGACGGGCCGGTGTCGGCGGAAAAATCCGGGCCAGCGGTGGTGATGATCCCGGTGTCCGGACTGGCGGTTGTCCCAGCGTCGGGGCTGGCAACCGGGTCGGCGGGCACCTGCACCGTCGGGGTCAGGTCGAATGGCTTTGCCGGCGCAGTGCCATCACTGATCAGGCTGAATTCGATCCGCCGGTTGGACTCGCGACCCGCCTCGCTGCCATTGTCGGCAATCGGCACGCCTTCGCCATAGCCCACGGCATGCATCACCGACACATCGACCTGACGGCCCTGCAAGGCAACCATCACCGCCTCGGCCCGCGCCTGACTGAGCGCCAGGTTGCCGCCCGTCGACCCTTGCGCATCGGTGTGGCCCGCAATCTCCATCTTCACCGCGGCGCAATTGTTCAACGCCTTGGCCAAGGCGTCCATCACGGCGGCAGAGCCCGCGGCGATTTCGGCGGAACCGGGGTCAAACGCGATCTTCTGCCGGGCCAGCACTGCATGCACCCGGTCCACACATTCCTGCGGGCTGGGCAGCGCGGCCAGCGGGTCAAAGGCGCGGTCATAGCTGACATTGACCTTGTAGGTCTTGCCCTGCCCCAACCGTTCGGACAGCAGTTGCGAGATGGTGGCAGAAGCGTTCTGCGCCCCGCTGACCCCGGAAACCTCAACGGTGTCGGGCCGCACCAGCAAGGTGCCGTGGTCCAGCTGTGCCAGCGATTGCAAACCGGCCAGCACCCGTTCAGGCCAGCCATCGGGCGCTTCGGGGTCCAGCACGGTGGCGACATGGACATAGGCCGCACCAAACCGTGCCTTGGCAAAGCTGGCAACGGCGGCCTGCACCCGGTCGTCCGTCAGCCGCCCGCGCAATTCGACGCGGTGGGTTTCGGCGGCCCGGGTCGCAGTGAATTCCACCGGGCCCGCGACCGAGGTCACGGCCTTGTCAGGCATCTTGGCATCCAGCGAGAACACGTCCGGCAAGGCCGAGCGCAATTCGCCAATCTCGCGGTCAAACGCCGCCTGCGTGACGCTGTCCCCCGCCAGCAACGTGACATCGCCATCCAAAAAGGTCACGGTGCCCGCGCCCAGTTTGGCCAGCGTCTCGATGGCGGCACTGGTCGCCTCTGCCCAGGACGGGCTCGGCACGCCCAGACCGATGATGCAGGTCAGATCCCCGGTGCCCCCGGCCTTGCGGGCAGCGGCCAGAATGCGGTTCCGCGCCTTGACGCTATCGGCGGAACAGGCATCAAACCGCGCCCCGCCCTGGTCGATCACAAAACGCAGGGTGAACGGCGTCAGCACCGGCCGAGGCGCGGAAATATCGGTGGTGACCGAAAGTCCCCTGGGCGTGGCCTTGGCCAGCTGATCCTCGAAATCGCGCTTTTCGGCAAGGCTGGCGGCGATAGCGGTGATGACCACGCCATTGGCAGAGATGGATATCTTGGACCTCGGCAGCAGTTCCAGCGCCGCCAGCCCAAAGGCCAGCGCGGCATCCCAGCCTTCTGGGGCCGGATACGCGGCGGTTTCCAGCATGTCCATCGGCGGGGTGTCATGGGTCAGCGTCCGGGCCGCATCTGCCAGTTTGGTCTTGCCCTCGCCATCGGGCAACAGACCGATCAGTTGCACCTCGTCATCATTGCGCAGCATTTCGACCGAAAAGCGCGGCGCCTCGACCACTTTGGGCGGCAAAACCTCGAACCCGTCGCGCAAACGCCCGGAATCGACGACCGACCCCGCCAGATTCATCGCGGAAAACCGTAACGCTTCATTCGGCGCGGTCCCGGACAGGGCGACAATCAGGCCGTTGGTATCGACATTTGCCCAAGTATAGCCCTCGGCCAGCAGGCGCGACGTGACGGCTGCGCCAGAGCGGCTTTCGACCGCCAGCGCCAGACCCCATGAAATCAGCGCCGCCAGCGCCGCAGCCGCCGCAAAGGCAGCCGCACCCAACACCCCCGCAGAGGGCGGGCGGCGCGGCGGCAGGGGGGCAGGCAGGTCTACCACGGCGGCGTCAGTTCCTTGCGTCAGGGCTGGGGGTGATGGTTAGACGTCTGCGCCGCCGGGTTCAATCAGACCACGGCGGCGATGGCAAGAAACAGCGCAGGAATAAATCCGGCGTTGCGGTTTGCTCGGAACACTTTCAGGCAGGACGCCGGGTCGTCGATGTCCAGCCGCAGCATTTGCAGTGACATGTGCCAGCCAAAGGCCCAGACCCCCGCCAAAGCCAGCACCAGCGCCGGCAGGTCGGGTTTGTCCGCCAGAGCCAGAATAACCGCCAGCCCCATCAGCACCACGGTGCCGGCGATGAACCCCCACAGCCAGGGCCGCGTGTTGGCGCCAAACAACCGCGCGGTGGATTTGACCCCGATCATCGCATCATCCTCGCGGTCCTGATGGGCATAGATCGTGTCGTAATACAGCGTCCAGACGATGCCCGCCGCATAAAGCAGGACGGCGGGCCAGTCGACGGCACCGGAATGGGCGGCAAAAGCCAGCAGCGCTCCCCAGTTGAAGGCGAGGCCCAGAAAGACCTGCGGCCACCAGGTGAAGCGTTTGGCGAAAGGATAGATGGCGACCAATGCCAGTGAGGCTACGCCCAAAAGGATCGCGGTGTGGTTGTAGCTGAACAGGATGCCTGCGGCGATCAGGGCTTGCAGGACCATCCAGATCATCGCCCCCCGGACACGGACCTGACCCGATGGCAGCGGGCGGCTGCGGGTGCGGGCGACGGCGGCGTCGATGTCGCGGTCGGAGATGTCATTCCAGGTGCAGCCCGCGCCGCGCATCAGAAACGCGCCGACTGCACAGGACACCGCCAGCCACAGATCCCAGGTCTTGAAGCCTGTCTCCAGCGCCGCCAAAGCAATGCCCCAGAAACATGGCAGCAGCAAAAGCCAGGTGCCGATCGGCCGGTCGGCGCGGCTCAGGCGCAGATAGGGGCGCAAAGGCGCGGGGGCGTAAAGATCGACCCAGTTTCCCGCCGGGGCATCCGAAACTGTGGCCTCGGCATCTGGCATTCGGGCAGGCTCGGACATAGGTTCAGCCTTATGGCAGATGCGAAGGTCAGATTGTTTGTAGTTCAGGCGCTGGCCCCGGGGCAACCCGTGGCGGTGGGCGAGGCGCAGGCCAATTACCTGTTCAACGTGATGCGTCTGGCGGTGGGTGACAGCGTCTTGCTGTTCAATGGCCGCGATGGCGAATTTCTGACCCGTGTGGCCGAGGCCGGCAAGCGGCGCGGCGTGCTGCTGTGCGAGGCCCAGACCGCAATCCTGCGCCTGCCGCCCGACCTGTGGCTGGTGTTCGCGCCGCTTAAAAAAGACCGCACCCATTTCATCGTGGAAAAGGCGGTGGAACTGGGCGTGGCGCGGGTGATGCCGGTGCACACCCGCCGCACCAACGCCGAACGTATCCGCCACGACAAACTGCAAGCCCATGCGATGGAGGCGGCAGAACAATGCGGCGCGACCTTTGTGCCGGATGTGGCAGAATTGACCGGGCTGGACACGCTGCTGGCCGCATGGCCCGCCGACCGGCATTTGCTGTGGTGCGACGAGGCTTTGGCCGGGCAGGCTACCGCATTGACCGGAAAACGGGGGGAACCCTGGGCCATTCTGATCGGGCCGGAGGGCGGGTTTTCGGACGACGAACAGACCCGCCTGCGCGGCATGTCGCAAGTGGTGCCACTGTCCTTGGGGCCGCGCATCCTGCGGGCCGACACCGCGGCGGTAGCGGCGCTGACCCTATGGCAAGCAGCGCTGGGGGATTGGGCATGACGGGTGTGGCCGGTAGCATGCGCCAGTTGACGCAGCTTTCATGTGGCGCGCAAGACCGGCAATGGGGGTTGCAATGCAACTGATCCGCCCGGAAATCACCGACCTGATCTGGCGGGCGCGAGAGGTGATCTGGGCCGGCCTTGTCGTCGCGCTCGGCCTGTGGCTGTTGATTTTGGGCGGCTATCTGCTGGTGCCCCTGGGCTTGATTGTGGGCGGTGTCGGGCTGGTTCTGGCCGTCACCGCCTTCCGGCGGATGCGGTTCGAACAGGACGTGGCCGCGCCGGGCATTGTCGAGCTGGACGAGGCACAGGTCGGCTATCTGGGTCCCGAACTGGGTGGGTTTCTAAGCCTGCACGAACTGGTGGAACTGCGGATATTGTCGTTGCGCGGGCGGCGGTTGTGGCGATTGAAACAGGCCGATGGTCAGGCCCTGCTGATCCCCGTCGATGCCAAAGGGGCAGAACGGCTGTATGACGCGTTCGCTGGCCTGCCGGGCATGGATACCGCGGCACTGGTCGCAGCCCTCGCCCCGTCGACGCTGCCCTCTGCCGCCGCGCTGACCCTGGCCGCCGAAACCCGGGTGATCTGGCGCCGGGCCGGCAAAGGCGTGGTCGCGGGCGGCTGACATCGCGCTGTGCCGCACCGGCCCTCCCCCCCCCCGCCCGCCATGACGTTTTGTGATCTTTTCGCCGTGGCCTTGACTTGGTCGCTTGGGCGAGACACCTGTATGCGCCTCCAATCCCCTTGCTGAAAGGTTGCCCCCATGTCCATTCCCCAGTCCGGTGGCGGCCAGATCGAAGATTTCGCGCAGCTGGCAGAACTGCTGGAATCCGGCAACAAACCCCGCGCCGACTGGCGTATCGGCACTGAACATGAAAAGTTCGGCTGGCTGACCGACAGCCGCAAACCCTTGCCCTATGCCGGCGACCGCTCGATTTCCGCGCTGTTTGCCGGGCTGGAGACGCGGTTTGGCTGGACCCCGCTGCGCGAGTCCGAAAATATCATCGGCATGACGCGCAACGGCGCAAACATCAGCCTGGAGCCGGGCGGCCAGTTCGAACTGTCGGGCGCACCGCTGGTCTCCGTGCTGGACGAGGCGGCAGAGCTGCAAAGCCATCTGGACGAGGTGCGTGCGCTGGCCGATCCGCTGGGCATAAAGTTCATGGGAATCGGTGCCGCACCCGAATGGGCGGCCAGCGACATGCCGGTGATGCCCAAGGGCCGCTACCGGCTGATGACCGATTACATGGGCCGCGTCGGCACCCATGGCACCCAGATGATGTACCGGACCTGCACCGTGCAGGTGAACCTCGACTACGCGTCAGAGGCCGACATGGTCAAAAAGCTGCGGGTGGCGATTGCCTTGCAGCCCGTCGCGACGGCGCTGTTCGCGTCGAGCCCCTTCTTTGATGGCAAGGTCAACGGCCACAAATCCTGGCGCTCGCGCATCTGGCGCGGGCTGGACAATGCCCGCACCGGCATGCTGCCCTTTGCCTTCGAGGGCACCTTCGGCTTTCAGGCCTATGTCGACTGGGTTCTGGATGTGCCGATGTATTTCGTCTACCGCGATGGCAAATATATCAATGCTTTGGGCCAGTCGTTCCGCGATTTCCTCAAAGGCCGGCTGCCCGCGCTGCCCGGTGAAAAGCCCACGCTTTCGGACTGGGCCGACCATATGACGACGGTATTCCCCGAGGCCCGCGTCAAGAAATACATCGAGATGCGGGGCGCCGATTGCAGCGATCAGGCCCATATCGACGCGCTGCCGGCGTTCTGGGTCGGGCTGATGTATGACCAGACCGCACTGGATGCCGCCTGGGATCTGGTCAAGGGCTTTGATGCGGCCACCCGCGAAGGCTTGCGCGTCGCGGCGTCCGTGTCGGCGTTGCAGGCCGAGGCGGATGGCGTCCGGCTGATCGACCTCGCCCGCGCTGCCGTCGGGCTGTCGCATGCCGGGCTGATCGCGCGTGGTCTGGGCGAGGAACGGTTGCTGGCCCCCCTCGTGCAGAACCTCGCTAGCGAAAAGACGCAGGCCGACCGCTGGCTCGACCTGTATCGCGGCGCTTGGGCTGGTGATCTGCGCCACATTTATCAGGCCGCCAGCCTGTAATCCGGCAAAATCGTTGACGGACGCCCCGGGCTCGGGCAGCGTCGCGCCAGGTCGGCACAGACCGGCCTCTTTGCGCCCCAAGGTCATCGACCCGGCGCGATGCAATCACACAGAGGGAACTGGACATGCGTGAGACAATCATCAAATCGCTGGATGTGCTTGTGTGGGTGTTTGCCGGGCTGATCGCGGTCGGCAGTGTGGTTGCTGGCCTGATTGCGGTCGGCAACGGCCAGTATCTCGGGCTGCTGATCGCCGTCGGCGGCGTTCTGGAAGCGGTGATTTTTGCCGGGACGTTCTTCATGTTCATGGGGGTCTACAACAATACCCGCCGCACCGCCGAAGCGGTCGAAAAGCTGGCTGTCGGGCGCTGATCCCAAAACCGGATCGCAGGGTGCGGCTTAAACCTTCGAGGCACCGATCTTCGGTTCGGTGCCGTTCTTGATCCGCTCCAGATTGGCCCAGTGCCGGATATAGACCAGCAGCGTCAGGACCACTGTCAGCAGCAGCATCTGGCCCTGATGGAACACCAAAAGCCACAAACTGCTCAGCGCCGCCGCTGTCAGCGCGGCCATCGACGAAATACGGGCCAAAAGCGCCGCTAAAAGCCAGGTGGCGCAGCACGCCAGCCCGACCCGCCAATCCAGCGCCAGCAGCGTGCCCAGAAATGTCGCCACCCCCTTGCCTCCGCGAAAGCGCAGCCAGATCGGGTAAAGATGGCCCAGAAACGCGCACAGCGCCGCCAGTTGCGCGGCATCCTCGCCCGCAACAGCCCGGGCGATCAGCACCGCAACGGCCCCTTTGGCCCCGTCCAGCACCAGCGTCGCCGCAGCAGCCGATTTGTTGCCGGTGCGCAGAACATTGGTGGCCCCGATGTTGCCCGACCCGATCTGCCGCAAATCGCCCAGCCCCATCGCGCGCGTGACGACGATGCCAAACGGGATCGAGCCCAGCAGATAGGCAAATGTCGCAATCAGGGTCAGCATCACGGGGTCGGTGGTCAGTTGAGGCATGGTCAATCCGCTTGGAACACCTGAGTGCCGCCCACCCAGGTTGCCAGCACCTTACCCTCCATCCGCTGCCCGTCAAATGGCGTGTTCTTGGATTTGGATTTCAGCGTGAACCGGTCCAGCAAAAACGGCGCATCGGGGTCGAACAGCACAAGATCTGCAGGTGCCCCTTCGCCCAACCGCCCCTGCGGCAGGCCAAGGCGCTTGGCGGGGTTCAGTGCCAGAGCGCGGAACAACTGCGGCAGGCTGACCGCCCCGGCATGGTAAAGCCGCATCGCCGCGGGCAGCAGGGTTTGCAGCCCCACGGCACCTGACGCGGCTTCCTCGAACGGCAGGCGCTTGCTTTCCTCATCCGCAGGGGTGTGAAAGCTGGCAATGACGTCGATCAACCCATCCGCCACCGCCTGCACCATGGCCAGCCGGTCGTCCTCGCTGCGCAAGGGCGGCGTCATTTTGAAAAACGTGCGGTAATCGCCCACGTCCAACTCGTTCAGCGTCAGGTGATGGATCGAAACCCCCGCCGTCACATCCAGTCCATTGGCCTTGGCGCGTTCCAAGGCGGGCAGGCTGCGGGCGGTGGTGATCTGGTCGGCATGATACCGCGCCCCGGTCATCTCGATCAGGCCAAGGTCGCGGTCCAGCCCGATCCGTTCGGCCATCGGCGACACACCGGGCAGACCCCGCAAGCTGGCGAATTTGGAATTGGTGGCAGCGGCCCCTGCGGAAAGCCCCGGTTCCTGCGGATGGCAGACGATCAGCGCACCCAGCGAACGGGCATAGCTTAGCGCCCTGGCCAGTGCCTTGGTGTTGGTCGAGACATGGAACACATCGGTAAACGCCACCGCCCCTGCATCGCGCAGAAAGCCGATCTCGGTCATCTCGTCGCCCAACCGCCCTTTGGTCAGCGCCGCCATGTGGCGGATGCGGACGACGCTTTCCGCCGCGCGCCGCGTGACAAACTCCAGCGTTTCCGGCGTGTCGATCGCCGGGCTGGTGTCGGGCCGCGCAACGATGGTGGTCACCCCCCCCGCCGCCGCCGCCAATCCCGCCGAGCGAAACGATTCCCGATGCCGCTCCCCCGGCTCGCCGATCTTGACCCCCCAGTCGACAATGCCGGGGGCCAGACACATGCCGCCGCAGTCGAGGAGGGTCGCAGATTTCGGGGCCGCGGCGTTGATCGCAACGATCACGCCGTTGTCGATGGTGAGCGAGCCTGTGGCATCCGTCAGCGCCTCGGGGTCGATCAGGCGGGCGTTGGTAAGGTGGAGGGTCAAGACGCCCCTTTCTGGGTTTGTCGCATCAGGGCGAACACGGCTTCGGCCCCCGCGATCCGCTCGAATCCAGCGGTTTGGGCCTGCATGATCAACCCCGTATACCAGTGCGGCGTTTCGGTAAACAGGATGCTCGACCTGTGCCCGCGCAGCAGGGTCAGCGGTGTGGCGGCGGTGATCGGCACCGACTTGATGCTGCGGCCAAACGGGCCAAGGCCGGTCACGATGATGGCCCGGCTTGGGGTCAGCGCATAGCGTTGCATCCGGCGGGTGATCATGGATTTGATCAGGGCCAGCGGCACCGGCAAAAAGAAAACCAGCACCACAATGACCTGCACCCGGCGGTTGTTGGCAATGCCATAGCCGACGCTGTGCACCAGATAGACGAACAGACCCAGCATGACGGCGCTGCGCATCAGCCGCAGGGCGTGGCCAAGGCCAAACTGCAGCCCGCCACCGGGCCGGCCCTGCCACAGCAACGGCTCGGCGGGGTCGAGGACGGTCTGCCACTCTGGCGCGGCGGTGGTTTGGGGAAAGGCGCTGTGCTGGCTCAGGGTCATGCCGGTTCTCCGATATCGGGCGTGTCAACGGCACAGGACGTGGCACACGGGGCGAAAACGCGGCAGAATTGTGCGTGGCACGAAACTGTGATGGCGCAAGCGGCCGTGCGCCGCCAAGCCACGCTCACCACGGTGGCGACCCTGCCGCTGCTTCCTGCGTCGGACATCGGCCGTTGGCAAAGGACGGGGTCATGGCTTGGCGACCAATCCATGAAAGATGGGGTGAAAGGACACAACCGTGTCCACCGCCCGTTGATCCAACTTGATCAACATGAAGTGTTCCGCCGGCTCTCCCGCCGGGGCCAGATCGGGCCGCGGGACAAAGCCGTGCCGGGGGTAGTAGCCGGTGTCGCCGATCAGCACGCAACCGCTCGCCTGCAGCGCCGTCAGCCGGTCCAGCCCCGCCCTGATCAACCGGCCGCCAATCCCTTGGCGCTGCCAAGGCGGATCGACGGCGATCGGGCCAAGGGCGAACCAGCCGTCCGAGCCGTCAAGGGCCATCGCGGGCGAAAAGGCAACATGACCGACCACCACGCCCTCGTGAACCGCAACCAGAGACAGGGTCAGCGCACCGCTGTCGCGCAAGGCCTTGATCAGGTCGGGCTCGTCGCCCTGACTGTAAGTCTTGCCCAGAAAGGCGCGCCGGGTCAGGTCATGGATGGCTGCGATATCCAAAGGACTTTCGAAACGGATCAGAATTTCCGAATCCCTGGCCCGCACCTTCAGCCCCCCCACCACACCACCAACCCGGTGATGACGAAAATCACCACCAGCGCCACCGTGGCGACCATGCCTCCGATCCGCGCGTCGGACATCGGGCGCTTCATGGGGCTACCGTAGGGCGGGGTTCACCCCGCCTTGGCAAAGGGCGGCACGGTGAACCCCGCCCTGCCGCAGTCACACCATCACCCCCACCGCCGCGCGGCCCCGTTCCGCCCGCAGGTTCCGCGCCAGAAGGTCCATGCAGGCCATGCGCACTGCCACGCCCATCTCGACCTGCTCCTGAATAACTGAACGGTTGATGTCATCGGCCAACTCGCCGTCAATCTCGACCCCGCGGTTCATCGGGCCGGGGTGCATGACAATGGCATCCGGCTTGGCAAACGACAGCTTCTCGGCATCCAGCCCGTAGCGGTGGTAATACTCCCGCTCACTCGGGATAAAGCCGCCGTCCATCCGTTCTTTCTGCAACCGCAGCATCATCACAACATCGGCGCCTTCCAGGCCCTTTTCCATGTCGTCATACAATTCGCAGCCAAAATCTTCGACCCCGGGCGGCATCAACGTCGGGGGTGCTATCAGCCGCAGCCGGTTTTCCATCTTGCCCAGCAGGATCAGGTTGCTGCGGGCCACGCGGCTGTGCGCGATATCGCCACAAATCGCCACCGTCAGCCGCTGTGCCCGCCCCTTGGCCCGGCGGATCGTCAGCGCGTCCAGCAAAGCCTGCGTCGGATGTTCGTGCCGCCCGTCGCCTGCGTTCAACACGGCGCAGTTGACCTTGGACGCGAGCAAATTCACCGCGCCCGACGACGGATGCCGCACCACCAGCAGGTCGGGCCGCATCGCGTTCAGCGTCATCGCGGTGTCGATCAGCGTCTCGCCCTTCTTCACGCTCGACTGCGCCACTGACATGTTCATCACATCCGCACCCAGCCTTTTGCCCGCCAGTTCAAAACTGGCTTGCGTCCGAGTCGAGTTTTCGAAGAACATGTTGATCTGGGTCAGACCCGCCAGCACATCGGACTGCTTGACGGTGCGGCGGTTCAGATCGACATACCGGTCGGCCAGATCAAGAACGGTGACAATCTCATCTGGCGAAAGTTGCTCGATCCCAAGCAGATGGCGGGCGCGGAAGGTCATGGCGGCTCCTGTCGCGGTCAAAGCAAATCAGGGAAAAGTGGAAACCGGTTTTCCGGCCCGATTTGCGCAAGGTCTGCAGGCTTATAGGAAGCGACGGGCGCGCCTTCAAGTCGGGTTGTCCCTTGGGACACGCGGGCATACCCTGATGCGATGGGAATCGATGCAGATATTCTGGGACCGGACGGCTGGCACGCGGCGCTGGCGGCGCTCGACTGGCAGGTCGATCTGGGCGTGACAGAGATCGTCGGCGAAGCGCCGGTCGACCGCTATGGCTTGCCCGATACATTGAAACCCCAGCCTGCTGCGGCACCTGCCGTGACGGCTCCGGTCGTAACACCGTCGACCGCTGGTCTGGATACCGTCGCCGTGGCGCGGGATCTGGCGGCGCGGGCAGGCTCGCTGGCGGAACTGCGCGCGGTTCTGGAGGCGTTTGATCTGTGCGAGTTGAAGCGCGGCGCGAAAAATACCGTGTTTGCCGATGGCAATCCTGCGGCGCGGGTGCTGATCCTGGGCGAGGCGCCTGATCGGGACGAGGACGCCGAAGGCCTGCCGTTTGCCGGCCGGCCGGGGCAAATGCTGGACCGGATGTTCGCCGCAATCGGCCTGTCGCGGCGCGGTTCTGACCCGGCCACGGCGCTGTATGTCACCACCGTCCTGCCGTGGCGGCCGCCGCAGAACCGCGACCCCGAACCGGGCGAGATTGCGATGCTGCGCCCCTTTGTCGAACGCCATATCGCGCTGGTGAACCCCGATGTGATCGTGGCTGCGGGCAATGCGGCCTGCCTGTGCCTGCTGGGCAAGTCCGGAATCCTGCGGTTGCGCGGCACCTGGGCCACCGCGCTGGGCAAGCCGGTGCTGCCGATGGCGCATCCGGCGCGGCTGCTGCGCAACCCGGCTGAAAAGCGCGAGGCCTGGGCGGATTTGCTGACATTGAAAGCGAGGCTGGGGTGAAAGTGAGGTTGGCGTGATGGAGCGGCATTTTGTGGCGGTGCGGATCGCCGTGCTGACGGTGTCGGACACCCGCACCGCGGCGGATGACAAATCCGGCGATACCATGGTCGAACGGCTGACCGGTGCCGGACATGTGCTGGCGGCGCGGGGGATCGAGAAAGATGACCGGGCGGCGATTGCCAGGCACCTGCGACGGTGGATCGCGGACCCCGCCATCGATGTCATCCTCACCACCGGCGGCACCGGCCTGACCGGGCGCGACGTGACGGTCGAGGCGCACCGCGATGTCTATGAAAAAGAGATCGAGGCGTTTGGCACCGTGTTCACCACCGTGTCGATGGCCAAGATCGGCACCAGCGCCGTGCAGTCGCGGGCCTGTGGCGGCGTGGCGGGCGGCACCTATCTGTTCGCGCTGCCCGGCAGCCCGGGTGCTTGTCGGGATGCCTGGGACGAGATTTTGGCGTTCCAGCTGGACTACCGGCACAAGCCCTGCAATTTCGTCGAAATCATGCCCCGGCTGGAAGAACACAAGCGGCGCAAGTGAGGTGTGTATTCACGCACCCTGCGGATCGCCCGCAACCATCGCTTTGAACCGCCCCGGGTTTACCGGAGGGTGATTTGTTCAACGATTAGGCGACCCTATCAAGTGAGTTCAGGTTTGCATGAGACACGCCTCCTCTGCTTCTGCGGGTGGGATGTATCCGATGGGGCCGAGAAGGCGGCGGTT
>JANYFE010000088.1 GCA_025362795.1 Rhodobacterales bacterium | reverse complement strand
AAATATCCTCGGGGGGTCCGGGGGGCAGACAGCCCCCCGGCCTTCCTGAACAAAGCGCAAGGCCGGGCATGAGCGCCGACATCATCCTTTTGGACAGCATGACCGAAATCCCCGCCGCCGAGTGGGATGCGATGGCTTGCCCGGAGGCGGGGCGGCCGGTTGATCCGTTCACCACGCATCGGTTTCTGGCGGCGCTCGACCGGTCCAAATCCACCGGCAAGGGCACCGGTTGGCAGCCCAAGCCGTTGATCCTGCGGCAGGATGGCAAGGCGGTTGCCGCGATGCCGCTGTATGTGAAATCGCACTCTCAGGGCGAGTATATCTTTGACCACGGCTGGGCAGAGGCGCTGGATCGGGCGGGCGGGCGCTATTACCCCAAGCTGCAATCGGCGGTACCGTTCACGCCGGCGACCGGGCGGCGGTTTCTGGGCTTGCCCGCGGCGCGGATGACACTGCTGGACACCGCGATAGATTTGACAAAAGCGAACGGGATTTCCTCGCTGCACGTCACGTTTTGCACCGAGGACGAGGCCACGGCGCTGGCCGGGCATGACGGCACGTTGCACCGCGTCACCCAGCAGTTTCACTGGGTCAACCGGGGTTATGCGACGTTCGCCGACTTCCTTGCCGACCTGTCCAGCCGCAAGCGCAAGATGATCCGCAAAGAGCGCGAGGCGGCGCTGGGGCACGGCTTGACGATCCGGGCGCTGACCGGCGATCAGATCGAGCCCGGACATTGGGATGCGATGTGGCTGTTTTATAAGGATACCGGGGCGCGGAAATGGGGGACGCCCTATCTGACGCGGGCGTTTTTCGCGGAACTGCACAAGACGATGCGCGACGATGTTCTTTTGGTGCTGGCGTTCGACGGAACCAAAGCCGTGGCGGGGGCGTTGAATTTCATTGGCCGCGACACGCTTTATGGCCGCTATTGGGGCTGCACCGAAGAACACCCCTGCCTGCATTTCGAACTGTGTTATTATCAGGCGATTGACTGGGCGCTTGCGCAGGGGCTGGCGCGGGTCGAGGCCGGGGCGCAGGGCGAACACAAGCTGGCGCGTGGCTATCTGCCGGTGCCGGTGCATTCGCTGCACTGGATTGCCGAGCCGTCGTTCCGGCAGGCCGTGGCGCGCTATCTGGAGGGCGAGCGGCGGGCGGTGGGCGAGGAGATCGAGGTTTTGACCGGATATGGCCCGTTCCGGCGGGTGGACAGCGAACATCAGGAGGGGAGCGATGGCTGAACTGTTGGGGCTGGCGGCGCGAAATGCCGAAGTGCCGGGGCTGGGCGCCACGGGATGGGGCGCGGTGAAGAACCGCGACGCCTTGCGCAAGATCTGGAAATTCCGCAGCTTTTCAGAAGCTTGGGGGTTCATGTCGCGGGTGGCGCTGGCCTGCGAAAAGCTGAACCATCATCCGGAATGGTCGAATGTCTACAACGTGGTCGATGTCACGCTGACGACGCATGACTGCGACGGGCTGTCGGCGCTGGATATTGAACTGGCCAAGAAGATGGACGGGTTTGCCGGTGCGGCGACGGTGGTGCGCGACCATTCGGAACCGGTGGACTGTTTGTGCAAGGAACAGGCGCGGGGCAAATAGCCGCTCTGCAGCCCTGACAGGCTTTATCGCTGGTGGCAGCGACGAGGCCTGTCAGGGCCGAGGAGCGGCGGGTTACATCGCGTCCAGCAGCCCCTCGCCAGCAGAGATCGAACATACGCCGGTGCTGTCTTCGATGTTCAGCACCTTGATGACGCCGTCCACCACATGCATGGCGTAGCGTTTCGAGCGCGGTGCGCCCCGGACGAAACCGGCGGCGTAATCGAGGCCGAACGCTGTGGTCACGGAGGCGTCGGCATCGGCGGCCATGACGATGCCCGCGGAGGTGGCGCCGGTTGCCACACCCCAGGCCTGCATCACATAGCTGTCGTTGACCGAAAGGCAGATCACCTCATCCACGCCTTTGGCCTTGAGCAGGGGCATGGTGCGGATGAAGCTGGGGACATGGGCGGTGGAACAGGTGCCGGTATAAGCACCGGGCAGGCCGAAGATCACCACGGAACGCCCCGCCAGATGGGTGGCAAGCGGGATATCCCTGACGCCATCGGCATTGCGCACCACCAGCACCCCGTCCGGGACTTTGTTACCGACCGCTACCGACATATTGACCCCTCGTGCGTTGCGTTTTCTGAAAGGCCGGATATAGCCTTTTAGGCAAGAAACGGCCAGAGCCAAGCCAGAGCCAAGACCAGATCGGGAGAAATGATGTCGCATGTTGTGGTGGTAGGGGCGGGGCAGGCCGGGGCCGCGCTGGTGGCAAAGCTGCGCAGCCTGGGACATGTCGGGCAGATCACCCTGATCGGGGCCGAGCCTGCGCCGCCCTATCAGCGCCCGCCTTTGTCGAAAGCCTATCTGCTGGGCGAGATGGACGAGGAACGGCTGTGGCTGCGCGGCCCTGAATTCTATGCCGAACAGAATATCGTACTGCGGCTGGGCGAGCCGGTCACAGAGATTGACCCCAAGGCCAAGACGGTGTCGCTGGGGGACGAGAAGATCAGCTATGACGATCTGGTTTTGACCACCGGATCGACGCCGCGCCGCCTGCCTGCGCTGGTGGGTGGCGATCTGGCCGGGGTTTATACGGTGCGCACGCTGGCCGATGTCGATGGCATGAAAGCCGAATTCATGCCGGGGCGGCGGCTGGTGATCATAGGCGGCGGTTATATCGGGCTGGAGGCGGCGGCGGTGGCGGCCAAGCTGGGGCTGGATGTGACGGTGCTGGAAATGGCGCCGCGCATCTTGCAGCGGGTGGCAGCGCCGGAGACCAGCGATTATTTTCGGGCCCTGCACGTGGCGCATGGCGTGAAAATCATGGAATCGACCGGGTTCGAGCGGATTCTGGGCGAAGACCGCGTGACCGGCGTGCTGCTGGCCGATGGGCGCGAGATCGAGGCGGATTTCGTGGTGGCGGGGGTCGGCATCCTGCCGGTCGGGCGGCTGGCAGAGGCGGCGGGTCTGCCGCTGGAAAACGGCATCCGGACCGACAGTTTCGGCCGCACCGAGAATCATCACGTCTGGGCGGCGGGCGATTGCGCGTCGTTTCCGTGGAAGGGCGGGCGGCTGCGGCTGGAATCGGTCGGCAATGCCATCGACATGGCCGAGGTCGTGGCCGAGAACATCATGGGGGCCGACAAGGTCTATCATGCCCAGCCGTGGTTCTGGTCGGATCAGTATGACTGCAAGTTGCAGATCGCCGGGCTGAACACCGGCTATGACCGGATCGTGACGCGCGGACCCGAGGGCGATGCGGTGTCGTTCTGGTATTACAAGGGGCCTGAGTTGCTGGCGGTCGATGCGATGAACGACCCGCGCGCCTATATGGTCGGCAAGCGGTTGATCGAGATGGGGCGCTCGCCCGATCCGTTGGCGATTGCCGATCCGGCGACCGTGTTGAAAGCTCTGCTGAAGTAATGCGGATCATTGGCGGGGCGTGGCGCGGGCTGCATCTGGCGGATGTGGGGCGCGGCGACCCTGCCGCGCATCTGCGCCCGACATCGGACCGGGTGCGCGAGGCGATTTTCAACCTGCTGATCAATGGCGGTTACGGCGATCCTGTCACCGGGGCGCGGGTGCTGGACCTGTTCGCGGGCACCGGGGCGCTGGGGCTGGAGGCGCTGTCGCGCGGGGCTGCGGCGTTGACGCTGGTTGATGATGGCGTAGTGGCGCGGGGGTTGATTGCGCGCAATCTGGCGCTGTGCCGGGCGGAGGCTGTGCATTTGCGGCTGGATGCGACGAAGCTGGGGGTGAACAAGGGGCCGGGGTTTGATTTGGTGTTTCTGGACCCGCCTTATGGCATGGCTTTGGGCGAGGCGGCGGTCGCTGGGGCACGGGCCGGGGGCTGGTTGGCGGCGGAGGCTTTGGTGGTATGGGAGGAAAGTGCCGCCGTGGCGGTGCCGCCGGGGTTTGACCCGCTGGACCAGCGGCGCTATGGCGATACGATTGTAACCATCATGAGGGCACCATGACAGCCGCTGCCGTGATCTTTGACTGTGACGGGGTGGTGGTGGACAGCGAGCCGATCGCCTTTGACATGCTGGCTGACGATCTGGCCGCGCATGGGCTGAACATGCCGCGACATCAGATGGAAACCGAACTGCTGGGCGGCACGATGCGCGGCGTTTGGGAAAAGGCGCGCGGGCTGGGGGCGGACCTGCCCGAGGGCTGGGTCGAGGCGTTTTACGAAAAGCTGTATGCGCGGCTGCTGCTGGGCACGCCACTGGTGCCGGGGATCGAGGCGGTGCTGGATGCGCTGGACGCGGCGGGCGTGCCGTTTGCGATGGGGTCGAACGGCAGTCCGCGCAAGATGGAGATCACGATGGGCCAGCACGGCGGCCTGTTGGCGCGGTTCAAGGGCCGGGCGTTTTCCGGGCAGGCGATGGGGCGGCCCAAACCGGCGCCGGACCTGTATCTGCACTGCGCCGCGATCATGGGCGTCGAGCCGGAGGCCTGCGCAGTGATCGAGGACAGTGCCACCGGGGCGCTGGCGGCGGCGGCGGCGGGAATGCAGTGTTTTGGCTATGCCCCGCACGGCAGCCCGCCGCTGGCGGCGGCGGGAGCGGTTCTGTTCACCCGGATGGCGGATTTGCCGGGGTTGCTAGGGGTTTAGGCGGTTGCGGCCTTGGCCGGCAGCCGGAGGGTTTCACACCCTCCAGACCTCCCGTGGGATATTTAGGAACAGATGACCAGCGCGAAATTTTAGATAAATTTTAGCGGGTTATCTCGGCGCGGAGGAGTTGCATCAATTCGGTCAGGGCTTTGAGGGTTTGGGGGTCTTTGAGGCGACCCTCCGGATCGAAAGCCTCGCGCGAATGGGCGATCAGGATTTCGGGGCCGGGCAGCAGGCGGGGGCGGAACGGGGTCAGCGCCAGGCGCAGCGAGAATTGGGCGCGGTCGCCGCCGGCCCGGCCATCGGCGGCAGAGAGGATGGCGACCGGTTTGTCGCGCCATGGCGACAGTTTGGTGCGGCTGACCCAGTCGAGGGCGTTTTTCAGAACGCCGGACAGCGCCTTGTTATATTCCGGGGTCGAGATGACCACGGCATCGGCCGCGGCGATCTGTTCGGCCAAGCGCTGCACTTCGGGTGGGATGCCGGGGCCGGATTCGATGTCTTCGTCAAACAGGGGCAGGCGGAGGTTGCCGTCGATGACGGTGGCGGGACCGAAGGCGCGGGCGGCCTCTGCCAGAAGCAGGCGGTTGGTCGAGGCCGTGCGCAGGGCGCCGCACAGGGTGAGCAGGGTTGGATCGGGCATGGGCTTTCCTATCCGGCGACGGCTTTGGTGAAGGTGATCGAGGTTGGGTGGGCGAAACCCGGGTGGGCGGTGCGGGCTGTTTCGGTGAAGCCGAGGTGGCGGAAGTACGCATGGTTTTCGGTGAGTTCGACACGGGTTTCCAGTTGCAGCACGGGCAGACGGAGCGCGCGGGCGCGGGTTTCGGCCCGGCTGATGAGGGTTTTGCCGTGGCCTTTGCCTTGCAGCGCGGGGTCTACGGCGAGTTTGCCGAGGTAGAGGCGGGCCGGTTTGGGGGTGAGGACGACGCAGGCCTGCACCGGATCGCCGATCACCCAAACCTCGTGGCCAGGTTTGGCGAGGTCGGCGGCTGTGAGGGCGTGCAGGGAGGAGGGCGGGTTGATGCGCCCCTGCATCCCCGCGAAGGCGCGGTGGATCAGGGCCAGAAGGGCGTGCCAGTCGTAGGAGCCCTCTGCGCGATGCGGGGTCATCGGCGCGGCAGGCCATCGGCAAGATGCACCCAAGGCAAGGCTTCGTCGGCGAAATCATGACGGGTGGGCTGAAACAGCGCCGGGTCATCCAGCGAGGCCGCGTAGAAGTGCAACTCACCGGGGATTTCATCGGCGCGGTAGGCCATCTGACTGCCGCAGGTCGCACAGAAACTGCGCCAAACCCCGGGGCTGGAGTTGAACACTGCGGGCGCCGCCCCGGTCCATCGCCAATGCCCGTCTGCCACCGCAAGAAACGAGGTGAAACCGGACGAGGTTGCCCGGCGGCAGCTTTGGCAATGGCAATGCACTTGCCACAACGGGATTGCATCGCAGGCATAGCGCACCGCGCCGCAGAGGCAGTGACCACCGAAAGGGGGAACCAGACTGTTCATGACCACAGGGTGCGCGGTGGGGTGGGCGGGGTCAAGCGACAAGATATTGTGGACAAGACCGGATGCGTAGCCATAGGCGGGGGGCGAGTGCTTGACAGGCGGGCTGCGCGCCCTAAGCATGGTCGCCTGACGGAATCACGGGTGAACGGTTTTGCGCCTGACGCGGCTGCGGCTTAACGGTTTCAAAAGTTTTGTCGACCCCACGGATCTGGTGATCCATGAGGGGTTGACGGGCGTGGTCGGGCCGAATGGTTGCGGCAAGTCGAACCTGTTGGAAGCGTTGCGCTGGGTGATGGGCGAAAACCGCGCCAGCGCGATGCGCGGCGGCGGGATGGAGGATGTGATCTTTAACGGGGCGGCGTCACGCCCTGCCCGGCATTTTGCCGAAGTGGCACTGGTGATCGACAATGCCGACCGGCTGGCACCTGCCGGGTTCAACGATGCCGACACGATCGAGATCGTGCGGCGGATCACCCGGGATGCCGGGTCGGCCTATAAGGCGAACTCTAAAGACGTGCGGGCGCGGGATGTGCAGATGCTGTTCGCGGATGCCTCGACCGGGTCGCACTCGCCTGCGCTGGTGCGGCAGGGGCAGATTACCGAGCTGATCAATGCCAAGCCCAAGGCCCGTCGGATGATTCTGGAGGAAGCGGCCGGGATCAGCGGGTTGTACCAGCGGCGGCACGAGGCGGAGTTGCGGCTGTCGGCGGCGGAGCAGAACCTGCTGCGGGTCGATGACGTGCTGGAGGGGCTGGCGCAGCAGGTGTCGACGCTGACCCGGCAGGCCAAGCAGGCGGCGCGGTACCGCGAGATCGGCGACGAATTGCGCCGGGCCGAGGGGATGCTGCTGTACCGGCGCTGGCGCGAGGCCGAGATTGCGCGGGCCGAGGCGGATGGCGTGTTGCGGCTGCGGCTGACGGCGGCGGCGCAGGCGGAAGTGGCGGCGCTGGCGGCCGGTCGTGGCCGGGAGGCGGCGGAGGAGGCTTTGCCACCCCGGCGCGACGAGGAGGCGATTGCGGCGGCGATCGTGCAGCGGCTGACCTTGCAGCGCGAGACGCTGGGCGATCAGGAGGTTCGGGCGCAGGCCGCGATTGACACGCTGAAGGCGCGGATCTTGCAGCAGTCGCGGGACATGGAACGCGAGGCGGGGCTGAACCGCGACGCGGGCGAGACGCTTGAGCGGCTGGATTGGGAAGTGGCGCAGTTGTTGAAGGCGTCCGAGGGGCATGACGAGCGGCTGCGTGATGCGGCAGAGGCGGCGCGGGAGGCGGCGGCGCTGCTGGGCGACCGTGAAGGCCGGATGTCGCAGGCGACCGAGGATTCGGCACGATTGGCGGCACGGCACCAATCGGCGCAACGGTTGCTGGCGGACAGCCGGGCCGTGCTGGAACGGGCGGAGGGTGAGGCGGCGCGGGCGCGGGAGGCGGTTGCGGCGGCCTCGGTTGCGCAAGATGCGGCGGCAGAGGCGTTTGCGGGGGCGGAGGACGCACAAGAAGCGGCGGCGGCCTTGGCCGAGGCGGCGGAGGAGGCGTTGCTGTCGGCCGAGGAGGCGCGGGCGATCACACAGGGCCGAGAGGCGGAGGCGCGAGCGGCGCGGTCATCTGCCGAGGGCGAGGCCAATGCGATCCGGGCCGAGGTGGCGGCATTGGCGCGATTGGTGGCACGCGAGGCTTTGGCGGGCACGCAGGTGCTGGACCGGCTGGTGGTGGAGCCGGGCTATGAGGCGGCACTGGGTGCGGCTTTGGCCGATGATTTGCGGGCACCGGAGGTCGAGGGTGCGGCGCGGTCGGGTTGGGTTCTGGTTGATCAATATGCGCAGCCTTTGAGGTTGCCCGAAGGTGCCGCGCCGCTGGCCACGCATGTCGGTGCGCCTGCGGTTCTGGCGCGGCGGTTGGCGCAGATCGGGCTGGTGGCGGCGGCGGATGGGGCGCGGTTGCAGGCGCAGTTGTTGCCGGGGCAGCGGCTGGTCAGCCTGGAGGGCGATCTGTGGCGCTGGGATGGGTTCCGATCGGGGGCCGAGGATGCGCCGTCAGCGGCGGCGCTGCGGCTGCGGCAGTTGAACCGGCTGGTGCAGTTGAAGCGCGATCTGGAGGATGTGGCGGCGCGGGCAGACGGTGCGGCGCAGGCGCATGACGCATTGCAGGCGCGGCTGGCGGATTTGTCGCGGGCCGATCAGATGGCGCGGGATGCGCGGCGGGCGGCGGACGGCCGGGTGACCGAGGCCAACCGGGCGGCGGCGCGGGCAGAGGCGGACCGGTCGATTGCCGGTGGCAGGCTGGAGGCGGCACGGCTGGCGGTGTCACGACATGCCGACGATGCGCTGGCGGCGCGGGGACGGCTGGCCGAGGCGGAGGCCGGGGTGCAGGGTCTGGGCGATCTGGATCAGGCGCGGGACGCGATGGAGCAGGTGCGGATGGCCGTGGAGGCGGCGCGGATCACCATGATGACCCGCCGGTCTGCGCATGACGAGTTGCGCCGCGAGGGTGAGGCGCGGGTGCGGCGGCGGCAGGAGGCGGTGAAGGAGTTGTCGGGCTGGCGTCTGCGACTGGACACGGCGGAGAGGCGGACCCGCGAGCTGGCAGAGCGGCGGGAAGAAGCCGAGCAGGAGTTGGAAGAGGCGGTGGCGCTGCCGGAAGAAATTGCCGACAAGCGGGCCGAACTGGCCGAGGCGATGGACGCGGCTGAGGCGCGGCGGCGGGCAGCGGGCGACGCCCTGGCATTGGCCGAGGCGGCATCGCGGCAGGCGCAGGATGGCGAACGCGAGGCGGAACGGGCGGCGGGCGAGGCCCGGGAGGCGCGGGCGCGGGCGGAGGCGCGGACGGAAAGCGCACGGGAGCAGGCACGGCTGGCGGCGGAGCGGATTGGCGAGGAGGCTGGTGCAACCCCGGAGCAGTTGCTGGATACGCTGGCTGCGGACCCCGACCGGATGCCGGATGTCGAAGCGCTGGAGGCGGATACCGCACGGCTGAAACGCCAGCGCGAGGCGTTGGGTGCGGTGAACTTGCGGGCGGAAGAAGATGCCAAAACCGTTAACGCCGAATATGAGGCGCTGCTGGCGGAAAAGCTGGATCTGGAGGAGGCGATCAAGAAATTGCGGGCGGGGATTGCCGGGCTGAACCGCGAGGGGCGCGAGCGGCTTCTGACGGCGTTCGAGCAGGTCAACGCCAATTTTGCCACGCTGTTCACCCATCTGTTCGGCGGCGGCGAGGCCAAGTTGGTGCTGGTGGAAAGCGATGATCCGCTGGAGGCGGGGCTGGAGATTCTGTGCCAGCCGCCGGGCAAGCGGTTGTCGACCCTGTCGCTGCTGTCGGGGGGCGAGCAGACGCTGACGGCGCTGGCGCTGATTTTTGGGGTGTTTCTGGCCAATCCCGCGCCGATCTGTGTGCTGGACGAGGTGGATGCGCCGTTGGATGACGCCAATGTGACGCGGTTCTGCGACCTGATGGACGAGATGACCAGGCGGACCGAGACGCGGTTTCTGGTGATCACCCACCATGCGGTGACGATGGCGCGGATGGACCGGCTGTTTGGCGTGACGATGGCCGAAATGGGGGTCAGCCAGCTGGTGTCGGTGGATTTGAAGAAGGCGGCGGCGCTGGTGGCGTGAGGATGCGTTGGTTAACGGTTTCCCAACAATTTGAAGATGACCTCTGTGGTGCCGCGACCCTTCGCGGTGCGAGGAGGTGATGAAAACGATCGAACATGAATATCGTAAATGGATGGTGCTGATAGCGGTGGTGACACTGATACTTGCAGCCATCCGACTTTGGATCGGTGCCTAAACCCGAAAAGAAGGAAGCCCGGTGGAGAGGCAACTCCGCCGGGCCGTTTTTTTGAGATGACTCAACCGAGCGTAGAATACCGTATGCGTAGTATGACGGGCATTCCTTGCCAAAAAGTAAAGCCCGCGCTGCGGTCGTGGTTAATTCGCACCCAGCTTCAGCGTATGTTCCCGCAGCCAGGCCAGAAAGCCGCGGGGGTTACCTTCCCATTTGTCCAGTTCGCTGGCGGGGATCGGGGTGCCGACATAGGGGCGCTGCGGTTTGAACAGGGCGCGCTTGATTTCATACAGCAGCAGGCCCTGGCGCAGCGTTGCCGCGAGTTTGTTGGCGATCTGATAGGCGCGCGAATTCTGGCCGGTAAAGTGGATGGGCAGGATCGTGGCGCCAGAACCACGGATCATCTTGTGGGTAAAGACATTCCATTCCGCCTCGATCGCAGGACCAAACCAGGTCTCGGAACTGGCGACCTTGCCGGCCGGAAACAGGATCACCACGCCGTTGTTTTTCAGATGCGCCATCGTCAGGTTGCGCATTTCCAGCCCAAGTTCGCGGGCGTTGGGTTCGTGGGGAAACGGCACCGGGATCATGAATTCCTCGATCTCGGGAATGCCGGTCAAGAGGCTGCGGGTGAGGATACGAAAATCGGGGCGCACCCGGCTGACCAGTTCGGCCATGATCATGCCATCCACCAGACCATGCGGATGGTTGGCCAGCACAACGACCGCGCCGGTTTTGGGGATTCGGGCGATTTCATCGGCCGGGGTGTCGATGCGGATGCCCATGTGGCGGATCGCCTTGGACCAGAAGGCCACGCCGACCGGGGCGCCGGACTTTTCAAAGCTGCGGATCATCGACAGCAGCTTGACCTTGGCGGTCAGCCATTCGATGGCGCGGATCGACAAGACCTTGAGCGGATTGGTGAATGTGCCGGAGTAGGACAGCCGCCGCATGTCATACTTGCGCTCGGCCCCCGGTTTGGCGACCGCGGCACCTGTCGCGCCAGCCGTTTTCTGCATGTCGGTCACGAAGCGTCAGCCTTCCTCGTCAGACCGCGTCAGCGGTCTTCGCCAAAGCGGTCAGCCACCAGAGCCGCCAGTGCAAGGCCAAGCGCCTCTGCCTGTGACCCGCTGGTTTCCACCTCAATAGTGGTTCCACGCGAGGCTGCCAACATCAAAAGCCCCATGATGCTGTCGCCGGAGACTGTCATGCCGTCGCGGGTGACGCGGGCGGCGGCGTCAAACTCTTCCACAACTTCGACGAATTTGGCCGAGGCGCGGGCGTGCAGGCCCTTTTCGTTGATGATCCGCAGGTTCTGCACTGTCATTGCGCCGTTACGCCCCGCTGCCAAGATCGAGGCTGTTGATATATTTGCGTCCGGCATCCAAAGCGGCGGCCACCGCATCCTTGACCGCAAGTTCGCGTGACTTGGCCAGTTTGATCAACATTGGCAGGTTCGCGCCATAGATGATGCGGCGTTCCGGGCCGCCAGCGCAGGCCAGGAGCGACAGATTCGACGGCGAGCCGCCGAACATATCGGTCACGACGACAACACCGTTGCCGTGATCGACCGAATTGGCGGCGGCGCAGATTTCGGCCTGCTTTTTGCCGCGGTCACAGTCGTCTTCGATGGCGATGGCCTGCATATCCGCCTGCGGGCCAACAACATGTTCGACCGCCGACAAATATTCCCGTGCCAGCCCACCATGAGCGACAATCACGATCCCGATCACGCGCGACCTACCCCGAACCCGTCAACGGCACTGCCGGACAACCTGCGTTCCAACTCTCGGTGCCGTTTTGACACTTGCCAGCCCGCTTCCGCAAGCACCTTGGCCAATTTTTCTGCAACTGCAACAGACCTGTGTTGCCCACCGGTACAGCCAAAGCCGATCGAGAGGTGCGCTTTGCCCTCATCCAGTTGGCCGGGCAGCAGCATCAGGACCAGATCCTGCAACTTGGAGAAGAATGGCGCGAATCGCGGATCAGCCTCGATATGGGCGGCGACGGCGGCATCGCGGCCATCGCGATCGCGCAATTCGGGCACCCAGTAAGGGTTGGCGAGAAAACGGCAATCGAACACCATATCCACCCCGCGCGGCAGACCACGTTTGTAGCTGAAGCTTTGCACCGAAAGCGCAAGTCCGGCAGCCGGGCGGTGGTCGAACCAATGGCCGATTTCGGCCTTCAGCTCGTGCGGCGACATGTCGCTGGTGTCAATCAGGTGATCGGCGCGCACTTTCATCGGGGTGAGCAGGTCAATTTCGCGGTCGACGCCTTCGCTGGGCGTGGCGGCCTCGACAATCGGGTGGCGGCGACGGGTCTGGCTGTAGCGGCTGACCAGCACGTTGGGGGCGCAATCCAGATACAGCAGTTCCAGCGTCACGCGCGGGTCGCGGGTCAGGGTGTCGATCAGTTCGATCGCGGCGGTGGCGTTGAAATCACGGTTGCGCACGTCAAGGCCAAGGGCAAGCGGGCGTTCCAGGGGCGGGCCGTCAATCAGGCGGGGGATCAGCGATAGCGGCAGATTGTCGATCACCTCGTAGCCCAGATCCTCCAGCGCATGGAAGGCCGTTGAGCGGCCAGCGCCCGAGGGGCCGGTGATCAGGACGAGGCGATGTTCGTGGGTTTGTTGGGTTTCGGGTTGCATTTCGATGAGGTCAGGCCTGTCGGGAGCCGTTCAGATAGCACAGAACTGAGGCAGTAAAATGGGGATTGCCCTGACCCAGCACAAGATCCACCGATTGGCCCAACAAGTTGACCTTGCGTCGCGGTGGCAAACGGTCGGGTTCGGGCTGTGCCAGATCGGCGACAAGGGCGATTTCGGCCTGCGTGATGGCGGGGGCGCGCAGGATGCCGATACCCCGTGCCTCGATCAGGCCGGACAGGTTGGGGGGGCAGCGCGCGATCAGCTGGCTGTTTTCAAGGGTCAGTTCGGTTTGGTCATCGGCAACCAGCGCTGCACCAAGTGCCATCAGCTGCAAAGCCAGCGCCGATTTGCCAGCGCCGGACGGGCCGGTAATCAGAAGGCCGCGACCGTTGATGGCAACGCAACTGGCGTGGATCAGCATCGCCGGTCAGACCGGCAAACCGACCACGAAACGGGCGCCCAGCGGTTCAGAGGTGATGTCGGCCTGGGTCGGGCGGATGTTTTCGGCCCAGATGACGCCGCCATGCGCCTCGATGATCTGTTTCGAAATGGCCAGCCCAAGACCGGAATGATTGCCGAAATCGCCGGTCGGACGTTCGGAATAAAAGCGTTTGAACACCTTGGTCAGTGCCGCATCCGGGATGCCGGGGCCGGTATCTTCGACGACGATCAGCACCCGGTTTTCGCGCTTGCGCGCCCAGACCCGCACCGCATCGCCGGTGTCACAGAAGGAAATGGCATTGGTGATCAGGTTCACGAACACCTGCGCCAACCGCCCTTCCAGACCATTGACGCGGATCTGGTCGGCCGGAAAGTCGGTGATGAATTCCACGCCCTTTTCGCGGGCCTGCTGACCCAGATATTCGGTCAGGTTCGACAGCGTTTTCAGCAGGTTGAATTCTTCTTCCTCTTCCTTCACCAGTTCCGAATCCAGCCGCGAGGCGTTGGAGATGTCGCTGACCAGCCGGTCCAGCCGCCGCACGTCATGTTCGATGACATCCAGCAGCTTTTCGCGATGTTCTTCCTTTTTTACAAACCGCAGGGATCCTACGGCGCTGCGCAGGCTGGCGAGCGGGTTCTTGATCTCGTGGCTGACATCGGCGGCGAATTGTTCATTGGCGTCGATCCGGTCATAAAGTGCTGTCACCATGCCGCGCATCGCCACCGACAGGCGGCCAATTTCATCCGGGCGGGCGGTCAGGTCGGGGATGCGGACGCGGCCGGCCGAACGGGCGCCGGCGTCGCGGTTCTGACCAATTTCGGCGGCGGCGGCGAGATCGGACAGTGGGTTGGCAATGGTCGAGGCCAGCACCAGCGACAGGCCGATCGACACCAAAAGGGCAATGACGAACATTTGCAGGATCTGTTCGCGTTCATAGCGGACCAGACGGTCAATCTCGCCCTCTGCCGAGGTGAGGGCCGCGACGCCCAAGACCACGCCGTCGCGCATGATGGGTGTCGCAACCGAAAACTGCGCACCGCCTTCGGGCCCTTGACCGGTTTTGACAGCGGTGGCCCCGGCTTCAGCCTCGGAAAACAGATTGCGGGCCATGTCTTCGCCGCTGACCTTGACCTTGTTGGCGGAACTTCCGCTGAGAAGGCCGGAAATGCCGTCCCAGATCACGTTGAGAAAGTCGGTGATGATGGTCGAGCGGTCATTGCCGGTTTGAGTTTCGCGCGGCGCCCCGACGGCAGAGGTCAAAAGGCCACCATAGCTGTCGAAAAGATAGACCTCGACCCCGGGGCTGATGGTGATGTCTTTCAGACGTTGCGACAGGGCCAGCGTATCGCCGGGGCCGACCGTGCTGGCGGCTGGCAGCCCGGCCTCGAACACATTGGCGATCAGCTTGGCCTCGTTCACCAGACCCTGTTCGCGCTGCACCACCAGACTGTCACGGAACGGGTTCAGGAACAGCACGCCCGCCACCAGAATGACCAATGCCATCAGGTTGAAGATGATGATCTTGCGGGCCAGCGGCGAATGGTTCAGCGACACCAGACCCCGGCGTTTGCGTCCGTCACGCAAGACGGCTTCACCCATGCTGTCGGGCGAAACCCAATCTTCGCCCAAAAGCACCTCGCTCGATTTCGGGCCGCGCTTTTGTGCCATGTTGATCTGGGGAACCGCGGTCATTCTTCGTTGTAGCGGTAGCCAATGCCATACAGCGTTTCGATGGCCGAGAAGGTGTCATCCACGGCGCGCATTTTCTTACGCAGGCGTTTGATATGGCTGTCGATGGTGCGGTCGTCGACATAGACCTGATCGTCATAGGCGACGTCCATCAGCTGATCGCGGCTTTTGACGAAGCCGGGACGCTGGGCCAAAGCCTGCAACAGCATGAATTCGGTGACGGTCAGCGAGACATCGGCACCTTTCCAACTGACTGAATGGCGCAAGGGATCCATCCGCAGATTGCCGCGGTCCATGATCTTGGTTTCTTCGGTCACGGCCACTTCGCCGGTCTGGATGGCGTCCTGACGGCGCAGCAGAGCCCGGATGCGTTCGACCAGCAGGCGCTGGCTGAAAGGTTTTTTGACGTAGTCGTCAGCGCCCATCCGCAGGCCCAGAACCTCGTCAATCTCGTCGTCCTTGGACGTGAGGAAGATCACCGGCATGGTGGATTTCAGCCGCAGGCGTTGCAGCAGGTCCATCCCGTCCATCCGGGGCATCTTGATGTCCAGCACGGCCATGTCGGGCATGCGGCGGTTGAAGGCGTCAAGGGCGGATTGACCGTCATTGAACGTCTCGACCTCGAACCCCTCGGCTTCAAGAGTCATCGACACCGACGTCAGGATGTTCCTGTCGTCGTCCACAAGGGCGATCCTTGCCATGTTGGGCTATCCTATTCTGCTCGGTTTGCCTTATTTTTCCTGCATGATCGGGTTTCCCCCATTAGGAATCAACACAATTGTGCGAATCACTGGGGTTTAGCCCTGTCATTGGGTGCGAAATTCCCAAAGGAATGACTAATTTGCCGCAGTCATGTGTTTAAGGGTTGAATGGTTGCGCTAACCTGCATTTGATTGCGCTAACGGTGCATTTCAATGCTTTTCCCCTTTGAAATCTGTGTGTTAATGGAATTCGAACAGAGGGGCTTTTCGGCCGAATTTGCCCTGGCAGCCATTGGCGTGATGGTTGCATTTTCAACACAAGGGAGCTTGCCAGATGATGACCGGACGCGTGAACCCCGCCAGACGGCTAGAAGATCAGGGCATCCGCGGGCTGGGTCATGTCTATTACAACCTGATTGAACCGGCGTTGGTCGAAGCGGCGGTGACGCAGGGCGAGGGCAAGCTGGGCCTGGGCGGTGCGTTCCTTTGTACGACGGGCGCCTTTACCGGGCGGTCGCCCAAAGACAAATTCGTGGTGCGGACGGCCTTGGTCGAAGGGTCGGTCTGGTGGCAAAACAACGCGCCAATGGCGCCGGAAGCGTTCGCGCGGCTGCATGCCGACATGCTGACGCATATGCAGGGGCGCGACTATTTCGTGCAGGATTTGTATGCCGGGGCTGATCCGATCCACCGGCTGGATGTGCGGATGGTAACGGAGCTGGCGTGGCACGGGCTGTTCATCCGGCATCTGCTGCGGCGGCCGGCGCGGGCGGAACTGGATACGTTCAGCCCGGACTGGACGGTGATCAACTGCCCGACGTTCAAGGCGGACCCGGCGCGGCATGGCTGCCGGAGCGAGACGGTGATCGCGCTGAACTTTGACGCAAAGCTGATCCTGATCGGCAACACCGCCTATGCGGGCGAAAACAAAAAGGCCGTGTTCACGCTTCTGAACTACCTTTTGCCGGAAAAGGGCGTGATGGCGATGCATTGTTCGGCCAATCATGCCATCGGCAATCCGGTGGATACGGCGGTGTTCTTTGGCCTGTCGGGGACCGGCAAGACCACGCTGTCGGCGGATCCGTCGCGGATCTTGATCGGCGATGATGAACACGGCTGGTCAGATCGCGGCACCTTCAACTTTGAAGGCGGCTGTTATGCCAAGACCATCCATCTGTCGGCAGAGGCCGAGCCGGAGATTCATGCGACCACCAGTCGGTTTGGCACGGTGGTCGAGAATATGGTGCATGACGCGGACACGCTGGAGCTGGACTTCAGCGATGACAGTCTGACGGCGAACACGCGCTGCGCCTATCCGCTGGAGGCGATTTCCAACGCCTCGCTCACAGGTCTGGGCGGGCATCCGCGGCATGTCGTGATGCTGACCTGCGATGCGTTTGGCGTGCTGCCGCCGATTGCGCGGCTGTCGCCGGCGCAGGCGATGTATCACTTTCTGTCGGGCTTTACCGCCAAGGTCGCAGGGACCGAGCGCGGGGTGACTGAGCCGCAGCCGACCTTTTCAACCTGTTTCGGGGCACCGTTCATGCCGCGGCGGCCCGAGGTTTACGGCAAGCTGTTGGCGGCCAAGATAGCGCGGAATGGGGCGTCGTGCTGGCTGGTCAATACCGGTTGGACTGGCGGGGCATATGGCACGGGCAAGCGCATGCCGATCAAGGCGACGCGGGCCTTGCTGTCGGCGGCGCTGGATGGGTCGCTGGCGGGGGCGGAGTTCCGGCGGGACGCCAACTTTGGCTTTGAGGTGCCGGTGGCGGTGAAAGGGGTGGAGGCCCGGCTTTTGGATCCGCGGTCGACCTGGGGCGACGGGGCAGACTATGACCGGCAGGCGGCGCGCCTGGTCGGCATGTTTGCCGCGAATTTCGGGCAGTACCTGCCGTTCATTGATGATGAGGTCCGGGCGGCGGCGATTGGCTGAGCGGGTGTCCACATGTGGACAGATGATCAGATACCCTGAAATCAAGGGGTTGCGAATTTCCGTTCGGAATTCGTTAACCACTTCCCCGGGGGTTTCACACCCCCGGACCCCCGTGGAGTATTTCTGAAAAGGTAAGGCGAAATTTTAGTCAAATTGGAACGGTCCTGCACTTACAGGCCGACGGCGCGGCGGGCGAGGTTCAGGCCGGTCAGGACCAGCAGGATCTGGGTCCAGCGCCGGAAGCGAGTCTGGTCGAGGTGATCTTGAATGAGGGTGCCTGCGACTTGGCCGATCTGGGCGGGGATGGTGAGGGCGGCGGAGAAGGCGATGGTGGCCGGCGTCAGCACGCCGGAATGCAGGTGGGCGAAAAACAGAACGAACGCCCCGATCAGAAACACGACGCCCTGGACGCGGACCGTTTCCAGCTTGTCGGCCTTGACCGACAGCAGGTAAACCAGCAGCGGCGGGCCCCAGATGCCGGAGATGCCGCCGTACAGTCCGCCGACAGCACCCAGCAGCCATTCCGCGCGGTGGCGGTGTTCCAGTTTCAGCGCGAGGTTGATGCCGGCCAGTTGCAACAGGGCGAAGGCGGTGATCGGGACGCCCAAGAGCAGCAGGAACAGGCGCTGCGGGATAACATGGACGAACAGCGACGAGATCACGATGAAGATCACCGTGGCGATCAGGATGCGATGGTAGGTTTTTGTCGTTCGCCACGCCGGCTGGACCCCGTGGCGGAAGGCCTGTGACAGGTTGGTGATCAAGGTTGGCAGGATCAGACCGGCGAGGGCCAGTTCGGGTGGCAGGAACGACGAGAAGGCCGAGATCATGATCATCGGCATGGCAAAGCCCACCGCGCCTTTGACAAAGCCTGCGCACAGGGTGATGGCCATCGCGGCCCAGAAGGCGGGGGCGGACAGTCCGGCCATGACATAGTCCATCGCAGACTCCGGTTCAGGCGGTTTGGCCCGCGTCGGCCGGTCTTGCAGCCACAAGGGCGTCATTGCGGTCGTGAAGAAAGCCTTGTGCGGGCATGATGAACGGCATGGCGGGTCGCAGCTATAGCGCTGCCAGAGCGGGTTAGCCAGCTTTGATGGGGGTTACAATGCGGTCAGGCGGAAGCCTTGCGGAATGCTGTCATGGCCGTTCAGCACCAGATCGACCATGACTTGCGCCACTTTCGGGGCCATGCCGAAGCCGATCTTGAAGCCACCGTTGGCGATGTAATGGCCGGGGCGGTCAGGCCATGCGTCCAGCAAGGGCGCGCGGGATTTGGCGCGCGGGCGCAGGGCGGCCCAGCGGGTGACGACTTCGGCGTGTTGCAGCGCGGGCAGGGCGGCGCGGGCTTTTCGCAGCAGCAGGTCGAGATGGGCGTCGGTGCTGGTCGGGTCGGCCCAGGCGTGTTCGTTGGTGGAGCCTATGGCGGTGGTGCCATCGGCGTGGGGAATGATGTGGAGGCCGTCGGTGAGGATTTGCGGCAGATGGGGAGCGTCGTGGCGCAGGGTCAACGCCTGTCCCTTGACGCCGTCGCCGATCTTGTGGCCAAGCGCTGCGGTCAGCTCTGTCAGGCCGCTGGTGCCGGTCGCCCAGATCACCGTACCTTCGTCGGGCGCGTCGCCGATCAGAACTTCGGCCTTGGTTCGGATCGCGGCGGTCAGCGCGGCGAGGGCAAGGCCGGGGTGGATGCGGGCGCTGAGGGTATCATGGACGAGGTGGCCGGTGGGGCTGTGGGGTTCCCAAGCGGCATTGGTGGCGGGGATGACCTGCCAAGTGGCGTTGTCAGCCCACAGGGCGCGGGCGGTTTCAGTGCGTTTGTGGGCCAGTGTGACGGCGGCGACGTCGGCCAGGGGTTGCAGGCGGCCGGTGCGGGCATAACCGGTCGGCAGGCCGGAGACGGCGGCGACAGTGGCCCAGAATGGTGCGGCCAGAAGCAGGCTTTCCAGTTGAAATTGCTTTTTCGGGTTCCAGTTTTCCGGGACATGCGGGGCGAGGGCGCCGACGACGCCACCGCTGGCGCCGGCACCGATGGCATGGCTTTCGATCAGGCGGACGCGGGCGCCGCGCTGTAGCGCTTCCCAGGCGATCGACAGGCCGAAGATGCCGCCGCCGCGCACTGTCAGATCGACCCTTGCCATTCCGCCTGCCCTTGCTCATGGTCCGCGCGAGTTCTTGGATTAATTGAAATGTCGGGCGGCGAACAGGGCGTGGGTCTGGAATGGCGCGATGGGATCGTGCCGGTGTCGACCCGGTTCGATGACCCGTATTTCTCGGCCACCGGTGGGCTGGCGGAAACGCGGCATGTGTTTCTGGCTGGCAATGGTTTGCCCGGGCGGTTTTGTGACGGGTTTCAGGTGGCGGAACTGGGGTTTGGCACCGGGTTGAACCTGTTGGCGACAGTGATCGCCTGGGCCGGGCCGGGGGTGCTGCGCTATACGAGTTTCGAGGCGTGGCCGCTGGCGGCGGACAGTATCGCGCGGGCTTTGCAGGCGTTTCCCGAGGCGCTGGCGGTGGCGGGACCGTTTCTGGCGCAATGGGCGGCGGGCGGCCGGCGGATGGATCTGGGGCATGTGGTGGCAGAGGTGATCATCGGCGATGCGCGGCAGACCTTGCCCGCGTGGCAGGGGCGGGCGGATGCTTGGTATCTGGACGGATTCTCGCCCGCCAAGAACCCGGAATTGTGGTCGGCGGAGTTGATGGCGGAAGTGGGCCGACATACCGCGCCGGGCGGGACCTTTGCGACCTATACGGCGGCCGGGCATGTGCGGCAGGCGCTGACGGATGCGGGTTTTGCAGTGGAACGTCGGCCCGGTCATGGCAGCAAGCGCCATATGACGGCGGGGCGGCTGGCATGAACCGCAACCCCAAGCGCGGCATCTGGCTGATGATTGCCACGGTTTTTGTCTTTGCCTGTCAGGACGGGTTTTCGCGGCTGCTGGCCGGGAACTACAACACGCTAATGGTGGTCATGGTCCGCTACTGGATTTTCGCCGCGTTTGTGCTGGTAATGGCGCTGCAGCGGCCAGAGGGTGTGCGGGCGGCGATCCGGACCAAGCGCCTGCCAGCGCATGTTTTGCGCGCCGTGCTGCTGGTGGTCGAAATCTCAATCATCGTCTGGGGCTATACGATGATCGGGCTGATCGCGAGCCATGCGGTGTTTGCGGTCTGTCCGCTGGTGGTGGTGGCGCTGTCGGGGCCGTTGTTGGGCGAGCGGATCAGCTGGCAACGCTGGGGTGCGGTGGCGGTGGGGTGTGTTGGCGTGCTGATCATCCTGCGGCCGGGGGCGGGGGTGTTTGTCTGGCCCGCATTGCTGCCGCTGGCTTCGGCATTCATGTTTGCGCTGTATGTCGTTCTGACCCGCCTGACGACGCGGGACGAACCGGGGTTCGCGGCGTTCTTCTGGCCGCCGGTGATTGGTGCGGTGTTGATGACAGCGATCGGCCTGCCGCATTGGCAGGCAGTCAGCGGGAGGGACTGGGTGTTCTTGCTGATCTACGGGTTGTTGTCGGTGCTGTCGAACTGGTTGATGCAGAAAACCTATGAGGCGGCGGAGGCGTCGTCGGTTCAGCCGTTCGCCTATTTGCAGATTGTGTTTGTCACGATGATCGGCCTGACGTTCTTTCACGAACAGCTGGCGTTGCAGGTGGTCATTGGCACGGCGGTTGTGGTGGTGGCCGGCCTTTACACGCTGTTTCTGGCGCGGGCCGAGGGCAAGGCAGTGGCTGACCCAGGGCCGCTGGTGTGAGCGAGCAGAACACCCGGACCGGCCAATGGCTGATGATCGTCATCATGATGATTTTTTCGCTGCAAGACGTGATCACGCGGCATTTGACCGGGCACTATCCGGTGGTGATGGTGGTGATGCTGCGGTTCTGGTTCTTTGGCAGCTTTGCCGTGGCACTGACCGCCCGCAAACCGGGGGGCATCCGGGCCGCGCTGGCGACCAGACGACCGGCCTTGCAGGCGTTTCGCGGTTTGCTGGTGGTGGTGCAAATCTGCCTGTCGGGCTGGTCGTTTGCCAAGCTGGGCCTGATCCAGACCCATGCGGTGATGATCTGCGGGCCGCTGCTGATTGCGGCGCTGTCTGGCCCGGTTCTGGGCGAAAAGGTCGGCTGGCGGCGCTGGGCAGCGATTGCAGTGGGCGGCATAGGCGTGCTGATCATCCTGAGCCCGGGCAGTACGGTGTTCAGCGTCTGGTCGCTGGTGCCGTTGGCCTGCGCCTTTCTGTGGTCGGTCTATGTGCTGGCGACCCGGTTCGTCGCGCGGGATGACAACACCGAGACCAGTTTTTTCTGGACCGGCGTGGCGGGAGCGCTGGGCATGACATTGCCGGGGCTGTGGTTCTGGCAACCGATGACCGGGGCGGACTGGGGCTGGATGCTGGCGCTGTGCTGCACCTCGGTCGCCGGGCACTGGCTGCTGATCCGGGCCTATGATCTGGCGGAGGCTTCGGCGTTGCAGCCTTTGACCTATCTGCAACTGGTGTTCATCGCGGTGCTGGGGGTGGCGATTTACCACGAGGTGTTGCGGCCCAATGTGGTGATCGGCGCGGTGATCGTGGTGACGGCGGGGCTGTTCACGCTGTGGCGCCAACAGGTGCGGGCGCGGGCAGCGCGGCTGGCGGGATTGCGAGCGGTGGCGGCCGCGCTGCCTGACCAGCTTTGATCAGACCAAGGGGTTTTGTCACGCCCGCGGGGCATGCCGGCGGGCTTGGCGCGGGTTGGATTGTGGAATGCTGGCTTGTGAGAGAACGCTTGGGGGGTTTTCTTTTGTGCAGCGGCAAATCATATTAGAACCATTCCAAACTGGAGATGACCATGATCGCTGGCTTTACCCACCGTCGCCGCTTTGCCGACCTGAGTGAACAGGAGGTCCTGGCGCTGGCCATCTCGTCCGAGGAGGACGACGGCAGCATTTACCGCAGCTTTGCCCATCGGCTGCGGGCGGACTATCCGGCATCGGCGGCGGTGTTTGATGGCATGGCGGTGGAGGAGGACGAGCATCGCCACCGCCTGATCGACCTGCACCGAGCGCGGTTTGGCGAGGTGATCCCGCTGATCCGGCGCGACCATGTGGCGGGATACTACGCCCGCCGCCCGGTCTGGCTGACCGAAAACCTGGGGCTGGACCGGATGCGGTCGGAAGCGGCGGGGATGGAGGCGCAGGCCGAGAAATTTTACCGCGCCGCCGCCGCCCGCACCACCGATGCGGCAACGCGCAAGTTGCTGGGCGATCTGGCCGCGGCGGAGGCCGGGCATGAGGCGACCGCCGGGGCGCTGGAGGCGCAGCATCTGGGGACCGCCGTGCGCGGCCAGGAAGATGCGGGCGCGCGGCGGCAGTTCATCCTGACCTGGGTGCAGCCGGGTTTGGCGGGGTTGATGGATGGTTCGGTTTCCACCCTCGCGCCGATCTTTGCCACCGCTTTTGCGACAAAAGACAGCCACACGACGCTGTTGGTGGGCCTGGCTGCGGCGGTGGGGGCCGGAATCTCGATGGGATTCACCGAGGCGGCGCATGATGACGGCGTGCTGTCGGGGCGGGGATCGCCTTACAAGCGCGGGCTGGCCAGCGGGTTGATGACGGCGGTGGGGGGATTGGGGCATGCACTGCCCTATCTGCTCGCGGATTTCTGGACGGCGACGATCCTTGCGATGGTCGTGGTGTTCTTTGAATTGTGGGCGATTGCGTGGATCCAGAACCGTTATATGGAAACCCCGTTCCTGCGGGCGGCCTTGCAGGTCGTGGTGGGCGGTGCTTTGGTATTTGCGGCGGGGGCACTGATCGGGGGCGGCTGATGTATCGCAAGGGCGAGGTGCAGTATCAGGCGTTGCCGCTGCCCGACCGGGTGAAGGTGGCGGACCCGCTGGCATCGGCGGTCGCGTTCCGCGATCATATGGCAAAGCGCCATTCGGTGCGGCAGTATTCTGGTCGTCCGGTGCCGGAGGCGGTAATTTCGGCGTGCATTCAGGCGGCGGGACTTGCGCCGAGCGGGGCCAATCACCAGCCGTGGTTCTTTGCCGCGATTGCCAACCCGGACATGAAGGCGCGGATCCGGGCTGCGGCGGAGGAGGAGGAACAGGCTTTTTACGCAGGTGGTGGCGGGGATGAGTGGCTGGCGGCGCTGGAGCCAATTGGCACCGGGGTGGACAAGCCACATCTGACCGACGCGCCGTGGCTGATCGTGGTTTTTGCCCAGCGCTATGGCGTGACGCAGGATGGGGTGCGTTACAAGAATTACTATGTGCCCGAAAGTGTGGGGATTGCGACCGGGATGCTGATCACCGCGATCCATCATGCCGGGCTGGTGTGTCTGGAGCATACGCCGAATCCGATGAAATTCCTGCCGGACATGTGCGGGAGACCGGCCAGTGAAAAAGCGGTGATGATCGTGCCGGTCGGCTATCCAAATGTGGATGCGACGGTGCCGGCGGCGGCCAAGCGGAAGAAACCGCTGAACGAGATTTTGACGGTGTTTCGCTGAATTGAGGTCGGTGGGGGTTTCACACCCCCACACCCCTGTGGGATATTCAGGGACAGATGATGCAGGAGCAGCGATGAAGACGATCAGTGAAAACCGGGCGTTTGGCGGGGTGCAGGGCGTGTATGCCCATACTTCGGAGGTCTGTCAGTGTGACATGACGTTCGGGCTGTTCCTGCCGGAAGAGGCCGAGGATGGGCCGGTGCCGCTGTTGTGGTTTCTGTCTGGGCTGACCTGCACGCATGAGAATGCGATGGTGAAATCGGGGGCGCAAAGATGGGCGTCAGAAGCGGGGATTGCGGTGGTGTTCCCCGACACCAGCCCGCGCGGTGCGCAGGCCAGTGACGACGAGGATTACGATCTGGGGCAGGGGGCGGGATTTTACATTGATGCGCTGGACCTGCCCTGGGCCGCGCATTACCAGATGTGGTCCTATATCACCGACGAGTTGCCGGGCCTGTTGTTCGACAGCTTTCCGGTGGCCGAGGCGGCGCAGTCGATCACCGGCCATTCGATGGGCGGCCACGGTGCCTTGACGATGGCGATGAGCCTGCCGGGGCGGTTCCGGTCGGTTTCGGCCTTTGCGCCGATCTGTCAGCCGACCAAATCGCTGTGGGGTCGCAAGCAGTTCACCGCCTATCTGGGGGTAGATGAGGAGCCGTGGGCGGCCTATGACGCCAGCCTGTTGATGAAAAAGCGCGGCTTTGACGGGCCGATGCTGATTGATCAGGGCACGGCGGACCGCTTTTTGGAACTGCTGCAACCCGAAGCACTGGCTGCGGCGATGGTGGAGCGGCGGCAGGCGGGCACGTTCCGGATGCAGAAGGGCTATGATCACAGCTATTTCTTCGTGAGCACCTTCATGGAGGAGCATATCGCCTTTCATGCCGGGGCGTTGTTTGCGTGATCGGGCCAGCCTTACCAATTGCCCTTGCGAAAATACTCCCCGCGGAGCGTCTTTGGCCTGCGCCAAGAGCCTCCGGCGGGAGTATTTGCAAAAAGGTAAGCACAAGGTGATGCCAGACTGCCGAGGGCGGACATGACCCTGTACATCGATGCCGATGCCTGCCCGGTGAAGGCCGAGGCAGAGCGAGTGGCAACGCGGTTGGGCGTGGCGATGGTGCTGGTGTCGAATGGCGGTATCCGGCCATCGGCCAATCCGCTGGTGCAATCGGTCTTTGTCGCGGATGGGCCGGATGAGGCCGACAAGTGGATCGCGGAACGTTGTGGGGCCGGGGATGTGGTGGTGACAGGGGATATTCCCTTGGCCGCGAAGTGTGTGGAGGCGGGGGCGCGGGTTTTGAAGCACAATGGCGAGGAACTGACGCGGGCCAACATCGGCATGGTGCTGGCGACGCGGGATCTGATGGCGGATTTGCGCAGCGCCGACCCGTTCCGGCAGGGCGGCGGCAAGCTGTATTCCAAGGCGGACCGGTCGCGGTTTCTGGATGTGCTGGATCGGGTGATGCGGGCGAAGTAGGGGTGTGATTTCACACCGCACTCTTTTGGCACTCGAAAGGTAAGTGGCGGCACGCACCCTACCCGGCCTTGAGGGGGGGTCTGGGGCGCGCAGCATCAAGCGTCGGGTGCGCGATTTACGCATGGTTTGGCGGAGCGGGCTGGTCCGCAAAATCACGCACCCTACGGAAAGTGCTGGCATATGTCGGGGATGGGCCAGAATTCACTACTGGTTTTGATGATATGGCAGCATGAGCAACCCGACCTCTCGTCACGTCCTGATCGGCATTTTATGTGCGATGGGGGGCAGCGCCACGCTGTCGCTCAACGATCTGTTCATCAAGGCGCTGTCCTCGACCTATGCCCTGCATCAGGTCATTCTGGTGCGGGCCTTTGTCGGGATCGCGTTTATCCTGGGGTTCATCAAGTTTCGCGGCATGGGCTTTGCCATTCTGAAAACCCGGCGTCCGCGCACGCATTTGCTGCGGGCGAGCGTGGTGATGGTGTCCAATGTCACTTACTTTCTGGGCCTCGCCGCGTTGCCGATCGCCAATGCGGCGGCGATCGGGTTTGTGGCGCCGATCCTGCTGACCATTCTGTCGGTGGTGGTGCTGGGCGAACACGTCGGCTGGCACCGCTGGGGGGCGGTTGTGGTGGGGCTGATCGGGGTGGTGGTCATGCTGCGGCCGGAGGGCGAGTTTCACTGGGCGACGCTGCTGATCCTGCTGTCGGCGCTGTCCTATGCCTCGACCCAGATCATGACGCGGCACATGAAGGATACCGAAAGCGCCGTGACGATCAATTTCTACACCCAGATCGCCTTTGTCACTGTGTCAAGCCTGATGGGCCTGTGGGTGGGCGACGGGCATCTGTCGGGGTCGTCGGATGCCTCGCTGGCCTTTCTGTTCCGCCAATGGATCTGGCCGCCGGTGTCTGACTGGTCTGCCTTTGTCGGCACCGGGCTGTCGGTGGCGATTGGCGGGATGCTGATGTCGCAGGCTTACCGGATGAACGAGGCCGCTTTGGTGGCACCGTTCGAATACACATCCATGCCGCTGGCGGTGATCTGGGGGCTTTTGTTCTTTGGCACCTTCCCCGATCTGCAAGGCTGGATCGGCATTGCGCTGATCATCGGGGCCGGGCTTTATACATTGTATCGCGAAACGTTACGGCGGAGGGCTTATGCGGGTTGAGGCGGTGATTTTTGACATCGGCAATGTGCTGACCGAATGGCAGCCAGAGGCGTTTTATGATCGGGAACTGGGTGAAGCACGGCGCAAGGCACTGTTTGCCGAGGTCGATCTGCACGCCATGAACCTGGACATCGACGCCGGCGCGTTGTTCCGCGAGACGATTTATGATTGGGCAGAGCGCTATCCGCGTTGGGCGACCGAGATCAGGTGGTGGTATGACCGCTGGATCGAGTTGGCCTCGCCGCGGATCGAAGGCTCGATTGCCTTGCTGCGGGCGTTGCGCACCAAGGGGGTGCCGGTGTTCGCGCTGACGAACTTTGGCAAGTATTCGTTCGAGGAGGCCCTGCCGAAGCTGGATTTTCTGGCGGAGTTCGACCGGCATTACGTGTCGGGCGTGATGGGCGTGATCAAACCCGATCCGCGGATTTACGAAATGGTCGAGGCGGATTGCGGGATTGCGCCGCATGGCCTGCTGTTTGCCGATGACAAGGCGGAGAACATCGCGGCAGCGGGTGCACGGGGCTGGCGGACGCATCAGTTTGAAAGCTGGCAAGGCTGGGCGCGGCGGCTGGTGGCGGAAGATTTGTTGACCGAAGGGGAGGCCGGGTTATGAGCGTGGAAATGGTGGGACCAGAGGCCGAGGTGCTGTTGACCTGGCCAGGGATCGTTGCGGCGCTGGAGGCGGGGCATGGCCTGCCGCGGGCCGAGATTGCCGACCTGCTGTTGTATCGCGGGGCGGATACGCTGTTGGACCGGGCGGCGTGGATTGACGGGCTGGGGTCGCTGGTCAAGATCGGCACCATTCATCCGGGCAACAAGGCGCTGGGCCTGCCATCGGTCAACGGCATCGTCACCTTGTACAACGACGAGACCGGAGTGCTGGAGGCGCTTCTGGATTTCCATCTGGTGACGAAGTGGAAAACGGCGGGAGATTCGTTGCTGGCGGCGTCCAAACTGGCGCGGCGCGACTCGCGGGTGATTCTGCTGGTGGGGGCGGGTGCGGTGTCGCGCAGCATGGTGCAAGCCTATGGGTCGCTGTTCCCGGCCGCGCGGTTCGTGATCTGGAACCGCAGCGCTGCGGGGGCAGAGGCGTTTGCCGCGCAGACCGGGGCGACGGTTGCCAGTGATTTGCAAGCGGCGGTCGGACAGGCGGATATCATCTGCACCGCGACGATGAGTTCAGAGCCGTTGATCAAGGGCGCGTGGCTGCGGCCGGGGCAGCATCTGGACCTGATCGGGGCCTATACGCCCGCGATGCGCGAGGTGGATGATGCCGCGATGGCGCGGGCGTCGGTGTTTGTCGATGCACGGGCGACCACGGTGCATCATATTGGCGAGATCATCGACCCGATTGCCCATGGCGCGATGACGGAAGCGGATGTGCGGGCGGATTTCTATGACCTGGCATCGGGCAGTTTTGCGCGGCGAACGGATGACGAGATTACGCTGGCCAAGAATGGCGGCGGCGCACATCTGGATCTGATGACGGCGGCCTACATTCTGGAGCGCTGGCGGCAAAGGTAGGGGCGTCTGGAACCGCAGTCAGGCGGCCACGTGCATCTCACATCCACAGTCGCGGCAGCGTTTGTGCAGCGGGGCATCAGTCTAGAACGCGGCCAGAACCAAATCTGGAACGTGGCGTTCTTCGTCAAGCGCGGATGTGCCATTCGCGGCGTAATCGACCTTGAATTGGCGAAAAACTGCGTGGTCAGATCGCCCACCTGCGCACCATCCGAGCGGCGCCGCGCTCGGTCTGCGACGATCACCGCGCAGCCGGATTGGCGGCCAGCGTGTTTGCCACGTTCGTGTCGTTTGGGATGACGGCGATGTTGGCATGCGTCAGCATTGCGCGGGCCGCTGTCTTGGTCGTGGTGCCAAGGCACGGGATCGCGGCGGCGCAGGCCCGCGCGAAGGCAACCTTGGCCGCCTCTGTCTTCCCGCGGCGGTTTTCGCCACAAACCATAGCGCTTTGAACAGGAATTGCGGCGACACCCTTCTAAATCGCCCGACGTTCTGCCAACCTGCCCGGACCCCAGCTTCGGAAGGTTGCGCCATGCCCGCCCATATCCTTGCCATCGATCAGGGCACGACTTCGACCCGCGCCATTCTGTTTGATGGCCGTTTGCGGGTGGTGGCCAGCGCACAGGCAGAGTTCCGGCAGATCTATCCGGCACCCGGCTGGGTAGAGCATGACCCGGCGGATTTGTGGGCGACGGTTCTGGCCACCGCCCGGGCGGCGATTGCCAAAGCGGGCGTGGCTGCTGCAGATATCGCCGCCATCGGCATAACCAACCAGCGCGAAACCACGCTGATCTGGGACCGCGACACCGGCACGCCCATTCACAACGCCATCGTCTGGCAGGACCGTCGCACCGTCGACATCTGCGCGGCGTTGAAGGCCGGCGGGCACGAAGCGATGATCACGGCGCGGACCGGATTGCTGCTGGACCCGTATTTTTCGGGCACCAAGGTGAAATACCTGCTGGACAGCGTGCCCGGTGCACGAGAGCGGGCGCGGTCGGGCAAGCTGGCGTTCGGGACGGTCGACAGTTTTCTGATCTGGAAGCTGACCGGGGGCCGGGTGCATGCGACCGATGCGACCAATGCCGCGCGGACCATGTTGTTCAACATTGCAACTAACGCCTGGGATGCCGAGATCTGCGCCCTGCTGGAGGTGCCAATGGCGCTGCTGCCCGAGGTGCGCGATTGTGCCGATGATTTCGGCGTCACGGATGCGGCGTTGCTGGGGGCTGCGATCCCGATTGCCGGGGTGGCGGGTGATCAGCAGGCGGCGACAGTGGGGCAGGCGTGTTTTGCGCCGGGCATGATGAAATCGACCTATGGCACCGGGTGTTTTGCACTACTGAACACCGGCTCGGAAATGGTGCCGTCGACACACCGGATGCTGACCACCATCGCCTACCGTCTGAGGGGCAAGCCGGTTTATGCATTGGAGGGGTCGATCTTCATCGCCGGGGCGGTCGTGCAATGGCTGCGGGACGGGTTGCGGATCATCGGCGCGGCGTCAGAGACCCAGGCGCTGGCCGAGGCGGCGGATGCGGCGCAGGGCGTGGTGCTGGTGCCAGCCTTTACCGGGCTGGGCGCACCCTATTGGCGGCCCGACTGCCGGGGGGCAGTGTTTGGCTTGACCCGCAATTCCGGCCCTGCCGAACTGGCGCAGGCGGCACTGGAAAGCGTCGGGTATCAGACTCGCGATTTGCTGGCGGCGATGCGGGCGGATTGGGGTGGAGCGGCAGAGGGGGTGTTGCGCGTCGACGGCGGCATGGTGGCCAGTGATTGGACGATGCAGTTCCTGTCGGATATCATCGACGCCCCGGTCGACCGGCCCGTGATCACCGAAACCACGGCGCTGGGGGCGGCCTATCTGGCCGGATTGCAGGTCGGGCTGTGCCCGGAGCCTGCGGTGTTTGCCAAGGATTGGGCGCTGGAGCGGCGGTTTCAGCCACAGATGACGGCAGAGGTCCGGGCGGCCAAATACGGGCGCTGGCAACGGGCGGTGGCGGCGACGATGGCGTTTTGAACCGCGCCCGAAGCGGGGTTTTCGGCGCGTTGGGCGCGGGCGATGGCGGATCGCAGCTGACCCGGTGACGATGCAGGCGGTGCGAACGGCCCCCGTCGGCAGGCGGTGGCGGGCTTGGCGCGGGCTGGCATGGCAAATACCTGAACAGAATGCAAACCATCCTAACCTATGTTGGATACTTTCCGGCGCAAAACCGCGAAACAGGCGTCCTCATAAATAGCCGCGCCGGAGACTCGCCTATGCCTCACAATATTCCTTTCGCCCGCAAGATTGCGTCTTATGTCAAACTGGGCACAGAGGAGCTGGAGGCGGTCGCAGAGCTACACAAGCGCCGGCGCACGTATGCGACCGGTGTTGACCTTGTGCATCAGGGGGAAATTGACCAGTCAGCGTTTATCCTGGCCGATGGCTGGGCCTGCTCTTACAAAATTCTGGATGATGGCGCACGGCAGATCGTGAATTTCCAGATTCCGGGTGACTTTCTGGGCGTGCGGTCGGTGCTGTTTCGAACATCCGACCACAATGTCGAACCGATCACGCCGATCGAAGCGTCTGAAGTTTCAAAGGCTGATCTTTTCCAGACTTTCACCAAAACGCCGCGTCTGGCGATTGCGGTTCTTTGGGCGGCCTCGCGTGATGAGGCGATGATTGTCGAGCATCTGGTCGGCGTCGGTCAACGTCCGGCAGCCGAACGTACCGCGCATCTGCTGTTGGAGCTGAGCGCCCGGCTCAAGCTGGTCGGCCTGGGAGATAAGACCGGCTTCAAATGTCCGATAACGCAATATCACTTGGCGGATGCGGTGGGGCTGACGCCGGTGCATGTCAACCGCGTGCTGCGTGAAATCCGCGAGGCGGGCATGATGACGTTTCAGAACGGGCGCGTCACATTCGACGATTTCGACAGCCTGGTCACTTTTGCCGATTTCGACCGCACCTATCTTGATCAGGACGGTCCGCCCGTGCCCGTTCTTGACGCGCTTTGACGGAAGCCTGCTCAGGCATGGCGTGGCAGGCCGGCGAAACATCCGATGGCGGTGCCAAGGGTCAAAACCCTGACCCTTGGCTCTGTTTGCGGGGCGCAGACCGTCCACCGAGTCTGGCGGGTAATCACTTCCCGCCAGACTCGGTGCCCGGATCAGGACGGCGCACCGAATTTCCGCCGGAAATGATCTTGCGGATCAACACCGCCACAGCCGTGTGCATCGCGCCGTCAGTTTTGTTTTTTGCAGCTTCTTCATGAGTCGTGGCCGCGTCCTGCAGGATGCCGATAATCTGGCTTTCGGGAATGATGTTGAGGTCGCTCATGGCCAACAACAGCGATTCGCAGATGGTCAATGCGGCATTGCCGGGGATGTCTTTTGGGTCTTGCACAGGGTTCAACCTTTTAAAATGGAACACAGGGACGTCACATCGACCGGCAAACGGCGGCACCCATCGATATACGGGCCATATTAGTGGTTGAGCGCCTGATCATGCTGACCTCAAGCAGTGTCTGCGACGATCACGCCGGTATTCCGAAAAGAATCGCGCAGGCTCAAGGCGTAGCACGCCGCGCCTGATCGCGGTTCGCGCCAACCGGGCGCTGCGCCAGTCGTGAGAGACCGGGCTGTTGACCATTCCAGATGGCCGGGTGACGTTTGATGGTTTTCACAGCTTGGCGGATTTCGTCGCGTGCGATCGCCGCTATCTGGATCAGGACAGGCCATGGATCTAGGCGGGCTTGGCCGTCTGCGGCAACAGGTCTTCAGGAAACGTTGCGATACCCGGAGAACCTGGGACGAGCGGGGCCATCAGACGCCCCGGGTATCGCATGCTACTCGTTACGAAACATGGCGCCGTGGATAGCTGCCATGAATGACAGTGCTGCATCGCGGCAGCTGGCGCGCTGATCTGTGTTTGTTTGGCGAAAAAAAGTTTGGAATGGCTGGAACTATCGGTGTGCCGGCGCATTTGTCATGTGTCAGGTCGCTGGTTATTCCCCTCGGCCGCCGTCCTGACTTTAATGAGTTCGGGGCTCTTTCCGATTGTGGTTGGAGCCCCGTTCTTACCTTTGTGCCACTGCCACCACCCGGCCTTGCGACGGCTTGAACCCACGGCAATCGGACCCTGGAGATGCGCAGACAGTGGCGCCTGGGCCAGCGCTGTCTGATCTTATGCGTCGCGCCAAGATGATGCTGTGATTTCGGGAAATTGGTCGGAGCGAGAGGATTCGAACCTCCGACCCCCTGCTCCCGAAGCAAGGGCCGGGGTCATAACGCTACCTAACGGCAGGTAGCGTGAGTCTACATTTATTAACAAAATCAGTGACTTGACGTCCTTGCGGGATAACGGCAGAATGCCCAGTATAGCCCTAGCGTGCTTGCATGGTGCTAGCATAGCGCTGGAGCGGTCCATATGCCTAAGCTCACGAAGCCGTTCTGTGACACGGTCAATCCGCCCTTCGAAGGGTATGAAATTCACTGGGATGAACGCGTGTCGGGCTACGGCCTGCGCGTCACCGCAAGTGGGGTGAAAGCCTTCGTCGCGCAGGGGCGGGTCAAGGGGAAGGCGGTCATTGTTAAAATAGGTCGCTTCGGACTTTACACCGAGGACCAAGCCCGCCGCAGGGCGCAAAGCCTGCTTCAGGACATGCGCGAGGGGGTAGACCCGCGCAACGTGAAGAAGGAGGAGGAGGCGATGAAGGTGACGCTTCGGCAGGTCGCCGACGCTTTCTTTGTCCGCCCGGGGATGCTGAAGGACAGCACCCGCGACGAGATGGACCGACATGTGAAGACGACCTTTGAATAGCCCCTAGATTTGTAGACGCCTTGCTTGGTAATTTTGGAAGCAAGGAGGACGATATGTCCGCAAGCAAATTCACAGACGAGTTCAAGCGCGATGCCGTGGCCCAAGTCGAGGATCGGGGCTACCCGGTGCGCGAG
>JANYFE010000098.1 GCA_025362795.1 Rhodobacterales bacterium | reverse complement strand
TGGCGTGGATCAGGCACCAGCGATGATCGACAGGCTGGTGCGACAAGAGCCAGGCCACCGGGCGCTGGCCGGTGGCTGCCGCAACTTCGGTAACTTCGGCGAGTTGTTCGGCGAGGTGGATGTGGATGGGGGCATTGGGGGCGATGTCGGCCGCAAAGGTCAGGCTGTCGGGGCTGACCGCACGAAGGGAGTGGGGGGCGACGCCAAGAACCGTATCGGCGGGCAGGTTTGCCATTGCGGCCTGCGCACCTTGCCACAGCTTGGCAAAGCGGTCCTTACCATTGCCGAACCGCAGTTGACCGGCCGTCAGCGCCCTGCCGTCGCAACCGCCGCGTTCATATAGCACCGGCAGATGGGTCAGCCCCAGTCCGCTTTCCGCAGCCGCAGCCGCGATTCTGGCCGACATCTCTGCCAGATCGGCATAGGTCTGGCCGCCCGGCGCATGGTGCAGGTAGTGAAACTCTGCCACCGCCGCATAGCCTGCCTCGGCCATTTCCATCATCACCATCGCGGCGATGGCCTGCGCGTCATCGGGCGACAGGCGTTCGAGAAAGCGGTACATCAGCGCGCGCCACGTCCAGAAACTGTCTTGCCCGCCATTCGCAAGATCAGGCCCGCGCTTTTCTGTCAGCCCCGCCATAGCCCGTTGAAAGGTGTGCGAGTGCAGATTGACCGGGGCTGGCAGCAGACAATCAAGTTGGTCAGCCGACCTGACCCCGACATCCATCTTGGCAATGCGCCCGTCCAAAACCTCGATACGGACTTCCTGTGCCCAACCGTCAGGCAGCAGGGCAGTTGCAGCGTGAAGGATCATGGGTTCCTCTTGACACGGATTATTATGTGCAGACATAATAACCTCAAGTGCAGACATAAGGCAAGACAGATGTCGATTCTTTTGACCAATGCCACGCTTGCGACCATGACCGACTGCTATGGGCTGATTGAGGGCGGTGCCGTGGTGATGGACGGCGAAAGCATCGTCTGGGCTGGGGCTATGGCAAGTTTGCCTGCGGCCTATGGCGATCTGCCGGGCACCGATCTGGGCGGGCGGCTGGTCACGCCAGCGCTGATCGACTGCCACACGCACATCGTCTTTGGCGGCGACCGCGCGGCGGAATTTGAGATGCGACTGAATGGCGCGTCGTATGAAGAAGTGGCCCGTGCGGGTGGCGGCATCCTGTCCACCGTCAAAGCCACCCGCGCCGCTTCGGAGGATGAGTTGCTGGTGTCCGCCCTTGCCCGTGCCGATCAGATCATCGCAGGCGGTGCCGGGACGATCGAGGTCAAGTCGGGCTATGGACTGACCGTCGCGGACGAGCTGAAAATGCTGCGCGTCGCCCGGCGGATCGGGCAGTTGCGGCCTGTGACGGTGCTGACCACCCATCTGGCCGCCCATGCCGTGCCGCCGGAATACAAGGGTCGTGCCGATGACTATGTCAGCGAAGTCGCCCTGCCCTCGTTGCACGCCGCCCACGCAGAGGGGCTGATCGACGCGGTGGATGCGTTCTGCGAGAGGATCGCATTTTCCGTGGCGCAGGTGGAGCGTTTGTTTGTGGCCGCGCAAAATTTGGGGCTGCCGGTCAAACTGCACGCCGAACAGCTTTCGGACCTGAAGGGTGCAGTGATGGCCGCCCGGTTCGGCGCGTTGTCGGCGGACCATCTGGAATATCTGGCACAGGACGGCGTGGATGCGCTGGCGGCATCTGGCAGCGTGGCGGTAATCCTGCCCGGCGCATTCTATACCCTGCGCGAAACGCAGATGCCGCCGATTGCCGCCTTGCGCGCCGCTGGGGTGCCAATGGCGCTGGCGACGGATTGCAACCCCGGATCGTCGCCCATCACCTCGCTGACGCTGACCATGAACATGGCCTGCACCCTGTTCCGCATGACCCCGCTTGAGGCGCTGCAAGGCACCACGATCCACGCCGCCCGCGCGCTTGGCCTGACCGACCGTGGCACAATCGCCCCCGGTCAGCGCGCCGATCTGGCGGTGTGGGAGGCGCGGCACCCTGCCGAACTCAGCTACCGCATCGGGGCCACCCCGCTTTACCAACGCATTTTCGGAGGCCGCCTTGACGCCTGAAATCCTGATCCCCGGCCAGACCACCCTCGCCCAGTTGGAGCGGATGTTTCGCAGCGAAACCCCGGCACAACTGGCCGCATCAGCCCGACCCGGCATTGAAGCCGCCGCCGCCCGGATCGCGCAAGCCGCTGCGGGGGAGGATGCGGTTTACGGCGTCAACACCGGTTTCGGCAAACTCGCCTCGCTTAAGATCGCGTCGAAGGACACCGCCACGCTGCAACGCAACCTGATCCTGTCGCATTGCTGCGGCGTAGGTGAGGCGATGCCGCGCAATGTGACGCGGCTGATGATGGCGCTGAAACTGCTTTCATTGGGACGCGGCGCGTCGGGGGTGCGGTGGGAAATCGTTGCACTGCTGGAAGGGATGCTGGCCAAAGGGGTCACCCCGGTGATCCCGGCACAGGGGTCGGTTGGTGCGTCGGGTGACCTTGCGCCATTGGCCCATATGGCCGCCGCAATGATCGGTGAAGGCG
>JANYFE010000047.1 GCA_025362795.1 Rhodobacterales bacterium | reverse complement strand
GTAAGCGTCCGGCCTGACCGCCGTTACTTCGCATTCCAGGGCAGCAACTCGTCGATCCGGTTGATCTTGTGGTCCGCAATGCGGGCCAGGGTATTGGCAAGCCACGCTTGGGGATCGACGCCGTTGAGCTTGGCGGTTTCGATCAGGGTGTAGGCGATGGCGGCGGATTTGCCGCCGGTTTGCGATCCGACGAAGAGGTAGTTCTTGCGGCCCAAGGCGACCGCACGCATCGCCCTTTCGGCGGTGTTGTTGTCAATCTCGAGGATGCCGTGATCGAGGTAGGGGCGAAGCCGCGCCATTCGGGTGAGGGCATAGCGGATCGCTACGGCGAGGGGGCTTTTGCCAGATATGTCAGGCAGTTGGGTGTTCAGCCAAGCCTCCAGGCCGTCAAAGACGGGTCTGGCCTCGGCTTGCCTGATCTCGGCCCGCTGGTCCGGCGGCAAGCCCCGGGCCACCTTCTCGACAGCATAAAGCTCGGCGATCCGCCTGATGGCCTCGTCGGCGATGGCGGAACCTTGGGCCTTGTGCACATCGACGAACTTGCGGCGGACATGGGCCATGCAGGCGACCTCGCGGATATCACCGGAGCGATACAGGTCTTCGAACCCGGCATAGCCATCGGCATGCATCCAGCCGCTGTATCCCGCCAGATGATCCTTCGGGTGCTCCCCTTTGCGATCGGAGGAGAAGCGATACCAACTGGCGGGCGGGATGGCGCTGCCCCAAGGTCGCTCGTCGCGGCCATAGGCCCAAAGCCGTGCGGTTTGGGTCTTTCCGGTGCCGGGTGCCAGCATCGCGACCGGGGTGTCGTCGGCAAAGATCGCCGAACCCGCCAGCACATGCCGCCCGATAGCATCCGCCAGCGGCTCCAGCAGGGCGGTGGATTTGCCCACCCAGTCCGCCAGCGTCGAGCGGTCGATGTCGAGCCCGTCGCGCTCGAAGATCTGGCTTTGGCGGTAAAGCGGAAGGTGATCGGCGTATTTGTTGACCAGCACATGGGCCAGCAGTCCCGGTCCGGGACGCCCACGCTCGATCGGGCGCGATGGCAGCGGGGCTTGGGTGAAGCAATCGCAACCCGAGCAAGCCATCCGGGGCCGCACGATGCGGTTCACGATGAACCTTCCCGGGACGTATTCCAGTTCCTCGGTCACATCCTCGCCCAGGCGGCGCAGCTTGCCGCCGCACTGAGAGCAGGCTGTATTGCCGGGGGTCAGTTCGACCTCCACGCGCGGAATATGAGCCGGGATCGGTTTGCGCTTTGGCTTGTCGGCGGGTGCATCATCCGGCAGCTGCAGCTTGGCCGTCAGCGCGGCGATGGCGATCTCGCTCGTCTCCAAGGCCAGTTGCAACTGCTCGGCGGTCTCGGATGACGCCCCGAACCGATGGGCGCGATGGCCCGCCAACTGGTGCCGAAGCTTCTCGATCAGAACCGCCTGCGACTTCACTTCGGCCAGCAAAAGTGCGGTAAACGCCCGCAGTTCCGCAGGGTCTTCGGGCAGAGATTTGTTAACATCCAGCATGACGAAAGTGTAACAAAACAAGCCTGTTACGGGAATCCAAAAACCGCAAAATCTCTCAATTTATCCTGCAGTCAAAGGCCGCCATGTGCGCTGCGGCAGCCGCCAATCAATTCCTTCCAGAAGCATCGCCAACTGAGCCGGGGTCAATGCGATCTTGCCTTCCTTCGCGGACGGCCAGACGAAGCGACCCTTCTCCAGCCGCTTGGAGAACAGGCATGCCCCCTGCCCATCCCACCAGATGATCTTGATCAGATCGCCCTGTCTGCCCCGAAAAACGAACATGTGGCCGCTGAATGGGTTGGCTCGCGTCGTCTGCTCGGCTTGGGCTGCCAACGTGGCAAAGCCCTTACGCATGTCCGTCACCCCGGCTGCCAGCCAGACCTGCGCGTTCACCGGGACCGGGATCATCCCGACAAACCACGGATCAGCCGGGCAAGCGCCTCGGGATCGTAAGACCCGCTGATCCGAAGACGGTGCCCCCCTGCAAGCTCGACCTCAATCTGACCGTCACTTCTGGTATGCCGCTCGTCCTCGCGGTGGACGTGGGCCACAATCTCGACCGGCAGGAAACAGGGCGCATCCGCAGCGGCCTGGGCCTCTCCCGGGGCAAAGCGTACGTCACGCAACCACGCGAAAATCAAGTTGGCATTCATCGCATACCGCCGCGCCACCTGCGCGACCGAAATATCCGGAGCTGTCGTCTGAAGACAGATCGACCGCTTCTCTTCGTCAGACCAAAGCCGCCGCGTCCGACGCACCATCGGTGCCCCCATAATGTCCGCTATCACAAGCGGACATTATCCCACACTCTTCAAACCAGGCAGGGCAGTCAGAGCGGACGCTTACTCTTGAAACCGTATCTACGCGCGAGGTGGTCGATCTGCGACAGGCGGGGCTAGAGCGGGATGGTTTTTTTCTGAATCGGGGATTCCCGTTGGGAATGATTTCTGATTCAACATGGAGACTGGACTGGGAGGCCAGTTTGCATGGGAAAAGCCCTTTCGATGGATATTCGGACCCGCGCGATGGCGCGGC
>JANYFE010000032.1 GCA_025362795.1 Rhodobacterales bacterium | reverse complement strand
TCAGACCGAACTGAACGACGTGGCGCGACTGATGAACCAGCGCCCCCGAAAAACGCTCGGATGGAGAACGCCCGAGGAAGCCATGGCCGAGGAACTCGCGGCCTTCAGATCAACCGTTGCACTTGAAATTTGAATCCAAGGACTGCGATTTGCGCAGTTGCAGGATGGTACCGCTTACCCGGCTTGAACGGGTGACCTCTAGATCCACAATCTAGCGCTCTAACCAACTGAGCTAAAGCGGCACAACCGAGGCCGGATTAGTGCCAAGCCGCCCGAGGGTCAACCGCAAAATCAGCCTTTTCGTTTGGCCAGGTGCAACAACGCCAGCACAATCGCGATCCCGACCAGCGCTTGTGGTGTCACTGCGGTGATCAGCCCGGTCAAATTGGCAATCACCGAGCCGACATAGGGCCCGGAATCCGCCCCCAGCAGAATGTAGACCAGCACGATAAAGCCCACCAAGACGAAACCTGCTTCGGTCAGGCGGAGGAACAGTTCCTGAGCCGATGCCAGGGCGCGGGCCAAAGTCATGCGATGTTCTGCCGGGGACGGAATTGTCATGTCCGTTTACTTGTTCTGGATCAGCCAGACCACCACGCCCAGCGAGATCAGTCCCGCAAGGCCGGCGCTGCCAAGCTGCTTCACCAGATCGGTGATGTTGCCGACCACATTGCCCACGAACGGCAAGTTGCTCGGGCCGACCAGAAGCGAAGCGATGATACCCAGCGCCAAAAGCGCCATACCAATATCCGTGATACTGCCGATGGTCTTGCGTGCATTCTCGAAGTTCATTTTTTTCACCTTCCTGTCCCGTTTCGGGATTGTTTTTCGGGCATTTCGTGAACAAGCCCGCGCCCTCATTGTCTTCGGCAATAATCCGCCTAGTCAAGCGTTTTCTGTGGATAAGTCGTGGTTTTGTCGCGGAATGCTCTTTTTGCACCTTTATTTCACTTTGGATTTATTGCAGTGACAACCGATTCTCGGGCCTCTGCCAGCAAAATTCCACCGCTTGACTCCGCCTGTCGCGTCGCCCAAACCGCAAGAACGTCAGGAAACAAGGGGTCCGTCATGGGTATCGACAAGCAAAGCGACATTGCCGCGAATATTCAGATTGGCCCGACCGATCATGGCATGGTCCGCATCTATATCGAGGCTGACGGCGGTGTCGAACTGCCACTGGATTTCGATCCGGAAGAGGCAGACGAGATCGCGGAAGAACTGCGCGTCGCCGCCGAAGCCGCCCGCGCGATGGCCACAAAACCTGCGCCGAAAAAGAAACGCTAGGCCGCGACCCCTACCTGAGTATCCGCGAAAAACCAACCAACCGCTGATTTTTCGCAGAAAAATCGCACCCCCGGTCACAGCGTGAAAGCGCCCACCCCCGGGTCGCGAAAGCCCTGCAACCGCAACGCGGCCTGCCGCGCGAATTTTTGGACCACGACGCGGCGTCGCGCACCGGCCAGCGGCACTTCCGGCCCCATCCGCACAATCTCGGCGTCATAGGCATCCGCCAGGATCAATCCGGTGCCTTCTGGCAAAAGCTGTGTCGGAAACTGGCCGTCCACCGCCCAGAAGAACCTGTCGCACCATTCCAGATAGTTTTGCCACTTCTGGTCGCTGCGAAAGTCCGCGCGGCCTGACTTGCATTCGATCACCCAGACCTCGCCCTTCGGCCCCAGCGCCATCAGATCCACCCGCAGGCCGGGCACCGGCACCAATTCCTCGACCGTGACAAAATCCAGCGCCCGCAATGCACGGGCCACCCCGCGCGCAAGGCGCTGGCCGGGCATCATCGGCAAGGTTTGCTCGACATCCATCACCCCACCATGAACCAAAGGTGAACATCGCGCAAGCCTTGCGACGGCGCACGCCACGGCCTATGTAGAGGGTGGCGGGTGCTGCTCTTCTCGTGTGCGACTACTTTTCCAGTGGCCGATAAGCACGTGAACGGGGGCTGGCTCTGGCAGGATCCTGGTCCTGCTACCTGGCGCCCACCTGAGACCTCTGGCTCTCGGGAAAACCCAGTCTCCACGGCCGCTGCGGGCCCGCCACCTTCAGCCAATAAAAAACGCGCCCTGGCGGCGCGTTTTAGCAACATCGGGACCGGATTCAGCGCCGGCGATTTTCCGTAACGCGCACCGGAACCGGCACCGGAATCCGAACAAGGCCAACCATCATCAGCACCGGCAGCGTTGCCGCAGCAATTGCAAAGGCAGCATCGGCTATGAAACGGTGAATGATCTTTGACATGATCCCTCCTGAACCTCGCAACTTAACATAGGGCTAACATGCCATTCAGCAAGGGGAAGTCCCTTTTTTGTGACTTGCCGGATTTCGCGCTGAAAACCGCCCGAAAGTTGACAGTTTGATGAATGCGCAGGCGGGTCTTGGCTGCAAATGTAACGGGGGCGGTCTTTCCGCCCCCTTGCAGCCGTTTCAGTCTGGTCGTCGCGACTCAGAAGCCAAGCACGAGCGACACGCCCAGCTTGTTGTCCGCGCGGATTGCCCTGCTGTCGTTATAGGCAGTCAGATAGCTGATCCGGGTCGAAAGCGCGTCCGACACCTTGAAGTTCACGCCCAGATCGTTGTTGATCCGCAGCGACGAATTGGTCTTCAGCACGTCGGTGTCGTTCGACGCGAAGATGTTGGGATTGAACGCATAAAACAGCCGCGACGAGACGATGTAGCCCAGTTCGCTGTTGGACGCGCCGGTGCCGTCCTTGAGATAGCTCTGGCCGATGCCGGCCTGCACGCGCCAGGTGATCTGCTCGGTGTTGATGATGCGGTAGCCGGGACCAAACCCAACAAACGCATCGGTCTTGATGTCATCCACCGTCGTGGCAAGACCGTCAGTCTCTACCCGGCCCAGGATAAAGCCGTAGACCTTGTCGTTGAAGTAGTAGTTCGCGTCATAGACCGCGAACACATCCTGCTTGGTCTTGGTGCCGGCCGCGTCGGCGTAATCCAGCGCCAAACCGATGGTCTGCACGAACTGACCCGAAGCATAGCGCAAGCGTGCACCGCCGGTGAACTCCTGCGATCTGCTGTTCCCGGTCTGTCCGGAATACCCAAGCGAGGCGCTGCCTGACAGGCCGGGGTGGAAATCCGGGTTGCCGAAGCGGTTCGCGTCCTGGCCACGGGCCATATCCTTGGCAACCGCGGTCTGAATGTCGTCAATCCGGTCGTTCAGCGCGTTGACGCCGGTGATGTCGTTGCTTTGAGCCTGTGCGATCGATCCCGCGGAAGCAAGACCAAGTACAATCGCTGCAATCGTAATTTTCATAGTGAGAGTTCCTCTCTCGAAGTGAGGTCCGGATTGAGGTGCACCCGGAAGGCGTCATTGCCTTGGTTGGTAAATAGGAACGCGCGACCCCGCAGAAAGGTTTCGAATTTTCGGGTCATCCTTGAGTATTTCTCATGGATCGGTCGAACGCGCCAAACCGCAGATCGAACCTCGCGCACCTCTGTGTCGCAGCGGGCAAAGCCGCCAGTTTTATAAAATAAATTCAGTATGTTGACGAAGAGGAACGGCGGTAATTCAGATCTGATCCACGACATCCAGCGTCTCGGAAGCCGCAAGTTCCGCCACTTCAAAAAGTGCTTTTCGCGCAACAGTTGCCAGGTCTTCGTCAAGATCGTCGCGCCAGACCGACCATGCTTTATGGGTAAAAGTGGGCGCACCTTCGACCAGATGCAATTCGCCTTCGTCCAGATAGCGCTTCACAACTCGGGCCGGCAGATAGGCCGCAATGCCGCGCCCGATGACATAGCGCGCCGACAATGACCCCATTGCCATCGTCAGACCCGGGTTGGACAAGTCGGACATATGGCTGTTGTGGAACGTCAGAAAATCCGGCCCCCAGTCGATAAATCCATAGCGCCCGGTCATTTGGTCAATCGTCGGGTGTTCCCACGGTGCCGCCAGGACCAGCTCGTCCGCCAGCACCTCTTCAATCATCAGGCCGGGCCGAAAGGTCGGATGATAGGTCAGCGAAATCTGCATCACGCCCTCCGTCATCGACCGGGTCAGGGTTTCGGGCATCCCCAGTTCGGCGCGAATGCCAAGGTCCGGCATAGCATCGCGCAGCCGGTCGACAAAACGAAAGCCAAGGCGCGGCCACAATGACACCTGCGCCCCCAGGGTCAGGGTCCGGCTGAATCCTGCCGGAATGGCGACCTGCTGCCGCGCCTGTTCCCAGGTCCGCAACAGGGCCTGCGCATAGGACTCGAACTCGCGGCCACTGGGTGTCAGCTCTGCCCCGGTTTTGGACCGGGTGAACAGCGAATGGCCCAGCAATTCTTCCAGCCGCTGTATCCGCAGACTGACCGCCGATTGCGTCACGAACAGCCGTTCGGACGCTGCGGCAAAAGAACCGGTTTCGGAAACCTGAATAAAGGTCTTGATCAGCGCCATGTCCATCAACACACACTCCGAATGCCGATGATGGCGCGGGCGTCCCCAGATCGGCGAAATCGCTAAACAGCTCGCACGCGCCCCTATTCGCGGCGCTCTCCCTCTCTGGCGAAATTGCCCTGACTGCACAAGATCCGCTGGCACGTTCGCCGGCCGCCGTCAGGATGCGGGGCAGCGTTGGGCGACAACCGGCTCAAAACCCTTCGGGCTTTGCCTCATGTGCCATATGATCCAGCACGGCATTGACGAACTTGGCCTCCTTCCCTTCGGGAAAAAACGCCTTGGCCACATCGACATATTCGGTGATCGCCACGCGCGGCGGTGTCACCATCTCGACCAGCTCCGCGCCCGCGGCCCGGAATACAGCCCGCAGCACCGGATCAATCCGCTCGATCGGCCATTTGGCGACCAGCGCCCGATCGGTCATCTGGTCAATCCGCGCCTGAAAATTCACCGCATGGCCAACGACCGCACGGAAATGCGCGACATCGCCTTCGGCCATTTCGTCATCATCATAAACCGCGCCGAACCGGTGGCTTTCAAACTCGGCGGTCACGGCCTCCACGGTCTGCCCGGACGATTCCATCTGAAACAGCGCCTGCACCGCATACAGCCGCGCCGCGGATTTCGCCTGCTTCTTGGTGTCGGATTTACTGGGGCCTTTCATGCGCGAAACCCGATCCCTTTGGATTTGCCCGCCCATTTGCGCGAGATAGCCACCAGATGCAGCGCGGCCGCCGCCGCCCCGCCGCCCTTGTTCTGCCCGGCCGCATCCGCCCGCACCACCGCCTGTGCCCGGTTTTCCACCGTCAGAATACCATTGCCGATGCACAGGCCCTGCAGCCCCATCATGCTCAGCGCCCGCGATGAATCATTGCACACCGTGTCGTAATGCGTCGTCTCGCCCCGGATCACGCAGCCCAGCGCGACATAGCCGTCGAACTCTGCCAGCCGTTCCGCCATCGCAATCGCGGTCGGCACTTCCAGCGCACCCGGCACCTCCAGCACCTCAACCGTGGCGCCGCATCCCACAGCCATCGCTGTGGCCCCGGCCACCAGCTGGTCGGCGACATCCTTGTAATAGGGCGCCACCACAATCAGCAGTTTCACCGGCTTGTCGAACACCGGCAGCGGCAGCACGTAATGAGTTTCAGAGGCGGCCATGATCTACTCCGTTATCGCTCTGGTGCCGGCAATCGTCAGGCCATAAGCCTCCAGCCCCACCACTTTCGGCGCTTTGGAATTGCTGACCAGGGTGATCCCGGTCAGCCCCAAGGCCGACAATATCTGTGCGCCCAAGCCATATTGCCGCAGGGTCTGCGGGCTGACCCCGCCCTCCAGCACCACTTTCATCGTGGTGTCGCGCAGCAGCACCACAACGCCGCGCCCCTCGGCGGCAATGATCCGCATCGCGCCCGCCAGATCACCGACATGCGCCGCGCCAATTCCCAGCACATCCTCGATCGGGTTCAGCGCATGCACCCGCACCAAGACCGGAGCCGCGCCCGACAGATCGCCCTTGGTCAGCACGACATGCTCGTCGCCATGGGTCTCGTCGGTGAAAATCCGCATCAGCCAATCGCCGCCATGCACCGAGTGCACCCGCTTGACCGCACGTTCTTTAATCAGATTGTCATGCCGCCGCCGATACGCGATCAGGTCGCTGATCGTGCCAATCTTCAACCCATGCTTCTGGCCAAACGCAATCAGGTCCGGCAACCGCGCCATTGTGCCATCATCATTCATCACTTCACAGATGACGCCAGACGGGTCCAGCCCCGCCAGCCGGCTGACATCCACTGCCGCCTCGGTATGTCCGGCCCGCACCAGCACGCCCCCATCCCGCGCCCGCAACGGAAACACATGCCCCGGCGTCGCCAGATCCGCGCGCCCCTTGGTGGGATCAATCGCCACCGCCACGGTCAAGGCGCGGTCTTTGGCCGAAATGCCGGTGTCCACGCCCTCGCGCGCTTCGATCGACACCGTGAACGCCGTCTCATGTCGGCTGGAATTCTTCGAGGCCATCAACGGCAGCCCCAACTGGTCAATCCGCGCACCCGTCAGCGTCAGGCAAATCAGCCCCCGGCCATGCGTCGCCATGAAGTTGATCGCCGCAGCGTCACACATCTGCGCCGGGATCACCAGATCGCCCTCGTTCTCGCGGTCCTCATGGTCGACCAGAATGAACATGCGCCCCCGGCGGGCATCCTCGATGATCTCCTCGACCGAGGATATAGCATCAGAATATTCGGTCTTCAGTTCGCTCATATCCCGGCTCCTCGGACGCTTGCCCTGCCCCATACCCAATGCGTGACCCGAAGGCCAGATACAGGGCCGCACAAACGCCCATTAGAAACGGCATACCCCGATCCGTTCAAATTAGACTAAAATTTCGCTTACCCTTGAGAAATACTCCGCAGGGGGTCCGGGGGACGCGAAGTCCTCCGGCTTTTGGGTCAAGCACCGCCCCCGAAATACCGCTCCGCGGTCAGATAGCCCGCCAGCCGTCCGGACGCACACCAATCCCGCTCAATCTCGGTATCGCCCACCAGCACCACCCGATCCCCCGGCACCCGTTCCAGTGACGCGCGAATAACCCGCCCCGCTTCGCCAAACCCGGACCACAGTGCTGGCGCATCAAACGCCCGGTCCAGCACCGCATTTGCCTCTACCATGGCGCGGGCATCCACCCGCCCCACCGCCAGCGCAATCCGGCCCGCCGCGACGTCCGCCAGCTTTTCGGCCCGCTCTGCAGGCATCACCCCCCGCGCCACCGTCACCCTCAGCGCATTGGACGAAAACAGAAACGCCACCACGTCATGCCCGGTCGCCGCCCGGACCGAGGCATAGGTCTTGTAGTCCAGCCCCAGATCCATCGCCCGCTTTACCCGGGTCCGCAGCACTTCGATTGGCAAAGTCGGCAACAGCGCCGCACGCGCCTGTCGCCAGCAATGTCGCCGCCATGCCAGACCCTCGTCCACCGCAGGTCCGCGATTGTGCCCGATCAAACTGAGTCCTGTCAGGCCCATTCTTGCAGCCGCGCCACATACCGCGCCATCGTATCAACCTCCAGATTGACGAAATCGCCCAGCGCCACTTCGCCCCAGGTCGTCACAGCCCGGGTATGGGGGATGAAATTGATGCCAAACTCCCGCCCCTCCACCTCATTCACCGTCAGCGATGTCCCGTTCAGCGCCACCGACCCCTTCTGCGCGATGAACCGTGCCAAAGGCTCGGGCGCCCGAAACGTCACCCGCAGACTGTCACCCTCTTCCCGCATCCCCACCACTTCGGCCACATCGTCAATATGGCCCGAAACGATATGCCCACCCAACTCGTCACCGACCTTCAGCGCCCGCTCCAAGTTCAGCCTGCGCCCGACATGCCAGCCATTCCGCCCGATATTGGTCTTGGACACCGTCTCGGCCGAGATTTGCACATCAAACCAGTTGCGCGGGCTGCTGCCCAGATCCACCACCGTCAGACAAACCCCCTCGCAGGAAATCGACGCGCCAATGTCAATCCGGCTCACGTCATAGCCAGTGCCGATCCGTACCCGCAGATCGCCTTGCTGCCGCAAGGACAGCACTTCGCCCATATCCGTCACAATCCCGGTGAACATCGCAAATCTCCTTTGCCCGCAGAGGTAACGCCGCAGCCCGCAGCCTGCAAGCGCCGCCAGTGCCGCAAATTTGCCGCGCCGCCCAGCTAGGGTCACGGCTTGGTCAGTTTCCCTCTTTACGCAGTCCCGGCAAACTCCGACGAAAGGTTACTTAAAGGCAAGTCATGCAAACCACCGGGCAAGGACATCACTTTCTTTTCCTCCAAGGGCCGCACGGACCCTTCTTCCACCGGCTTGGCAAAATGCTGGCCGCAGCCGGGGCCGATGTCTGGCGGGCCGGCTTCAACCGGGGCGACCGCGCGTTCTGGCCCACGACCCGCAGTTACATCGCTTTCAAGGCGGTGCCACAGGCTTGGCCCGATGCCCTGCGCCAGATCATCGCCCAGAAAAACATCACTGACATCGTGCTTTATGGCGACACCCGCCCCATCCACGCCGCTGCCGTTTCGATTGCCCGCGAACTCGGCCTGACCGTCCATGTGTTTGAAGAAGGCTATCTTCGCCCCCATTGGGTCACTTACGAACGCGGTGGCTCCAACGGCCATTCCCGCCTGATGAGCCTTTCCGTCGCCCAGATGCAACACGCCCTCGCCCAGTCCGACATGGACCTGCCCGACGCCCCCGCCCATTGGGGGGACATGCGCCAGCATATGTTCTGGGGGGCGCTGTATCATTGGTTCGTCCTCACCGGCTTCTGGGACTACCGCAATTTCCGCCCGCACCGTGCCTTGACCGTAGGCCAGGAATTCCTGCTCTATCTCAAACGCCTTGCCCTTCTGCCCTACCACCGCTGGGGCCGCATGCTTGCCACCTTCCGCATCCAGCACGGCGGCTTTCCGTATCACCTTGTCCTCTTGCAGCTGGAACACGACAGCAGTTTTCAGATGCACTCGCCCTTCCGCAGCATGACCGAATTCCTGTCCCTCGTCGTTGACGGCTTTGCCAAAGGCGCCGCCCCCCACCACCATCTGGTTTTCAAGGCCCACCCCTTGGAAGATGGCCGCGTCCCCGTCGCCCGTGAGATCGCCCGGCTGGCGCGGCAGCACGGCGTCGCAAACCGCGTCCACTTCGTCCAGGGCGGCAAGCTCGCCCAGCTTCTGAACCACGCCCGCACCGCGGTCACCGTCAACTCGACGGCGGCGCAACAGGTGCTGTGGCGCGGCCTGCCGCTCAAGGTCTTTGGCGCCGCCGTTTATGCCAAACCCGAGTTTGTCTCGACCCAGGCCCTGCCCGATTTCTTTGCCCAGCCCACACGTCCCGACAGCCGCGCCTACCGCGACTACCGCCACTACCTCTTGGAAACCTCTCAGGTCCCCGGCGGGTTTTACGCCTCGCGCGGCCGCCGCGAACTGATGCGGCAGGTTGTTGACATGATGCTGCAACCCGAAGACCCCTATGACGCGCTGACCTCTGGCAACGCGGCACCAAGGCAACAGTTGCGGCTTGTGAACTGACCGGGCCAATCGGCTCTGGCGTATTATTCCGCCTTTGCGTACAGTTACTAGCAAAACTTGAGGCAAACTCCAGTTAAAGGAGCCCGAGCAGTGACCACGTTTCTTTCAAGGGGGGCAACAGCCCTGACCCTTGTTGCGTTGATGTTCAGCGCAACCGCCTGCGGTCTGCCCCGACCCGGCCCGTCCAAGGGCGAGATTTACAAGGGCTCCGTGCTGGAAGGCGGCGATGCCTTCGTCGTCAGCGTCAACCCGCAAGTGACCCGCGCCACCTCGGTGATCCCCGCCCTCGGATTTTCAGCCAGTTTCCTGAAAGCCGGCGTGATGGGGTCCGACATCATCTCGCCCGGCGACACGCTGGGCTTGACAGTCTTTGAAAACGTCAAGGATGACCCGTTGTTGGGCAATACCGGCCAGCGCGTCTCGGCGCTGAACCAGATTCAGGTTGATGGCCAAGGCTATATCTTCGTGCCCTATGCCGGCCGGATCAAGGCGGCGGGCCAGACCCCCGAAGGTCTGCGCGACGCCATCACCCGCAAACTCGACCCGCAAACGCCGGACCCGCAAGTCACCGTGCAGCGCGTCGCGGGCGACGGGTCCGCCGTCACCGTGGCCGGTTCGGTCGCAGGCCAAGGCAACTACCCGATCGAACGCGCCACCCGCACCCTGACCGCGATGATCTCCAAAGCCGGCGGCGTCACCATTCCGCCCGCAGTGGCCGTGGTGCGCGTGACGCGCGGCAACACGTCGGAAAAGGTCTGGCTGCAAGACCTGTATGCCAACCCCGGCCTCGACATTGCCCTGCGCCCCAGCGATCAGATCATTGTCGAACAGGACACCCGCGCCTTCACCGCCCTTGGGGCGACCGGCTCGCAAAACCGCGTGCCGTTCCAGACCCAGACCTTGTCGGCGCTGGAAGCGCTGGCCTCGGTTGGCGGCCTGAACTCCAATCTTGCTGACCCGACGGGTGTGTTTGTGTTGCGCAACGAACCTGCCGCCATCGCCAATGCCGTCTTGGGCCGCACCGATCTGCAAGGCGAACAGCGCTTTGTCTATGTGCTGGACCTGACCCAGCCCACCGGCATGTTCGAGGCCCGCGATTTCCTGATCCGCGATGGCGACACCGTCTATGTCACCGAAGCGCCGTTCGTGCAGTGGAACAAGACCTTGGGCGCCATCACCGGCACCGCCAATTCGGCAAGTTCTCTGTCGACCGCTGCCACCAAACTCTAGCTGTGCGGTGAACCGCCTGCCGCCAGAGGTCAAAGCCGCCGGGTCCATCCCCCGGCGGCTTTTCTACTACAACGCCGGCTTTGCGACCCAACCCCGCCTGCGCCGCATCCTGGCCCTTTCGGGCCACAGCCTCCACCTTGGCCTGCCCGGTCCAAATGACGCGGTCGTCGTCTGGGGCCGCTCTCCCTATGCCCATCGCGGCGAGGCAATAGCCGCCAAACGCAACGTCCCGCTGATCCGCATCGAAGACGCCTTCCTGCGCTCGCTCCGCCCCGGCCGCATGGGGGATCCGCCGCTCGGCCTGCTGATTGACCCGCAGGGCGTGCATTTCGACCGCAGCGCTCCTTCCGCGCTGGAGCTTATTCTTGCCAGCCATGCCTTAGACGATTCAAACCTTTTGACTCGCGCCAGGGCTGCGATTGCGCGAGTTCAGCACCTCGACTTGTCTAAATACAATATCCACGATCCGGCACTTGCCCCACCACCGCCCGGCTATGTGCTGGTGATCGACCAGACTGCGGGCGATGCCTCGATCGTCCACGCCGGGGCCACCGCCGGCACATTCCACGACATGCTGATGCTGGCACAAGCCGAAAATCCCAACGCCCGAATCGTGGTCAAGACCCATCCCGAAAGCCAGTCCGGCCACCGCCCCGGCCATTTCACCGCCGCCGACTCCATCGGCAAAGTGACACTGCTGACCGCCCCCGTCTCGCCCCAACGCCTGCTTCAGGGTGCCATCGCCGTCTATACGGTCTCGTCACATATGGGGTTCGAGGCGATCATGGCCGGGCACCGCCCCGTTGTCCTTGGCCAGCCGTTTTACGCCGGCTGGGGCCTGACCGATGACCGCAATCCCCTGCCTCGCCGCAAGCGCACTCTGACCAAGACCCAGATGTTCTGCGCCGCCATGATCCTCGCCCCGGTCTGGTATGACCCCTGCCGCGACCGGCTCTGCCAAATAGAGGACGTGATCGACCAGCTGGAGGCCGAAACCCGCGCCCATCGTCAGGACCGTCACGGCCATGTCGCCGCCGGAATGCGCCTGTGGAAACGCAGCCGTTTGCAAGATTTCTTTGGCCGTGAAAAGCCGCTGATCTTTCAAAACGACCCTGCCCGCGCTGCCGCCATCGCCAGCCTGACCAACCGCAGCCTGCTGATCTGGGCTGGCAAAGCCCCGCTAAACCTGCAAGCCCACCGCGTCGAAGACGGCTTCCTGCGTTCCCGCGGCCTTGGCGCCAACCTGATCCCGCCGCTCAGCCTTGTGACCGACGACCTCGGCATCTACTACGACCCCAACTGCGAAAGCCGTCTGGAACGCCTGATCCAACAGCCCTTGCCACCCGGTGGCGCCGCCCGCGCCGCGGCCTTGACCGCCTGCCTGGTCGCCCACAACATCAGCAAGTATAACTTGCCCGGCCTCTTGCCCGATCTGCCAGACGGCCACCGTATCCTCGTCCCCGGTCAGGTCGAGGATGACGCCTCGATCCGCCTTGGCGCCACCACTGTCCGCACCAACCTTGCCGTGCTGCAAGCCACTCGCGCCGCCAACCCAGACGCCAAAATCATCTACAAACCGCACCCCGATGTCGAATCTGGCCTGCGCCCCGGCACCATTCCCGCAGCCGATCTGCTATCTCTCGCTGATGTCATTGCCACCAACGCCGACCCGATCGCCCTGATCACGGCCTGCGACGAGGTCTGGACCATGACCTCCCTCCTTGGCTTCGAGGCGCTGATCCGTGGCAAACCCGTTACCTGCCTCGGTACCCCGTTCTATGCAGGCTGGGGTCTGACCCGCGACGCGGGCTCCATCCCAACCCGCCGCCAGCGCACCGCAGACAACCCGCAGCGCCCCGACCTGAACCACCTGATCCACGCCGCCCTGATCGCCTATCCGCGCTATTACGATCCCATCAGCCGCCGTCCCTGCCCGCCCGAAGTCGCCCTGGAACGCCTCGCCGCAGGCCCATTGCCCCGCCCCGGTCTGCCCCTGCGCCTCCTCGCGAAACTGCAAGGCATTTTCGCAAGCCAAGCCCATTTCTGGCGCTAATCCAACCCCTTCCGACGACCGCATTCACTTCGGCGCAGATGCGCCACTGTCAATAAATATACCGGATCTGCTCGGTCCAGAACCGCTCCATCCGCTTCAGCGATCCGTTGATCGTCTCCATCACCTCGGCGTCAATCACGCCGCGCTTGCCCAGCACCTCGGCATGCCGCTCGAACAGTTCCGAAATCATCCCGCGCACCCGCCGGCCCTTTTCGGTCAGCCGCACCCGCACTGAACGGCGGTCAATTTCCGACCGCTGATGATGCATATAACCCAGTTCCACCAGCTTTTTCAGGTTATAGGACACGTTCGACCCCTGATAGTAGCCGCGCGTCTTCAACTCCCCGGCCGTCACCTCGTTTTCGCCGACATTGAACAACAACAGTGCTTGAACCGAGTTGATCTCCAGATTACCCAGCCGCTCAAACTCGTCCTTGATCACGTCCAACAGCAGCCGGTGCAGCCGTTCCAGCATCGAAAGATTGTCGAGGTATCCGGCCAGCAGAGCCTTTTGCGATCCGTCCAACAAGGGGTCATGCAACGTCATGTCTATATCTCCACGATCCGAGGGAATGCCTGATCTTGGGTACAGATTCCGCACAAAACGCAAACATATCGTAAACTCTTGACAGATTCGCGGAAAATTTCCGGCGCTAGTCCGTTTTCAGCCGCGCCCGTGAAAACCCGGCCACCGCCGCAATCAGTCCGGCAAATGCAACCGGTGCCGCCCGCTGCCCCATCACCCACAGCGCCAGATCCTGATCATTCTCCTCCAGCAGCCGGTCATACAGCGCCAGCTCTGCCCCACCCATCCCTGCCAGATGCGCGTCGGCATAGGGGCCAAACACCAGATCCATCTCCTTGGTGCCGCGCCGCCACGACCGCATTGCCAGCCGTTTCAGGCGTGCCTCCGCTGTTTCAACCATCACACCCGCACCCTCGCTTGAACCTCGCCCCGGCAAAGCCTAAGACAATTCCCGACCTAGCCCAACAACCTGCCAACTTCCAGAACGGAGCCGCACATGGCCTTCCTGTCCGATACCCTGACCCGCGTGAAACCCTCGCCCACCATCGCCGTCACCACCAAGGCGGCGGAACTCAAGGCGCAGGGCCGTGACATCATCGGCCTGGGCGCGGGCGAGCCGGACTTCGACACGCCGCAGAACATCAAGGATGCGGCCAAACGCGCGATTGATGCGGGCCGCACCAAATACACAGCCGTCGATGGCATCCCGGAACTGAAAGCCGCGATCTGCGGCAAATTCCTGCGCGAAAACGGCCTGACCTACACGCCGAACCAGATTTCGGTCGCCACCGGTGGCAAGCAAATCCTGTACAACGCGCTGATGGCCACCTGCAATCCGGGCGACGAGGTGATCATCCCCGCCCCCTACTGGGTCAGCTACCCCGACATGGTTTACCTCGCCGGTGGCACCCCGGTTGCCATCGCCTGCGGCATCGAGACGAGCTTCAAACTGACGCCCGAACAACTCGACTCCGCCATCACGCCCAAAACCAAATGGTTCATCTTCAACTCGCCCTCCAACCCCACCGGGGCGGGCTACACCCGGGACGAACTCAAGGCGCTGACCGACGTTCTGTTGCGCCACCCGCAGGTCTGGATCATGTCCGACGACATGTACGAACACCTCACCTTCGACGACTTTCAGTTCGCAACGCCGGCAGAGGTGGAACCCGCCCTCTACGACCGCACCCTGACCTGCAATGGCGTGTCCAAGGCCTATGCGATGACCGGCTGGCGCATCGGCTATGCTGCGGGTCCGGTGGCGCTGATCAAGGCAATGGCGATGATTCAAAGCCAGTCCACCTCCAACCCCTCCTCCGTCAGCCAGCACGCGGCGCTAGAAGCCCTCACCGGCCCACAAGACTTCCTCGCCCCAAACCGCAAACTGTTTCAGGGCCGCCGCGATCTGGTGGTGTCGATGCTGGGTCAGGCCAAAGGCATCATCTGCCCCCGGCCCGAAGGTGCCTTCTACGTCTACCCCGACATTTCGGGCTGCATCGGCATGGCCACCCCGGGCGGCACCGTGATCACCAATGACGAGGTGTTCGCCACTGCCCTTCTCGAGGAAACCGGCGTCGCCGTGGTCTTTGGCGCTGCCTTCGGGCTTTCGCCAAACTTCCGCGTCAGCTACGCTACATCCGACGAAGTGCTGCACGAGGCCTGCTCCCGCATCCAGCGGTTCTGTGCCAGCCTCGTGTAGGTGGGGGTCTAGGGGGCCATATGGCGGGCGATCTGCCGGACTATTATTTCCGCATCCGCGAAAATGGCGCGGTGGTGTTCCGGGTTGATACCGAGAACCGCCAGCGCCGGATTGAAATGATCGAACTCGCCACCGTCAACGTCAAGAACGGCAATATCAAACCGCATGGCGATACCGCGCTGTCCCCTGCCGAGTTGAAGGCGATCCGCGACTGGATGGCCGCCCGTACCGCCCTGCTGGCGACCCGCGACATCGACGATATCCACCGCGCCGTGGACTACCTGAACATGACGACCCAATGGGTGCAGACCAAAGCCAGCGACGATCAGCTTGAGGATGTGACCGACGACCTGCTGCTCGCCATGCACGATCTGCGCACGGTTCTGGTGCGCCGCAAGGCCGACCGCTTGGCGAAAGGCGAGGCGGCGGAATAGCGGACCAGGCGGGATCAAACCACCCTGTCAAGATCAGGCCCCGGGGCCGGGCGGGCGCAAGCCGCAAGGCAAGGGATGTAGTGAAACCCCGTCGCAGGCGCTGTACCACCCGCTCAGCACGCCCTTGCGGGCAGTCCTCGCCGAGCGCGCGATGAAAACCCACAACGGAGCGAGAAGCGCCTTCGCCGGACCAAACCAGTCGTACCACGCCTCAGCCCAGCGCCACCTTCGGCGCCCGGTGCCAGAACCGCCACATCATCGAACTGGCCGCCGCCACCAGCCCCACGACCAGCCCCAGCCACAGCCCAACCCCGCCAAGTCCTGCATGAAACGCCAGCAAGTAGCTGACCGGAATACCAATTCCCCAATAGCTGAATGCCGCCGCCCACATCGGCACCGTGGTGTCCCGAATGCCGCGCAACAGGCCCAGCGCCATCACCTGCATCGCATCCGCCAGCTGGAACAGCGCCGCCAGCGCCAGCAACACCGTGCCATAGGCCACGATCCGCGCCGAGTCCGGCTTGGTCAGATCCACAAACAGCAACAGGATCGGCCCCGGCACCGTCAGGAACAGCACGACCATCACCAGCCCAAAGGCCACGGACAGACCGATCGCCACCTTCGCCCCGTCGCGCAAGCCTTTGAAATCGCCTGATCCTTCGGCATGGCCTGTCCGCACCGTTGTGGCATTCGACAGCCCCAGATGCACCATGAACGCCAGCGCCGCCACCTCCATCGCAATCCCGTGCGATGCGAGTTCAATCGTGCCGATCCACCCCATCATCAGCGACGAGCCGACAAACAACCCGCTCTCAGCCAAGGCCGTCACGCCTATGGGCCAACCCAGCCGGAACACCTGCGCCATCGCCTGCCAGTCCGCCCGCCAGAACCGCTGAAACAGATGGTAATGCCGCAACTCCGGCAACCAGCCCGCATAAGCCGCCAGCGCCACAAAAGTCCCGACCTGCACCACCAGCGACGATATCGCCGCCCCGCGCAGCCCCATCTCTGGTGCCCCCCAGACCCCGAATATCAAGGGATAGGCCACCGCAAGGTTAACCCCCACCGCCGCCAATGTAACCCACAACACCACCTGCGTCCGCCCCAGTGCCGCCAGATAGCTTTTCAGCGCCATCACCAGCAGCGCCGGAATCATGCCAGCCCCACCGATCCGCAGAAATTGCTGCCCCAGATGCGCAATCTCCGGCTCCTGCCCCAAGGCGAGCAACCAGCGTTCCGACACCCAGAACAGCGGATAAGTCACCAGACCAAACGCCAAAGACAGCCACAACCCCATGCGGCCATAGCGGCGGACCTGCGTCTCATCCCCCCGCCCGACCGCCTGCGCCACCAGCGGCATCACAGCCTGGGCAAAGCCAGATCCGAATATGAACACCACAAAGAAGCTCGACGTGGCAATCACCACCGCCGCCAGTTCGTTGACGCCATACCGCCCCAGCAAAACCGTATCCGTCACATGCAGCGCCATTTGCGCCAGATGCGAACCGATGAGCGGCACCCCCAACGCCAATGTGGCGCGGGCATGAGAGGCATAACTTTGGGTCATGCGGCCTCATACCCGTCCGACAGTCGCCCTTCAACCCTTGATGGTCTCGGAATCGCTGCATTTACGGGCGAATTGAGAACCTGCGCGCCCCGTTCCTGATCGCGTCGAAACCCCGGTCGACACCCCCTTTTCCCGGTCGCGCCATCCCCCTATGGTCCGTGCAAACCGCCCCGAAAGGATTCCCCATGATCACCCTCTATGGCGTCTACCGCTCCCGCGCCTCGCGCCCGCTCTGGCTCTTGGCCGAATGCGGGGCCGATTTCACCCATGTCCCGGTGATCCAGTCCTACCGCCTTGACCAGCCCAAGGCCCCGGACGCCCCCCTTAACACCGCGTCCCCCAACTTCCTCGCTATAAACCCAATCGGTCAGGTGCCCGCGCTTGCTGATGACGGCCTTGTCCTCTCCGAAAGCCTCGCCATCACTCTTTATATCGCCCGCCGCCACGGTGGCCCGCTCGGCCCGCAGTCTGACGCCGAAAGTGCCCTGATGGAACAATGGGCGCTGTTCGCCGCGACCGCGCTGGAAGGCCCGGCGCTCGAGATTCTGAACACCTCCGCCAACGGCGGCACCACCCCCGAGGCGCAGGCCCATATCGCCATCAACGCCGAAAAACTCCGCCGCCCGCTGGCCCGCCTGCAAGTGCAATTGTCCACCCGCCCTTGGCTTGTCGACGACCGTTTTACGGTAGCCGACATCAACACCGCCGAATGCCTGCGCTACGCCCAGGGCCACCCGTCCCTGCTGTCGGAATTCCCGGCTGTGCTGGATTGGCTGAACCGCTGCCAGAACCGCCCGGCGTTCAAGGCGATGTGGGAAAAACGCCTCGCCGAACCAGCGTAAGGCGACCGCCGGGTTAACCATCCGCCAAAGCTCTGGTTGTATTTTGTGCATTTCAGTGTATATTGTAATGCACATCTTCACCGGAGCCACCACCATGACCCGCCTCGCCACCCCCCAGATCGCCACCATGACGGAACTCCGTGAACCGCAAAAGGTCTTGGACCGCGCGGGCGGCAAGCCCATCGCCATCCTGAAAAATTCGGCTGTGGTGGCCTATCTGGTCCCGGCAGAAGCCGTGCTTCAGTCCGAGCATCGCCATGTCACCAAGGAAGAATTGGCCGACTATCTGGCACGCTCGCGCGAACGCGTGCAGCCCGTGCTTGATTACCTCAAAGACAAATGACCTATCAGCTTTTGACTGCTGACCTGATCGAAGCCATCCACGACAATGCCCTCAACCCTGGTGAACTGCCGGGCCGGGCACTCGACAAGTCGCTGGATGGCGCTTTGGCACGGGTCGAAAACCGACTGGCCTATGACCTGATAAACGACGCTTTCGACCTGGCCGCAGCCTATGCCGCAGCGATTTCCCAAGGCCATTGCTTCAACGATGCCAACAAACGCACTGCCTTTGACGCGATGAACTTCTGCCTCGAACTGCATGGCATCGTTATTTCATGGGACACAGCAGCGGTCGGCGACCAGATCATCCGCCTCGCCCAACGCCACATCGACGAAGGCGAACTCGCCCACTGGCTGCGCCAGCGTCTCTGACGGGTAGGTAAATTGCCCTATCGCGCCCCTTGCATACCTCTTATTGTATCCTTATGTCGGTTCTACCCCCACCATCGGGGCCAGACAGGAGTTTCCTTTTGGAAGCATTTTTGGTCTCCCCGGTCTTAAGGCGCTTTGGTTGAAGACTTAGTGGAACACTCCAAATGGGGTAAAAAGGGAGAAACTCGTTACAATTGACCTCGTGCTTCAACACGCTGGTTCGCTGAAATGGTTTGATTGCTGCGAAGACTCCGGTGAAAACTGGGCACCTCTTAGTTTGCAATCTGGTCTGACCAGCCTTGGCGATAACGAGTAAGGTGTTACGTGGAGCGTTCGCTCCTTCCTGTGCGCCCCACGGAGGATACCGGGGACAAGCGTGTAGGCTGGAGAACCAAGAGAGTGTAGCATCGTGCCCAATCGGGCCTCGGGGAAACCCGGGGCCTTTTTCCTTAACACCCCCACATCTTGCGCCCTCCCCCGCATGGATGCTCTAATACATGCGACCCACAAGAATCGAGCGCCCATGTCCCCCGACCTCCTCTCCGGCAGCACTGACGACTACAACGCCTCCTCCATCGAAGTGCTGGAAGGTCTGGAACCCGTCCGCAAACGCCCCGGCATGTACATCGGCGGCACCGATGAACGCGCCCTCCACCACCTCGTCGCCGAAATCCTCGACAACTCGATGGACGAGGCCGTCGCCGGTCACGCCACCCGCATCGAAGTTGAAATCCACCCCGACCTGTCCATCACCATCCGCGACAATGGCCGTGGCATCCCGGTCGATCCCCACCCCAAATTCCCCGGCAAATCCGCGCTGGAGGTGATCCTCTGCACCCTCCATTCCGGCGGCAAATTCTCTGGCAAAGCTTACGAGACCTCCGGCGGCCTGCACGGCGTCGGCGCCTCCGTCGTCAACGCCCTCTCCGACCACATGAAGGTCGAAGTTGCCCGCAACAAGGAACTCTACACCCAAAGCTTCTCGCGCGGCCTGCCCACCGGCCCGATGACCAAAGTCGGCCCCGCCCCCAACCGTCGCGGCACCGCCACCACCTTCCACCCTGATCCTGAAATCTTCGGCCACCAGACCCTGAAACCCGCCCGCATCCTGCGCATGGTCCGCTCCAAAGCCTACCTGTTCTCGGGGGTCGAGATCCGCTGGAAAACCGCCGTCCCCGATGGCGACACGCCGATGGAGGCGACCTTCCACTTCCCCGGTGGCCTCGCTGATTACCTCAAGGATCAGCTTGATAAAACAACCACCTACGCCGACCGCCCCTTCGCGGGCAAAGTCGGCTTTCAGGATAAATTCAACGTCCCCGGCTCCGTCGAATGGGCGATCAACTGGACGCCTGCGCGCGACGGCTTCCTGCAATCCTACTGCAACACCGTCCCCACCCCCGAAGGCGGCACGCATGAGACGGGCTTCTGGAACGCCATCCTGCGCGGCATCCGTGCCTACGGCGACCGCGTCAAGAACCGCAAGGCCGAACTGATTGCCCGGGATGACATGCTGACCGGCGGCTGCGCCCTGATTTCCGTTTTCATCCGCGAACCGCAATTCGTCGGCCAGACCAAGGACCGCCTCGCGACCGAAGAAGCCGCCCGCTATGTCGAAGGTGCCGTGCGCGACCATTTCGACAACTGGCTGGCCAATGACACCAAATCCGCCGGAGCCATCCTCGATTTCCTGATCCTGCGCGCCGAGGAACGCCTGAAACGCCGGGCCGAAAAGGAAACCCAGCGCAAGACCGCCACCAAGAAACTGCGCCTGCCCGGTAAACTCACCGATTGCTCCGCCAAAAACCGCGACGGCACCGAACTGTTCATCGTCGAAGGCGACTCGGCGGGAGGTTCCGCCAAAGCCGCCCGCAACCGCGAAACCCAGGCCCTGCTGCCGTTAAAAGGCAAAATCCTCAACGTCCTTGGGGCCGCCTCCAACAAACTCAACGACAATTCCGAAATCCGCGATATCTGCGAGGCTCTGGGCGTCGCCATGGGCACCCGTTTCAACGTCGAAGACCTGCGCTACGATAAAATCATCATCATGACCGACGCCGACGTCGACGGCGCCCATATCGCCAGTTTGCTTATGACCTTTTTCTTCGCCCAGATGCGCCCCCTGATCGACAAAGGCCACCTCTACCTCGCCTGCCCCCCCCTGTATCGGCTCACGCAAGGGGCCCGCCGCCTGTATGTCGCCGACGACGCCGAAAAAGAAATCTGGCTCGCCAAGGGTCTGGGCGGCAAGGGCAAAATCGACGTCCAGCGGTTCAAGGGCTTGGGAGAGATGGACGCCAAAGACCTGAAAGACACCACAATGAATCCCCTGACCCGCAAACTGATCCGGGTGTCGATTGACGAGGAAGAACCGGGCGACACCAGCGATCTGGTGGAGCGGCTGATGGGCAAGAAGCCGGAGTTGCGGTTTCAGTATATTCAGGAGAATGCCAGGTTTGTGGAGGAGTTGGATGTGTGAGACGGATCAAGTATTAAGTGATGTTTCTTGATCTACATTAATAATGCCAACATAACGTAAAATTGCTTCTCTACCCCGTAGAGAGGCTCTGTTGCACAAATCGTTTGATGACCGAGGTTACCCTTTCCCCGGACGGACTCATCCCACGGCTTCAGTGACGGGTATGCCGAGCGCGGTGAAGCCGTTCAGGACGGCCACACGAACTTGGAACTCGGCAACCTGACGGTCGAAGTCCCGCGCCATGAGGCGCTGGCCCAGGAGTTTCACACAGTGCATCTTCGTCTCGACGCGGCTTCGGCGGTGATAACCGCTCCATCGTCGCCAGATGGTTCGGCCGAACCGTTTCGACGCGCGTAGGGCTTCGTTGCGGGCGACCGCCCCGGGGGTGTCGGGCTTCCAGGGCTTGCCATTCCTCCGAGGCGGAATGATCGCAGCAGCGCCGCGTGCAGCGATGGCGTCATGGCACTTGCGGGTGTCGAAGGCGCCATCAGCGGTGACGCTAGCGATCTCCTGATCAGGCGGGATCTGGTCGATCAGCTCGGGCAGCATGGGCGCGTCGCCCACATCGCTGGTGGTGAACTCGGCAGCCCGGATTTCCAGCGTTTGCTCGTCAATTCCGATGTGGATCTTGCGCCAGACCCGACGCTTCGTGCCGCCGTGCTTGCGCGCATTCCACTCGCCTTCGCCCTCGACCTTGATCCCGGTGCTGTCGATCAAGAGGTGCAGCGGGCCCTGCGAGGCGCGGTAGGGTATGTTGACCTTCAGGTACTTCTGGCGGCGGCTGAGGGTGCTGAAGTTTGGCACAGCCCAGTCCAGGTCGATCAGCCGCAGCAAGCTTTCGACGAACCCAGTCGTCTGGCGGAGCGCCATGCCGAACAGAACTTTCATCGTCAGACATGTCTGGATCGCGGCATCGCTATAGTCAGGATGCCGGCCACGTTTTCCGGTGGGCTCCGCCTCCCAGATCATGGCGGGATCGAACCAGATCGACAGCGAACCGCGGCGCTTGAGGGCTGCGTTGTAGTCAGGCCAGTTCAGGGTCTTGTAGGCGGGGGGTGTGGGTCTGCTCATGCCGTCCAGCTACCACGCTGGATTCACAAGATGAATCCCTCACAGGATTTGTGCAACAGAGCCACGCCGGTGGGACATGCAGAACTTGTGGGAAGAAGATCGGCTATGATTGGATGTACTGCGAGTCTTGCCGCCCGAAGTGATCTGGCGCGCGTGATCGGCCTGCTTGCCCGATGATCACCCCGTCCCGTCAGCTCTGCATCGGGGTGGCGGTGAATTCGTTGGGTTTGGCTATGTCGGACCCAATACCTGGGAAGAAACGGTCGTTTCCGCCCTTAGGAGCTAGTGGTTTGAAGAATCAAGAGCTTACGTCGGCCGAAACCCTGTGACAAAACCTTGGTGGTTCTGGGACGTTTTCGTCCCAGTTGGGCGAGTCGCCAACGGGAGCGTGCTGCACCATGAACAAATGACCGTTTTGGGGAAGCCGAAGCGGCCTTCATCGCCGGCCTCATCGACCGCTTTGGGCCGGAAACTGCCGCTCGCACTCCCACCGCGACGGGTCGATCACGCCCCCCGTCTTGCTGGCAGGCGTGATTTCGCGGTTTGAGCGAGACTGACGAAAGCGGCGGTGGCACCTCCCAAGGACTCCTTCAACACCGAATCCTCCACGAAACTGGTCATGCGAGCTACCTTCGGTGCGCCGGTCGTCGAACCACGGAGCCCTAAATTGGGTGGCGCCATATGTCTCCCCGCCCGATCAATCGCCGCAAAATGCCTGTCCTCGTAATATCGCACATGCCGCGCGCGGATCGGATACTGCCCCTCGGCCAGAACCAGCACCTCATCCAGCGGGAACCGCAGCAACTCGTTGGCCGAGATCAGGGGGCGTTCCTCTGAACGACGGCTGACATTGGCGCTGTCCTTCATTCCCTGCACGCGGGACTGGCTTTCACTGATTGCCGTGACGGTCACGCGGCCAAGTGCGTTGGAAAGCACATCGGCGGTCCGGTCATCCTGCGGGGTCATGTAGATCTGCACCCCGGCACCTCCCTGCAGCGACCGCCGCCCGGTCTCGCCGTAGATGTCGTCGAGGCCCGGGATTGTCTGGGAAATGATGAAGAACCTCCCGCCGAAGCTCCGGATCGTTTTGATCGAGGAAAGAACCAAAGGCTGCCGGCCCAACTGGTCGAATTCGTCCATCAGGAACATGACCGCGTGCGGCTCGTCTGGCCCAGGCTCGCGGCGTTGGAGGGAGGCGATGGCATCCGCGAAGAGAAGACGCACCAGCGGTGCGAGGGTTTTCAGATGTTCGGGCTGGACCACGATATAGAGACTCTGGGCCTCGCGGCGAAAGCTCGAAAAGTCGAAATCGCTGGCTGAGGTTACCCTGTCGACGGCAGGGTCATTCCAGAGGCCGAGGCCTGAGCCCTGAATGATCGAGATATAAGAGCCAAGGGTCTTTTCGTTGACGTCGGACATCTCAACAAAGGTGCGGGAAACGATCGGGATCTGGGTCGTCTCTGCGATGGCGGTGAAGCTTCGGACCTTGTTGCCGCCGCCGGCCATGATCTCGGCGGCATAGCCCAGTGTCGGGCGGCCCTGTTCGATGGCATAGAGGCAGGAGGCGATGAACAGGCGTTTGCCGGCGTTGAAAAAGCTTTGCGCACTTTCACCCTCGGGGATCAGAAACAGGTCGGCCATCGTGTTCAGCGCAGTGAATTGACTGTCCGCCGAGGCCAGGGCGGCGATGCGTGCGAGCGGATTAAAGCGGTGAGAGCCCTTTTCTTCATCGAAGGGCGAGAAATACCAGATCCCGTTTTTCAGCCCATGCTTGCGATGGATGGAGGTCTTGGCGAAATTCTCGCCCTTCACGTCGAGGATCAGGGCTGAACCCGAGAAGTGCAGGAGGTTCGGGATGACGAAGCCCACGCCCTTTCCGCGGCCAGTCGGTGCGATCATCATGGCATGGGGGAAACGGTCGGGTGGTGCCTTGACGTATGGCGTATCGGATTTGGGCGAACCGAGTTTGGCGAAGATGAAACCATTGCTTTCCGTCCTGCCCACCATCTTGTTACGCTTCATCTCGCGCCTGGACTGGAAATGCGCATCGTCATATTGATTGAGCCGCCCGCGATGAACGCCGGCAAGGCCTACCAGAACCAGGGCGATGGTCACCGAGCCGGTGATGATCATGGCAGATTGCAGAAGCGCGGGCCGGGCGGCCATGTCGGCCCAGGGGTAGCGCAAGAACCAGGGCTGCAGCGGATCGAGCGTGTCCAGACTTTCGCGGAAGGCCAGGATCACGTAGATTGTCGCCAGCATGCCGCCGACGTAGAGGCCGACGAGAAGACCAAAGACTAGTGCGAGCGGATAGCGCCAGCGGGTTTCAAGGTTCGATAGCATGGGTGGAGCTTTCAGAGTTCGTGGACGTGATCGTGGGTTGCTTCGCGCACACGAAGGCCGAGTTCGGCAGCGCGGGCGTGACTGCGGGCGAGATCGGCCCAGGGGCCGGCAGAGTGATCGGCGGAAAGGTCGCCCTCGTTGCGCAGTTCATGCGCCACGGCGGCGCGTAGTGCCGGGTCGCGAACATGGGCGGTGAGGGGCGTGAGGTCGCCCGACATGACACGGTCAAGCGCTTCGCCGGGCAGGACCTCATACATGCGGTCGACGATGGCCTCGAGGGCGGGAACCTCGGAGAGGCGCAGGTGGCGGTCGGCGGAGAGGAGTTGCTCGCGCGCCACAGCTTCGGTCAGGGCGGGCGTAAGATCGAGGGCCGTGAGTTCGGCGCGAACCTCCTGGCCGAGGGAGCGCTCCAGTTCCATCCAGAGGACCTTGGCCTCAGGGGTCGGCTGGTCGGCGGTCCAACTCGCCACCTGCGCCTCGCTGCGGTCGGGAAGGGTGAACCGGGCGACCATTTCGAGGGCAGTGGTGCCGGCCGCGCTGAGATCGTCTTCCCGCAAGGAGAAGAGGGCGGTGAGCCGCTCGCCGATCTCGTCGCGGACATGGGACAGCGTGGCACGGAGGCCTTCATCCAGGGACAGGCCAGCAGGGGGCGCCGCTTCCAGGCGGGCAAGCGAGGCCAGCGTCGGGTGGAAATAGGGATCCTCTTCGTGTGCTGCGACCCTCGCATGCTCGGCGAGAAGGAGATTATCGGGCGCGAGCTTGAGGGAGGACCGAGCCTGATCGGCGAAGCTGCGCTCGAGTTCCACGCGCTCGGCCGAGGGGTCCATGGCGCGGATCGCCTCCCATGCCTCTTCGGCGGCGGCAATCATCTCTCTGCGTGCCGTCTCGATCCGGGCGGCAGCATCGCCCTCTTCGTAAAGCGTGGGATCGGGCATCAAAGGCAATCCTTGTCTGAGGGTGGCAGCCGAGGCACCAAGCGCCTCAGCCAAACGGGTGAGGAAACTGGGCGCCGCGGGACCTTGTTCAGGCCCGGCGGCAATGGCGGCGATCCGTGAAAGCTCGTCATAATCGCGGGCATAGTCCTGCAGGGCCTCAATCCGCCGATCCCGTTCGGCATCGGACAGGGGCGGTGGGGCAGGGGCCATGGAGCCGCTCGAACTGGACGCCCGCACCGATAGGTCCGGCACGGCGTTCTCGATCAGACCGCGCGACAGGCGCGACGTGGCGACCAGGTTCAGCCCATGCTCCTGCGCGATCTCGGCGTGAAGCTCGCGCATCACGTCGAAGTTCAGCTCGGAATAGCGGCAGATCGACAGGAACCGACCATTGTCGATGCCGTGCTTGTCCACCACGAAATGCGCATGGACATGGTCGGTGTCTTTATGGACCGCCGCGACATAGCGCCAGACATCGCCGTAGTCGCCCGAACCGAAGACCTCTTGCCCCCACTCGCGGGCGATGACTTCGGCCTGATCAACCTCGACCCCGCGCGGGAAGCTTAGAACGATATGGTCGGTATGGCCACGCTTTGGCGCGCCGCGCCATGTCGAAGACCAAGTCTCGGCCACATGGCCCGCCTTGCGGGGATCAAAGTCACGTTCATAGCCCGCAAGGTTGCACCAGGTGCTCTCGACGCCCTCTTCCCGCGTGACGTAGTCCAGGAGCCGCTTCAACTCGCTTGGCGTACGGGCGCTGCCGCCCGCGATGCGTTTGATCACCGATTGCCAGCTGCGGGGCGTGGAAGCGTTGCGCAACAGCCCACGCGTTCGCCGCTCCTTCGGAGAGCCAAGACGGCCCTCGGCGCCACCAGTAGCGCCGCGCCCCCGGCGCTTGCCATCCAGCACATGACCGAGAACGAGATCTTCAACGCTTGGCGCCGTCACAGCCCTTCCCCCGTCCCGGGAACCGAAGCAGCGCTGAGGACAGCGGTGCCATCTTCAAGCTTCAGCGCCTGATGGCTACCAAGCGCTGCGAAGAGGGTGACCAGACTTTCGGACAGGTCATCGACCCGTGCTGCGACCTTGCGGACCAAGGCGCTGTCGCCCGACTTCCATGCCAGTTTGCCAGAGGCCCCGAGCCGGGCGAGCTGATTGAGATTGCTGCCCACCGCCGAGAGTTCACGCCGGGCCGCTGCGATGCCCGCCAACTCATCTGCCTGCAAAGCCAGAAGGCCACTTGCCTGTCTGACCAGATGCCGGACTGCCTCGGAAACCGTCAAACCATTTGCCTCGGCGACCGCCTGAAAGGCCGCCCGCTCCTCCTCGGTCACCCGGAGGTTCAGCTTCACATCGAGCCGCCGGGACTGGCTGCGGTCCATCGCCCCCTTGATGCGGGCAAGTGCCTGACGAGAGCGTCCCATGGCGGATGACACCGTGGCCACGCTCTCGCCAGCCGCCAACCGGGCTTCAGCGAAGGCAATCTCGTCCCGGGAGAGGCGGCGGTGGGGCATGATGTCATTGAACCATTATTCGTATCGTAACACCACTATCGGCATCACCACGCATCATGTACCACACAATACCGTTCCTGCCAACCGTCCTCACCGGCCGGTTTCCGCTCCTCCAAAGAGGAGCCCGCGCGCGGAAACTGGACAGCCGGTGAGGACTCCATATGGCGTCAGGGGTCGGCGGCTGGCCCGCCGACAGAAACCCCTGCGCCCGGCCGCAAGGCCTCCGCTGAAACGCGAGCGCATTGATATTACGTGACGTTCCAGGATCAGGATGCGCGGGGATGCATCAATGCAGACGGCTCGTCAGGCGGTCGGCGTCGGGAGATTTCCGGGACGGAGAAAGGGTGGAGCGTGCCACGGGCTCTGGCGGCGCCTTTGCGTCCCGCAGGCGCAAGAGGTTGCGAGATCAAGCAATGGCAGCACTAAGCCCCTTCGACGTGGCGTTGTCCCTTCACACGAGCGAACAGGCAGACAGGCGGATATGCAGACAGGCAACCGGTCGGGCAGGCAGGGGCATCACCGAGCCGCGCGCCATCCGCTCAGTCTTGCGGAGTGGCGGATGGCCAAGTCGCCATCCCTGCATACGGGCCATCGGGCACTCGGTTTTCCGTGCGTACAGGCAAACATGCAAACAGGCGACAGTGCCGAAAGGCTGATTGCCGAGCCTATCCCTGAAGACGGGGCGAGGTGCTCCGCGTGCAACGTAAGGTTGCTCCCATAAATTCTTTAGGAAAGTTGAAGGGTTAGGCAGCCTTAGCACAACCCGAGGCATAAGGCATTTGACGTTCTCACAACCCTGTGGCTAAAGGACGGCCCGGAAACTGAAGAAATTCCAAGCCTGACCAAAGGCTTCGGAACCTATGCTCAGAGTCCGGCGGGTTGGATTTTGGGCCGCGTTGGCGCGGCCCGGTTTTGAGACGGCGTAGTGATTTCGAAGGGTCGGTTGCATGCAAGTTGTTACCATCGTTCAGACCAAGGGTGGCAGCGGCAAGACCACCACGGCCATGCTTCTGGCCTCAGCCGCCCTCGACGCCGGACGACGCATCACGCTGATCGACGGCGATGTGAACGCGCAACTCGGCCGCTGGCGCGACAGCTTTGAACTCGCCGCCTGGGAAGCCGTCAAAAAGCCCGCATGGCCCGAAGCCCTCTCCATCCTGTCGCCGCCTGAGACCGTGGAAGGGCTGCTGACACTCCTTGAAGCGGAAGAGGCGCGGGGCGTCGATCAGGTGGTCATCGACACAAGGCCGGGCACCCATACCGATACCGAGGACTTCTGCCTGATCTCGGACCTGGTGCTGATCCCGGCACGGCCGGTCTTCGCCGAATGGGAGATGACCCACCGCGCCGTCCTCTGGATGGACGATCTGCGCGCCTCGATTGCCCGGGGCGAACGCTTCCCCGCAGTGCGGGTTCTGGTGATGGATGCCGGTCCGAAGATCATTGATGCCGCCACCCGGGAAGGCGGCCTGAGCCTTCTGCCCAAGCGCGATCAGGATGTGCTGATGGAAATCCTGCGCCTCGACCACCTCGACGTGATCGTCCCGCATTCGAAGATCCTCGAACAGATGGGCTTCCACGGACCCCTGGGCCCGGCGGCGGCGGCAAATGCCCGCGCCCCAGGCGGCAGGCTGATCGCGGACGCGATTAACCGCCAGCTCGAGGTCGCGCGGCTGATCCTCGCTGGGGTTGACGCGGTGACTCTCGATTGAGCCGCTTTCGCATTCCTCCGCGTGTGGCTCCCTCACCGGCGGCAGAGGAGCCCGGGCAGCAAAATGCTGCGGCGCGAATCCGCTCGTCGCGAGAGGCTCAGTCACGCCTGTTGGCTGAACGTCGCGGAGAAACACCCGGAACAGGGGCAGAGGCCGAGCGACTCGAGCTGCGTCAAACGTCAGCTATGGCAAACACAGCGGAAAACCCCGGAAAGAGGGAAGAGGATGCCAATGGGGTACCGCCGATGCCGCCGGTAGCGGGGCCCGCAGCAAAGGGCGCGAAGATCAAGCTGGGCGTGCTCTACCGGGTGCCATTGGCTCTGGACACAGACATTGTAGCCATCGCCGGGCGGGAAGCCGTCACGGTGGAATATGTTCTGCGCGCCATGGGGTGTGAAGCACGCGAGCGCCTGCGTGAGTTGGCGGGTGAAGACGATGTAGCACTTTTGGCTGCAGACGCCCGAGCCTTTGCGAAGCGGACCGAGGGTACCAGGGTCGTGGGCGATCCGATGACGGTCTATGTTAGGCCGACTGCGCTGGAAGCCATGCACCGCGCTTTGGGGGATCCATGGTGCGTGTTACCCCGGGCCACGGTCGTCGGCGCCTATTTCACAACGGTAGTGGCGCGCCTGGTCATGGCGCGCCGGGCCGGGTGAATATCGCACATGCAAAAGCGACATGAGGATGCGCCAAGGATCACTCGCAGGCGAGTTCCGGCAGCGGTGCCGTCTCGAAGCTCAGGCTGTCCTGGGCAGAGACCACCGCGAAGGCCCCGCCCTTGCGCAGGATCTCCACCATCTTGGCCCATTCCGCGGCATCGGCCTTGGCCTGCGCGGCACTGCCGTTCGCAATGGCCAGACGGGCCTGCTCGCCGGTCTTGGCGAGAAATACCACGGTCGCAGGCGCCTTGTCCTTGGGCAAGGTCACGATCACCGCGCCATTCGGCGTCGGACCAAAAACGCGATCCGGGTCACAGACGATGCGGACGGACCCTTCGCCTTGGGTGAGGCTGAAGGTGGGAAGACCGCGCACCGTGGTCGCCGTCCAACTGTCGAGTGCCAGGGCCGGACCAGTAACAAAAATCAACGCCAACGCGCAGAGAGCGGGAGACAGGACATGCATCGACAGGGAATCCTTCTGAACTTGGCGCGGCGACATCATATCACCACTATCGGTAGCGATAGATATGTTTTGGTGACAGTGCTGTCCACCGCGTGGCATGAGATTTTCCGCTGGAGGCCCGGTCATGTCCGATGAAAATACGATCAGCCTAGATGCGCGGGTCTGGGTCAAGGATGCAGATAGCCCCTCGCTGGTGGGAGAACGCTACCGCGATGAAGGCGGAAGCCTGACGATGGTCTGGCACGTCGATCCAAAAACCATCCTCGGGGTGATGTGGATCGAGGCTGTCGGCAGAGGGGAAGGCGAGGTATCAGCATCCTGAATCGGTGGCCCCGCATCGATTCAGATTTCTGATTGGACAGGGCGAGGCTGCACGTTCATCCTTCCGTCCGGAGGTTCTGATGTCCTGCCAACTGCTCCATCGCATCGATCCCGACCAGAACATGGCCCGGTTCTACCGGGTCGAGGTGCTGCCCGATCTCTTTGGGCAGGTCACAGTTGAACGCCGCTGGGGTCGGATTGGGAGCAGGGGGCAGTACCGGATGGCCTCCCATCCGTCGATCTGTTCAGCGGAAGCGGCGGCTTCACTTCTGGTCCGAGGAAAGGAACGGCGTGGGTATGGGATCGCCGCCTGAGTTTAGAAACCAACGGCGCCTGCTTGATAATAGTTATCAAATCCGCCATATTCATTGCAGTCCTGATGGAGACTGTGATGATCAGCGCTGACCTTGGCCCGCAACTCGAAACGTTCGTCACCTCGCTGGTGGAGGCGGGTCGCTATAACTCGAAAAGCGAAGTGCTGCGCGAGGGAATCCGCCTGATCCAGGAACGCGAGGCCCGTTTGTCCGTGCTGGACCAGTCCATCGCACGCGGCCTTGCCGATGCAGAAGCCGGACGCGTCAGTCTGGCGGTGGACGTCTTTGCGCGGCTTGAGGCCAAGTATCAGGCTACCGGTCGATCGGCGAAATGATTGTTGAACTCACGGCCGCAGCCGAAGCGGACCTGGAAAGCATCGGCGACTATATCGCGCGCGACAACCCGGCGCGCGCCCTGAGTTTTGTGCGGGAACTTGCCCGGTCCTGCCTTGATTTGGCGGATATGCCCGAGGCCTGGCCCATGGTCCCGCGCTATGAACAGCACGGCATCCGTCGCCGCGTACACGGCCGCTATCTGATCTTCTACCGGATCGGCGCGGACAGGGTCACCGTCCTGCACATCCTGAACGGCGCCATGGACGTCGAGGCGATTTTGTTCCCCTTGGGCTAGACGCCGGTGCCCCTTGAAATCTGCAAAGCCAACTTGTATATGTTTCTGTATATGCAAGGGAAGCCGCCGTGCCCCAATCCCACACACATGACCATCTGCCCGGACGAGAAGCCAAGCTCTTTCGGAACAACAAGAGCCAAGCTGTTCGCATTCCTGCCGACTTCGAACTGCCGGGGGATCGGGTGATGATCCACCGCGACGGAGATCGGCTCATCATCGAACCGGTTCGCCGCAGGAGCCTTCTGGCCGTGTTGGCCGATCTTGAGCCACTTGAACCTGAGGATCAGTTTCCCGACATCGACGACAGCCTCTTGCCCCTGCGCGGGGTCGACCTGTGAGCCAACTCTACATGCTGGACACGAACATCGTGTCTGATCTGGTCCGCAACCCGCAAGGGCCCGTCATGCGCCACATAGCCACGGTCGGGTCGGAAGCCATCTGCGTCAGCATCATCACAGCCGCCGAACTTCGCTATGGCTGCGCCCGGAAAGGGTCTCCCAAGCTGCTCGCCAGCATCGAAGCCATTCTGGGAAGCATCCAGGTGTTGGCATTCGATGTCCCCGCCGATGCCGAGTATGGCGGGATACGTGCCGAACTCGAAGCGGCGGGCAAGCCCATCGGGCCGAACGATCTTCTGATCGCAGCACACGCGTATTCGCTGGGCGCTACCTTGGTCACCGCCAACACCCGCGAGTTCAGCCGGATACGAGGCCTTCTGATCGAGAATTGGCTAAGTCAGCCTTGAGGTGCCATCTTACAGCGAGCGACAGGGCAGTATCTTCGTTTTATTGTTGATTGACAAAGATTTAGATAAACTCCGATAATATAGATTATGTAATAAAATGCGAGAAATGTGCCCGCGCATCGTGGTGTCGCCCGTTGTTTAAGAGCGCTTACCTTAGCTTCAACACTATTTAAGCCGATTGCCAGTTGCTTAAATAACGTGACTCCAACACACTGGAGCATGTCCGAATCAACTTCCAACCTCAGAGCCGGCCACTTTATCGAAACCCCGGTAGGGGGTGAGATCGTGCGTGCATTCGTGCCGCCCCCACTCCCGCCGGACCCGCAGATTGACGTACTAGTTCTCTTGGAGCGGCTGAGTCTAGCGGAACGTGCTTTAGCAGGCCGCTGAATTAGTTGCCGGGCTGGAATAGTTTCCCTTCTGTGCGGCGGGGGCGTTCATCGACGGGTGCTTTGACGCGGAGGGCGTAGGTGCCTGAGGCGCTTCTTCATTGTCACGCGGCCAGCAGCCTAGGC
>JANYFE010000019.1 GCA_025362795.1 Rhodobacterales bacterium | reverse complement strand
GATCGTTTTCTGATCCTCCTCACACCTTGAAAGCCGGGCTGTGGTTCCGGCGCGGTCGTCTCGTCATGGTCATCTCCTCGCATGCGGCAATCATGCCGTTGTTGCGCGGAAAATCCACTTATCCCAACTGTTCAGTTTTCCCGAACCACCTCTGTGTTCCAGTCTTACGCCTTGTATCCCCACATGACCGTGGCGGAGAATATGAGTTTCGGCCTGCGGATGGCGCACAAGCCCAAGGCTGAAATCGACGCCAAGGTTGCGAAGGCGGCGGGCATCCTGCAACTGGATCAACTGCTGGAGCGCAAACCCGCCGCCCTGTCCGGTGGCCAGCGCCAGCGCGTCGCCATCGGTCGCGCCATCGTGCGTGACCCTGACGTGTTCCTGTTCGACGAACCCCTGTCGAACCTCGACGCTGAACTCCGCGTCCAGACCCGGGTGGAAATCGCCAAACTACACCAGACCCTTGGCAACACGATCATCTATGTGACCCATGACCAGACCGAGGCGATGACGCTGGCGCAGAAAATCGTGGTGCTGCGGGCAGGCCGCATCGAACAGGTCGGCCCGCCGATGCAGTTGTATGACGACCCTGACAACATCTTCGTGGCGGGTTTCATCGGCTCGCCCCGCATGAACTTTCTGAAAGCGCTGGTGGGGCAGGGGGGCTTGCAGATCGGCCACGTCACCGCGGCCCTGCCGAACCTGACCACCCCCCTGCGCCCCAGCGATGATCTGTCACTTGGCCTCCGCCCTGAACATCTGGATCAGACCGGCTGCGTCGCATTACCCGCGACCGTCGAGGTCGTCTAACATCTCGGGGCCACCGCCTATATCCACGGTCGTCTCGCCTCTGGCGCAACCCTCGTCGCCGAACAGCGCGAAACCCGCGCGGCACCGGGGCAGCAGATCACCCTGCATTTCGACATCGCCCGCGCCCGCCTCTTCGACGCCACCGGCCAAAGGCTGCGCTAGATGCAGCGGATGGGCATGGTGATCGGCCTGAAAGCCGACCAGGTGGCAGACTACAAAGCCCTGCACGCCACGCCGTGGCCCGAGATGGACGCGGCGCTTAGGGGCGCAAACATCGGGAACTATTCGATCTTCCTGCGCGAGCCGGAAAACCTGCTGTTCGGCTATTGTGAGTATTCCGGTAGCGATTATGCGGCGGATATGGCGGCTTTGGGGGCGTTGCCTGTGACCAAACGCTGGCTCGCGCTGACCGACCCCTGCCAGCAACCGTTGCCCAGTGCCGCGCCCGGCGACTGGTGGAGCATGCTGCCGCAGGTCTACCTGCTGCCATGATCGCCACCCGCCCGGTGCCCCGTGCCAAGCTGAACCTGACTGAAATCGGCTTCGGCTGCGCCGCCATCGCGGGCCTCTACCGCGCCTGCCCGGAAGATCAGGCCCAGGCCACGCTTGACGCGGCCTGGGCCGCAGGCATCCGCTATTTCGACACCGCGCCCTTCTACGGAACCGGATTGTCGGAACAGCGGCTGGGGCAGTTTCTGCGCGGCAAGCCGCGTGACGACGTGGTGATTTCCACCAAGGTCGGGCGGCTGCTGCATCCTGTCGCGCCTGAGAGTGCGCCCGATTACGGTTTTGTTGGTGCCATCCCGCATGAGGTCACGTTCGACTACACCGGTAACGGCATCCTGCGGTCGGTGGAAGGTAGTCTGAAGCGGTTGGGTCTTGACCGTATCGACATTCTGTATGTCCACGACATCGGCCCTTATGCCCACGGAGCGGACGCGCCCCGCCACATGGTCGACCTTACCGTCACCGGCATTGCGGCACTGGAGCGTTTGAAATCCGAAGGCACCATCAAGGGCTGGGGTCTTGGCGTCAACGAGGTTGCAGTGTGTCAGGAACTGATGGCGCGGGGGCCGGTTGATGTGATCCTGATGGCGGGGCGCTATACCCTGCTGGACCGCCGCGCCGAGGTGCTGTTGCCGCAGGCAAGGCGCGACGGCACCGCATTGGTGATCGGTGGCGTCTTCAACTCCGGCATCCTTGCCACCGGGCCAGTGCATGGGGCCATGTTCGACTACCAGCCCGCCAGCACCGAAATCCTCGCCAGAGTTGCCGCGATGGAGGGGATCGCCCGTGCGGCTGGCACCAGCGTGATCGCCGCCGCCCTGCAATTTCCGCTGCAAGTGCCCGAGACAGCCTCGGTCCTGCTGGGGGCCGCCGACCCGGAAAGCCTGCACCGAAATCTTGCGGCGCTGCGCCAGCCCGTCCCCCCTGAAGTCTGGTCGCAAACTGAACCGCACGCGCTGCGCTAAACCCATTCATCTGTCCCCAAATATCCCACAGGGGGTCCGGGGGATGTGAAATCCCCGGCCTGTCAGCGCTCACGCCTGCGGGATATTCTCGCTGAACATCACCTGCAAGCGTGGCGGATATTCCGGCTCCTTGGTCCCACGCACTGCGGCCGCCAGCAGCTTCACGATCTCCCGCGCCTCGACCCTCGGGTTCTGGTCGATCACCGCGTCCAGCGTGCGGTCCAAGAGCAGCGCCTTGGATGCGTCGGTCAGTTCGTGACAGATCACCACCACCTGCCGCTCCATCCCGGCTTCCTTCAGCGCTTGCGCAATCCCCTGTGTCCCCGACCCGATGTTGTAGAACGCCGACGGCCGCCCCGCCGCCAATATCGCCCGCGTCTCCTCATAGGCGCGGTCGCGGTCCTCGTTCACCTGCACCAGCGCCGAAATCCGCAGGTTGCGGAAATCCTGGCCGATCACGGCGCGAAAGCCCATTTCGCGCTCCTCATGGCCGCGATACGACGGCGAGCCGATGAAGACCACGATGTAATGCTGGTTGTCGGGGTGCAGGAAGCGGCCCATCAACAGGCCCGCCAGCCGCCCCGCCGCGCGGTTGTCGATGCCGATGTAGCCGACCTTGGTGACAGAGCGGATGTCGGACACCAAGGTCGCGATCCGCACGCCGGTTGCCGCCAGCTGATTGATCGCCTCGCGCACCGTGGGGTGATCCAGCGCCACCACGCCCACCGCATCGGTCTTGCCGTGTAATTCGCGCAGGCGGGCGGCAAGGCGGTCGGGGTCGAAGCCGTCGATCACATGCAGATTGGGCTGCACGCCGCCATAGGCCTGCGCTTCTTCCAGCAGATATTTGCGCAGGTTGGCCATGAAAGTGTTGCTTCCGCCGGGCAGGATGAAATCCATTCGCAGGTCGGCATGTTCCTGCAAGCTGACCGGGCCGAAGTAGCCAAGCCTGCGGGCGGCCTGCATGACGATGTCATGGGTGCGCGGTTTGACGCCCTCGCGCCCGTTCAGCACCCGGTCCACCGTTGTGGGCGACAGGCCAACCTCTTGCGCGATCTGGCTTACGGTTGTCTTCAAGGCTCCCCCCGGTCCTGTGGGTGTGCGCCCACCCCGCCATCCTTGCCAACTTGTCATCCTCTGGCAAGCGGGAGATGGCGAATTTGTGGGCGCTTTGGCGGAAAATGACGGAATATGCTGGTTAATGAAGATTGTTATCCTGTCATTTTACATCAAATCTGGCCGGCAATGGTAGCAGAAACGCCATCTGGGGGGAGAAAACGATGGATAAGAAAAACGCGGTCTCGCGCAGGGCGTTTCTGTCTTCCGCGACCAGCGCCGGGGTGGTTGGCCTTGGCCTGCCATTGTATCTGCGGCCCGGTCGTGCCCGCGCGGCGACGGGTCTTGCCGATGGCATGATCGGCGGCCCGGTTGGTTTTGACGGGGCGGAGCGGTATCAGTATGGCCCCGACACGCCAGAGGGCCGCGCGATTGAGGCGGCCAAGGCTTTGAAGGCCGCTGGAAAGGCACTGGAGCGGATCGTGCTGGGCCTGTCGGACGGGTCCATCGGCCAGATCACCCAGCCCTTCCCGGCAGGTGCCCCGTCGATCAAGGATCTGTGGGAGGCCGAGACGGGCATTATCCTGGACATCGTTGGGGTGCCGAACGGTCAGGAATTCACCAAGGTCATGCAGGATATCTCGACCAAGGGCGGCGCGTTCGACATTTATGCCGTCGAGTGGAACCGTCTGGGCGATCTGGCGGAAACCGGCGGCATCGTGAACCTTGACGAATATGTCGCCGCCCATAAACCCGAATGGGACGATGCGGAGCGCGGCTATGTCGGGGGTGCCAATGGCGTCAACCTGATGAACAACTATCGCGGGTCAACCTATGGCGTGTCGCTGGACGGCGACTTCCAGACCTGGAACCACCGCACCGACCTGTTCGGCGATCCGAACGAGCAAAAGGCGTTCGCTGACAAGTTCGGCTATGCCTTGGCCCCGCCGAAAACCTGGAAACAGCATGACGAGATTGCCGGCTTCTTCCACCGCCCGGATCAGGGCCTGTTCGGGTCCACCGATCTGCGCAATCAGGGCTGGGGCTATACCAACTGGTATCAGCGCTATGTCTCGATGGCCTCGCCGAACCAGTTCCTGTTCAATGACGATGGCACCTCGCTGATCAATTCCGACAATGGCGTTGCGGCGACCAACGAATATATCGCCTCGCTGGCCCATCATTCACCGGATGCGATTTCGTGGAGCTGGCCAGAGCAATATGGCAACTTTGCAGGCGCAGGGGCCGCCATGACCTGCGCCTTTTCCAACCTGCCGAAATTCCTCGACAATGCGGGCAACGAAGGGTCGAAAGTCACCGGCAAGATCGGGTCGCACCTGCCGCCGGGGCGGGAGATTGACGGCGGGCTGATCAGCCGGTCGGTGCTGTGGCTGAACCTGTCGGCCAGCGTTTCGACGCAATCGGCCCATCCCGAAGCCGCCTATCTGCTGCTGCAATGGCTGGGGTCAAGCCGGATCTATTCCTGGATGACGGCCAATCCGGGTGGCTATTTCGACCCGTTCCAACTGTCGAACTTCGCCGATCCACTGGTGCGGCAGACCTATCACGATTACCACATGGATGTGGTGCGCGAGACGGTCAAACGCACGGTGCCGACAATCAACTACCCCGGTGCGACGGCGTTCCACAACGCGCTGGACGAAAACCTGGTGGCGGCGCTGACCAAGACCAAGACCGCCGAACAGGCCATGGCCGACACCGAATCCGAGTGGAAGAAAATCGCGCGGCGGATTGGCGAAGACAAACTGGTCGAGGCGATCAAGGCCAACAAAGCGGCCTGGCCCTCGGTTATCGACCCGGTCTGACGACTTCCCGAACTGCCGGGGGGTGGGCGGTGCCTGCCCCCCGGTGCCTTTTTGACCCTGCCGGAGGTGGCATGCGCCGCTCACTACCATTTGAAATGTTCAGGTATGCGATGATCCTGCTGATCGTCGCGATCTCGTTGGTGCCGACACTGTGGATGCTGTCGATGGCGTTCAAACCCATCGCGGAATGGTCGGCCACCGGCCCCGACCTGACATGGTGGCCACAAAAGCCGACCCTGGATAACTTTCGCTTCATCTTTGGCCAGTCGTCATCCGATCTGATCGTGTCCTTGGACCGCACCGCCGTCCGCCCGATCCTGTCCTCGCTGTTGTCCGCCATCTTTGGCACCCTGATTGCGATGAGTGCCGGCACCGCCGCCGCCTATGGCCTGTCTCGGTTCGGCAAGGGTGGCAACCTGCCCCTCGCCTTGATCCAGTTGCGCCTGTTTCCGCCGATGGCGGTGATGATCCCGGTGATGATCATGTGGTCGTTTCTGGGTCTGATCGACAATTGGGTCGGCCTTTCGGTGAATTACGGCATCGTCACTTTGCCCTTTGCCTTCTGGCTGATGAAGACCTTCTTCGATGACATGCCGCGTGAGATTGAAGATGCCGCACTGGTCGAAGGCTGCACCCGCCTGCGGGTATTCCTGAAGATCACCCTGCCGATGATGCGCCCCGCGCTGGCATCGTCCGCGCTGTTCGTGTTCATCCTGAACTGGTCGGATTACCTGATCGCCCTTCTGCTGACCACGCGCAGCTGGGTCACGATCCCGGTCTATATGGCATCGTTGTCCTCCTCGATGACCGGACAATTGTATGGCGCCAAGGCGGCGTTGGGCCTGATCGCCGCCATTCCGCCCGTCATCCTCGGCATCGCAATCCAGAAACATCTGGTGCGCGGGCTGACCTTTGGGGCGCTGAAGGAATGAGTGACGTTTCCGCCAAGACCGAGGAACAAAAGCTGGGCTTCCGGCTGACCCTGCCCGCGCAACTGCTGGTGCTATTCATCTCGCTGTTCCCGATCCTGATGCAGATCTATATCTCGCTGACCGACTGGACGCCGCTGGAGGGGATCCCGTGGTACCGCGCCTATGAGTTGTGGATCGGGCTGATCAACTACACCGATCTGGCCAGCGATCACCGGTTCTGGGCCGCGATGTGGCGGACGCTGGTGGTGATGGTGGTCTGCGTGCCGGTGCAGTTTCTGATCGGGCTGGGGTTGGCGGTGCTGTTCGTCGATGAGTTTCCCGGCAAGCGCTGGTTCTATTCCACCTTGCTGATCCCCATGATGGTGGTGCCCGCCGTCGCCGGTTACATGTTCTTCCTGCTGTTTCAGTCCGGCGGTCCGGTGAATGACATCCTGTCCTTCTTCACCACCTCGCCGGTGCAGATCGCCTGGCTTTCCGACCCGAACCTTGCGCTGTTTGCGGTCATGGTCGCCGATATCTGGCAATGGTCGCCGCTGATGTTCCTGATCCTGCTGGCATGGTGTCGGTGCCGCAGGATCAGCAGATGGCGGCGGTCTTGCTGGGCGCGTCCTGGCCCAGACGCTTCTTTACCATCGTGCTGCCGCGGATGAAGACCATCATAATCATAGCGCTGGCCATCCGCATCATCGAGATCTTCAAGATCTTCGACACTTTGTACATCATGACCGGCGGCGGGCCGGGTGTGGCTACGGAAACCATCAGTGTCTATATCTACAAAGTCACCCAGAACGACCTGATCTGGGGCTATGTCGCGGCGATTGCCCTGTCGATCCTGATCGTCATGTCGGTGGTGTCGGTGTTCGCGCTGCGCCGGATGAAGGTGGCGAAATGACCGAGATTGCGCTGAACAATCTGGGCAAGAGTTTCGGGCCGTTTACCGCGCTGTCGGCGATGAACCTGACGATTGCCGATGGCGAGTTCGTGGCGCTGCTGGGGCCCTCTGGCTGCGGCAAATCGACCACGATGAACATGATAGCCGGGATGCTACAGCCGTCAGAGGGGGAAATCCTGTTCGACGGCCGCAACGTGGTGAACCTGCCGATGGCGCGGCGTGGCGTGGGGTTCGTGTTTCAGAACTACGCCATTTTCACCCATATGTCGGTGCGCGAGAATTTGGCCTATGGCCTGCGGGCGCAAGGCGTGGCGCGGGCGGAGCGGGAACGGCGCACGGCGGCGATTGCGGAATTGTTGCAACTGACGCCGTTGCTGGATCGCCCCTCGGCGGGTCTGTCCGTCAACATCCTGCAACGCATCGCCATTGGCCGGTCCGCCGTGGTGGAGCCTGCGATTTTCCTCTTGGATGAGCCCCTCTCCAATGTCGATGCGGCCTTCCGCGCCGTGATGCGGGGTGAGTTGAAGGCGTTGCAGCGGCAGTTCCGTCAGACGATGGTTTACGTCACGCATGACCAGTTGGAGGCGATGACGATGGCCGACCGCATCGCCGTGATGGATCAGGGCAAGCTGTTGCAGACCGGCACGCCGCTCGACATCTACAACAACCCGCAGAACACATTCGTCGCCCGTTTCATTGGCGCGCCGGGCATGAACATCCTGCCGGGCACGCTGGCCCAGTCCGACCGTGGCATGGTGGTTGATCTGGGGTCGATGGGCCGGGCGGCGGTGCCTGCGGTGGCCGCGCGGCCCGGCCCGGTGCTGTTCGGCTTCCGCCCGGAACAGGTCACCCCCGACAGCCATGGTGCCTTGACCCTGCCTGTCAGCTTTGTCGAACGCATCGGTGCCCGCAGCATCCTTCACCTAGGGGCGGGGGCCGCGCAGGCCAAGGCCGTGCTGGACAACGACACCACGCCGCCGAAGCCCGGTGAAACCTTGCGCTTCAGTGTAGACCCCCAAGCCATCCGCCTGTTCGACCCTGCCACCGGCAACGCCATCGGAGGGTCGACCTGATGGCCAGCATCCGGTTTCAAGGCGTGAGCAAGCGGTTTGGCGACACGCTCGCCTTGGATGATGTCAGCTTCGAGGTCCGCGACAACGCCTTTTTCTGCCTGTTCGGGCCGCCGCTCAGCGGCAAATCCACGATCCTGAAAATCATCCTCGGCCTCGAAACCCCCGACTCCGGCGCGGTCTACATCGACAATCGCCCCGTAGTTGGCATCTCGCCCGCCAAACGCAACGTGGCGATGGTGTTCCAGAACCTCGCGCTGTTCCCGCATATGACGGCCCTGCAGAACGTCCGCTTCCCGCCGGTCGAGCGTGGCATTGCCGAAGATATCATCCGTGCCCGGGTCGACGCCGTCACCGAAAAGCTGCACATGACCCACATCCTGCACAAGCCGCCCAGCCAGCTGTCAGGTGGCGAACGGCAGCGCGTCGCCATCGCCCGCGCTTTGGTGCGCGATCCGGTCGCCTATCTGATGGACGATCCGATTTCGGCGCTGGATGCCCGTCTGCGCGAGGAAACGAGGGTCGAACTCAAACGCATCCAGCGCGAACTGGGTCACACGCTGGTTTATGTCACCCATGATCAGGAAGAGGCGATGTCGGTCAGTGACCAGATGGCCATTCTTGACCATGGCAAAATAGCCCAGATCGGTGCCCCACATGATCTGTATGATCACCCCGCCAGCACATATGTCGCGGGAATGCTGGGTGCCCCCGCCATCAACCTTCTGCCCGCGCAGGGCGCTGTACTTCACACGGGCCGCGACCTGCCCGCCGCGACCCAGACCCTCGGCATCCGCCCCGAAGACCTGCGGGTCAGCCGGGGCGGGGCGGCCCAAGTCACCGCCATTGAACCGATGGGCGCAACCACTATTCTGACCGTGCAGGCTGGCGGCAGCGCGCTGAAATCGGCGCTGCGCGGTCAGCCGGATTATACGTTGGGCGAACAGGTCGGCCTGTCGGTCGACCCCGCCCGCCTGCATCTTTTCGACCGAACCGGCGCGGCAATTGCCGCTTGAACCCGAGGGAACCATGACGACATTCGCACCCGACCCCGAAATCAGAACCCGCTCTCTTCGCATCGGTTGCATCGGTGCGGGCATGATCATGGCGGAATGCCATCTGGCCGCCTATGCGCAGGCGGACTTTCCGGTGGTCGCCATTGCGTCGCGGACTGAATCCAGGGCGCAGGCTGTTGCGGACCGTTGGAAAATCCCCAAGGTCCATGCCACACCCGATGCCCTGATTGCCGATCCCAGCATCGAAATTCTCGACATCGCCTATCCGCCAGACCTGCAACCGGCCCTAATCCGGGCAGCGCTGAAGCAACCGCACATCAAGGCGATTCTGGCACAAAAGCCACTTGCGCTCAGCCTGTCCGAAGCTGTCGCCCTGCGGGATGAGGCCAAAGCGGCGGGCAAACTGCTCAGCGTCAACCAGAACATGCGCTATGACCAGTCGATGCGGGTGTTGAAGCAGTTGCTGGATGCGGGCGATCTGGGCGAGGTGGTCTTTGCCCAGATCGACATGCACGCCATCCCGCACTGGCAGGGCTTTCTGGCGGGCTATGACCGCCTGACACTTGCCAACATGTCGGTCCACCACCTTGACGTGCTGCGCTTCCTGTTCGGCGATCCCACCGAGATCACCACCCAAACCCGCAAAGACCCGCGCACCACGTTCGACCATACCGATGGTATCACCGTGTCGACCCTGCGCTTTCCGTCTGGTGTGCTTGCCCTGTCGCTGGAAGACGTCTGGTCCGGCCCCCGCGCCGAAGGCTATGACAATGACCAGCACATCAGCTTCCGTGTCGATGGCACCCACGGTGTTGCCAAGGGCACCATCGGCTGGCCCACCGGGGCGGCATCGACCCTGACCTATGCGTCGCAGAAAACCACCGGCGGAAAATGGGTCACGCCGACGTGGGACACGATGTGGTTCCCGCATGCGTTCATCGGGGTCATGGAGCAGTTGCAACATGCTGTTGCCACCGGCACGCCCCCGGCGCTGACCGTCGCCGACAATGTGAAAACCGTGGCGCTGATCGAGGCGGGGTATAAATCCATCGCTGAAGGCCGCACCGTCAAACTGTCCGAAATTTCAACGCACTGAGAGAGGATACCACCATGATGCAATCCGGGATTTTCACAGGCTATTTTCCCTATGGGCTGGAGGAAACTGCCAAGCGCATCCGCAGCCACGGCTTCAACACCGTGCAGTTGGACCTGCATTTCAAGGACATCGACCTGTCGGCGGGCCAGATCACCGCCGGCAAGGCCAGACGGGTGCGCGACACGTTCCGCGCCCATGACCTGCCGATCTGCTGCCTGTCAGGCTATACCAACATCATCCATCCCGACCTGGCCCACCGCAAAGCCAATGTCGACCGCCTGAAAGAACTGATCCGCAACGCCCGCGCCTTCGGCACCCCCTATGTCATCTCGGAAACCGGCACCTACAATACTGAGTCCGAATGGATGTCGGACCCGAAGAACAAGTCGGAGGAGGGGTTCGAGATGTGCCGCAAGGTCATCGCTGAACTGTCTCAGGAAGCTTACGACCATGGGGCGACATTCCTGTTGGAAACCTATGTGAACAATGTGGTCGGTTCGGTTGAGGAAACCGTGAAGATGTTCGCGCAGGTCGATCATCCCGGTTTGGGCCTGCTGATGGACCCGACCAATTATTTCGAGGATCACAACATCGACAAGATGGACCTGATCCTGAATCAGGTGTTCGACACTTTGGCCGACAAAGTGAAAATTGCCCATGCCAAAGATGTGGCCCGCGCCAAGGACACGTCGGAAAAGCACGCCGACATCGGCGATGATGATGCCTTGGCCAGCCATACGTTCCGGGGCGTTGGCGCGATTGCGCTGGATGCGCCGGGGATGGGGGTGCTGAATTATGACCTGTATCTGCAACGCCTCGCCGAAAAGCATCCGAACATCCCGGTGATCATCGAACATCTGGACGAGGCGGATGTGCCCCGGTCCAAAAAGTTTCTGGATGGCAAGTTCGTGGCGAACGGGCTTTGATAAGGTGTGGCGCCGGGGGTTCCGGCGCCGCATCTTCGGCAGCAGAGGCAGACATGGTCGAGTTATACGGTTCCTCCCATACGAAACGCGACCTCGCCGAACGGACCGGGTCACTCGGCCAATTCGCCGGAGTTCGCCTGATGACTTTGGGCGACGGGGTGGAACGTGGTGTGCGGATGCTGGAGTTTCGGGCCGGCAGCGGCTTGCGGTTTACCGTGCTGGTGGACCGGGCTTTGGACATCGCCGATCTGGACTACAAGGGGCAGGCGATCGGCTGGCATTCGCCATCCGGTTTCCGCCACCCCGGCCTGCACAACAGCGAGGGCGAGTTTGGCCTTGCCTGGGTCCGCAGCTTTTCGGGCTTCCTTGTCACCTGCGGGCTGGACCATATCCTTGGTCCCGCCGATGTGGACGCCAGCCACTACAACTATCCGGGCCGCAAGCTGGTGCGCCAGACCCAGCATGGCCGCATCAGCACCATCCCGGCCCGGCTGACCGGTTACGGCGAGACATGGGACGGCGACCGCTGCATCCTGTGGGCGGAGGGCGTGGTGCAGCAAAGCACCGTGTTTGGCGAGGATCTGCACCTGTTGCGGCGGATCGAATGCGATGTGGGGGGCCGCGAAATTCGCCTGTCCGACCGCGTGGTCAACCACGGCTTCCTGAAGACGCCGCACATGTTTTTCTACCACGTCAACCTCGGCTACCCGTTGCTGGACGCTGGTTCCCGCTATCTCGCCCCTATCAAGGACAGCCCTTGGGCCGCCCATGCCGCCACCTACCGCGCCCAGAATGTCGGCTACAGCGACGTGCCGCCGCCGACGAACGGATTTGTCGAACAGGTCTGGCAGCACGAAATGGCCACCGATGCCCGGGGTGAGGTGCCGATGGCGCTGATCAACGACCGCCTTGGCCTTGGCCTGTGCGTGACGACCCGCAAGGATCAGATGCCCTGCGCCTATCAGTGGCAGAACTTTCAGTCCGGCAATTATGTCATGGGCCTCGAACCCTCGACCCACCACGTCCTCGGCAATCAGGCCGCGCGCGACCGGGGCGAGATGATCTGGCTGAACCATGACGACACCCGCCATTACGACGCCCGTTTTACCGTCCTCGACGGCGCGTCAGAAATCGCCGCCTGCGAAGCCCGCATCCGTGCGGCTGGCCCCCAGCCCGCCGATCCCTACCCCCCACTCTCCGACCATTTCCCGTCCTTGGCCGACCGCAATTCCGAACAGACCTGACGAGGCACTATCATGGACATGACCGTCCCCCCGACTGCGAAACGCGACTATTCCCTGACCGGCGAAAGCACCCGCCGCGCCTTGGAAACCGGGCTGGCGGGCGCCGAATGGTATCATTCCGACGTGCCGCGCAAGGTGATGAAGGAATTGATGCAGCGCACCGACGGCCCCGCCATCCGCGATACGGTGATCTGGCTGGGCCTGCTGGTGCTGATGGCTTTGGGCGGCATCGCGTTCTGGGGCAGCTGGGCCTGCGTGCCGTTCTTCTTTGTCTACGGCGTGCTGTACGGGTCCGCCTGCGACAGCCGCTGGCACGAATGCGGCCACGGCACTGCGTTCAAGACACTGTGGATGAACAATGCGGTTTACGAGATCGCCAGCTTTCAGGTCATGCGCAATCCGGTCAGCTGGCGCTGGAGCCATGCCCGCCACCACACCGACACGATCATCGTGGGCCGCGATGCCGAGATTGCGTTCATGCGGCCACCTCTGATGCTGCGCAAGGCGCTGTCGTTCATTGGCGTTGTTGATGTGTGGGACTCGCTGAAAATCCTCGCCCGCAATGCGGCAGGCACTCTTTCTGCCTCTGAAAAGGACTACATCCCCGCCAGCGAATGGCCCAAGGCGATCTTCGCCGCCCGCGTTCATATGGCCATCTACGCGGCGACGATCATCCTCGCCTTGGTCCTGCGGTCATGGCTGCCCCTGATGGTCATCGGCTTGCCGCGCATCTACGGCTGCTGGCACATGCTGATGTGTGGCCTGCTGCAACACGGTGGTCTTGCCGAAAATGTGACCGACCATCGCCTGAATTCACGCACCGTCTATATGAACCCCGTCAGCCGTTTCCTGTACTGGAACATGAACTATCATGTCGAACATCACATGTTCCCGATGGTGCCCTATCACGCCCTGCCGCGCCTGCATGCGCTGATCAAGGACGATTTGCCGACCCCCAATCCCTCCATCTTCAACGCGTTGGTCGAGATGGTCACAGCCGTCAACCGTCAGCGCCACGAACCGGATTACTACCTGCGCCGCACCCTGCCACCAACGGCACGGCCCTACCGCGAGGAATTCCATACCGACAATTCCGTCCCGTCCCGCCAGCTGTGAAGGACAAAAAAATGGCCCGCAAGAAACCGACCGTCGCCGACCTGCGTGCGCTGAAAGGCAAAGGTCAGCTGACCATGCTGCGCGTCTTTACGCTGGACGAGGCCGCTGCCGCCGAACAGGCTGGCATCGACATCGTCTCGGTTCCCGCCGACCTTGTGACCCATCCGCGCTACCGCGACGTCGCACCTACCCTGTTTTCGATGACCGGCGTTGACCATCGCTCTGCCGGCACGCGCGAGGATTACCTGCGCTTTGCCGGGCAAATGTTGGCAGCCGGGGCCGATGCGCTGTATTGTTCGGGCGGGCTGGGCACTGTGCAATTCCTGGCCGATGAACATATCCCTGTGGTCGGCCATGTCGGTCTTGTGCCGTCGCGCAGCACTTGGACCGGTGGCTTCAAGGCCGTCGGTAAGACGGCGGAAACCGCGCTGGCGCTGTACAATGAATGCAAGGCCTACGAAGACGCCGGTGCTTTCGCCGTCGAAATCGAAGTTGTCCCGGTCGAGGTCGCCACCACCATCAGCGCCAAACTGAAGCTGTTGCTGTGGTCGATGGGTGCTGGTCCCGGCTGCGACGCGCAGTACCTGTTCGCCGAGGATATTCTGGGCGAAAACCGCGGCCACATGCCGCGCCATTCCAAAGTCTACCGCAATTTCGCCGCCGAATATGACCGGTTGCAATCCGAACGCATCGCGGCCTTTGGTGAATTCATCGCCGATGTCGCCAGCGGCGCCTATCCGCAGGCGCAGCATGTGGTGGCGATGGACCCCAGCGAACTGGCCCGCTTCCGCAGCCTGATGGTGCAGGGCTAAGTCCGGCGCGGCTTGCGCCGGGTTCCACCCGCCCAATCGACCACCGGCGCAGCCCTTAGCCATTTTTCGCCGCTGTGGCGATCCAGGCAGAATCCCATTCTATAATCACGATTAAATCAGGCGATATTTTTCTATTGATAATCTCTACAAAGTCTGTCGTGATATAGAGATAAGGCAAACGCCACGGCCGCGTCAGGAATCGCAGGAGAAGACGATGTTCAAGACCATCACCATTGCCGGACAGATCACGGCGCAGGGCACTCATGTGCGCGACCATAATGATGGCCGCGTCACCATCTCGACCGGGTCGCAACTGTTCACCGGCTGGCCCGTGGCCCGCTTTGTCAGGGGCGCACTCGCCGCGCTTGCCCTTGCGGTCTTTGGCCTCGGTCAGCCGCAAACCGTGCAAGCCGAAAGCATTTTGAACGTCAGCTATGACCCGACGCGCGAACTTTATGCCGCCATCGACGAAGGCTTCTCGGCCTGGTGGGTGGGGCAGGGCCATGAGGCCCCCACCATCGAAACTTCGCACGGCGGCTCGGGCGCACAGGCCCGTGCGGTGATTGACGGGCTGGCGGCGCAGGTGGTGACGCTGGCGCTGGCGTCAGACATCGACAAGATCGCCGGGGCGGGTAAACTGCCGAAAGACTGGCAATCGCTGCTGCCGCACAATTCGTCCCCCTATACCTCGACCATCGTGTTCCTCGTCCGCAAGGGCAACCCCAAGGCCATCAAAGATTGGGGCGATCTGATCAAGGGCGGGGTAGAGGTCATCACGCCCAATCCGAAAACCTCTGGCGGGGCGCGGTGGAACTATCTGGGTGCCTGGGCATGGGCCGAAAAGAACGGCAAAGACCCGGTCGAATTTGAAAAGGCGCTGTATTCCCACGTGCCGGTGCTGGATTCCGGGGCGCGCGGGTCAACCACCACTTTCGCCCAGCGCGGCATTGGTGATGTGCTGCTGGCTTGGGAAAACGAGGCCTATCTGGCACAACGCGAACTGGGTGCCGACAATTTCGAAATCGTGGTGCCCAGCATTTCGGTTCTGGCCGAACCCCCTGTTGCGATCGTCGACGCCAACATCACCAATGATGACCAAAAGGCGCTGGCCAAGGCCTATCTCGATTTCCTGTATACCCCTGAAGGTCAGGCGATCATCTTCAAGAATTTCTACCGCGGCTGGGATACGTCCAAGGCTGACCCGGCAGACGTGGCGCGCTTTCCGAAACTGGAACTGGTCGACATCGCCCACTTTGGCGGCTGGGCCAAAGTGCAGAAGGAACACTTCGGCGACGGCGGCGTGTTTGATCAGATCTACGTGGCCAAATGACCCGTCCGCTGCTTCAGCGCTCTCCCATGCCGGGCTTTGGCCTAAGCATGGGGATCACCCTGACGATGCTGTCGCTGGTCGTCATCCTGCCGATCGGTGCCCTGCTGTTCAAGGGTGCCGAATTTGGCGTCGCAAACATCTGGCAGGTGGTCAACAGCCAGCGGGTCTGGACGGCGCTGTTTTTGTCGTTCCGCCTGTCGCTGCTGGCCGCGCTGATCAACCTTGTCTTCGGGGTGGCTCTGGCCTGGGTGCTTGTGCGCTATGACTTCCCCGGCAAAAAGCTGATCGACGCCTCTGTCGATCTGCCCTTCGCGTTGCCCACCGCCGTGGCCGGCATCGCCCTGACCACGCTTTATGCCCCCAACGGTGTGTTCGGGCATCTGGCCCAAACGCTGGGCACGAAAATCGCCTATACCCAATGGGGCATCCTGATAGCCCTGATCTTTGTCGGCCTGCCCTTCGTCACTCGCACCGTTCAGCCGGTGATCGAAGAGATCGAGCAAGAGGTCGAAGAAGCCTCCGCAACTCTGGGCGCACATCGCCTGATGACCCTGCGGCGTGTCATCCTGCCGATGCTCGCTCCCGCCGCACTGACCGGGTTCGCGCTGGCTTTGGCACGGTCGGTCGGCGAATACGGCTCGGTGATCTTCATCGCGGGCAACCTGCCCTTGAAAACCGAAATCGCCCCGCTACTGATCGTGATCCGGCTGGAAGAGTTTGATTACAACGCTGCCGCCGCCATCGGCATCGCCATGCTGGTCATCGCCTTCACCATGCTTCTGGTCATCAACATCGTGCAAATCTTCAGCCGCCGGAGGATTGGTCTTGTCTGACATTTCCCGCGTCAAACCCTTCCGCAGCCCAACCGATGAGGCCCCTTTGGCCCGCTGGTCGCTGACCATCGGCGTCATCGCCCTGCTGTGCATCCTGCTTTACGCCCCTTTGGCGGTGGTCTTTACCGAAGCCTTGGCCAAAGGCGCCGGGGCCGCGCTCAAATCCCTGACAAAGTCCGAAGCATCGTCCGCCATCCGTCTGACCCTGACCGTCGCTGCCGTGGTGCTGCCGCTGAATGCCGGTTTTGGCGTGGCTGCTGCCTGGGCCATCACCAAATTCGACTTCAGGGGCAAGGCGTTCCTGATCACCCTGATCGACCTGCCATTCTCGGTCTCGCCCGTCGTCGCGGGCCTGTGCCTGGTGCTGCTGTTTGGGGCTAACTCCACCCTTGGCGGTTGGCTTGTTGCCTCCGGCCACCCGGTCATCTTCGCGCTGCCCGGCATCATCCTCGCCAGCCTGTTCGTGACCTTCCCCTTTGTTGCCCGCGAACTGATCCCGGTCATGATCGAACAGGGCCGCGCCGAGGAAGAGGCCGCGCTGACCCTTGGCGCAGGCGGCTGGCGGGTGTTCCGGACCGTCACACTGCCCAAAATCCGCTGGGCGCTGCTCTATGGCACGCTTTTGTGCAACGCCCGGGCGATGGGTGAATTCGGTGCGGTCGCGGTCGTGTCCGGCAAAATCCGCGGGCAAACTGCCACCATGCCGATCACGATCGAGATGCTCTACAACGAATATCTCTCGGTCGCCGCCTTCACGCTTGCTGCTGTTCTGGCGCTCCTGGCGCTTGTCACCCTGACGCTCAAGACGGCCTTGGAATGGCGCTACGCCGACCAGCTTGCCGCAACCCACCGCCACTGAAAGGACGCTGAATGCACATCGAGATCGACGAGATTTCCAAAGAATTCGGCCGCACCGCTGCGCTGCACCCGGTCAAGCTGGCGATCCCTTCAGGCGCGCTGGTCGCCCTGCTTGGCCCGTCAGGTTCCGGCAAAACCACCTTGCTGCGCATTCTTGGCGGGCTGGAATGTCCCTCCACCGGGCGGGTGCTGTATGACGGTCAGGATGCCACAGGTCTGTCGGTGCAAGACCGTCGCGCCGGGTTCGTGTTCCAGAATTACGCCCTGTTCAAACACATGACCGTCTTTGAAAACGTTGCCTACGGCCTGCGCGCCCGCCCGCGCAACGAACGCCCGAACGAGGCCGAAATCACCCGCCGCGTCACAAAATTGCTGGATCTGATCCAGCTGCCCGACATCGGCAGCCGCTACCCCAGCCAGTTGTCCGGCGGCCAGCGCCAGCGCGTCGCCCTCGCCCGTGCGCTTGCCATCGAACCCCGCATGCTGCTTTTGGACGAACCCTTTGGTGCGTTGGATGCCCGCGTGCGGCGCGAACTGCGTCAGGGCCTACGCGAGATTCACGACACCACCGGCCTGACCACGATCTTTGTGACCCATGATCAGGACGAGGCGATGGAACTCGCCGACCTCGTGGTCGTCATGTCAATGGGCCGGATCGAACAGATCGACCGCCCGGTTGACATTCGCGCCCGCCCCGCCACGCCCTTCGTCCGCGAATTCATCACAGTCTAAGTCGGAAACCACGATAACAGGAGCCGACCACCATGGACCGCCCCCACCCGGAACGCCTGCATGTTGACGCCCCATCCCCGGACCGCAAACATCTGGACCGCACCGATGCCAAGATCCTGACGGAATTGCAGCGCGACGCGACCATCGCGATTGCAACGCTGGCCGACCGGGTCGGTCTGTCCACCTCACCCTGCTGGAAACGGGTGCAGAAGCTGGAAAAGTCGGGCGTGATCACTGGCCGCGTGGCGGTTGTCGATGCTGCCCGCGTTGGTCTGGGCCTGTCCGTGCTGGTCGAGATCGAGGCGCTGGATCACACGCCGGAATGGCGCGCCCGCTTTCTGGCAGCCGTCAAAAGCCTGCCCGAAGTGATGGAAGTGTTGCGGCTTGGCGGCGCATCGGATTACCTGCTGCGGGTGCAGGTCGCCAATACCCAAAGCTACGACGCTTTCTACACCCGCCTGACGACGGCGGTGCCGCTGCGGTCGGTGGTGTCGAAATTCGTCATGGAAAAGCTGCATGCCAAGGCCAGCCTGCCGTTGCAGGATTTTTACTGACGCTGTAACGCGCGCCCTACCCCCTCCCGCTTCGGGAAGAGGGCAGGGTGAGGATCTTTTGCCTCAGCGCAAATCCACCGGCAACAGTTCCACCGGGAAATTCTGATAGGCCACCGGCCGCAGCCAGCGCCGGATCGCCATGGTGCCCACCGAAGTCGCACCGAAGTTGGTGCTCGCCGGATAAGGCCCGCCATGCACCTGCGCATCGACCACTTCCACCCCGGTCGGGAAGCCGTTGATCAACACCCGCCCCGCGCGGCGCTCCAACACCGGCATCAACGTTTGGGCAACCCCGTAATCCTCCGGGTCCAGATGCAGCGTCGTGGTCAACTGCCCCGCCATAGCCGCCGCCACCGCCGCCATCTCGGCCAGATCACGGACCAGCACGATCAACCCCAACGGCCCGAACACTTCTTCCGCCAGCGCGTGATTGGCAAGGAAATCAGCCCCCGACACCTCGAACAGATAGGGCGTCGCCTGCCGCATATCGCAGACCGAGGTCAAAACCGCCTGCACGCCGGTGCCCGCTGCGATCCGGTCGCGCCCCTGCCGGTAGGCCTGCGCAATGCCGTCGGTCAGCATGGTCTGCGCCCCCACTTGCGCGACGGCGGCTTTGGCCGCCGCAATGAACGCCTGCGCCTCTGGCCCGTCGACCACCACCGCGATGCCCGGATTGGTGCAGAACTGCCCGGCACCCATCGTCAGCGACCCCGACCAGCCCGCCGCAATCGCAGCCCCACGGGTCGCCACCGCATGGGGCAGCAGGAACATCGGATTGACCGAGCCCAATTCGCCAAAGAACGGGATCGGCTCCGGCCGTTGCGCGCACAGATCGAACAACGCCCGCCCGCCGCCGAGTGACCCGGTAAAACCCACCGCGCGGATCAGGGGGTGCTTGACCAAAGCCTCGCCCACGTCGCGCCGCCCGCCCTGAACCAGGCTGAACACCCCCGGATGCAGCCCCAAAGCCTTGATCGCCGCATCCACCGCCTGGGCCACGATCTCGCCTGTACCCGGATGCGCGGAATGCCCCTTCACCACCACCGGACAGCCCGCCGCCAGAGCCGAAGCCGTGTCGCCCCCCGCTGTTGAGAATGCCAAGGGGAAGTTCGACGCGCCAAACACCGCCACCGGCCCGATCGGGCGCTGCATCATCCTGAGTTCCGGCCGCGCCGCAGGCTTGCGGTCCGGCTGCGCCGCATCGGTGCGGCGGTCGAGATAATCGCCCTTGCGGATATGGCTTGCGAACAGCCGCAACTGCCCCGTGGTCCGCCCCCGCTCGCCTTCCAGCCGCCCTGCGGGCAGCCCGGTTTCCGAGGTGCCGATGGCGGTAATCTCCGCCCCGCGCGCCTCGATCTCATCCGCGATCTTTTCAAGGAATGCCGCCCGCTTTTCCCGGCTCAGCGCTGCATAACTTGGAAACGCAGCCTCGGCACCCTTTACCGCAGCATCAACATGCGCAGGCGACCCTACGGCAAAAGCCAAAGCCTCGCCCGTGGCGGGGGAGGACAGGAACGTCGCATCGCCCGCCACCCATTGGCCCGCGATCAGGTGTTTTCCGCTTAGCATGTCAGTCTCCTTGACCAAAAAGGCTGGGGGTTTCACACCCCCAGACCCCCGTGGGATATTTATGGACAGATGAAATTCACAGGTGGAAGGCTTCCACGATCACGCGACGGCCCAGCGCGTAAGCATCTGCCACATGCACTGCCGGGGCAAGGTCAACATCGCTTCGCCCCGCAGCTACCAGCTTTGCCATGGCTGCATAGAGCGCGGGATATTCGCCCATGATCGAGTTTTCGCCCGCCATGAGGGCGCCGTCAATCTCCAGCCGGTTGCCGCCCATCCGCAGGGCCAGCGTGCCCTTGTCGGTCGCAACGTCGATGTCCCAGGTCTGCGGCCCGGTCTGCCGCCAGTCGAAATCGGCAGTGACATTGCCCGAGAATGTGAGGTCCGCCGCTATCGGCGTCTGGCAGTTTTCGGGATAGGTCAGCTCGGCCCCGGTCAGATGCACCGCTGCCGGCAGGATCTCGGTCAGGATCGACAGGGCGTTGATGCCGGGGTCGAACACCCCCATGCCACCGGGTTCGAACACCCAGTCCTGACCCGGATGCCAGCGCCGCACATCCTCGCGCCAGGTGATATGCGCCTTCACAATGCGCTTACCCTTGAGCCACGCCTTCGCCGGAGCGACCGCATAGGCCATCCGGCTGTGCCATGTCGCATATAGCGTGAGGCCTTTGGCGGCAGCCAAGGCCGTCAGCGCATGAACCTCTGCCAAAGTTGCACCCGGCGGCTTTTCCAGCATCACATGACGCCCGGCTTTGAGTGCCGCCTCGGCATAGGCATAGCGCGGCACGGGGGGCATGCACAAAGACACCACCGGCACATCGGGACGCGCGGTCAGGAACGCCGCGAAATCGGTGAAGGCTTCGACACCCTCCACCGACCCTTTGCGTGACACCGTCGCCGCCAGTTCCCAATCCGGGCTTGCCGCGATGGCAGGCACATGCTGATCCACCGCGATCTTGCCGATGCCGACCAGTGCAATCTTCATCAATGCGAATCCTTGCCCACCGCATTGCCGCGATGACCCTGCAAGAAGTCGAGATCGGCCCCGGTATCCGCCCCCATCACATGCGCGTGGTGAATGAACGCATACCCTGATGCCGGCACGACGACATGCGACTGCCAGGCCGCCAGCCTCGCCGCCAGTTCGGCATCGGAAATATCCAGATGCAGCCGCCGCTTCGGCACGTCCAACTCGATGAAATCGCCGTTCTGCACCACCGCCAGCGGCCCGCCGGCCGCAGCCTCCGGCGAGGTGTGCAGCACCACCGTGCCATAAGCCGTGCCCGACATCCGTGCGTCGGAAATGCGGACCATATCGGTGATGCCCTTGCGCAGCACCTTCGGCGGCAGGCCCATGTTGCCGACCTCTGCCATGCCGGGATAGCCCTTGGGACCGCAGTTTTTCAGGACCATGATGCAGGTTTCGTCAATGTCCAAAGCCTCGTCGTTTATCTTGGCCTTGTAGTCGTCGATATCCTCGAACACCACGGCACGGCCCCGGTGTGTCATCAGGGCAGGGGTCGCGGCAGAGGGTTTCAACACAGCCCCCTTGGGTGCCAGATTGCCCTTGACCACGACCACGCCGCCCGACTGGGTCAGCGCCTTGTCAGCCGGCAAGATCACGTCCTCGTTGTGGTTCACCACGTCCTTGACCTGCTCCCACGCGGTCTGCCCCGACACGGTCAGCGCGTCCTTGTGCAGCAACCCGGCCTCGCCCAAACGCTTGATCACCACCGGCAGACCACCTGCGTAGAAGAATTCCTCCATCAGGTATTTGCCCGACGGCATCAGGTTCACGATCGTCGGCACGTCGCGGCCACAGCGATCCCAATCCTCCAGCGTCAGATCAATCCCCACGCGACCCGCAATCGCCAGCAGATGGATCACGGCATTGGTGGACCCGCCAATCGCCGCGTTGGTGCGAATGGCATTCTCGAATGCTTCCTTCTTCAGGATGTCGGACGGTTTCAGGTCATCCTTGACCATCTGCACGATCCGCCGCCCGGTCAGTTGCGCCATCACCCGGCGGCGCGAGTCCACCGCCGGAATAGCCGCATTGCCCGACAGAGCCATCCCCAAAGCCTCCGCCATCGACGCCATCGTCGAAGCCGTCCCCATCGTGTTGCACGACCCCGGCGAACGGCTCATCGACGCTTCCGCATCGACAAACTCTGCCGCCGTCATCGTGCCCGCCTTCACGGCCTCCGAGAATTTCCACAGATGGGTGCCCGACCCCACCCGTTCGTTCTTGTAATAGCCGTTCAGCATCGGCCCGCCCGTCACGATGATCGACGGCATGTCGGTGGACGCCGCCGCCATCAGCAGCGATGGCGTGGTCTTGTCGCAGCCCACAAGCAAAACGCAGCCATCCATCGGCTGCCCGCGCATCTGCTCCTCGACCGCCATCGACGCCAGATTGCGGAACATCATCGCGGTCGGGCGGAACGCGGATTCGGAGGTCGAGAACACCGGCACTTCCACCGGAAAGCCGCCCGCCTCGTAGATCCCGTTGCGGACCCGCTGAGCCAGATCATTCAGATGCGCGTTGCACGGCGTCAGTTCCGACCAGGTGTTCAGGATGCCAATCACTGGCCGCCCATCGAACAGGTCCGGCGGAAAGCCCTGATTCTTCATCCAGCCGCGGTGATAGATATTGTCCTTGGACGTTCCACCAAACCACTCTTGCGAGCGGAGTTTGCGGGGCCAAGCGGCGGGTTTGAATGTCATAATGTCCTCACAAGGCTTTGACGGTCACAGCGCCAGCAAGTGCCGGGGCCTGGGCCAATGGGTTTTTCAAGGGCAGGCCAAACGCGGCGGCCTCGATTTCAAAGATATCGCCAACCTCGGGCTTGATCCCGTCCGCAAACGACAAAGTGGCGGTGCCGAACATATGCACATGCAGATCGCCGGGCTGACGGAACAGGTCGTACTTGAAGTGGTGATGTTCCAGATTGGCGAAAGTATGCGACATGTTCGCCTCGCCCGACAGGAACGGCTTGTCATGGATCAACACGCCGTTACGACGAATACGCGAGGTGCCGCGAATATCGGCAGGCAAGTCACCCACCAGAATTTCCGGCCCGTAAGACGCCACGCGCAGCTTGGAATGGGCGAGGAACAGATAGTTGATCCGTTCGGTCACATGGTCGGAAAACTCGTTCGCCAGCGCCCAGCCCACGCGGCACGGCGTGCCGTCAGGAGCCACCAGATAAATCCCCGCCAGTTCCGGTTCTTCACCACCATCCAAAGCAAACCCCGGCGAGGTCAAAGGCTGACCCGGAGCCACGGCGGTAAAGCCATTGCCCTTGTAGAACCACTCCGGCTGCACCCCGACGGCCCCGGCAGCAGGTCGCCCGTCCGCCAGCCCCATCCGGAACATCTTCATCGAATCCGTCAGCGTCTCGGTCCCGTCCAGCTTGGCGTGCATCGCATCCCGCGTCGAGGCCGACCCAAGGTGGGTCAGCCCGGTCCCCGTCAGATGCAGATGCGCGGGGTCCGGATGGGTGATCGGCAAAGCCAGCCGCCCCGCCGCGGCCAGCGCCGTCAGATCGACCACCTCGCCCAGACCATGTGCTGCGACCACGGCAGCCAGACCATGCCCGGCGACCGCCTCTTGGGCCAGCGAATAGGTGCTGGCGGCCCCCCGGACGATGGCAGCGCGATCGCCTTCGCGCGCCACAACGGCAATCTTGCCGGCGCCGTCGGTAATTTGGGATAGGTGCATGCGTAAGTCCTCAGCGTGATTTGTTGTAAACGTCGAAGATGACGGCAAGCAGCAAAACCAGCCCCTTGATCACCTGTTGATAATCGATGCCAATACCCATGATCGACATGCCGTTGTTCATGACACCCAGGATCAGCGCGCCAACCACGGCCCCCAGGATCTTGCCGACCCCGCCCGACATCGACGCGCCGCCAATGAACACAGCGGCGATCACGTCCAACTCGAACCCGGTGCCCGCCCCCGGTGTGGCCGAATTCAACCGGGCCGCCACGATCATGCCCGCCAGCGCCGCCAGCACACCCATGTTGCAGAAGGTGAAAAATACCAGCCAGTTGGTCTTGATCCCCGACAGCTTGGCCGCCTTCTCATTGCCGCCCAGTGCATAAATCCGGCGTCCCGGCGTCATGTTCTCGGTGAAAAACACAAAGACAGAGGTCAGGACCGCCAGAATGATCAGCACATTCGGCAGGCCACGAAAAGACGCCAGCTTGTAACCGACAAAGATCACCGCCGCCGAAATGATCAGGCTGCGCGCCCAGAAAACGCCCAGCGGCTCTTGCACGATGCCAAACTCCGCCCCGCGCGCCCGGGCCCGCCAGCCCAGCCAGACCATCAGCGCCGCCGACAGCGCGACCAGCACGATGGCGGTGATGTTGGGCTGGTTGATTCCGAACGCATCCGGAATGAACCCGGTCGACAGTGACTGGAACGATTTGGGGAAGGGGCCGATGTTTTGGCCATTCAGAATCCAGCGGGTCAGGCCGCGAAACACCAGCATCCCCGACAGAGTCACGATGAACGAAGGCACCCGCCAGAACGCGACCCAATAACCCTGCGCTGCCCCAAACAGCAACCCGGTCAGCAAAACCGTCGGCACCACGGCCAGCGCGGGCCAGCCCAGTTTCACCGTCAGCACCGCCGCAATCGATCCGGTCAGGCCGACAACCGATCCGACCGACAGGTCAATATGCCCGGCGACGATCACCAGCAGCATCCCCAGCGCCATGATGATGACGTAAGAGTTTTGCAAGAACAGGTTGGTGATATTCTGCGCTGACAGGAAATCGACGTTGTCCGCCACCCGCACGACAACCGTGAAGAACGCGACGATGGCAACCAGCGCCATCAGCATCCCGTTTTCCCGCAAGTGCCCGCCGATATGGGCGCCCAGGCTCTTGCCGCCGACCGCCGGGGTTCCGCTGGTTTCTGCCGTCATGCCACCATTCCTTGTTCGACCTTAACTTCGCTGCCCTTCAGGATCAGCGCCATGATCTTTTCCTGCGACGCCTCGGCTTTGGAAAGTTCGCCGACGATCCGCCCCTCGTTCATCACGTAGATCCGGTCACACATGCCCAGAAGCTCGGGCATTTCGGACGAGATCATCACGACCCCGCGCCCCTGGGCCGCCAGGTCGTTCATGATTCCGTAAATTTCAAACTTCGCACCCACGTCGATGCCCCGCGTCGGTTCATCCAGAATCAGAACCTGCGGGTCGGCAAACAACCACTTCGACAGCACAACCTTCTGCTGGTTGCCGCCCGACAGGTTGACCGCCTTCTGGAACACGCTCGGCGTCCGTATCGCCAGCGCGCGGCGGTAATCCTCTGCCACCTTCTGCTCGCGGTGATGGTTCAGAACCCCGTTCTTCGACACCCCGAACAGGTTTGCCAGCGTGATGTTCCGTACAATCGGTTCTTCCAGGATAAGCCCCAGCGACTTGCGATCCTCGGTCACATAGGCCAGCCCCGCGTCAATCGCTCGGGCCACGGTTGATGTATCGGCAGGCTTGCCGCCAATCGTCACCGACCCCGAAACATCGCGCCCATAACTGTGTCCGAAAATGCTCATCGCCAGTTCGGTGCGCCCGGCCCCCATCAGCCCGGCAATGCCCACAATTTCGCCCCGCCGCACGTTGAATGCGGCGCCCTTGATCATCTGGCGCTGCTTCTGTTCGGGGTGCCAGACGTTCCAGTCGCGCACCTCCAGCAGCACTTCGCCAATCTTTGGCACCCGTTCGGGATAACGGTGCGCCATATCGCGGCCCACCATGTCGCGGATGATGCGTTCTTCAGAAATCTCGCTGGCCTTCAAGGTCGACACGGTGCCGCCGTCGCGGATGATGGTGATCCGGTCGGCAACCCGCGAAATCTCGTTTAGCTTGTGGCTGATGATGATCTGCGTCACCCCCTGGTTTTGCAGCTCCAGCATCAGGTCCAAGAGCTTCTGGCTGTCGTTTTCCTGCAAGGCCGCCGTTGGCTCATCCAGAATCAGCAACCGCACGTCTTTGGCCAGCGCCTTGGCAATCTCGATCAATTGCTGCTTGCCGACGCCCAGCTTTTCCACCTTGGTCGCCGGCGGTTCGGACAGCCCGACCTTTTTCAGCAGCGCCTCGGTTTTCTGATAGGCCTCCGGCCAGTTGATCACACCGCCTTTGGCGATCTCGTTGCCCAGAAACAGGTTCTCGGCAATCGACAGCAGCGGCACCAGCGCCAGCTCCTGATGAATGATGATGATGCCTTTTTCTTCCGAATCGCGGATGTTTCGGCAGGCCAGCGTCGCCCCGTCATAGACAATCTCGCCCTCATAACTGCCATGCGGGTAAACCCCCGACAGCACCTTCATCAGCGTCGATTTTCCCGCGCCGTTTTCTCCGCAGATCGCATGAATCTCGCCGGCTTCGACGGTCAGGTTCACATTGTCCAAGGCCCGCACGCCCGGGAACACCTTGCTGATCCCGCGCATTTCCAGAAGTGTTGTCATTCGTTCCCCCCGAAACACCATAGCCGCCGCACCTGTCAGGGCGGCGGCTATGGCCCGTGCCGTTTCAGTCTAGCTGATTATTTCAGCTGGTCAGCGGTATAATAGCCACCGGTCACAAGAATGGCTTCGTAATTGGTCACATCCACCGGCTCGCTTTCAAGCAGATAGGACGGCACGACCTTGACGCCGTTGTTGTAGGTGGTGGTGTCGTTGATCTCCGGGGTGCCGCCCGACAGGGCCGCATCCACCAGCGCCACGGTGACTTTGGCCAGATTGCGGGTGTCCTTGAAGATCGACGAATACTGCTCTCCCGCGATGATCGACTTGATCGACGGAATTTCGCAGTCCTGACCGGTGACGATCGGCATCTTCAGATCGCCAGAGCCATAGCCGACGCCTTTGCACGACGACAGAATGCCGATCGACAGACCATCATAGGGCGACAAAGCGCCGTTCAGCTTCTTGTCGGCGTAGTTCGAGGACAACAGGTTGTCCATGCGGGCCTGTGCCACGGCACCATCCCAACGCAGCGTGCCGACCACGTCCATGCCCATCTGACCCGACGGGATGACGATGTCCTTGCTGTCGATCATCGGCTGCAGAACCGACATCGCGCCGTTGTAGAAGAAACCGGCGTTGTTGTCGTCCGGCGAGCCGCCGAACAGTTCGACATTCCACGGCTTCACATCGCCGAAACGCTCTTTCAGACCGGCCACCAGCGAATTCGCCTGCTGCACGCCGACTTTGAAGTTGTCAAACGTCGTGTAGAAGTCGACCGAGCCGGTGTCACGGATCAGACGGTCATAAGCGATGACCTTGATCCCCGCAGCCGCAGCGTTGTCCAGTGCGTTCGACAGCGTGGTGCCGTCGATAGCCGCGATGATCAAAGCCTTGACGCCCTTGGTGATCATGTTCTCGATCTGGGCCAGCTGGTTCGGGATGTCATTTTCAGCATATTGCAGGTCGGTGGCATAGCCTGCCGCCTCGAACTGCTTGACCATGTTGTCGCCGTCAGCAATCCAGCGTGCAGAAGATTTGGTCGGCATCGCAATGCCGATGGTGCCCTTGCTGGCAGCCATGGCACGGAAACCGAACATCGACGACGCGGTTGCAGCACCGGTAAGCGCCAAAAGCGCCCTTCTTGAAACCTTCATAGGATATCCTCCCCTGCCGCACGTCGGGTGCAGCTTAAGCCCGACGGTTCGCTGCGAACTTTCGTCGCGATCGATCCGTGCCGGGACCATTGCAACGTCGCCGCATATCGGTCAAATGATGTTTTGTAATGAAAACATGGCGAAAATAATATGATTGGCCCGCGCTCATCCGACACCCTGCTGCGCCGGGGGTTAAAGCTTAGCCACCTGCGCCTTCTGGCCGCTTTGGGCGAGGCCGGGCAGCTGACCCAGGCCGCCGCCGCCATCGGTGTGACCCAGCCCGCCGCCTCGCGGCAGGTGGCGGAAATCGAGCGGATCATCGGTCATCCGGTCCACGAACGCACCGGGCGCGGCGTCGGTCTGACGGCCATTGGCCGCGCCCTGGCCACCCGGGCCGCGCGGGTGCGGATGGAACTGGACGACGCCGCGCGTGACCTTGCGGAAATCGCCAGCGGCGGCGTTGGCCATGTCAGGATCGGTGCCGTGACCGGCCCGGCGCTGGACCGCGTGCTGCCGGCTTTGCACAGCGAAAACCTGCGCCACCCGAATGTCACGGTCGAGGTGGTGGTCAGCCCCTCCGACCTGCTGTGCGAACAGCTTCTCGCCGGGCGGCTGGATTTCGCCGTCGGCCGCCTGCCAGACGGATTGCAATCCGAAGTGCTGGCCTTTGCCGCAATGGAATCCGAACCGGTCGCCCTGATCGCCCGCCACGGCCATCCGCTGTTGCGCAAACCCGACCCGCTGCACGCCGCCCAACTGCTGGCCTATGACTGGGTCATGCCCGGGCCGGACAACCTGCTGACCCGCACCGTCCTGGCCCGGTTGCAAGGTCTTGGACTGCCGCGACCCACCCAGCGGGTGTTGACCGCCTCCTTTCTGCTGACGCTCGCGCTGTTGCAGCAGTCCGACGCCATCGCCGCCGTTTCGCTGGCCTCCGCCAAACAGTTCACCAGCGGTGCCGAAGCCGGATTCGACCTGCTGCCCATCGACCTGGGCGTGATCGTCGAACCCTATGGCATGATCACCCGCGCCCGCGTCTCTCTGCCCCCCACCTCGCAACGCCTGTGCGACCTGATACGGCAGGCAATGCCGGGCAGATAAGCGTCGGCTTCAAACCGTCGATCCGGGCCCGTAACCGGCGGATCGACGGCGCAAAACGCTGCGCAGGCCCGGCAATACGGCCGCACGTCGGGAACCACTTCACCGCAATCGTCATTGTGTCACTGTTGACGGACTATCGCGCCGGTCACGTAAAAGGGTGTCTTTAAGTCGCAAACTCCCCTTCGGTCGGTCGCATTGTCTTCTGCCCCCGCCGACGCCGTCGCTGCCGTGATGATCGGCAAAGACATCAAATCGGGCCCGGCTTGCCAGATTGCCACCCGTGACATCATGAGTCCCGGCGCTGCGTGTGAAATTGCGGTGCGCATCCATACCCCCACGGGCAAAGGCCCTTTCCCGGTGATAGTTTATTTTCATCGCGGCGGTTGGGTCATCGCAGATATCGACACCTACGACGCTTCGGCACGGTCACTGGCGCTTGGGGCGAAAGCGGTTGTCCTGTCGTCGCATTACCGTCAAGACCCCGTAACTATGTTCCCTGCCGCCCATGATGATGCAAATGCCGCCTATATCTGGGCGGTCGAGCATTCCGGCAATCTCATTGGCGACGCCAAGCGCATGGCCGTGGTCTGCGACAGCGCCGGTGCCAATTTGGCGGCCTATGTCGCGATCATGGCGCACGACAGCAAGATCACAAAGCCGATCGCGCAAATCGACCCGCTGCGTTCGGAGGGCGAGGCGTTTGGCGCTGCATCGCAGGCCGCTGGCCGCACAGTCGAAATGAAGACCTATAACGGCGTGACCCACGAGTTCTTCGGGATGGGTGCCGTGGTGCCACAGGCCGCTCAGGCTATGGATGTGGCCACAGCCAATCTCCGCACGGCATTCGGCAACTAAAGCTGTGGTTGTGGGAAGGGCTAAGCCTCCCACAAATGTTTAAAAGCACTTAATTAGAATAATCAAGCCACTGAAATCAAACAAAATCCCCCGGTGTCCATATGTGGACAGCATCACTCAAACCGCGCCGGGTCCAGTTGGGCCACCAGATCGCCGGACAAGTCCGGCTGCCGCCCCGCGATCAAATCCGCCGCCAGCTTACTTGCCGCAGCCGAGGTCTGGAACCCATAGCCGCCCTGACCCGCCAGCCAGAAGAAATCCGACTCCCGCCGGTCCCGCCCGATCACCAGAACCCGGTCGGGCGAAAACGTCCGCAAGCCCGCCCAGTTCGACAACAGCCGCGTCACGGGTTCCGTCACCATCTCCTCGTACCGCGCCAGTCCCTCTGCCAGCACCATGTCGTCAGCAAACGCATCATGCGGCGCCATCGGATGCTCCTCCGCCGGTGACACCAGCAACGCCCCGGCATCCGGCTTGCAATACCAGCTTTCGCCCACGCCAAACATCATCGGCCAGCCCGAAACATCATCGCCCGAAGTTAGCGCAATCCGCGCCATCGACCGCCGCATCGGCTGAAACCCCAAAGGCTGCACACCTGCCAGCGCCGCCACCTCATCCACCCAGGCCCCCGCCGCATTCACCAAGGTCCGCGCCGTAAACTCCCCGGCAGCCGACATGACCTTCCACCCCCCGGCAATCTTCGCGATCCCCGAAACCCGCGCCTTGGTGACAATCCGTGCTCCATTGCCCCGCGCGGCCTTCGCAAACCCCTGCAACAGCCGGTCGGTATCAATGTCCCAGGCTTGCGAACTGTGGGCCGCCGCCACCACCACGGCCCGGTTCAACAGCGGAAACTGCGCCACAGCCGCGTCTGGCGAAATCAAATCCATCGACATCGCCGCAGCATCCACCGCCAGCGCCGCCTCATCGCCGGCCCGCGCGACCACCAACATGCCGCGCGGCGTCAACATTCCTGCAATCCCGCGCAGATACTCCCCCGAGGCCAGCGACAGCCCGACCACCGCAGGCTTGCCATACTGCGGCTCGTACATCGCCGCCGACCGACCAGAGGTGTGGTAGGCCAGGTTATCCTCCGCCTCCAGCAGCAGCACCGACCCCAGGTTCGACAACCGCGCCGCTGCAGAAATGCCGGCAATCCCGCCGCCAATGATCAGAAAATCCGCGTCCATATCCGTCCCCTGCCTAACCTGCGACTACCTTAGCCCGCCCGGCAAAGAACTCTCAAGTCACCCCACTTGACTTACAAAGAATATACTTGCATGTATATACACATGAGTAACACTTCGGCCCTTCTGCAACTCCTGTCCGATCCCACAAGGTTGGAAATCCTCGCCATCCTGCGCGACGGCGAATGCCCGGTGGGTCAGATCGTTCAGAAGGTTGGCATCCAGCAATCCGGCGTCTCGCGCCACCTGCGCCTCTTGCATCAGGCGGGCGTGGTCAAAGTCCGCGCCGACGGCCAGCGCCGCCTGTATGCGCTGTGCCCCGAACCTTTCCGCGATCTTGACGACTGGATTTCCAGCTACCGCGCCCTGTGGTCAGACCGCTTGGACCTCTTTGCCGGCGCGCTGACCGCCGTACAAATGGGCCGCAGGAACAAGGACCAATCATGATCCCCGATGTCTCCACCCTGCCGCCCGGTGAAACCTTCACCATGACCCGCCGCTTCCGCGCCAATCTGCAAGACCTCTGGGATCTGTGGACGACCAAAGCGGGCATCGAAAGCTGGTGGGGCCCGCCCGGTTTCGCCGTCACCGTCCAACACATCGACCTCAGGGCAGGGGGGACGGTTGCCTATACGATGACCGCGATGGCCCCCGAAATGGTCGCGTATATGAAGACCCACGCAATGCCCACCGCCACCAAGGCCCATATCACCTACAGCGAAGTCACCCCGCTGCGACGCCTCGCCTATGCCCATCTGGTCGATTTCATCCCCGGCACAGCGCCTTACAGCACCGCGCTCGCCGTCGATTTTTCTGCCGAGGGTGCCGAGGCCGAAATGCGCCTGACCTTCCAGCGCATGCGCGACGCGGAATGGAGCGAACGGCAGCGCATGGGTTGGGAAGGCGAGTTGGGCAAGCTGGCGGCGATCCTGCCGCTGGTCGGGTAAAGTCTTAATATCAGGCAAATCCTGACAATTAACCCATTGATTCAGATAGGTTTCGTCTCGTGTCCACATGTGGACGCAGGGCCGAAACCACAGGTGGCCGCAGCATCCCCGCCGCCACCCCGATCGCAATCTCTTGCGGATGCTTGCCCAAACTGGGGTCGCCAATCGGGCATTCAATCCGCCCGATCTCCGCCGTCCCATGCCCCAGCGCCGCCAGCCGAGCCCTGAACCGCGCCCATTTCGTTGCCGAGCCAATCAGCCCACATCGCGAAAACCCATGCCCCAGCAGCCGGTGACACAGCTCCAAATCCAGCGCATGGCTGAAGGTCACGATCAAATGCTCTGCATCCAGCGGAGCCAGCGCCACCGCCCGCTCCGGCTCCGGCACCGGCAGAACCCTGATCCCCGACACCTCGGGAAACCGCTCCACCGCAAAATCCACCCAGGTGATCGCCAGCCCGGGCAGGGGGGTGAACACAGAAACCAACGCCCGCCCGACATGCCCCGCACCCCAGACCCAGACTTGCCGCAGCGGGACAGCAACGGGCTCCACCATCCACCCCTGCACCATCCCGACCGCAGGCATCACCCCTTGCCCCCGCGCCGCCGCCAGCATCCGGCTGACCGCCAGAGGCATCTCTCCGGGCCCCCGCGCCACAACCGGCCCCTCCGGCACGGCGTCGTAAACCTCGGTCAACAGCGTCACCACGCCGCCACAGCATTGACCCAGCGATGGCCCCAACGCCTCCCGATCCCACCGCGAACCGCCCGCCACCAGCATCGCCCTTGCCCGCGCAACCGCCTGAAACTCCAGCGCCCCGCCGCCAATCGTTCCCGACTGACCCGCACCCCAGACCAGCATCGCCGCCCCGACCTCACGCGGCGAATGTCCGTCGAACCCGGCGATCACCACGCGGGCGACCCGGCCAAACTGCAACGCCTCTTGCAATGCGCCAATGTCAAACATGCTGCCGCCGCACCGCCATCAACACCCGCTCCGCCGTCGCTGGTGCGTCCAAGGCCGGATAAACCGACCCGTCGCCACAGGCCGCCACCGCATCGCTCAATGCCAAAAACGCCGATATCCCCAGCATGAACGGCGGCTCCCCCACTGCCTTGGATTTGCCCACCGTATCCTCGCGGTTCGGCTGATCCCACAGATCGACGTTGAAAATCCGAGGCCGATCCGAACAAGCCGGGATTTTATAGGTCGACGGCGCATGCGTCAAAAGCCGCCCGCGGCCATCCCACACCAATTCCTCCGTCGTCAGCCAGCCCGCGCCCTGCACATAAGCCCCCTCGATCTGGCCAATGTCCAAAGCCGGGTTCAGGCTGGTGCCCGTGTCATGCAGGATATCCACCCGCAAAATCCGGTTCTCGCCGGTCAAGGTGTCAATCACCACCTCCGTCACCGCCGCGCCATAAGCGAAGTACAAAAACGGCCGCCCCTCGCCCTTGATCCGGTCCCAGACGATCTTGGGCGTGGCATAAAACCCGGTCGACGACAGCGATATCCGCGCCTGATAAGTCATCAGCGCCACCTCGGCAAAGGCGTAGTCCGCGCCCGCCACCCGCACCCGCCCGCCTTCGAACATCACAGTTTCGGCCCGCGCCTGATGCTTCGTCGCCAGATACTCCGCCATCCGTCCACGAATGATCTCGCAGGCCTGCTGCGCCGCCATTCCGTTCATATCCGACCCCGACGATGCCGCCGTGGCGCTGGTATTCGGCACTTTCGCCGTATCGGTCGCGGTAATCTTCACCACCGAAGTGTCCACCCCGAACACCGACGCCGCCACCTGCGCGACCTTCTGGTTCAGCCCCTGACCCATCTCGGTTCCGCCGTGGTTCAGATGGATCGAGCCATCCTGATAGACATGCACCAGCGCCCCGGCCTGATTGAGCCAGGTCAGCGTGAACGAAATCCCGAACTTCACCGGTGTCAGCGCAATCCCGCGCTTCAGGATCGGACTGGCGCGGTTCCATTCTGCAATCGCCGCTTTGCGCCCCGCATAATCTGACCGCTTCTCCAGCTCCGCCACCATAACATCGCCAATGAAATCCTCCACCGGCATATGAAATGGCGTGGTCTGCGCCGCGAATTGTTCGGGATGCGGCGAATAAGCCCCACCAATCCGCCTTCCAGTCCCCGCACCAGTAGGTGCCACCCCGCGATAAAAATTCGCGCGCCGCACCTCCACCGGGTCTTTCTTCACCGCAAAGGCGATATGGTCCATCACCCGCTCGATCCCGATCATCCCCTGCGGCCCGCCAAAGCCGCGATAGGCGGTGGCGCTCTGGGTGTTGGTCTTCAACCGGTGGCTTTCGATCCGGATATCCGGCAGGTGATAGCAATTGTCCGAATGCAGCATCGCCCGGTCGGCCACCGCCAGCGACAAATCCTGCGCCCAGCCACAGCGCATCAAATGCAGAAACTCAATGCCCTTGATCCGCCCCGCATCGTCAAACCCCACCCGATAGCGGATTTTCAGGTCATGCCGCTTGCCGGTGATCATCATGTCATCATCGCGGTCATAGCGCATCTTGCAGGGCTTGCCGGTATCCCGCGCCGCAATCGCACAGGCAATGGCCAGCGCATTGCCTTGGCTTTCCTTGCCGCCGAACCCGCCGCCCATCCGCCGCATTTCCACACGCACATTCGCCATGGGCAGGTGCAGGGCATGCGCGACCTTGTGCTGAATTTCGGTCGGATGCTGGGTGGACGACAGGATCACCATATCGCCGCCCTCCTGCGGCAACGCTGCCGCTATCTGCCCCTCCAGATAGAAATGCTCCTGCCCGCCAACCTCCAAATCCGCCTCGATCCTGTGCGGCGCCGCAGCAATCGCCGCCGCCGCATCGCCTTTGGCCCAGACAATCGGCCCCGCCTCAAACCGGCTGTTCGCCGCCAGCGCCTCCTCCACCGTCAACAAAGCGGGCAACTCCCGATACACAATCTTCCCCAACCGCGCGGCCTTGCGCGCTGCCAGATGACTGTCCGCCACCACCAGAAACACCTGCTGCCCGACATGATGCACAGTCCCCACGGCCAAAAGCGGCTCGTCATGGGTCGAAGGCGAGCAATCCGGCATCTCGGCGAAATCCTCTGCCGCGTACACCCGCACCACCCCCTCAGCTGCCCTGACCGCGCTCAAATCCACCGAGACAATCTCGCCATGCGCACAAGTGCTCAGCCCGAACGCCAGATGCAGGGCCCCCTCGGGCAGCGGCACATCATCGACATACCGCGCCTCACCCGTCACTTGCAGGGGTGAGCTGTCATGCGGCAGTGCTTTTCCCATGCTCATGACTGCACCTCCAGCACATTCACCGCGACACCCGCAAGGTCATGGAAATACCGCCGCAACAGGTTCTGCGCCGCCAAAAGCCGATACTCCGCCGACGCCCGCATATCCGTCAAAGGCTGGAAATCCGTGGCAAATGCCGGAATCGCAGCCTCCATCGTCGCCATCGACCATTCCCGCCCCACCAGCGCGGCCTCCACCCCAGCCGCCCGCTTCGGTATCCCCGCCATCCCGCCGAACGCAATCCGCGCCGCCGTCACCACGCCGCCCGCAACCGTCACATTGAAACAGCCGCAGACGGCTGAAATGTCCTGATCGAACCGCTTGGAAATCTTGTAACAGCGTAAGGCCGGGGCGCTGGCCGGGATCGTCACGCCTTCGACAAACTCGCCCCGCTGGCGGTCCTGTTTGCGGTATTCAACAAAGAAATCCTCCAGCGCCATCTCTCGCCGCTCGCTTCCCCGCCGCAGATGCAACCGCGCCCCCAGTGCGATCAGGGCAGGCGGCCCATCCCCGATCGGCGACCCGTTGGCGATATTCCCGCCAATCGTCGCCGCGTTGCGCACCTGCACGCTCGCATACCGCCGCAAAAGCTCCGCAAAAGACGGATGCATCCCCTTCACCGCCGCCATCAGGTCGGTGATCGTCACCCCCGCGCCAATCCGCAAGGTATCGCCGACCCGCTCCACCCCCTGCAACTCCTTGACGCCATTCAGAAACGCCACCGGAGCCAACTCGCGCAACTGCTTGGTCACCCACAGGCCCACATCCGTCGCGCCCGCAATCAAAACCCCATCAGGGTTCGCCAGATACCACTCCGCCAGTTCGTCTCCGTTCGCGGGACGGAAAGCGCCGGGGGCTGTCTGCCCCCGGACCCCCGAGGATAATTGCGCCAAAATGAAAGCATCCGCCCCCATCCACTCCGGCACCGCGTCCGCCTCCACCGCAACCGCCGCCCGGATAATCGGCGCATAGCCGGTGCAGCGGCAAAGGTTCCCTGCCAGCACATCGTCGTGATCTTTCGCTCCGTTCAGATGCCCGACCGCCATCGACACCACGAACCCCGGCGTACAAAACCCGCATTGCGACCCGTGATGCGCGACCATCGCCTCCTGCACCGGATGCGCCTCGCCCTTGGGGCCGGTCAGCCCCTCCACCGTCCGAACTGCCTTACCCTCAAGTTGCCCCACGAACAGGATGCAGGCATTCAGCGCCCGCGCCCCATCCGCATCCGTCACCATCACCGTGCAGGCGCCGCAATCGCCTTCGTTGCAGCCCTCTTTGGTGCCCTTCAACCCCTTGATATCGCGCAGATAGTCCAACAGCGTCCGCGTTGGCGGACCGCTCACCTGGACGGGCGTTCCATTCAAAAGAAACGCAACTTCCATGTCAAATCCCGCCGCGTTCTCTGCATTCCGGCCCTTGGCACAAGCTCCCCGATGCGGCGTAAAGCAACCTGCGCGGCCAGGGTCAATTGAACCTGCCCGACCCGCCCCTGTCCAGCCCTACCTTTCAAACCACGCGCCCTTTCGCGCCGGCAGTCCATTCGCTAGACTTCCGCCATGACCCAAACCCGATTCATCCACCTGCGCGTCCACACCGAACATTCCCTTCTGGAAGGCGCGGTCCCGGTCAAAAAACTCGTCAAACTTTGCGCGGACGCGAAAATTCCTGCCGTCGCCGTGACCGACACCAACAACATGTTCGCCGCCTTGGAATTCTCCGTGACGGCCCGGGATGCCGGCCTGCAACCCCTTGTCGGCTGCCAGATTTCCGTCGCCCATGACCCCGCCGCCCCGGGTGAAAAGCCCCGCGCCACCGCGCCAGTCGTCCTTTTGGCTCAGAACGAGCAGGGCTATCTGAACCTGATGAAGCTCAACTCCTGTCTCTACATCGACAAGGGTGGCCAGTTGCCGCAAGTCACCCTCGCCGAACTGGAGCGCTTCGCCGCGGGCCTGATCTGCCTGACCGGCGGTGCCGAAGGCCCGATCGGCCGTCTGATCCAGACCAATCAGCTGCCCAAAGCCCGCGTGCTGATCGAACGCCTTGGCAAAGCCTACCAGGATCGCCTGTACGTTGAACTGCAACGGCACGGCACCGAGGGCGAGGCGAAAACCGAAAGGCATTTCGTCGAAATGGCTTACGAACTGAACCTGCCCCTCGTCGCCACCAACGACGTCTATTTTCCCAAAACCACGATGTATCAGGCCCACGACGCGCTGATCTGCATCGCCGATGGTGCCTATGTCGATCAGCAACAACCTCGCCGCCGCCTGACGCCACAGCACTATTTCAAATCCGAAGCCGAAATGGCAACCCTGTTCGCGGATCTGCCCGAAGCGATTGAGAACACGGTAGAAATCGCCCGTCGCTGTGCCTTCGCCGCCTACAAACGCAAACCGATCCTGCCCAAATTTGCCGATGACGAGGTCAACGAACTGCGCCGTCAGGCCAACGAAGGTTTGCAAGCCCGGCTGAAAATCATCCCCCATTCCGCGACGCCCGCAGACTATCAGGCCCGCCTTGATTTTGAACTGAACGTCATCGAAGGCATGGGCTTCCCCGGCTATTTCCTGATCGTCGCCGATTTCATCCGCTGGGCCAAGGATCACGGTATCCCCGTCGGCCCCGGTCGCGGTTCAGGTGCCGGTTCGCTCGTCGCCTTCGCCCTGACTATTACCGACCTTGACCCCCTCCGCTATGCCCTGCTGTTCGAACGGTTCCTCAACCCCGAACGGGTCTCCATGCCCGACTTCGACATCGACTTCTGCATGGACCGCCGCGAAGAGGTGATCCAATATGTCCAGACCAAATATGGCCGCGACAAGGTCGGCCAGATCATCACCTTCGGTGCCCTGTTGTCCAAAGCCGCCGTCCGCGACGTGGGCCGCGTTTTGCAAATGTCCTACGGCCAGGTTGACCGCCTGTCAAAAATGATCCCGGTGGAAGGCGTCAAACCCGTCTCGATCACCAAGGCTCTGGCCGACGAACCCCGCCTGCGCGAGGCCGCCAAAGAGGAAATCGTCGGGCGGATGTTGGGCTTTGCGCAGGAAATCGAAGGGCTGTACCGCAACGCCTCGACCCATGCCGCAGGTGTCGTGATCGGCGACCGCCCGCTGGACGAACTGGTGCCGCTTTATCAGGATCCCCGCTCCGACATGCCCGCCACCCAGTTCAACATGAAATGGGTCGAGGCGGCGGGGCTGGTGAAATTCGACTTTCTCGGCCTGAAAACGCTGACCGTGATCCAGAACGCGATGGAACTTCTGGCGTTACGGAACATTCGTTTTGATATTAACCTGATCCCGCTGGATGACAAACCCAGTTACGACCTTTACGCCGCCGCCAAGACCGTCGCGGTGTTCCAGGTCGAATCCTCCGGCATGATGGACGCCCTGCGCCGCATGAAGCCGACCTGCATCGAGGATATCGTGGCACTTGTCGCCCTCTATCGCCCCGGCCCGATGGAAAACATCCCGGCCTATTGCGAGGTCAAGAACGGCCTGCGCGACCGCGAAAGTCTGCACCCCACCATCGACCACATATTGGCCGAAACCCAGGGCATTATCGTCTATCAGGAACAGGTCATGCAGATCGCGCAGGTCATGGCCGGCTACTCGCTGGGCGGTGCCGACCTTCTGCGCCGCGCGATGGGCAAAAAGATCGCCGAGGAAATGGCCAAGGAACGCCCCAAATTCATCGAAGGCGCCGCCCTCACCCACAACATCGGCAAAGAGAAATCCGGCGAAGTCTTTGACCTGCTAGAGAAATTCGCCAACTATGGCTTCAACAAGTCCCACGCCGCCGCCTATGCCGTGGTCAGCTATCAGACCGCCTATCTCAAGGCCAACCACCCGGTTGAATTCATGGCCGCCGTGATGAACTGCGACATCCATCTGACCGATAAACTGGCCGTTTACAAACGCGAGGTAGATAAACTCGGGTTAACCACAGTCGCCCCGTCCATCAACCGCTCCCTCGCCACCTTTACCGTGCAGGATGGCCAGATCATCTACGCCTTGGGGGCCCTCAAGAACGTCGGCACCGAAGCAATGAGAATGATCGTTCAGCAACGCGCCGACCAGATGTTCGTTAATCTTTTCGACCTCGCCCGCCGCGTCGATCTGAAGCGTATCGGCAAGCGGCCTTTGGAAATGCTGGCCCGCGCGGGTTGCTTTGACCAATTCGACCCCAACCGCGCCCGCGTGTTCGAAGGCCTTGATCCCCTCGTCGCCTATTCCGCCGCGATCCACGAGGCGAAATCCTCCAGCCAGGTGTCCCTGTTCGGCGAGGCCGGGGCCGACATTCCCGAACCGCGCCTGCCTTACCGCGACGACTGGCTGCCAATTGAACGGCTGGCGCAGGAACATCAGGCCATCGGCTTCTACCTGTCCGGCCATCCGCTGGATGATTACATGTCCGCCCTCCGTCGCCGCGATGTCAAAACCCTGACCGAAATCATCCAGCTTGCCGAACGCGGGCCGCTGGTGGCCAAGATCGCAGGCTCGGTCTCCTCTCGTCAGGAACGCAAATCCGCCAAAGGCAACCGCTTCGCCTTTGTGCAACTGTCCGATCCCACCGGCCTTTATGAAGTCACCGTATTCTCCGACACGCTCGAAGCCGCCCGTGACTTCCTCGACCCCGGCATGAACGTGGTGCTGACAGTCGAAGCCAATCTGGACGGCGACACCCTGAAACTCCTCGCCCGCGGGGCCACTCCGATTGATCAGGTCGCCGCAGAGGCCGGCGCTCAGGCCCTGCGCATCCACCTGAACCGGTCAGAGGCCGCGACCTCCATCGCTGCCCTTCTGGACAAGGTTCAGGGTAAGACTCGCGCCCAGATAACCCTCTGCGTGCCGGACGATCTTGGCCGTGAAATCGATCTGATCCTGCCGCAACCCTATCCCGTCACCCCGCAGATCAGGGGTGCCATCAAGGCGATGCAGGGCGTCGTTCTGATCGAAGATATGTAACGGATATTTTCTGCGCCAAACATCGCCGGGGTCCGGGGGCTAGCGCCCGGCCTGTCTCACCAGTGCGGCGGCTTGACGTCGACCTCCGCGGCCCCGCCCATCCCCTCGCGCTCCGCCTCGCGTTCTGCCAGCAGGTTCACCAACCGTGTCAGCCGGTCCACTTCCCGACCCTGCCGCGTCACCACGTCCGACAGGTCATCGACCGCCCGCGTCAGATGAGCGATCCGTTCTTCCATACTCTGATCGCCCATCCACCACCCCCGCTTGCCCAATTCCGCCCCTTCCGATAAGGCAATTCCGTCATCCAAGGAAGGGTCCGTCATGGCCATCGACAAATCCCCCCGCCGCCCGAAAGCCGAACCGCCCAAGGGCTTTCGTGATTATTTCGGCGCGGAAGTGACCGAGCGCAAGGCGATGCTGGACAAGATTGCCGAGGTTTACACCCGCTACGGCTTTGATCCCCTGGAAACCAGCGCCGTTGAAACCGTCGAGGCACTGGGCAAATTCCTGCCCGACGTCGACCGCCCCAATGCAGGCGTGTTCGGCTGGCAGGACGAAGACGCCGACTGGCTCGCGCTCCGCTACGACCTGACCGCCCCTCTGGCGCGGGTTGCGGCACAGTATCGCAACGACCTGCCCAGCCCCTATCGCCGCTACGCGATGGGCCCGGTCTGGCGCAATGAAAAACCGGGGCCGGGGCGGTTTCGCCAGTTTTATCAATGTGATGCGGATACCGTTGGATCAGCGTCGGTGGCAGCGGATGCCGAGATTTGCGCGATGCTGGCAGATGCGCTGGAGGCGGTGGGGATTGATCGCGGCGACTATGTGATCAAGGTCAACAACCGCAAGGTTTTGAACGGCGTGATTGAAGCCGTCGTTGCGGCCAATCTATCCTCACCTGATGGTCCGCCTGCTCACTACGAAGATATGGGTGAATGGGAAGCCAGTATCCTTAGAACAATCGACAAATTTGATAAGGTTGGGGAAAAGGGTGTACGCGCGTTGCTTGGCAAAGGCAGGCTGGACGAATCTGGGGCATTCATTGAAGGGATCGGACTTAGCGAAGCCCAAATTGAACCAGTAATTTCATTTCTAACTTCGAAGGGCGATGATATCGCGACTACATTGGAAAATCTAAGGAATGCGGTTGGCAGCTCCGAAATTGGCTTTAGTGGTGTCAACGAGTTGGAACAGATCGCATCTTTACTAGCCGCCCAAGGCTACGGCCCCGACCGCATAGTCATCGACCCCTCCGTCGTCCGTGGCCTCGGCTACTACACCGGCCCGGTATTCGAGGCTGAACTGACTTTCGAAATCCTCGACGAAAAAGGCCGCAAACGGCAGTTCGGCTCTGTCGCGGGCGGTGGCCGCTATGACGATCTGGTCAAACGGTTCACCGGCCAGTCCGTCCCCGCCACCGGCGTTTCCATCGGCGTGGACCGCCTGCTGGCCGCACTGAAAGCCAAGGGCCGCAGCACCGCTGACACCGCCGGGCCGGTTGTGATCACGGTGATGGACCGTGACCGGATGGCCGATTACATGGGCATGGCCAGCGATCTGCGGACCGCAGGCATCCGCGCCGAAGTCTATCTCGGCAACCCGAAAAACTTCGGCAACCAGTTGAAATACGCCGACAAACGCCAATCGCCCATCGCCGTAATCCAGGGCGGTAACGAGGCCGCCACCCAAACGGTGATCCTCAAAGACCTGATCCTCGGTGCCAAAATCGCGCAAAGCGCCACGCTGGAGGAATGGAAAGATCGCCCCGCTCAGGTCGAAATTCCGCGTGCCGACTTTGTGGACCAGGTCCGTAAAATGCTGGCGCAATGACCACCAAAGCCGCCATCCGGGCCGAGGCCGAACGCCTGTTTGCCGCCTTCCAGGCTGCGGGCGCGGTGCCGGTTGATGCCGACATCCTGCTGCCCGCCGAAACCCTGCTGGACCTCTATGGCGAGGACATCCGCGCCCGCGCCTACACCACCACCGATCCCTTGCGCGGCGAGATGATGCTGCGCCCCGATTTCACCGTGCCCGTCGTGCAGGCCCATATGGCCCACGGTGCCGACCCCGCCCGCTATTGCTATCTGGGCGAGGTGTTTCGCGCCCAGCAGCATCTGGGCAACAAGGCGTCGGAATACCTGCAAGTTGGCTTTGAAATCTTTGACCGAACCGCTCCCGAACAGGCCGATGCCGAGGTTTTTGCGCTGTTCGCCAATCTGCTGGCCCCCCTGAACCTGAAACCCGTCACCGGCGATATCGGGATCCTGATGGCTGCGGTCAACGGGGTTGAAACCACCGACAGACGCAAGGCCGCCCTCTTGCGTCACATCTGGCGACCCACCCGGTTCCGCGCCCTGCTCGACCGCTTTTCCGGCCGCGCCCCGATGCCCGCCGCCCGCATCGCGCTGCTCGACAAGCTTGCGTCGGGTGCGCCGGAAACCCTGATGCAGGCTGCCGGTCCGCTGATCGGCCTGCGCGCCGCCGCTGACATCGCCGAACGCGCCGCCGCCCTGATCGATGACGCCAAAGCCAAACCCATTGCCGCCCCCGAAGCCGCGCTCTTGTATGACCTTTTGACCCTGCAAGCCCCGGCAGACGCCGCTTTGGCGCATCTCAAGGGCATCACCTTCCTGCTCCCCGCCATCGCCCCCGCCGTTGACCGCTTTGCCGCCCGCCTTGCCGCGCTGCAATCGCGCGGCATCGACACCGCCACTTTGCCGTTCGAGGCCAGCCTTGGCCGCACCTCGATGGAGTATTACGACGGCTTCACCTTCAGCTTTCTCGCGGGCGATCTGCCAGCCATCGGCACCGGCGGCCGCTATGATGCATTGACCGCCGTGCTGGGGCAGGGCCGCTCGATCCCCGCCGTTGGTGGCGTGATCCGCCCGGCTTTGGTGGCACAGCTGAAAGGCCGGCCATGATCAAGATCGGCCTGCCCTCCAAAGGTCGCCTGATGGAGCAATCCTTCGATTGGTTCTCGGCCCGCGGCCTTAAAATGCGCAAATCCGGCGCAGAGCGGGAATATGCGGGCGCGGTGGACGGCGCCGATGGCGTCGAAATCGTCCTGCTGTCTGCGGGCGAGATTCCGCAGGAACTCGCATCCGGCCGCATCGACCTTGGTGTGACCGGGTCCGACCTTGTGCGCGACAAGCTGGCCGACTGGTCGCATCAGGTCGTCGAAGTCGCCGCCTTGGGCTTCGGCCAAGCCGATCTGATCATCGCGGTCCCCGTCGCCTGGATCGACGTGGACACCATCGACGACCTCGACGCCGCCGCGGCCGCCTTTCGCATCCGCCACCGCCACCGCTTGCGCATCGCCACCAAATACCACCGCCTTGTCCGCGATTTCCTGACGCTGCATGGCGTGGCCGATTACCAGTTGGTCGACAGTCAGGGTGCCACAGAGGCGACGGTCAAGAACCTGACCGCCGAGGCCATTGCCGACATCACCTCCTCTGGTGAAACGCTCAAGGCCAACCACCTGAAACCGCTCAGCGATTCCCTGATTCTGCAATCGCAGGCGACCCTGTTCCGCTCTGCCTTGTCCCAAAGTCGCGCGGTGCAGGCGCTGCTCAATCGGCTAGGTGCTGCTTCCGGCTGACCAGCGCCACGCCGACCGCTGCCAAAGCCATGCCCACCCAGCCCAGAACCGGCATCGCCTCGCCCAACAACGGCCAAGCACACAGCGCGGTCAGCGGCGGCACCAGATAAAACAGCGCCGACACCCGCGACACTTCGCCTACCCGGATCATCGCCAAAAGCAGGCTCATCGCCAGCAGCGAATTGGCAACAACCAGATAAAACAGTACCAGCCCAAACTGCCAGTCCCAGTTGATCTGGACCCGCTCGGTGGCCAGCGCCAGCGGCAGGGTAAAAGCCGCCCCCACGGCATATTGGATCAGGTTCGACGTCACCGGATGATGGCTGACACCAAAGCGTTTTTCCCACAACGTGCCGGCGGTGATGCCCAGCAGCGCCAGAAACGCGCAGGCAATCCCAAAGCCGCTCTCCGCGCTAACCCCTTGTCGAGAGAGGATAACCAGTGCTGCGCCACCCAGCCCCAGCATCAGTCCGGCCCAGCCCCGCGCACTGATCACCTCGTCCACCAGACGCGGCGCAATCAGCGCAACAAGGATCGGTTGCAGGCAGACGATGATGGCAACCGCCCCCGCCGAGACCCCGGATTTGAAGGCGATGTAACACAGGCCGAAATAGACGACCTGTATCAGAAACCCGACCACCGCCACGTCCAGCCAGGCCCGCGCCGTCTTGGGCAATGGCGGGCGCACCACGGCGGCAACCGGCAGCAAAACCGCCAGCACCAGGCAATACCGCAGTGCCAGCAGCGTCAAGGGTGGCGCATGCTGCAACCCCAGTTTGGCGATGGCAAAGCCCGCCGACCACAGGACCAGAAATAGGATGGGGGCGGCAATCAGCCAGATCGGGCGCGACATGCAGTCTTTCTGGCCTGCCATTGCGGGAAAGGAAACCCCGCATGCGCCGGGCCCTACCGCAGGCCGATCTCGGCCAGTGCCAGGGCCAAGGCGGCGGGCAGCACGTCATCAAACGCCCGCGCCCGGCCCAGATCGGGCGGGCTGTCGGCGGGGTCAAGATACCGCCAGCCCTGAAACGGGCGGCGCAACACCGCTTCGGTGCGGATCACCTCGGGGTCCATGATCAGACCACAGCGCAGAATGCCATCCGCGCCCTCCACCCGCTCCAGCCGCAAGATGAGCTGACGGCACAGGATGGAACCCTTGATTACCCAATACAGCGACCCGCCGGCCACGATCTCCGCCTCGCGCTTGGGCCACATCCGTGTGACATGACGCCGCTCACCGCCCGCAAACGGTGACGGATGGGTTTGCTGCCAATTCAGCAAATCCTCGACCGATTCCGCGCCGACACACAGCTTGAGGATATTAAGCGCCACGATTGCCCCGAATCTACCCGTCACATCATAGGCCGCTGCGACACGAGTTCAAGTTGACCCTCGGCGCACAGGGGCGTATCTTGGGCCTTCCGCTTCAATCCAATCTAAGGCTTGTCCCATGTCGCGCTTTTCCACTCCGATTGCCGAACAGATCTGGGACATGAAGTATCGCCTCAAGGCCGCAAACGGCACGCCGATTGACGCCACGGTCGAAGACACCTGGACCCGCATCGCCCGTGCCTTGGCCGCCCCAGAAACCGATCCCGCCCATTGGGAGCCGCGGTTTTATGCCGCGCTGGAAGGCTTCAAATTCCTGCCCGCCGGTCGCATCACCGCCGGCGCTGGCACCGGCCGCTCGGTCACATTGTTCAATTGCTTCGTGATGGGCACCATCCCCGACGACATGGGCGGCATATTTGACGGGCTGAAAGAGGCCGCGCTCACCATGCAGCAGGGCGGCGGCATCGGCTATGATTTCTCGACGATCCGGCCCAAAGGGGCAGAGGTCAAGGGTGTCGCGGCGGATGCGTCTGGCCCGCTCAGCTTCATGGATGTCTGGGACGCAATGTGCCGCACCATCATGTCTGCCGGGTCACGCCGGGGGGCGATGATGGCCACGATGCGCTGCGATCATCCCGATATCGAGGCGTTCATCGAAGCCAAGAAAGACCCGGCCCGCCTGCGGATGTTCAACCTGTCGGTGCTGGTGACAGACCCGTTCATGGCTGCCGTCAAGGCCGATGGTCCGTGGGAATTGCAGTTTGGGGACAAGGTCTACAAAACCCTGCCCGCCCGCGATCTGTGGAACCGGATCATGCGGAACACCTATGATTTCGCCGAACCGGGCGTGATCTTCATCGACCGGATCAACGCGGCCAACAACTTGAATTATGTCGAGAATATCTCGGCGACCAACCCCTGCGGCGAACAGCCCCTGCCGCCCTATGGCGCGTGCCTGCTGGGCTCGATCAACCTGCCCACCCTTGTGACCGGGGCTTTCACGAAAAAGGCGAAACTGGACAGCAGCGCCCTGGATGACCTCGTCCGCACCGCCATCCGCATGATGGACAACACGGTGGATGCCAGCCAGTTCCCTCTGCCGCAACAGGCCGCCGAGGCCCGCGCGAAACGCCGGATCGGCCTTGGCGTGACCGGACTGGCCGATGCTTTGCTGATGCTGGGCCTGCGCTATGGCTCCGAACCGGCGGCGCAGCAGACCGAAGACTGGATGCACGCCATCGCCCGCGCCGCCTATCTCGCCTCGGTCGATCTCGCCCGCGAAAAGGGCGCGTTTCCGCTGTTTGACGCCGAACCCTACCTTTCCTCCGGCACGATGCGCGGCATGGATGCCGATGTCCGCGACGCCATCCGCCAGCACGGCATCCGCAACGCCCTCCTGACCTCGATCGCCCCCACCGGCACCATCAGCCTGTATGCCGGCAATGTGTCATCCGGCATCGAGCCGGTCTTTGCCTATGCCTACAGCCGCAAGGTGCTGCAAAAGGACGGCTCCCGCAGCGAGGAAGAAGTTGTCGATTACGCCGTCCGCCTGTGGCGCGAAACCCATGGCGATACCCCGTTGCCCGACCATTTTGTCAACGCCCAGACCCTGCCGCCCCTGGACCATGTCCGCATGCAGGCCGCCGCCCAGAAATGGGTCGACAGCTCCATTTCCAAAACCATCAACTGCCCTGCCGACATCAGCTTTGACGCCTTCGCCGAAGTTTACATGGCCGCCTGGGACCAGGGCTGCAAAGGCTGCACGACCTACCGGCCCAATGCCGTCACCGGGTCGGTCCTGACCGTCACGGAAACCGCCGACAAACCCGCCCAGACCGCGCCGCCGACCGGGGGCGAAGTGGTTTATCTGTCCGACCCGCTGGACCGCCCCGCCGCACTGGAGGGTCAGACCTACAAGGTCAAATGGCCCGGCAGCGAACACGCGCTGTACATCACCATCAACGACATCGTCATCGCCGGCCATCGCCGCCCGTTCGAGGTTTTCATCAACTCGAAAAACATGGAACATTTCGCCTGGACCGTGGCCCTGACCCGCATGATCAGCGCGGTTTTCCGGCGCGGCGGCGATATTTCCTTCGTGGTCGAAGAGTTGAAGGCGGTCTTTGACCCGCGCGGCGGTGCCTGGATGGAGGGCCGCTATATCCCTTCGATCCTGGCCGCCATCGGCGGTGTCATCGAACGCCATCTGGTCGCCATCGGCTTCATCGCGGGCGAGGGGCTGGGCCTGAAATCCGATCCCAAGGCCGAACAGATCGCGATTGGCGAAACCCTGCGTCGCGCCGCCTGCCCGAACTGCGGCAGTTACGATCTGCGCAGGGTCGAGGGGTGCATGACCTGTGGATCCTGCGGCCATTCCAAATGCGGCTGAACCCTGCGCTGCAATGCGCGACCGCAAAAACACACTTCCAAGTGACTTTGCGCGACCTTATGGCGCACCGGCAAAATCCTGCGTATGGTTTTTGAACGGATGGGGCCGATCTGGAGATGAATTGATGGCAAAGTGGCTCCTGGCCGGACTTCTTCTTGCAACCTCGCTGCCTGCCGCTGCTTTGGCCGAACCGCGCCAGACGCTTGGCTGGGGCCGGATCTTCGACAACGACGCGGTCGGCGATCTGAAAGACCGCTGGCATTCCGGCTCTTATACAATCTCGGTGATGCGCGGCCCGGACTGGGCAGGCGTCCTGCCGTCCAAATTCGGCGAGATTCTGGAATATCGCTTTTGGGGCGGCACCCTGACCCCCGCCAATCTGGAAACACCGGCACCAGATGACCGCCGCTATGTTGCGCCGCTCAGCCTTGGCCTGCACACCCATCTCGATTGGCACGGGTTTGAAACCAGCGTCGGTGCCGATCTGGTGCTGACCGGGCCCCAGACCGGCATCGGCCGGTTCCAACGCTGGCTGCATGGTGCCTTGGGCGTGCCAAAGCCGGATTTGTCCAATCAGCTCGGCAACGCGGCCTTTCCAACGCTGCAAGCTGAAATCGGCCGCACTTTTGCCTTGTCCGACACCGTGACGATGCGGCCCTTCCTCGCGGCACAGGCCGGGGTTGAAACCTATGTGCGTGCCGGCGGCGATCTGGTGGTCGGCGGCTTTGGCAAGGGTTCCCTGATGCTGCGCGATGACGTGACGGGGCAACGCTACCGCGCGGTCAATGGCGAACTCACGCCCGCGATGAGCTTTACCCTTGGCGGCGACATCGCAAAGGTCTTTGGCTCAGCCTATCTGCCGGCTGGCGGGGTGGCGGTTGCCAGCGATACGCGCACCCGCATCAGGGCCGGGGTCCAGTGGCAGGGCCAGCGCGCCTCGGCGTTTTACGGCATCACCTACCTGAGCCCAGAGTTCGACAGCCAGACCGAAGGTCAGTTGGTCGGCTCACTTAACGTTAACTTACGGTTCTAAGGCATTAATACAACTCGAATGTTGCCGATTTGCAATAGGCAGCGGCGCAGCAAGTTGTTAACCTTTGCCATAATAAGAAACAAACCGAGCAAAAACGAGCAGGCGTAAACAGGCATGAAAACGGGCTCACAGGGCACGTTCGTCATATCCTGGTCACAGACAGAAACAGACGGCTTCAAAGCCGCGCCCCTGAATGCCCTCGCGGTCGGTGCCACCTGGCGCTGGACCGGGGTGCCTGTGCGCGTGGATGGACCGCAGGCTGTTCTGGTTCTGAATGGGGCCGAGGGCATCACGGAATTGCGCAGACATGCGGCACGCAAAGTGCGGCGTATGATCGGAAGTGCCATCGGCACCGATCAGACGCGGTCTTTCGACGACGATACGGCGCAGGATCCGCCTGACCATTCCTTTACCGTGACGGATGGTCACCAGACCTACTGCGTTACGCTGATCACGGTGCCCGACACCGGTGCGCTGCTGTTGATGCTGGCGGGGGACATTCCGGCACCGGATCAGGATCTGTGGGTCATGCGGGTCGCGACGGGTGGTGCGCTGGTGGGCGGCGACGGTCGGGTGGCGGGTGGGGTGATCTGCTTTGCCCCCGGAACCAGACTTACCACTCCGGGTGGTCCGCGCCAGATTCAGGATTTGCGGCCCGGCGACCTGGTGCACACCCGTGACAATGGTGCGCAACCGGTGCTGTGGACCGGTCATCGCCGCATGTCAGGCGCACGGCTTTACGCCATGCCGCGTCTGCGTCCGATCCGGTTTCGCGCGAATGCGATGGGCCTGCACCGCCCCGATCAGGATTTGCTGGTTAGCCCGCAACACCGGATGCTGGTGCGCGGCGCGGCGGCGCAAGCGCTGTTCAATGTGCCCGAGGTTCTGGTCGCCGCTGAAAACCTCATCAACGATCACTCGATCACGGTTGATCATACCCTGCGCGAAGTGACCTATGTGCATGTCCTTCTGGAACATCATAACATCATCTGGGCCAATGGGCTGGAAACCGAAAGTTTTCACCCCGCCAACACCTCGCTCGACATGGTGGACCCGGTGCAGCGCGAAGGCTTGCTGGGCCTCTATCCCGATCTGGCCGCCAACCCCCATGCCTATGGCGACTATGCCCGCCGCAACCTGTCGGCATCAGAGGCGGCGATCCTGCGTCACGACATGGCAGAGTGACGGTGATATCCGGTGATTCGCAGAACGTGGTTAATGGAAATTGCGCGGAACCGTCTCTCTGACGCGTAGAGACGCCGGCAAGACGCGGGCAAGACGCCGGCAAGACAACTGATTTTGCCCCCGGTCCGCCATTAACACTGCGTTCTCAAGAGTTGACACCGCCCGCCTCCCCTGTATAAGCCGCGCAGTCCCGGATGAAAGCCTGGGGCTTTTCATTGGTGTTGGTGGCTCCCGCAAGGGATAACCTGTCGGGTCTTCGGACCAGAGGACAACGCCCTTCCGGGCTCATCGGATTTCCGAAAAAGCCAGCAATTTGAAGGAGATCAGCCGTGACCAAACGCACGTCTGCCAAGTATAAAATTGACCGCCGCATGGGCGAAAACATCTGGGGCCGTCCGAAATCCCCGGTGAACAAGCGCGAATACGGCCCCGGCCAGCACGGCCAGCGCCGCAAGAACAAACTGTCCGACTTCGGCACCCAACTGCGCGCAAAGCAAAAGTTGAAGGGCTACTACGGCGATCTGACCGAAAAACAATTCCGCAAAATCTACGCCGACGCCGAACGCCAACGCGGCGACACTGGCGAAGCACTGGTAGGTTTGCTGGAACGGCGTCTAGATGCAGTGGTCTACCGCGCCAAACTTGTGCCGACCGTCTTTGCCGCCCGCCAATTCGTTAACCACGGCCACGTGATGGTTAACGGTTCGCGCGTCAACATCGCCTCTTACCGCGTCAAGGAAGGCGACCTGATCGAGGTTCGCCAGAAATCCAAGCAGATGGCGATGATCCTTGAAGCCACCCAGCTGACCGAACGCGATGTTCCTGACTACATCGAAGTTGACAGCCACAAACTGATCGTAAAATTCGTGCGAACCCCCACGCTGGGCGACGTCCCCTATCCGGTTCAAATGGAGCCGAACTTGGTGGTCGAATACTACGCCAAAAATTGATCGGTAATCCAATTGCAAAAAAGGCCCGTCAAACGGCGGGCCTTTTTTTGATTCCTGGCGGCGGAGATGTGCATTATAATGGAAAATCAACGGGCTACGAGAAAGCCAACTATAGAAAGCCGTTTCGAACAGGGCTTGTTTTCCTCGCGCTGGCTGATGGCTCCGATGTATCTTGGCCTCGTGGTCAGCCTGGCCATGCTGACAGTAATTTTCGTAAAAGAGCTTGCCTATTACGCGCCGCAAGTCCTGACCATGACTGCGGATCAGGGCATTCTGTCGATTCTGACCCTGATCGACATGACTTTGGCAGGCAATTTACTGTTGATCGTGATGTTTTCCGGTTATGAAAATTTCGTTTCAAAACTGGATATTGACCATGGTGGTGACCGGCCTGACTGGATGGGAAAGGTTGACTTTTCTGGCCTGAAGATGAAACTGATTGCGTCCATCGTGGCGATCTCGGGGATCCATCTGCTCAAGGTTTTCATGGCACTTGGCAAGGGCGCAGACGCTGACCATGCGGTGTCAGTCGAAACTCTGAAATGGATGGTGATCATTCACCTGACATTTGTGACCTCCGGCGTTTTGCTGGCTTTGATGGACTGGCTGACCGCCAAGACCGACAAGCATTGACCCGTCCGGGTCAAAAGCTGCTGGCATTGCCAAGTTCCCCTCGCTAATACCGAAGCGACGGTTTGCGCGTGGAAGTTTGGGAACACAAGATGAACGACACCATCCGACCACAACCGGGTATTCTGGAGATTGCGCTTTACGAGGGTGGCAAAGCCTCGGTCGCCGGGGTCAGCAACATTGTCAAACTTTCATCCAACGAGAACCCGTTTGGGCCCTCTGATCGGGCGAAAGAGGCGTTTCAGCGATCAGTTCATCAAATGCACCGCTACCCCACGACGGACCATGTTGGTTTGCGCCAAGCGATTGCCGAAGTGCACGCACTTGATGCCGGAAGGATCATTTGTGGTGTTGGCTCCGACGAGATCATAACCTTTTTGTGTCAGGCTTATGCGGGTTCAAAAGACGAGGTTGTGTTTACAGAACACGGTTTCCTGATGTATCGCATTGCGAGCTTGGCGGTGGGGGCGACCCCAATCGAAGTGCCGGAACGCGATCGTACCACCGACGTCGATGCAATCTTGCGGGCTTGTAACCGCCGGACCAAGCTTGTTTTTATTGCCAACCCCAACAACCCTACCGGAACTATGATATCTGCCGCCGAAGTCGCGCGTCTGGCCGCGGGTCTGCCGTCGCAAGCCATTCTGGTGCTGGACGGCGCGTATGCCGAGTTTGTCGACGGATTTGATGGTGGCCTGTCTTTGGTCGAGTCACGCGACAATGTGGTGATGACGCGGACCTTCTCGAAAATCTACGGACTGGGCGGCTTGCGGATCGGGTGGGGTTATGGGCCGAAAGGGATTATCGATGTGCTGAACCGCATTCGCGGGCCGTTCAACTTGTCGACCACTCAGCTGGATACCGCAGAAGCCGCGATGCGGGATCAGGACCATGTGGCGCGGTGTCGTGCTGAAAATACGCGGATGCGGCATTGGCTCGCGATGGCCTTGGCGGAGCTTGGCATACCGTCTGATACTTCCACGGCGAACTTCATTCTGGCCCGCTTTGCCTCGCCTGAGGAGGCTGATGCCTGCGATCTGTTCTTGCAAAAACAAGGGCTTATTGTGCGCAGGGTCAGCAGTTATAAGCTGCCGCATTGTCTGCGAATCACGATTGGCGATGAAAGTTCATGCCGCCGCGTGGCCCATGCGATTGCGCAGTTCAAAGGTGTTAGATGACTGTCACTTACAATCGGGTCGCCTTGATTGGGCTTGGTCTCATTGCATCTTCTATGGCGCATGCGATGCGGGCGGGTGGATTTTCGGGCGAGATTGTAGGCCATGCCAAGTCAGCGGAAACGCGTGATATTGCGTTCGAGATTGGCTTTTGCGATCAAGTTTTTGCCACAGCGGCTGAGGCGGTCCAAGGGGCCGACCTAGTGGTTCTTGCGGTTCCAGTGGGGGCAATGTCTTCCGTCGCGGCCGAAATCGGACCGCATTTGAAGTCGGGTGCAACCGTCACCGATGTCGGGTCGGTGAAGCAGGCGGTGATTGCAGCCGTGGCACCTCACATCCCGGCGGATGTAAATTTTATCCCGGGCCATCCGATGGCGGGCACCGAGTATTCTGGCCCACGCGCTGGATTTGCCACTCTGTATCGCAACCGCTGGTGGCTTTTGACACCGAATGCCGAAACTGACCTGGCGGCTTTGGCCAGTTTGCGCAGTTTTCTTGAGGGGCTGGGTGCCAAAGTTGATACGATGGATGCGGCGCACCATGACCTGGTTCTTGCCGTCGTCAGCCACACGCCACACCTAATTGCATATACGATGGTCGGTGTTGCTGATCATTTGGCGCAGGTGTCCAACAGCGAGGTTATTCAGTATTCTGCCACTGGTTTCAGGGACTTCACTCGGATTGCTGCGTCTGATCCGACCATGTGGCGTGACGTTTTTCTGACCAACCGGGAAGCCGTTCTGGATGTTTTGGGCCGCTTTACCGAGGAACTTTTTGCCTTGCAGCGCGCCATTCGCATGGGGGACGGGCCGCTTTTGCATGAATACTTCACCAGAACCCGTGAGATTCGCAGGGGAATTATTGAAGCGGGGCAAGACACTTCTGCTCCGGATTTTGGTCGGGTTGCGGCGGCCCAAAAACCTGCGGGAGAGTGACTGTGCGGGGTGTTGGCTACGCACTGCTGCCGGCACTACTGGCTAATCTGGCGTTTGCCGATGTGCCGACGACTTCGCCGCGACCGATGCCGAGGCCTGAACCAATGCTTGCGGCACGGGTGCAACCTTACTCGGTTCGTCCGAGATCGCGGCCTGTAGGGTTGGGAGAAGTTACGGCTAACCCTCTGGAATTAAATACAACTGGCTTGCCTGCCAAGCAACTTCCCGCCTCGATGAAAGGCGCGGTTTGTCGCAATCCGCAGATCAAGGGGCAGTCGTTGAGGGCGGTCACTTCGCGGATTAAGGGGTGCAGTTTGAAAGCGCCGGTTTTGGTATCTTCGGTGTCTGGTGTTGCGCTGAACCCGCCTGCCACGATCAATTGCGACGCGGCAGAAGCGCTTTCCACATGGGTTGTCAAGGGTGTGCAGCCGGCGTTTCACAACACGGTCGTGCGGATGAACGTTGCAGACAGTTACTCTTGCCGCCCGCGCAACAATGTTCGCGGGGCAAAGATCAGCGAACACGGTTCGGGCAATGCCATTGATATTGCAGGGTTTATTACAAACTCTGGCAGGGCCTACACGGTTGCCGAAAACTATAACAGCATGATCCGCGCGGCGCAAAAATTCGGGTGCGGCATCTTTCACACCGTCCTTGGGCCGGGGTCGGATGGCTATCACGAAAACCATCTGCACTTTGATGTGGCACCGTATAGGGGGCATCCTTACTGCCGCTAACGCGCGAAAACGGCTGTCTTGAACGCGTCTTGAACGCGTCTTGAAAGTAAGCGTCCGGCCTGACCGCCGTTACTTCGCATTCCAGGGCAGCAACTCGTCGATCCGGTTGATCTTGTGGTCCGCAATGCGGGCCAGGGTATTGGCAAGCCACGCTTGGGGATCGACGCCGTTGAGCTTGGCGGTTTCG
>JANYFE010000013.1 GCA_025362795.1 Rhodobacterales bacterium | reverse complement strand
AGGCTGATTGCGGAAGCTGCTGATTGCAGAGAGCCACCTAGCGGTGCAGCGTGGCTTCGAGTTCCTCGCCGGAATGGAAGTGGTGCGATTGCGGCACCTTTTCGATCCGTCCGTTGAAGCGTCCGACCATGCCGTTGGTCTGTGGATGCTGCGACGGGGCCAGGTGGTGTTCGAGTCCGCGGTCGGCGCAGAGCAGATCGAACTCATGCTTGCCAGTGGATCTGCGTTTGCGCAGGCCAAACAGGCGATCGGTGCATTCCTTCCGCCTCGCCAGTGTCTCTCGGACCAATGGCGTTCCAATAGCTCGATCGGTCAAGACCGTCTTGATCCGCATGGGACAAGCGCGTTCCAGGTCGCGCAGAAATCGGCGGGCATTGGCGGCGGTCCTGGATTTGAAGACCCGGATGAACACCCGAGCCGGGTTGCCCGGTCAATCGCCACGAACAGGTAGCGGCGCGAGGAATCGTCAGCCATTCGAGGCAGATACTTCACATCGGCATGCAGGTAACCGGGCTCGCAGGCCTTGAACGCCTTGTGCGCAGGGCGGGGGTCTTTCGCCTGCAGGTCACCCAAGTTGCCCACCCCATGCCGCCGAAGACAGCGGTCGAGGCCCGAGCGCGAGACTTCCGGGTTCAGGAACTCCCGCACCACGGCCAAGAGGTCGTCGAGCGACACCAGAAGCGTCTTGCGCAGCACGACCGCCACCACATCCTGCGCCGGGGTCAGTGTCGTCTGCAGCCGGTGCGGCGTGTGGCTGCGGTCATGCACATCGTCGCGATGCTTCCACTTGTAGACCGTCTGCTCGGTCGTCCCGAAACGCTCCGCCAGCGCTGAGGCTGGCTCCGTGCTGGCCTGGATCGCCGCCCGAACCCTGGGTGTCGTCGTCGCATGCTTGTAAAGCTGGATCAACATGCCCGCACCCCGCTGCGCATGTCCCTCAAGATCGATCTTGCCATGAAAACCGCAGAGCGCCGAGGGTCATCCGGGATGGAACAGCTATATCAAAGGCTATCCCCCCGGCCTGAACGAGAATGGCGGGCAATACAGCCATGCCGCAATGTGGGCCGTGCTGGCGCAGACCCGCCTCGGCAACCTCAGATGCGGCCGGCGCGTTGTTCGCCCTGTTGAACCCGATCAACCATGCCAGCACGCCGCAAGACGTGGCGCACCGGGGTCGAAGGGCTGATGGGCCTGACACGGCTGGGCGATGACATGCGGTTTGACCCCTGCTTTCCCAAGGACTGGCCGCAGGTCGACATGCGCCCGACCCTCGGCCTCGCACCCGGCACCGTCACCATCCTGAACCCCGGGCAGGTAGGCAAAGGCGTCAGGACCGCGCGTTTGAACCGCGAAAGTCTGCCGGTCTATCGCGGCGCACTGGTGGTGCCTATCGCCCGGTTGCAGGGGGCGCTGACGCTCGAGATGGAAACAGCGCGGCCCGCTGCTGAATAAACCACCTGTGCCCGCTGTCACTCTGGCATCACCTGTTGCAGCACGTCATGACATGTCATGCAACGGCCAAAAGCCGAATTGAGATGCACCGGCACCGTTTTAACCCGCAACACCCCTTCAGCAAACTGTTGCAAACCGCTGCAGGATCACATCCAGAACCTCTGCCGGCTCGCGGGTCCACCAGGTTTTGGCACTGAATATTTCGACCTCGCAGGCACCGCGATAGCCCGCGCCTTCAACGCCGGCGCGAAGCGCCCGCAGATCGGCCACCCCGTCGCCCATCATGCCGCGATCCAGCAGAAAATCCGTGGTGTCTGCCAGCCAGTCGCACAGATGAAAGCCGAAAATCCGCGTCCCGGCACGCGCCAGTTGGCGCGGCAGATCGGTGTCCCACCAGACGTGATAGACATCGATCGCAACGCCAAGGTTCGGCGCGCCAATGGCATCGCAGATGTCCAGCGCGTCCCGTGTCGTCGTCAGACACGACCTGTCGCCGCCATAAACCGGGTTCAGCGGCTCCAGCGCCAGTTTGACCCCCCGCGCAGCGGCATAAGGGGCCGCTTCCGCCACCCGGTCCGTCACCCGCTTCAGGCTTTCAACAACCCCTCTGGTCCCCGGCTCCACACCGCCCACCACAATCGTCAGAACTGGTGCCCCCAGTCCGGCGGCCATGTCGATGGCGGCGCAGAAATCGCCCATCACCGCGGACCGGCCCTTCGGCGCCATCGGCCCGACAAGGAACGGCGCCCGGCAAAGCCCTGTCACCGCCATCCCGGCATCCCGCACCCGATTGCCGATCTCGACCGCCCTGCCGCCGATTTCGCGCCGCCAGAACACGATCCCGCCAAACCCACGCGCGGCGCAGGCATCGATCAATCGCTCGGGCGACCAACCTGCGCCCCTGCCGTCCATGTTATGCCCAAGGGTCGCCGTGTTCAGCGCCAATGGCGAAGGATCGGCGGAAAAGTCGCGCATCACGCGCCATAGACGGCAAGCAGCCGCTTCATTCTGCTGATCGCCAGATCGGGATCTCGCAACAGACCGCAGCCGTCGGCAAGACGAAACAGCTCGGTGAAATAGGGCAAGGGCCGCATGGCCTGTGCGCCGTTCAGCATGATGAAATGGTTCTGAAAACCATTGAGCCAGGCCAGAAACACAACGCCGGTCTTGTAGTATTGCGTGGGCGCCCGGAAGATCAGCCTTGCCAGCGGCACCGTCGGGTCCAGCGTCGCCCGAAACGCCGCAGTGTCGCCTTGGCCCAGCTTTTCGACCGCATAGGCCGCAGCAGCGGCCAGCGGGTCGAAAATGCCCAAAAGGGCATGCGAATGGCCCTGCGCATCCCCTTCGATCAATTCAGGATAGTTGAAATCATCGCCGGTATACATCTTGATACCGTCTGGCAGCCTGCGCCGCATCCGGATTTCCTTGTCCTTGTCCAAAAGTGAAATCTTGATGCCGTCAACCTTGGCGACATTCTGCGCGATGACCAAAAGCGCGGTTGTCATCGCCACATCGAAATCCGTTGTCCCCCAGTAGCCCGCCAGTGCCGGGTCAAACATCTCGCCCAGCCAGTGCAAAACAACGGGTTGATCGCAGGCCGACAGCACATCCGTATAGACCCTGATGTAATCCTCCGGCCCTTTGGCCGCGCGAACCAGGGCACGGCTGGCCATCAGGATGATCCGCCCGCCAAGCCGTTGAACCGCCTCGACCTGTTCCAGATAGGCCGCCCGAACCTGATCCAGACTGTACTCCCCCGGCGGCAAATGGTCGGTGCCGCAACCGTTTGCCACCAATGCGTCCGGCAATTCCGCGCGCGTGCGCCGGATCAGTTCCAGCGCACCAGGCCAGTCCAGCCCCATACCGCGCTGCGCCGTATCCATCGCCTCAGCAATTCCCAAACCCAGCCCCGCCAGATGGCGGCGGAACGCCATTGTCCTGTCCCAGTCGATACTGGCTCGACCGGACGGATCACTCCCGGTGAACGGGTTCGCGACGATATGGGCCGCCGAATACACCACCCGGACAGAGTTTTTGGCCAGAACGGCGCTGGGCGTTGGCGTTCCGCTCAAGGAAAACGCCTCCATCCGGCCATTTCCATCTGGAAGAAAGATTTTCATGGCCCGCCCCTAGAACCGCGACACAAGCATCCCGGCATCCGCCGAAATAACTTGCCCGGTGGTGTAAGGCAGCCTGCCGGTGGCCAGCGATGCGATGATCGTGCCCATCTCTTCTGGCTGGCCAACACGCGGCAGCAGGGTCAGACCCGCTTCGGCCCGCTTGTGATATGAACCGATCACCGCAGACGTCATTTCCGTGGCGATCAGCCCGGGCTGCACATCATAAACTGCGATATTCTCGGCGCCCAACCGCACCGCCAATGCCTTGGATACCATCGCCGCCGCCGCCTTGGAGGCGCAGTATTCTGCTCTATGTACCGCCACCGCGATGGCATTTGCCGAGGTCACATTGATGATGGAGTGGAACAGACTCTGGTCCCGCCGCCGGCCCAGCAACCGCGTGGCAAAGGCCTGCGCCAGAAAAAACATGGCCTTGGCATTGACGTTCATGCAGCGATCCCAGCTGGCCTCGGACACGTCCAGCACGTCGCCCCGGTTCAGAACCCCGACGCCCGCATTGTTGACCAGCGTCGTCAGCGGCCCCAACGCCGCCTCGATCCGGCCCAGCGCGGCAGCATGGTCCGCGATGTCAGTCACGTCGAACGGGGCCGCGACGGCGGGCCCGATTGCCGCCACTTCAGCCACCGCCGCCCGCAATTCCGCATCGTCGGACGGGCCATTCACCGCAACCGCGATGCCCGCATGCGCCAGCGCTTTGGCCGCCGCCAGACCAATGCCCCGCGACGACCCCGTGACCAGTGCGACCTGCCCTGTCGTGTTCAACACCCCGCCCCCTGCGTCAACGTCATGCTTTCTGAAATCATACGCCGGATGGGTCGGGTGTTTCCACAGATTTGCGCGGTCTCTGCACGGTGACAAAGCTGCTCAACCGCGCAGCCGCGATCATCGCCTGCTACCTGCACCCCTGACGCCCTATGCCCCGACCGCACTTGTGCAACCCGACGCAGGCTTCCCGCCCCGGACAGATCGCCGTGCCGGCCAAGCGCCGCGCGATGTCACGCAGCGGCGAAACTGTTGCGGTCAGATACATGCTCCACCCATTCCCAAGGCCGATAGTAACTATCCGGTTACACTATTGGCTCAGTCTTGCCCGGGTCAAGCCGGAAAATCATCGCGCGCCGTCAAAGCTGTCTTGCAAAACGGAAATCATGATCTTACAGATAACCAAAAGGTTACTTAGCGCACAAAAATCCAGCACTCATCTTGCTCGCCGACACCCTGGCAGCCGCAGGACGACGGTGCCACGCCTCACATCGGAGCCTGCCATGAACATCCTTTTCCAAAAGACCCACCAGCGCGGCTTTGGTACCTTCCCCCTGCGGGGCGACGTGCTTGAATCCGCGCTCCATGCCGCGATCCAAACCGGCTACCGCGCCTTTGACACCGCCCAATGGTATGGCAACGAGGCTGAAACCGGGGCCGCACTGCGGACCTGTGGCATCGCCCGCGATCAGCTTTGCATCACGACCAAGGTCAGCCCGTCCAACGCCGTGTCCGAGAAGTTCATGGCCTCTGTCGTCCAAAGCCTGAAGGACTTGCAGGTGCAGGCCGTCGATGTCCTGCTGCTGCACTGGCCGCCCGCCGATGGCAATATCGCCCAGCCGATGCGGTTGCTGCAACAGGCCCATGACACCGGTCTGGCCCGCAGCATCGGGGTTTCAAACTTTACCGCGCAGATGATGCGCGACGCCCGCGCCATCGTCAGCGTGCCGCTGGTGATCAACCAGGTCGAATTCCACCCCCTGTTGAACCAGAACAAACTGCTGGCGGCGGCGGCTGAAACCGGAATTCCGCTGGCATCCTATTGCTCGGTCGCGCGGGGCGAAGTGTTCAAATACCCGATCTTCGCCGAAATCGGCGCTGGCTATCGCAAGTCGGCGGCGCAGGTCGTGCTGCGCTGGATCCTGCAGAAAGGCGTGGCGCTGAACACCATGTCCACCAAGGCCGAAAACATCAGCGCCAATTTTGATGTCATGGATTTTACCCTGTCCTCGATCGACATGGCCCGGATCGAGCAGATGACAGCAGTAGGCTACCGCATTGTGACGCGCGACAAGGTCACCATAGCCCCCGACTGGGACTGATCCAATCCCGGAACTGTCCGCCGCGTCAGCCCTCGAAGGGCTGGCCCAGCGACGCGATAGAATTCAGCCGCAGCCGCTTGCGGTTCGACGAAATCACCGCCAGCATCAGGATTGTGACCCCATAGGGAATACAGGCCAACAGCTGTGACGGCACACTTGCGCCAACCGCTTGCGCGGTCAGATCGGCCAGCGACAAGGCGCCGAACAGAAACGCGCCAAACACCACGCGTCCCGTCTGCCAGGTGCCGAACACCACCAGCGCCAAGGCAATCCAGCCGCGCCCGGCGATCATCCCGTCCGCCCACAGCGGCGTGTAAACCGTCGACGCATAGGCCCCCGCGATCCCCGCCATCGCCCCGCCAAAGGCAATCGCCGCGCAGCGGATGGTGATCACCGAAAACCCCACGGCGCGGGCGGCATGCGGGTTCTCGCCGACCGCCCGAACGATCAGGCCCAGCCGCGAATGGTTCAGTACCCCCCAAATCGCCAAAGCCAGCAGCAGCGTCAGCCAGACCACAATATCCTGTTGAAACAACACCCCGACCACCGGAATTTCCGCCAGACCCGGCAGCGCCAGCTTGGGCAGCGCGATCAGGGTCTGACTTTCAAACGGCTTGCCCAAAAGCGATGACAATCCCGACGCCAAGACCCCCACCGCCAGCCCGGCCACGACCTGATTGGCAACAAACCCCAGCGCCAGGGCGGCGAACACCATCGAAATGGCCGCGCCACCCGCAGCCGCCACCACAAACCCCAGCGCATGGCTTCCGCTGGAATACGTCACCATGAACCCCAGCGCCGCACCCAGCGCCATCATCCCCTCGATGCCCAGGTTCAACACGCCGGACCGTTCTGTCACCATCTCGCCCAACGCGGCCAGCAGCATCGGCGTCGCCGCCGCCAGCATCCCGGCCAGAATGAATTCGACCGCGTTCATCGCGCTGCCCCCGGACGCCGGATCAGCACCACCCGGTTGCGGATGAACGTCAGGCTGGCAAGGTAGAACACCAGCAGCAACCCCTGAAACACCGCCACTCCGGCCACCGGCAGATCCGCAGACACCATCGCATTGTCGCCGCCGATATACAGCACCGACATCAGCAGGGCCGACGCCACGATGCCCAACGGGTTCAGCCCGCCCAGATAGGCCACGATGATGGCGGCATAGCCGTAGCCGGTTGTGACCGAACGTTGCAACTGTCCCAGCGGCCCCGCCACTTCACAGGCCCCGGCCAGTCCCGCAGCCATGCCGCCCACCAGCAGACTGACCCAGATCCCGCGCCGTTCACTGAACCCGGCATAGCTTGCGGCACGCGGCGCAAGCCCGCTGACCAACAGCTGAAATCCCGAAAACCGGTGGCGCATCATCACATAAGCCAGCACCGAGGCGATCAGCGCCCCGATCAGCGAAATGTTGACCCGCGTGCCAGGCAGCAGCACTGGCAGCATCGCCGCCGCCGGAAACGGCACGGTTTGCGGAAAGTTAAAGCCGTGCGGGTCTTTCCACGGCCCCAGCAGCAGATAGTTCAGAACCTGCGTCGCAATCAGCGTGAGCATCAGCGTGACAAGGATTTCATTGGCATTGAACCGGGTTTTCAACAGCGCCGCCACCCCGGCCCAGGCCATGCCGCCCAGCGCCCCCATCGCAATCATCGCGGGCAACATCCACACCGATGTGCCCGCTGGATACCACACCGGCAGCGCGGTCGCAGCAATCGCCCCGATAATCAACTGCCCCTCCGCGCCGATGTTGAACACATTGGCGCGAAACCCCACGGCAAGCCCCTGCGCAATCAGCATCAGCGGCGCGGCCTTCAACAGCACTTCCGAGAAATTGTACCAGCTTAAAAACGGCTCCAGCAGCAACGAATACAACGCCTGTTCCGCCGGTTTTCCCAAAGCCGCAAACAGGATCAGGCTCGCCAGCGCACTCAACACCAGCGCAACCACCGGCGCCGCAAACATGGCAAGGCGGGATGCACGCTCGCGCCGGACCAGGGTCAGCCTCATGGCACTGCCCCCGCCGGCTGGCCCGCGCCGATCATGTGGGCCCCGACCTCATTGACCGTTATGGACGCGGTGGGCAAAGCCGCCGAAAGCCGCCCCTTGTAAAGAACATGCAGCGTGTCGCAAATCTGAAACAGCTCGTCGATCTCCTCGGATATCACCAGAATGGCCACGCCCTGATTGCGCATGGCCACCAGCCGCTGCCGGATATCCGTCGCGGCCCCGATATCCACGCCCCAGGTCGGTTGCGACACCAGCAGCATCGCAGGCTCCAGCATCACCTCGCGGCCCATGATGAACTTTTGCAGATTGCCGCCCGACAGCGCCCCCGCCTCGGTCTCTGGTCCCGGCGTGCGCACGTCGAAGCGCGCGATGCAGTCGGCGGTAAAGGCGCGTTCGGCCTGCCGCGAAATGAACCCGCGATGGACCAGCCCCCGGCCATGCGCGGTCAGCAGCACGTTATCGGCCAGCGACATCTCCGGCACCGCCCCGCGCCCCAGCCTTTCCTCTGGCACAAAGGCGAACCCCAGCCTGCGCCGCGCCGCCACGCCCATATCCCCCACCGCCTGCCCCAGCAGCCGGATCGCCCCCGGCGCGGCCCCCTGCGCAATCTCTCCTGAAATCAATGCCGCCAGTTCCTGCTGCCCATTGCCTGAAATCCCCGCGATCCCGACAATTTCGCCGCTGTGCACCGCCAGTGACACGTCCGACAGCGACACCCCGAACGGGTCATCATTGGCATATCCGACCCCCGCCAATTCCAACCGCACCTCGCCAAGTCCCAAGGGTGCCGCACGCACCACGGCGGGCATTTCGCGGCCAATCATCAGCGTTGCCAGCTCCTTGGCCGAATGGTTGCGCGGGTCCAACCGCCCCGTCACCCGGCCCAGCCGCAGGATCGTCGCCGTGTCGCACAACTCTTTGATTTCCTCCAGCTTGTGGCTGATGAACAGGATCGCCATGCCCTTGACCTGCAACCGGCGCAGCGTTTCAAACAACTTGACCACGCTTTGCGGCGGCAGCACCGAAGTCGGCTCGTCAAGGATCAGCAGTTCGGGGTCCAGCAGCAGACAACGTATGATCTCGACCCGCTGACGTTCACCCACCGACAGCGAATGCACCAGCGCGGCGGGATCAACGCTCAGCCCGAATTCATCGCCCAACGCCCGGATACGCGCCGCCAGAGCAGCCTGTGCGCCCGGCACGACCAAAGCCATGTTCTGCACAACGGTCAGGGTTTCAAACAGCGAAAAGTGCTGAAACACCATGCCGATCCCCAGCCGCCGCGCCGCAGCCGGGCTGGACAGACGCACTGGCTGACCCTTCCACGCAATCACGCCGTCATCCGGAGTCTCCACCCCATAGATCAGCTTCATCAGCGTCGATTTTCCCGCACCATTCTCGCCCAGAATGGCATGGATCGACCCGGCAGTGACCGCCAGATCAATGCCGGAATTGGCCACGACCCCGCCATAGCGCTTTGACACGCCAGACAGCGACAACAGCGGGGTCGGGCCTTGGCTCACTTCGGCAGCGGCGTGGTCACGCCCTTGACGTGCCAGTCCATCGACAAGATGTCATCATCGCCCAGCGTCACGCCTGCCGCCACATGCACTGCGTCCGCCTGATCGGTGATCGGCCCGGTGAAGGGCGAGAACGCGCCGGAAGCAATCTTGCCCTGCGCATCAGCAATCTTTGCGGCCATGTCGGCCGGAATGTCCTTGCTCCAGTCCGCCAGGAACACGCAATTGTCCGCAATCCCCAACCATGCCGACGCACCCTTGAACGTGCCCGCCAGATGCGCCGCGACCGAGGCTTTGAAATACGGCGCCCAGTCGGTGCCCACCACGCCCAGATATTTGGTCGGCGCATAGGTCGCCATTGACGAATTCAGGTTGAAAACATAGGCCCCCGCCGCCTCGCAGGCTGTCACCACCGATGGCGTGTCCTGCGCGTTCGAGAAGATCACGTCACAGCCCTGCGCCAGCAGCGCCTTGGCCGCGTTCTGTTCGGCTGCCGGATCGAACCACGAATTGACCCAGACCACCGACACTTCGATCGATGGGTCCACCGATTGCGCCCCCAGCGTCCAGGCGTTGATCGATGTGATCAATTCCGGGATCGGGAAAGCCCCGACACAACCCAGCTTTTTCGACTTGGTCAGCGACGCCGCCGCCATCCCCATCAGGTAGGTGCCCTGATAATAGCGCGCTCCGAACGGCGAGAAATTGGCCGCGGTCTGATAGCCCGAGGCATGCAGGATGCTCACCTCCGGATGCGCCGCCGCCAGCTTCAGCCCGCCGTTCATATAGCCGAACGACCCCAGGATCAGGAACGTGTTCCCATCCGCCACCGTCTTGTTCATGATCCGGTCAGCGTCCGGGCCTTCCGCGATGTTCTCCAGCAAAGACACTTTGACCTTGTCGCCATACTCCGCCTCCAGCGCCTTGGTGCCCAGTTCCAGCGTGTGCGACCAGCCCACATCCGCGGCGGGGGATGGCACGATCAGCACGATGTTCAACACATCGGCGGCAAAAGCCGGGACCGGCAGCGCAAGGGCGGTGCCGGCGGCAAGTGAAGTCCTTAGGAAACTGCGGCGATTCAGATTGTTTTTCATGGTTTTTCCTCTGTTGGTTCAGCTCATTACACGGTGAAGGGCAGCTTCGGCCTTGCGAAACAGGTCGCGCTCATCAAGGCCGGGAAAGTGGCCGTCGCGCCAGACGATGCGGCCGTTGATCATGGTCATATCGACCGGCATCCCCACGCCCACCTTGGCGATCAGGCTGGCCGGATCATGGCGGGTGCCGACATAATCCAGCCGTCGCGTGTCAATTGCGAACAGGTCCGCCGCCATGCCGGGGGCCAGATGGCCAATATCCTTGCGACCCAGAACATCCGCGCCGCCTTGAGTGGCGTAGTGCAGAAAACGTGCAGGCTCCGGCACCGGATGACTGCGGGTCGAGGCTGTCAGACATTGCAGCATATAGGCGGAATGCACGCAATGCATCAGATTGCCATTGTCGTTGGACGCGGTGCCATCCACCCCCAACCCGATCCGCAGGCCCAAGGCCTGCATCGCGGGAATGTCGGTGACCTCAGCGCCCACCAGATAGACCGGCTCCGGGCAATGCGCGACACCGGTTCCCGTCGCGGCCATCTGCCCCAACTCCCCCTGCGACAGTTCCCAGCAATGCGCATACCAGACATCCGGCCCGCAAAACCCGATGCTTTCCAGATAATCCACCGTCCGCATGCCGGTCCTCGCCTGCATAAACGGGCTTTCGCCCTCGCCGGCATGGGTGTGCAAGAGCACGCCCTTGTCCCGCGCCAGCCGCACCGATTCCACGAATGTGTCCTTGTAGCAGTTCACCGGCTGGCATGGCGCCACCGCCACTTGGCCCATGCTGAACGGCCCCGCGTCGTGATAGGCGTCGATCAGCCTTTCGCAGTCGGCAATGAACTCATCGGTGGTTTCCCGCATCTCCTCCGGGATCGTGCTGCCCTCCGACTTGGGCAAGGTGTTCCCGCCGCGCCCGGCATGCAGGCGGATGCCGAACATCTCTGCCGCCTCGAACTGCCGGTCCACGATCCGCGTCCCGGCATGGCGGGGGAAGTTGTATTGGTGATCAAACGCCGTGGTGCAGCCATGCTTGATCAACTCCGCCAAAGCCACCACGGTCGCGTGATAAAACGCCTCCTCGGTCAGGCGCGCGAAGATCGGGTAAATCCGGTCCAGCCATTCGATCACCGACAGCTTGGTCCAGTCTAATTCCGCCCGGTTGCGCACAAAGGTCTGAAAGAAATGGTGATGGGTGTTGACGAGGCCAGGATAAACAAACCACCCCGCCGCATCAATCACCTCGGTCCCCGCAGGCAGCGGCCATTGCGACAGCCCCGGCCCGATGGCCGCAATCGCCCGCCCCGTGACCAGCACATCCTGATCGCGCAATACCACATTCGCCGAACACACAACCGCAGCACAGCCCTTGAGCAGATAGCCCATCACACAGCCTCCGGTGCGGGCTTCAACTCGTGCAGCCGGTGAATGCCCGGCATCTCGATGAACCCCGCCAACGACCGCACCGCCCGTGTCCACAACCGCACCGACGGGTAGTCATCCAGACTGACCCCGCCATCCGGTGCCAGCATCACACTGGGGAAACAGGCGATATCGGCAATCGAAGGGCCATCCCCCACCAGCCAAATCGCCCCAGCAAACCGCCGCTCCACCAGATGCGCCTCCATCTGCCGCAGGCACGCCACCCCATCCCGCCGCACCGCAGCGATATCCGCCGCATACAGCAGCATGTCATGCAGCCGCGCCATGCCCAGACTGGCCCCCAGCCGCGCCGCAAAGGCCAGCCAGCCCTGCACCTGCGCCTGCGCAACAGCCGTGTCCCCACCCATCCACGCCGTCCCATGCGCCAGATAGACCAGCATCGCCGTGCTTTCCGTCAGCACCAGATCGCCGTCCACCAGCACCGGTATCGTCCCCGCCGGGTTCAGCGCCCGGAACGCCAGCCCGCGATGCTCCCGCCCCGGATGAAAATCCACCGCCACATGGTCCAGCCTGACCCCGAGCAAAGCCGCCATCAGCCGCACCTTGTAACAGCTTGCACTCAATACATAATCATACAGGATCATGCCGCCACCATCTGCGCACCATAGGTCAGCCCGCGCCGTTTCAACCATCGCCGATAGGCCACCGAGGTCAGATCAGCCTGCGTCGGGCTTTCCATGCCGGGGTCCAGCGGCAGCAGTCTTGGGATCTGGTTTTCCAGAATTGACCGGTCCTGCAAGAAGATCATCTGCTGAAACGCGATCAACTCGGCTTGCGGCGTCACATCGTCATACAGCGCCATCCACGGCCAGACATCGCACAATTCTTCCGTCAGCGGCTGCACGAATATCGCGATCACATCCCATTCGCCGGGCATCGCCGGGCAGGTCTTGTACAGCACCGAGGCTGTGGGTGCTGGCACCCGATACATGTATTCGGTGACAATTCCACCCTCCGCCGATTTCGCGGCCTGCGGCTGATAGAAATGCACCTTGGTCGCCCAGACTTCGTCCACCTCTTCGCGGATTTTCACGTCATAGCGGTTCACTTCGGTGTGCGGCTCGGCCCCCAGAATGTCGGTATGCACAAACGGGAAATGCGCGATGTCCAGAAAGTTTTCCACCGCCCGCAGCGGTGAACATTTGACCCGCACCACACCGCAATCCACCAGCCGCCGCCCCGGATGATCGGCCTCGGGGATGGTAAACAACGCACGCGCAGGCGTACCCGGACAGGCCCAGACATGGCCGAACCGCTCGGTCACAGCCAGATCACCCGCATCCGCCGTTACCCGAATGCGCCCCGCATCCCGAAACACCCGTATCTCCTGCCCCAGCAGCAGGGTCCGCCGGCCCGCCGCATCGACCAGCGCCGCCATCGCCACCGGATACCATTCACCCAGAACCGCTTGCGAGATCATGCCGCCACCCCGCGTTCCAGCCGCCGCCGCAAGTCTTCCAGCCAACGCGACACCGCCACCACATCGCCCCCCCCGCCACACAGCGCATGCACGGCGGTTCGCCCGGCGGCCAAGGATTGCAACACCAGCCCCAACGCGACCGTCTGCCCCGCAATCATCACCGATCCCTGCAAAATCTCCATACCGGTCAGCCCCGGCGCCTCAATCCCGGCGGCCTCTACCGTCAGCGACCGCACGGGGTGCAGCCCGGCCAAATCCGGCACATCCCCCTCGGTTCCGGCAGGCGCGACCCAGATCACACCATCCTTCTCACAACAGGCAAATGCTTCGGCCCGGATCGCCGACGGAGGCACCAATCCGGGATGCGCCGGGATGCGGCCGCACGCCCCCGATGTGCCATAAACCCAGCCGTGGTAAATGCACGACAGCGTCTCGCCCCGCACAAAACCATGCGACAGCCGCATCCCCCGATGCTGGCAACGATCCTTCCATGCCGCAATCTGTCCCGAGGCACTGCGCCAGATCGCCAGATCCTGCCCGTGCCAGGCGCCGTGCATCACCACCCCCGCAGGCAGATCCCGCGACAAGCCATTGGCCACCCAAGCCCGCGTCATTCCATCCCCCAAACGCCTCTCCCGAAAGTTCCGCCATTGCAGCACAAGACCCAATCGCACGCGACAACCGCAGACACCCCGATCACGCCTGCCGCCCGCCAATCAGGCGCCCTTGTTCAGGATGATCATATTTCAGGCATTTGTCGTAGGCGATTCCTGCGTGTCGCCGTGATTTCTTCGCTCGCGCAGCACCTCATCCACCAGAACCTCCTGCGGTCCCAGGCTGCAGCCCAGCGCCATCGCATCGACCAGCGCGGCCCGCCCCGCCACCAGCACTTCCAGAACCCCGGCATCTTGCGACACCACGCTGCTGCGCAACCCCAGTCGCCCTGCGTGCCGGGTGATCCAGCCGGGAAACACCGCCGCACCCACAGTTCCGACAATCCGGAACCGCTCGGTGACTTCCGCGTTTTCCGCCGGTTCGGTTCTGTGTACCATCAAACTGCCCTCAGCGGTCGTGGCCGTCTCTGGCGTCAACCCTGCCGCAACGATAAGGCCTTGCGCCGCGCCTGCAAGGTCCGGCAGTTTGCGCCGCCGCCGCGCCACCACGATCCGGTTTAAGATGACACTGTAAGCCGCCGTTTTTCAATTGAAAACGGCCGCGCAATCCATCGCGCCGCGGATCTCACCATTTTTGAATTGCGTCACTCAACTCAAGGCAGTTGCGAAGTTCGCAGATTTGGCTATAATTAAGGGGCGAATCTACATATACCCTCTGGGTTGAGGGTGACTTGAACCAACACGTGCACCGAATATTTTGAGTCTGTTTTTGCAGAAGGAGGGATGATGGATTTTCCAGACGGCAAAGCTCGGCTGCGTCGCGGATACCTTGCAAATTTTGCACCTGACTTGGCGCGGCTGCGGTTGCGGGCAAGGAACCCACGTCGCAATTCGTTAAGTGCCTGAGGTAAACCATATTTTTTAATCCCTCGACCGGCCCAGCTTTGAAATTCCCCTGGACCGCCGAAACCAGAGTGCCAGTCGCATATTTTTGTCTCGGCCTGCGCGGCGCAATGTCGCGTTGCGATGATCTGAACCGAAACCTGACGCTAAATCTGAAACCCACCTGAAAGACGCCTCTTCCTCTTTGCGGAATTGGCCAACGCCTGCCGATGACTTAAAACAAAACACTCCTGATCAAATGCACTCGTTGCAGTTGATTAAAGGCCAATGCGCTTTAATTGCGAAACCACTTGGAGGGTAAAATGCAGCGTGGCACCTATCCTGGAGTTTACACCCGCGAAATATCAAGCGGTGTCAGAACCATTTCAGGCGTCCCGACCGCGATCGCTGCCTTTGTCGGGCCGTCCAGGACCGGCATCGACAAGCGACCGATCCGCGTTCTGAACTTTGGCGATTACGAACGATCATTCGGCGGTTTGGTATCAGACAGCGAAATGTCCTATGGCGTCCTGCATTTCTTCCAGAATGGCGGTGGCGAAGCGCTGATCGTGCGGGTGCCCCGGACCGGCGCGGTCGCGGCCTCGATCACCGCAGCCTCTGACGCGGCGGCCGCGATCAAGGTCGATGCCCTCAGTTCCGGCCTGTCGGGCAACGACATCTTTCTGGATGTCGAATCGCCGGTCGCTGCCGGCAAAACCTTCGCGCTGTCCGTCACCCAAGCTGCCACCGGTGTCCGCGAGGCTTATTCCGGCCTGTCGACCGATGCGACCAGCCTTGGTTTTGCCAAGTCGGTGGTGAATGACCCTGACCTTGGTTCCAAACTGGTGTCACTGGGTTTCACCGCCAATGTCGATGCGCCGGCGTCCACCGGCACCATCGTCGCCATCACCGCGACCCCTGCCTTCTTTGCGGATGCCTCCAAAACCGCGCTGGCGGACATGTCGCTCAAGATTGCCCTGTCAAAGGTCGATGCGACCACCGGTGCCAGCGTGGCGATTGTGGCCGAAACCGAAATGCCGCTCTTTGCCAAAGACGAAGAAATTCCGCGCTCGCATCTTCTTCTGGCGCGACTTCTGGAACAGCGCATCAACCGCTTTCTCGTGACCAGAAACGCCGGTATCGAGGTCGAAGTGACGCTTCTGGATTTCCGGGCCGCCGGTCAGGCGCTGCGGTTTCGGACCAAGGTTCTGGCCTTCCAGACGGCGACCGGCGGCGGTGGCACCGTGGAACATCCGGCCCCGGACGGGATCGTCTCGATCATGGACGGCGTAGATCCCGCTGCGGGCAACAAGCTGTTTGCGCTGTATGGGCTGGCGGCTGCAACGGTCAACGTCTCGCGCTATCGGTTGGGCCGGACCTATGCGGCGGGCCTTTCAAAGACTTCGGCCCCAACAGCAGGCTCGGCAGGCAGCGCCCCCCCCACCTCTGGTGCGATGATCGACGGCGTCGAAATCCTGCGCAAAGCCGATCTTTTCAATCTGGTCTGCATTCCCGATGCGGTCCGTGCCAAAGACGACAACCCCGACGCGCCATTCTATTCCAACTACAGCGACATCTACACGGCAGCAAAAACGCTGTGCGAGGACAAACGTGCCTTTCTGCTGGTTGATACACCGCCGAATGTGCAGGACGTCGATCAGGCACAGGCTTGGAAAACCGGCGGCTTCGGTGTGCGCACCAGCCATGCCGCCGCCTATTTTCCCCGGCTGAAAATGTCCGATCCGCTGAACCCCGGTGCCTTGCGGGCCTTTGCGCCCTCGGGGTCAATGGCGGGTGTGATGGCGCGCACCGATGCCAACCGCGGCGTGTGGAAAGCTCCCGCTGGCATCGACGCCGCAGTGGCCGGCGTTTTTGCCCCCGCATTGGTGCTCAGTGACCAGGACCACGGCCTCTTGAACCCGGTCGGCCTCAACTGTTTTCGCAAGTTTCCGATCTATGGCTCGGTCGCGTTCGGGGCCCGCACACTGGCGGGTGCCGATGAAGAGGCCAGCGAATGGAAATATGTGCCAGTCCGCCGCACCGCGCTTTATATGCTGGAAAGCCTGCGGCGCGGCCTGACCTGGGTTGTGTTCGAACCGAATGACGAACCGACGTGGAGCGCGATCCGCATGAACGTGACGGCCTTCATGCAAGGCATGTTCCGGCAAAGCGCGTTTCAGGGCCGCAGCCCACGCGACGCCTATCTCGTGAAATGCGACGGCGAAACCACGCAACAGACCGACATCAATCTGGGCATGGTCAACGTGGTCGTGGGGTTCGCACCGCTGAAACCGGCAGAGTTTGTGTTCATCACGCTGCAGCAACTGGCAGGGCAGGCACAACGGTAAAGGAGCGACAGTCATGGCCTTGTTCAAGAACAATCCGCAGCGGTTCGATCCGTTCAAGAATTTCAAGTTTCTGGTTCGCTGGGACAATCGCATCGTCGCGGCGGTTTCCAAGGTTTCCACGCTGAAACGCACCACCGAAGTGGTCAAGCACCGCGATGGCGGCGATCCCTCGTCCAGCCGCAAGACGCCGGGGCGCACCGAATATGACGCCATCACGCTGGAACGCGGCGTCACGCATGACGAGGAATTTGAACGCTGGGCAAACAAGGTCTGGAACGCCGGTGCGGGTCGCGGGGCAGAGGTGTCACTGGCTGATTTCCGCAAAGACGTGCAGATTGACCTCTTGAACGAGGCGGGGCAGGCCGTGGTCCGCTATAACGTGTTCCGCTGCTGGATCAGTGAATATCAGCCGATCCCCGATCTGGATGCCAACGCCAACGCCATCGCGATCGCCAAGATCAAGATGGAAAACGAAGGCTGGGAACGCGACTACGACCTGCAAGTGGACGGTGAGCCGACGTTCGACGAGCCGCCCAAATCCTGACCCTGCCGGCCCTGCCTGACCTTGCGGAAAGAGGTGACACGATGCGCCGCCTGACCCCATCGGATGTGATGAACCTCTGCGCCGAGTTTGCCGCCGCCCCGGCTTTGGCCCGCGCCGATGCGCTGATTGCGCTGGCATGTCCCGAGGCAGATTCCGCAGCGACGCCCGGCGCCCGCAACGCGCAGCTGATGCAGATCCGCCGCACCAATCTGGGCCGCCGCATGGCCTGCCTGACGCCCTGCCGCGCCTGCGGCGACATGCTGGAAATCGAACTGGATACGCTGGATTTCGCCGGCGCACCGCTGTCCGGTCATGTGACCGTTGACGATCGGGGCCACAGCCTGGTGTTTCGCCTGCCGACACCACGGGATGTGGCAGATGCGGCGCGGTCGGACACGCCTTTGATCACTTTGATCGGCACCTGCGCGGTGGATTTGCCGCCACATGTGCAACTGACTGATGATTTGCTGCAAAAGATCGAAGACGCCTATGACGTTGCCGATCCCCTGGGCTGCATCGTCATCGCTGCGACCTGCCCGACCTGCGACGCGGTCACGCAACCGGTGCTCGACCCCACCGATCTGGTCTGGCGCGAATTCGCGGCGCTGGCCCTGCGGATCGAAGATGATGTCCATGTCCTCGCCCGTGCTTATGGCTGGACCGAGGGCGCGGTTCTGGCCCTGCCCGATGTCCGGCGGCGGCGCTATGTCGAACGGGTCATGCAATGACCCGCTATCTGCAAACCCTGATCGCCCAAGCCCGGGGTGCCGCATCCGAGGTCAAACCCCGCATCCGCTCGCGGTTTGAACCCGATGACGCCGCGTCACCCGAAATCCTGGCCGAAAACGTCGGTTACAGTGCCAGGATCGAACAGCCCTCCGCGCCAATTCGCACCACGCCGACAGCGCCGCCCGCCCCGCCGGACCAATTTTGGCACGCCACCACCCGCCCAGACCTCACCCCTGGGGTTGACCGCGAAATCCTTCGCCAGATCCACGAACACACCGACCGGGTGGAACGGATCGAACACCGCGTCACCGAACGCGAGGTGCAGCGCAGCACCCCGTTCGCCGCACCAGAGCGGGCGGTCATCCTGCACCGACAGGCGCAGTCCGCCGCACCCGCCCGCAGCGCCGTCGCCACAGACCTGCGCACGGCCACCCCGCCGCCACACCCGACCGCACCGGAACCGCTGCCACCACGCAGGCCCGCCAGCACCGCACCAGCCGAACCTTCGCTGCGCAGCGAAGACGCGCCGGCCGCCACAAATCCCCCCCCACCGCGCACCCAAACCCCGGCACCGATCCCAACCCGCCGCGAGCCTGCCGACCGGTTTGACGCCCCTGCGCCCGCCGAAATTACCATCACCATCGGGGTGCTGGACATCCGGCTGACGCAGGATGCTCCCGCCGACCGCCGCCCGTCTCCCCGCGCCCCGGACCGCCCTGCCACCACGCTGCCCTTGGCCGACTATCTGGCCAAACGCTCCGGGGCTACCCCATGACCGCGGCCCTTGCCATCGCCGCCTCCAGCGAGGTTTTGCGCTTCATCATCGAGGATGCGATGGTCCGCGCCGGACAGGCGCTGAACTTCGCGCCACCGCCCACCACCATCGGGCCGCCGCCACGGCCGCCGCAGACCAATGGCGGCGGGCAGCCCCTGGCCGAAACCGCCAGCGTCAATCTGTTCCTGCACCGCGTCACCCCCAATCCGGCGTGGCGCAATCTGAACGCCCCCGAACGCGACCGGCAAGGCCGCCGCCTGAACAACGCTCCGCTGGTGCTCGACCTGCACTACCTGCTCAGCGCGCATGGCTTCGACATCGACCGCGAGATCGGCTTTGGCACCGCCCTGCACGCCCTGCATCAGGCCGCCATCGTGCCTGTGGAACTGGTGCGACTTGCGCTCAGGTCTCTGGCCAACAACGCCAATCCGCTGCGCAAGATCCTGGCGGGCGAGGGTCTGGCATCGCAGATCGAACGCCTGACCATCACGCCCGAAACCCTGGATGTCGACGCCGCCACCAAGATCTGGAATGCCGCCCAGTCGCCCTATCGCCCTTCGGCGGGATATCTGGTCACGACGGTCTTTCTGGAAGATGCCCGCCCCGCCACCCAACCGCTGCCCATCAGCGCATCGGCCGGGCTGGCCATCGTCCCCTTGTCGCGCATCGCCATCGACAGCGTCACCGGCCTGCGCAATGGTCTGCCCGCCGCGCTTGCCGCAGGCGGCCAAATTCAGGTGCTGGGTCAGGGGTTTGGCGGCGACGGTCTGGTGATCACCCTCGACGCGGTGCCCCTTGGGGTGGACGGTGCCGCCTCCGGCCTGGACCGGCTTGTCCTGAACCTGCCCCCCAACCTCACCCCCGGCCCGCATTATCTGGAACTGGCTCACCTCGCCCCGGCAGGCGTTCATGCAACCCGCATCTCTGCCGCCGCCGTGTCGATAACCTTGTTGCCGCGCATCACCAGTGCCGCCCCCCTGGCGGTCACGCCGGATGCCGTGAACCCCGCGCAGGTGTCGGGCTCACTGGTCGTCACACTTGCCCCCGATGTGCAACGCGGCGATATCGTCCTCCTGCGCCTGACCGATATCCAGACCGGAACCGGCACCGACCTCAAATGGCTGGCCCCAAACGCCGCCGATCACCCGGCAGAGAATTTCCCCGAAATCCGGGTAAAATTCGTCAAGGTTCCCAAAGGCATCTATATCCTGCGCGTCCTCGTCGGCGGCGTCGCGAGCCAGCCGGAACCGGCCCCGAACGGCGACCTTGGGCCCCGGATCATGCTATGACCCTGCCAGCCCCCCACGCCGCCCTGATTGCCGCCGCAGATGCCCCAGCGCCCCTCGCGCTGCAACGCCTGCGCGACGCGTTTGATCTGGATGCCTTTGAAACCCGCCTCGTGATGCTGACCTTCGCGGTCGAGACCGACCCGGCCATCGCCGACCTTGTTGCCGCTCTGTCTGGCGCAGGGCCGACGGGCGTACCGATCTGGCTGGCCAATACACTCTTGGCCGCCACGGACTGGCGGGCGACGTCGTTTGCCGGGCCCTTGCGCCGCTGGCGCATCCTGCACGCCGACACACCCGCCCCCCGCGCCCAATTGCGGTTGCGGCTGGCCGACACCGTGACGGATGCCATGACCGGCACTTTCGCGCTGGATGCGGCGGTCGAGGCGCTGTTTACCCCGCTGCATCCCCCGGCTGACGCTGCACCCGCCGAAACCGCGCTCTGGGCCAAGGCGCTGTCGTTGCAGACCCCCGCCGGCCCCTCGCCCGTCATCATCGCACCCACCGGCCTTGGCGTCGACCGGGTCGCAGCCTCCCTGCTCCGCCTTGGCCTGCGGCCCTTCCGGATCGAGACTGCCCGCCTCGCCGCGCGGGCGGATCACCTCGTCGATTTGCAACGACTGTTTGAACGCGACAGCGCATTGCGACCCGCCGCGCTGATTGCCGAAGCGCCCGCCGATCCGCCCGCGCAAGAGGCGCTGTCCGCCCTCCTGGACGGGCTTGCCGCCCATGTCGTTCTGCTGGGTGATACCACGCCGACGGGTCTGCGCCGCCCGACGCACCGGCTGGAACGGCACAGCTTTGCGCCGGGTGATGCCACCAGCCAGTGGAAACTGGCTCTGGGTGCCAAGGCCGCCAGACGGCTCAACGGCTCGGTCGAACGGGCCGCCGCCCATTTCACCTTGGATGCCACCGCCATCGCCCAAACCGCCGCCGCCATCCGCGAGCCGGTCGAGGCGGCAAAGTCGGCAAAACAGGCCGCCGCCCTGTTCTGGGCCGCCGCCGCCCGCGCCGCTTGGCCCGAACCCGGTGCGCTCGCACGGATCGTCGAACCCAAAGCCACGTTTGATGATCTGGTTGTGACGCCCGAACTCCAGGGCGAATTGCAGGCCATCGTGCGCCAGATCCGCCACGCGGGCACGGTCTTTGGCGACTGGAATTTCGGCCGGCACGGCGCCCGTGGCCGCGGTGCAATCGCGCTGTTTTCCGGCCCCAGCGGCACCGGCAAGACGCTGGCGGCAGAGGTGATCGCCCACGCTCTGGACCTGCCGCTGGTGATTGCCGACTTCAGCCAGCTGCAATCGAAATGGGTGGGCGAAACCCCGAAACTTGCCGCCAGATTGTTTGACGATCTTGATCGCGGCGGCGCGGTCCTCTTGATCGACGAGGCCGAGGGCCTGCTGGGCCAGCGCGGTGCCGTGGCCGACGCCCACGACCGCCATGCCAATGCCGAGATCGGCTATTTCCTGCAGCGGCTAGAGGCGTTTCGCGGTCTTGCGATCCTGACCACCAACATGAAACATGCCATCGACAGCGCGTTTCTGCGCCGCTTCCGGTTCTCGCTCAGCTTTGCCGCGCCCGATTTTGCCGAACGCTGCGACCTGTGGCGACGTGCCTTTCCGCCCGCCGCCCCGGTTGTGGCGCTGGAACCAGAGGCGCTGGCCCGGTTCTCCCTGACCGGCGGGGCCATTCGCAACATCGCGCTGAACGCCGCGTTTCTGGCCGCCGATGCCGGCGGTGCCATCGAACGCCATCACATCGCGCAGGCCCTGCGCAGCGAATACCGCAAACTGGACCGGTCCTTGTCAGAACTCGACATCGGGGGCTTCGCATGACCGCCCCGCCGCCCAGGATCCGCATTGTCATCGACACGCTGCGCCTGCGCGGCCTGCCCAGCCGCGACGCCCGGCGCCTCTTGGATACCGTCGAACGCGAACTGATCCGCCTTGCGCCCGAAATCACGCTGGCCGCAGGCCTGCCGCGCGACACGACGCCGATAACACTGGTGAAAAGCCCGCCAATCCCGGCCCCACGCCGGATCGAGGCGGCAGGCGCACCGATTGCCCAGGCCATTCTCAAGGCCATCGCACCATGACCGGCGCACAAACCCAGATGTTGCCCCCTGGTCCCGGCCAAACCCCGGCGCGGTCGGATCACGCCAGCCGCAGCGTCTTTGTCCAGCGTCAGGGCAGCGGCACCCCGACGCTGGGTCAGCATGTCACCGACACAATCTCCTCCGGCGGCGCCGCCCTTGGGGCTGATGTGCGCGGCCCGATGGAGAACCAGTTTGGCCGCGACTTTTCCGCCGTCCGGGTCCACGACGACGCCCGCGCCCACGATTCCGCCCGCGCCGCGCAGGCCGCAGCCTATACCGTTGGCGATCATGTCGTCTTTGGCGCAGGTCGCTATCAGCCGGATCAGCCGTCCGGTCAGCACCTTCTGGCCCACGAACTGGCCCACACCGTCCAACAGGCCGGGCTACAGCGCCGCGGGCTGGATGGCCTGCAATCCGGCGACGATCCTGCGCTGGAGGCAGAGGCCGACCGTGCTGCCGGGGCGGTCCTGCACCACCAGCCCGCCACGCCTCTGACCACCCTTGGCACCCCGCGCCTGTCCCGCGCCCCCGACACGTTTTCCAGCGACACCGGCCCCGGCCCCAGCGCCCCCGCCGAAGACGCGCCGCAACCTGCCCTTCTGGCCAAACTCGCCGCTGTCCCGAACGTCACCGCGGTCAGCGAACAGAACACCAGCAAATCCGGCAAGCAAATCGTCGTGGCACTGTCGACCTTCGCCTCCGACCTCCCCAAAGGCCCGGCCTCCAGCACCAATGCGGTGATGGCCAAACGCGGTGCCGCAAAAAGCCTTGTTTTCACCGCACCGGTCGTTGCCGGCAAGACCGGCAAACTGGTCAAGGAAACCGACGTCGAAACCAAATTCTACACCGGTGCCTGGCTCAGCAATTACGGCTATTCGTCTTTGCCGCAACTGTCCGCCAAACTGGCAGCCTATCGCAAGACCCCGGATGGCGTGAAAGAGCCAACCGGCGATCACCTGGACAAGCTGGCCAAAGTGTTCGCCCAGGGCCACCTGACCGGTACCGGCAGCAGGGCGACCGACGCCAACGTCGACCACATCGCGGAAAAGCAGGTTCAGGGCCAATCGGTGCCCGACAACATGCAGCTTTTGAACGCGCCCGAAAACCAGACCGCCGGATCGGCCCTGAACGCCAAGATCGTGGCGACCGCGAACCAAATTCTGTCCGAACTGGCGGATACCAAGATCAAAACGGTCCAGATCCGCTTTGCCACGATCGTCTACCCTGATGGCGGCGCCAAGGATGGCATCACCCGGATCGAGGAACTGCTCAAGGGCGGCACTGCGCTGAAAGGCTCGTTGTCGGATGCGGCGATGACCGGCACCAAGACCAAGCTTCTGTCCGGCGGTGCCAGCGTCGATATCTTCATCGGCAAGGGCAAGACCGACATTGCCAACAACGGCAGCAACGATCTGGCCCGCGCCCTGATCCCGACGCTGGATTTGCAGTCCTACAGCCGGTCGGGGGCGACGCCCGCGATAACCGAGGTGATCGAGGCCGATATCAATCCCAAACGCCTCAGCGCGGTGGTGCCATCACCGGGCCAGAGCATCAAGATCACCGCCACCGAAACCACCGCCCCCGCAGAGGCCGCCGCGACGCCCTCGACGACCCCGGCACTGCCGACCCGCAGCCTCAGTTTTCCCGAAAAATCCGACTACAAATTCATCTTCCCCTATCTCAGCCCCGGCCGGTTCACCAAATTCGGGCTGGATGAAAAAGGCGGGCTGACCGCCATTGGCAGCATTACCCCCTCGCTCAAATTCCTCAAGGAAATCGGCGTGAAACTGCAAGGCAGCGAACTCAGCCTGATCGCCGACCTTGGCCCCGAAAACTTCCAACCACCGTTTCAGGGCCTGCGCGTCACCGAAGCCGCGCTGCAAATGAAACTCGCACCAGAGTTTCGCCCCTCTGGCACCTTCGCTTTCGAAGTCGGGCCAAAGGGCAAACCCTACGTTCTGGGCAAAGTGACCGCCGGACTGGACGGCACCACCTTCGTCGCCACCGGCGATCTGACCGGCGTGAACATTCCCGGCGTCACCGACGCCCGCGGCAAGGTCCGCTACAGCCAGATCGACGGCTGGTCCGGGCAGGTTACGGCCTCCACCTCCAAAATCCCCCGCGTGAAACAGGCGCAGGTGACATTCGGCTTCAACTCCACCCCATCCGGCACCGACTTCTATGCCGATGGCGGCATCAACTTTGACATCGGCAGCGGCAAAGACTTGCGGATCGACGCGAAATACCGCGGTGGTGCGCTGGTCTATACCGGCCAACTGGTCTGGGAAAAACCGATCAAGCTGGTCGACAAGGTGACGCTGGGGTTCACCTATGACGGCACCACGCTCTTGGGCACCGGCAAGGTTCCCGTCACTTACACCCGCGCCGGCACCAACATCACCGGCGAACTGGCCGTGACCTATCTGAAAAAGGGCGAGGAGGACGGCAAGATTTTCGGCGGCGGCAAACTCGCCGTCAAAACCCCCAAAGTCGATGGTGCGCTGGACATCCATGTCAACGAAAAGGGCGTGATCTGGGGCGAGGGCAGCGTGTCCTACCAGATCAATGACAAGATCAAGCCGACGGTCGGCGTGAAACTGTCGCCCGAGGGCAAGATCACCCTCATGGGCAAGATCGAACTGACCAAACCGATTGTCCTTTTCGCGCAAAGCGGGGGCGAGCGCGATCTGATCAAGCTGAACCTGGATTTCATCATCCCCGGCCCCTTCCCCGGCCTTGCCGATCCGATGGTGCATCTGGGGGCCGGCGTGAAGTTCAGCTATGGCATCGGGCCGGGCCAGATCGTCAACACCGTCATCGAAGGCTCGTTCGACCCGTTCGAGGATGACAAGAACGCCCAGCTCAAGTTCACCTCCACCTTCGAAGTGCCCGCCCATGTCGGCCTGACCGGCATTCTGGAGGCCGGTCTTGGCATCGCCGTTCTGGGTGGCCTTGCCGCCAAGGTGCATGGCGGCATCCGGTTGGAACCCGGCATTGACTTGAAACTCAAGGCCGCGATCCCGGTCGTCGCGCAATATGCCAACGGTGACTTTGAATTCGAAGGCAAGGTCGAATTGACCGGCGGCCTATCCCTCGGCCTTGGCATCAAGTTTTACGCCCATGTCGAGGCTCTCGCTGGCCTCGCCTCCAAGGATTTCGACTGGACGATCAAGAACTACACCTACGACGTCGGCCAGCAGATGACGCTGACCCTGGCCAAACTCGGCTATTCAACCAAGACCGGCGTGAAATGGCCGGACCTCAACGACATCAAGATCGAACCGAAAGGCATCGACCCGATTGCGATGATCAAAAAGACCGCGCAATCCGCCGCCGCGGCCTTGGGGGCTTAGGATGACCGGACCCTTCACCCCCAGAAACCTGCGTGGCGGATTGGTCATCATGGATTCCGATGGCAAGGCCGTGATCCGGGTCATCACCCTGCAATACAACCCCGACACGCTGTCACGCACCCTGACCCCGCGCGGGGCCGCAACCGATGCCGGCGACCGACTGGAAGCGACCCGGCTCAAAGGCCCCCCGGCAGAGACGATCAAATTCGACGCGGAAATTGACGCGGCCGATCAGCTGGAAAAGCCCGGCAGCAATCCTGACACCTTGGCCTCCGGCATCCTGCCCGAACTGGCCGCACTGGAAACCGTGATCTCGCCAACCTCCGCCGCGCTGCAGATCGCCGAAAGCCTGGCCGCCTCCGGCACGATCGAGATTTTGCCGCTGCCCTCGCCCCTTGTGCTGTTTGTCTGGGGCGCCAAACGGGTGCTGCCGGTCCGCATCCAGGACTTCGCCATTCTGGAAGAGGCGTTCGACACCAACCTCAACCCGATCCGCGCCAAAGTGTCGATGACGCTGCGGGTGTTGTCGGTCGATGATCTGGCGCCGGGCAGCCGGGGTGCCGGCTTTGCGATGGCCGCCCTTGCCAGCAAGGAACAGATCGCCCGGCGGCAACCCGCCCTCCTGACCGCCTTTGGCCTGAAAGGACTGCCGTGATGGCCAGCGATTACAAACCCAACAGCCGCTATGCCGCAACCCCGGTGCTGATCTACCGCACCCAGGATGGCCGCGAGATCAGCTATTCCGCCCGCCGCCTGCTGCCCCGGCCCGAACAGTTCAAGCCACTGGCGCTGTATCACCACGACCGCGACCGCCGCATCGACGATGTCGCCAACAGCTTTTACGGCGACCCAGAACAGTACTGGCGGATTTGCGACGCCAACCTCGTGTTCTGGCCGCCCGACGCCACCGCCACCGCCGATGCCACCCTTGTCATCCCCCTGCCATTGGAGATTTCGGGCCATGACGAGTCTTAAGGGCGTTACCCTGCAACTGATGATCGGCCCCGGCATTCCGGTGCGGGCCAGAAAGTCGGTCATTGACGCTTTGGAAAGCGTGCAGGCCACCTCTGCCGTCGGCTCCAAATCGGGCTTCCAATTGTCGTTCAAATTCTCCAAAACCTCTGAAATCGCCCGCAGCCTGCTGCCCGATGGCTACTTTGATCCGCTCAACCGCGTCATCCTGTCGGCCACGATCAATGGCGTGACGCAAGTGTTGGCCGATGGCCCGATCATGCGGCAGGATCTTGTCGCCGCCACCGACCCCGGCACCGCCAAGCTGACCGTGACCGGCGAGGATCTGTCCGCCTATATGGATCTGGTCGAACTGACCGGCATTCCCTATCCCGCCATGCCGGTCTTTGCCCAGATCATGCTGATCCTGGCCAAATATGCTGCCTTTGGCGTGGTGCCGCTGGTCATACCGCCGATTTCCGAAGACATCCTGCTGCCCACGACGGGGTGGAAAACCCATCAAGGCACCGACCTCGCCTATATCGAGCAACAGGCCAAAAGTGCGGGCTATGTGTTCTGCGTCCAGCCCGGCCCGGTGCCGGGGGTCAGCACCGCCTACTTTGGCCCGGCCGTTCGCATCGGCCTGCCGCAACCGGCGCTGTCGATCGACTTCGACCGTGCCACCAATGTCGAAGGCCTGTCGTTCTCGTTCGACGCCAACAACGCCATCATGCCCTACACTTTTGTCCATATCCCGATTGCCAAGGTCGATATCCCGGTGCCGGTGCCCGATATTGCGATCCTCAAACCACCGCTGTCCGCCCGCCCGTTCATCCCGGCCAAATTGCGTCAGATCGAAAACGGCCGCTTCGGCGTGGCCGATGTGCTGAAACGCCTGATCGCCGGGCGCGGCGGGTCCGATCCGGTCAACGCGTCAGGCACGCTGAACGTCGGCGTCTACGGCACTGCGCTCAAGGCCGGCAGTCTGGTCGGCGTGCGCGGCGCGGGGCTGGCCTATGACGGCATGTGGTTCGTCAAAAGCGTCTCCAACACCCTGTCGCGCGGCAGCTGGAAGCAAAGTTTCCAGATGTCGCGCGATGGCCTCGTCTCGCAAACCCAGAAGGTGCCAGTATGAACGACGGCCCCAAATATTACGGCAAATACCGCGCCGCGGTGCTGAACAATCTGGACCCCGAAAATCGCGGCCGGGTGATGGTGCAACTGGCCGACCGCTTTGGCCTGTTCCCCTCGACCTGGGCCTTGCCTTCGTTCCAGATGGCGGCAATTCAGGCCGGGCTGGTCACCATCCCGCCGATCCGCGCCACCGTCTGGATCGAGTTCGAGGCGGGCGATCCCGATTACCCGATCTGGTCCGGCGGCTTTTACGAAAGCCCGGCAGAGATGCCGCTGATGGTGATGGCCGGTGCCACCCCCGCCACGCCCAACATCGTCATGCAGACCGTGGGTCAGGTCACGCTGATGCTGTCGGACAATCCGGCGATGAACGTGCTGATCAAGACCCTGACCGGCGCGATGATCTCGGTGGGCGAGGCGGGCATACTGATTTCCAATGGCAAGGGTGCCACCATTTCGATGATCGGCCCGTCCGTCATCGTCAATGGCGGCGCTCTGACCGTGACGTGAGGGCGCGATGGCTGGTCCCCTTTTGCATGTCGGCGCGGTCGGAACCTGCCCCCACGGAATGGGGCAGATGCAACTGATCAGCACCAATGTCCGGGTCATGGTCTCGGGCATGCCGGTCGCCACGATGGCCGATGTCGGGATGTTTGCCGGATGCGCCTTCACCATCGGCCCCAAACCGCAGCCCTGCGTCAAGGCGCAGTGGCTGGCCCCCGCCGCCCGGGTCGCCATCAACGGCACCCCCGCCCTGACGGTGCCCGGTCCGCATCTGTGCCTGTCGGCGGATCAGATCCCGGCCGGCCCCGCCATCATCGCGTCCTGTCAGACAAGGGTGGTCGGACTATGACAACCATGGGTTTCCCCTTCGGCTTTGCCAACACCGGCCGCGCTCGCATCCCCGACGCAGAGACGCGCCTGCGCGAACTGGTCGAGATGCTGCTTTACACCATTCCCGGCGAACGGGTGATGCGGCCCGACCTTGGCACGCCCGTCACCGAACTGCTGTTCGAAGGCATGAACGACGCCCTCAGCGCCGCCTTGCAGGTCGCCATCCACGGCGCCCTTGCCCAGCATCTGGCCGGGCTGGTCGATATCCGCGAGGTGGAAGTGACCGCCGAAGACACCGCCATCGCGGTCAGCATTCTTTATGCACCTTTGACTGACCCGGCCCCCCGCACCATTCAGTTTAGGCGTGACCGGCCATGACCGAACTTTATGCCTGCCTCACCGATCACCGCCGCGAACGGCTGTTGCCCACTCCGTTGAACGGCATCGACTATGTCGAAGTTGGTGCCGCGCAGGACCGGCTGGATGTGTTCTTCGTCAAACCGGACAACCTCGGCACCCTGACCCCGGCACTGCTGTTCCTGACAGGCGGCATGCGCTTTCCGCCGCCACAGGTTCTGTCGGTGGCGGTGTCCCCTGCCGATCCGACCCTGCTGCACGTGACGCTCAAACCCAACCAGCCAACAGATTTTTCCAGTTACCGCCTGACGCTGCGCACCCTCGCGGGCGGCACTCCCGCAGGCTTTGACCGCGAAAGCGCCAGCGTCGCCTTCAGCTTCAAGATCAACTGCCCCTCGCCCTTTGACTGCGCCGGGGATGCGGTCGGCCTGCAAGACGCCCCAGCGCCCGACCCCGATCTTGACTATACCGCCCGCGACTGGTCGGGCTTTCGCGGCCTGATGCTGGACCGGATCAGCACGCTCTTGCCCGGCTTTGCCGATGACACGCCGGTGGATCACCTTGTCACCCAGGTCGAGGCGCTGGCCTATGTCGCGGACCATCTCAGCTACCGGCTGGATGCGGTGGCCAATGATACCGACATCTTCCGCGCCCGCAGCCGCATCGCGCTGGCCCGCCACGCCCGGCTGGTGGATTATCCGGTGCATGAGGGCAGCAATGCCCGCGTCTTTGTGCAGATCGCCTATGCCGGTGTCGCAGGCCCGTCGCTGCCGCGCGGTACCCCGCTGACCGTCACCACCGACCTGCCCGGCGTTACGATCCTGCCCGAAGACTTCGCCAAGGTCGCCCCGTTCGAGCCGCTGACCTTCGAGACGATGCAAGACCTGGCCCTGCAGCCTGGCAACAACCACTTCGGCTTTCACACCTGGTCCGCTGCCGACTGCACCTTGCGGCGCGGCGCCACCTCCGCCACCCTGCGCCGCGCGTTCGAAGCCGGCATGCCGGACGGCGTCCTGCAGCCCGGCGATTTCCTGATCCTCAAAGAAACTGTCAGCCCCGAAACCGGTAGCCCCGCCGACGCCAACCGGCAAAAGCGCCATGTCGTGCGCCTGACCCGTGTGGAACCCGCCACTGATCTTGTCGAAGCTGTCACAGTTTTCAATGTCGCCTGGGATATCGCCGACGCGCTGCCCTTCGATCTGGTGCTGTCCGGCGCGTTTACCCACGCCGGTGCCACCACCCGCACCATCCTGTGCGCCGAGGCTTTGGGCAACATCGTGCTCGCCGATCATGGCCTGACCTTCCCGGTGGCAAGCCTGACCCCCTCTGCCAAAACGCAGGCGCTGACCCCCAAACTTGACCCGGCCATGCCCCCCGCCGCCACCCGCTGGCAGCCCCGGCTGACCCGTGGCCCGGTGATCCGTGCCGCAGCACTAAACCTGTCCACCGCCACTTCCGCCAGCCTGTGCCTGCGCAATGACCCCGCGCAGGCGCTACCCGCCCTGACCCTGCGCGACAGCTTCAAACCCTGGACCGCCCGCCGCGATCTTCTGTCGAGCGAACGGTTCGACCGCCATTTCGTGGTTGAAACCCAGACCGACGGCACCGTCCACCTGCGCTTTGGCGATGACATCATGGGCCAGAAACCCCTGCCCGGCGACCGGCTCAGCGTGGCAGCCCGCATCGGCCGGCATTCCGACGGCGGCATCGGCGCGGATGTCCTGAAACAGGCGGTGACAGCACTGGCAGGGATCACCGCCGTGTCCAACCCGATGGCGGCGGTGGGCGGGATGGGCGGCATCCCCGCCTCCCGCGTGCGGATCGAGGCACCCTATGCCTTCCGCACCCAGGAACGCGCCGTCACCGAAGCGGACTATGCCGAGGTGGCGATGCGCCATCCCGCCGTCTCCAGCGCCCGCGCCCGTGTGCGCTGGACCGGGTCGTGGCGCACCAGTTTCGTCTATATCGACCGGGTCGGCGGTGGCCCGGTCGAACGCGACCCCCGGTTCCGCGCCGCGCTGCTGCGCCATATGGACCGCTACCGCCTGTGCGGCATCGACATAGCATTGCGCGACGCGATTGCCGTGCCCCTCGATCTGACCCTGTCGATCTGCGCCTTGCCCGACTCCTTGCGCACCAGCGTCCGCCGCGATCTGACGCAGCTTCTGGGTTCCGGCCTGCTGCCCGATGGCCGCCGCAGCTTTTTTCATCCCGACAATTTCACCTTCGGCACCGCGCTTTACCTCAGCCAGCTGATTGCCGCCGTCGTCACCGTGCCGGGCCTCTCCTCTGCCGAAGTCACCGCGCTGGGGCGGCGGGGCAAACCAGACATCGCCATTCTGGCCCAAGGCGTCATCGCCCCGGCAGAGTTCGAGGTGCTGCGCCTCGATAACGATCCCAACTTTCCGGAAAACGGTCTTCTCACGCTGGATATTCGGGGGGGCAAATGACCGATAGCTGTGCCTGTGGCACCTGCGCCGACTGCCAAACCAGCGACCCCGGCCCCGGCCGCCGCGGCCTCGTGGCGGTGAACCGCACTCAGGTCGCCCTGAAACACCGCCTGCTGGACGGTCTGGCCGCCGCCCCCGCACTCGGGGGCCTGACGACCCGCGCCGACGATGACCCCGCCGTGGCCCTGACCGACGCCTGGGCCGCCTCTCTGCATGTCCTCAGCTTCTATCTCGAACGCCTCCACACCGAGGCGTATATCAGCACCGCCACCGACATTGCCGCCCTGCGCGGTCTGGCGGGTCAGGTCGGCTATGCGGCCCGTCCCGCCATCTCGGCCTCGACCGTGCTGACCTACACCACCGATGATTTTCCGGACTCGCCGCAAATCGTGCCAATCCGCGCCGGCTCCAAGGTGCAGACTATTCCCGGCCCCGAAGAAACCCCGGTCCTGTTTGAAACCTCTGACGATCTCATGGCGCGTCCGGTCTGGAACAAGATCAGCGCCAAACGCTGGCAGGACCATTTTCCCGCCACGGGTGACGCCGACGTGCGCGTCACCGAAACCCTGCTGGCCGCCCGGATCGGCGACATCATCGGCTTTATCCTACAAACCGCCGATGCCCCCGCCGCAGCCAATTTCGAACTGTCCCACATCACCGCGCTCGATTCGAAATCGACCGAGACGCAGCCGCATTACCTGATCACCCTCGAACAACCGCTGACCCTGCTGGCCGCCAGTGCCGCCTGCAAGGTCGCCGTGTTTTCCCGCCGCGCTTCGCTGTTCGGCTACAACGCCACCCGCTTCCTGATGCTCGACCTTCCCACCCGCCAAAAGATGCTGCGGGTCGACCTGACCGGCGAAAGTGCCTTTGCCCCGGCGCAAACCGAATGGACCGGTCTGCATGGGTCCGTCCGGAAATCCCTCATGGCTCTGGACCTGATCAACCCCGGCTATATCGTCCCCGCCAGTGACAACACCATCGACCTCGACGCGCTTTACCCCGAGGCGATGGTCAACCGCTTCATCGTCCTGAAATCACCCGCGGGCGAAGCGGTCTACCAGATCAGGGCGGTGGCAGAGGTGTCGCGCTCCGATCACGGCCTCAGCGCCAAGGTGTCGCGCCTGACGCTTGACCGCGATGTGAACGACGCCACCCACCCGGTCCGCGATACCGCCGTCTATCTGCAAACCGAAAACCTGCACCGCGCTCCGTATCCCCATACAACCGCCCAGCCGTCGCCCGATCCCAGAACCCTCCAACTGGACCAGCCCACCACCCTGCCGCAGGGCCGGCTTGTCGTTGTGCAGGGCCGCGCGATTGTGGCCGGTATTGTGACCAGCCAGACCGTGGCCGAAGCGGCGATTGTCGACAGCACCGGCATCCTGAACGGCACGCCCTTCGTCACCTTCACCGCCCCCCTCAAAAACACCTACGACCCGGCCCAGCTTGTGATCCTTGGCAATGCCGTCCGCGCCACCCACGGCGAGACGCGGACCGCCACCGCCGCGATGCGCCCGCCCGCATCCAAACTGCCCATCGGCGAAATCCTTGGCTCGGGGGATGCGCGCCGGGTCAATCAGGCCTTTGCCCTGCGGCAAACCGGCCTGACCCATACCGCCGCCGCGAACCCCTTGGGCTACGAACCCGCCCTGCAGATCCGCGTCGATGATGCCATCCGCCCCCGGCAGGACCGCCTGTGCGGCCTGCCCGACACCGCCCGCGGTTATGCGGTCGAAACCGCCGTGGATGGCCGCACGATCATCCGCTTTGCGGGCCGCCTGCGCAGCGCCGACAACAATGTCTCCGCCGTCTACCGCACCGGCGGCGGGCTTGCGGGCAACCTGCCACCCGGCCGGCTGAAAACCCCGATGTCGATGGCCTTGGGGATGCGCGAGGTGACAAACCCGCTGCCCGCCGAAGGTGGCACCGCCCCCGAAGACGTCGCCTCGGTGCGCAGCAATGCCCCGGTCCGCATCCTGTCGCTGGACCGCATCGTCTCGCTTGACGACTATCAGGCCTTCGCCCGCGCCTATGGCGGCGTGGCCAAGGCGCAGGCCACCGTCCTGTGGGCCGCACAGCGCCAGGTGGTCCACCTGACCGTCGCAGGCCCGCTGGGGGCCGTCATAGCCCCCGGATCGGTGCTGCATGCCAACCTGTCACAGGCGATCCGTGATGCCTCGCAACCGGGCCGCCCGTTCCACCTGCTGGCCGCCCGCCGCCTGCCCGCCCATGCGACCCTCGCCGTGCAGACCGACCCCGCCTATGACCGCAAATCGGTCGAGGCCGCCATCCGCCAAACTGTCACCGCCACCTTTGCCCCCGACACCCGCGCCTTCGCCGCGCCCCTGGCCAAAAGTGCAATCCTCGCCTGTGTGCAGGCAGTGCCTGGTGTCATCGCGGTCCGGATCACCGATCTGCATTCGGCCACGGAACCGGCGGACAGCGAAATTCTGGGCGCCTCCGGGGCGCAGCCCGGCACCCCGGCACTCGGCGCGCAATACCTGACGCTCGACAGCAGCGATCTTCTGATGACGGAGTTTGCACCATGATCGAACCCGGCACCCTTTATAACCTGCTGCCCGCCTATTTCCGCCAAAGGGATGCCGAACTCGGCGGTCAGCTCAAGGCCCTGTTCACCGTCTTCGAAACCGACGGCGCGGCCGTCCTTGACGCCGACATCGACGCCTTCGAGGATGCGCTTTACGTCGAAACCGCCGCCGAGGCGCTGTTGCCCGACATCGGCGCTCTGGTCGGGGCACCGCGCCTGCGCCCCTTGCCGGACGAGGCGCTGTTCAGCAGCCGCGCCTTCATCGGCAATCTGGTGCGCTACCGCCGGGCCAAAGGCACGCCGCGCGCCCTGGAAATGCTGGCGCGCGATGTGACGCTCTATTCCGCCAAAGCCGTCGAATACTATGCCCATCTGGCCGCCACCCCGTCCTTGCGCGCTGCGCGCCTTGACCGGCCCACCACCGCCGATCTTGGCACCACCGACATTCTGGCGCTGCATGGCACCGCGTTTGACCCCTCCCCCCGCACCCCCGACATGCGGTCGATTGCCCGCGCCAACGGGCGCTACAACATTCCCAATATCGGCATCCACCTCTGGCGGCTCGAGGCGCCGCCCTTCGCCGGTCCACCGGACGCGCCGTTCACCGCCGAACGGCTGGCCGGCACCCTGCCGATGCTGCCCTGGGCGGCCTTTCCCGGCCATTTCGCCCTGCATCCGTCCGGGGCCGCGGTGCCGCTGTTCATGCCGCAGCAAAACACCGACGATCACAGCCCCCAACCGCAAGACCTGCCCGAACGGCTGCGCCGCCTGCCCCTGAAACTTGAACTCGACGCGCTGGCAGAGGGTCGTCTTGATCCCAAAGATGCCGTCTGGTTCGGGCCTGCCAACCCGGCTTTTGACCTGTACTATCTCTTGAAGGGCGAGACGGAATATCGCCGGATCGCCGCCGTCGCCATCCGCATCGGCGCCTTGACCGCCCCGCCCTATACCCAGCCCCTGCCCTTTGCCGCAGGCCAGCCGACCGGCATCGAAGCGGCGTTTGACCCCGCCACCGCGCGGCTGGTGGTGCGGGCCACCAATGTCGCCAAGAAATTCCCCGCCGTCACCCAGGTCCGGCTGGCCTGCGCCTTGGGTCAGCCCGGCGCACTTGGCGGCGGCGCTTATGACCGCAACGACCGCGCGGCCCCGTTCAAGATCGCGCAGGACGCCGACCGGCCGCCGACCGACCGGACCATCGTGTTCCGCGTCGAACCGGATGCGCCCAACACCGACAACCGGTTCGCGGACCTGCCCACCGCCCTCGCCGCCTGGAATGACGTGGCCCATGTCGGCCGGCGCGGCATCATCGTCATCACCGCCAACATGGCCGACAGCGGTGCCGGCCCCCTCGCAATCACTTTGCCCGCCGGCTGCGACCTGACCCTCACCGCCGCCGAGTGGCGCTTGCCGGAACCGGCGCAACCCGGCGACGATCCCGCCCTTGCGCCCCAGGGCTATATCGTCCGCCGCGCCCGCCGTTTTCTGGCGCTGCGGCGGCTGTCCATCGCCGCGCTGCCCAGCCCCGGCATAGATCCGGGCCGCCTGACGCTGGATGGCTTTTACTGCGACAGCGGCGTGGACATCGACAACGCGGCGGCGACCTCGGTCAGCTTCCGCCACTCGACAGTCCGCGACGGCAGTGCCGCCCCGGCCATCAAGGCCAATGCCACCACCGGCCAGATGACGCTCGAATTCGACCGGTCGGTCTGCGGCGCGGTGCAAGCGGGCAGCCGCCTGACCCGGCTGGTCGCCAATGGCACCATATTCGCCGCCGGGACCGGCATCGCAACCCCCGGCGCGGATCTCGATTTTCGCGCCGTCACCGCCTTCGCGCCGGTCAGCGCCAAGTCCATCGCAGCCGAAAATGCGATCTTCATGGCCAATGTGACCGTCGCCCGCACCCAGACCGGTTGCGTCCGTTACAGCTATCTGGGCGGCACCGCCAACCGCCTGCCGCGGCGCTTCCGCTGTCAGCCTGACCTCGCCTTTGATGCCGAACAGCCCCGCCTCGCCCTTGCCACCCCGGCGCAACGCGCCGCCGAATACGACCGCCTGCGCCTCGCCCTTCAGCCGCGCTTTGTCGACACCTTGGCCACCGAACCGGCCTATGCCCTGCCCACACTCAGCACCCCGCGCGAAATTGCCTTCGGCGGCGCGGATGAAACCGAAATGGGCGCCTACCGCTTTTTGGGCGGCGCGATCCGCGCAGCCAACCTGACCGATCTTTTTGCCGATTTTGTTCCCTTCGGCATGGAGGCGGCGGTGCTTTCTGCCGACCGCTCCAGCACCGATGCATCAAGGAGAAACCTGCCATGAAAGGTGATTTTTCGCGGTTCAGCTTCGAGCCTGGACGCAACGTCCGCACCGTCACCGTGCAACAGGGCCGGGTGCTGACCGATGCCGACATGAACGAGGCGTCAGAGGCAACCCTGCGCCGGATCGAGGTGGACAGCCGCGACACGTTCGGCCCGGTGGCAGCGGCGGTCGGCAGCGATGGCTTCAAGATCCTGCCACCCGGTGGCGGACAACCGGCGCGGCTGTCGGCGGGGCGGTTGTATGTGGATGGCCTGCTGCTGGAAAACCATACGGAAGTGCCCTTGCCTGCCATCGCCGGAACCGGTCGCCATCTGATCGCGGTTCAGGGGATCGTCGATCACCTGACCGGGGTGGATGACCCGGTGCTGCGCGACCCTGCCCTGGGCGATGCCGATACCGCAGGCCGCGCCGTGGTGCGCACCGCAGCCCTGGTGCTTGACGCCGCATCCGCCGATGGCTGCGGCAGCGCCAATGCCATGTTCGATGCCCTGAACGCGCCCAGTGGCGGACGGGCAACGATCACCCTCACGCCCTTGGCGGCATCCTCCGACCCGTGCAAACTGACCCCCGACAGCGGCTACGCCCCGCTCGAAAACCTGCTGTTCCGGCTGGAGGTGCAGGACGGCACGCTTGCGGGCGGCATTCCGGACCGCTTTGTCCTTGCCGGGCTGAAGCTCAAGTTCTCGCGCAACAACGCCTGCGAAATGGCCCGGATCGCGACCGTCACTGCGGCAGAGATCAAGCTGGAGGCGGCCTCGAAAGACGGCCTTCCGGTGTTTCAGGCCGGGCAGTTCGTGGAATTCCTGCCCGCCGGTGCCCCGTTCGACGCCGCAGCCTCTGGCCCTTTGACCCGGATCATCGACGTGCAGGATGACATTCTGCTGGTCGATGACCCCACCGGCGCCACCGCCGGCGGGCGTCTGCGCCTCTGGGCACAGAACCTGATCACCCTGGGTGCAGATACCAAATTCAGCGTCGATGGCCTTGATTTCACCTTCAGCGGCAGCAATTTCCGCAAAGGCGACTACTGGGTCGCCCCCGGCCGATATGCGCTGCACGACCTTGATGCGAGTGTCGCCAAAGGCGTGGCGCTGCCTCCGGTCGGACCGCGTCTGGTCTATGCCAAACTCGGCCTGCTGACCGTCAACGCGGGCGTGGTGGACCCTGCGAGCCTCACCGATTGCCGCCCGCTGTTCGTGCCCATGACCCAATCGGTCGAACTCGACTATGCCGGGGGCGATGGTCAAAGCATCTGCCCGCCGACCGGCCCGGCGGCGGCCCCGCTGACCGGCGTTCTGCCCGCCAAACTGCGCGTGATTGTCCGGATTGGCCACCAGCCCGTCGCCGCTGCCAGCGTCACCTTTGCCATCACCCTGCCCGCCCCGGCGGCGGGTGTGCTGGCCGGGCCGGGTGTCAGCGGCACCCAGATCACCGTGCAAAGCGACGCCAGTGGCGTGGCCGAAGTCACCTGGGCGCTGGCCTCGAACCCGGCCACCGCGGTGCAGCGCGTCACCGCCACCCTGCTGACCACCGCCAACCCCGGCCAGTTGCCGCCGCCACCCCTGCAATTTACCGCCGAACTCGATCTGGCATCGCGCACCGCCTATCAACCCGGCTGCGCCACGCTGAACACCCAGACCACCGTGCAGGGTGCCTTGGACAAGCTGTGCAATGTCTTTGAAAACCTGACCGCCGCCCAGGTCAAATACGTCCCCGGTGGCTGCTCCGGGCTGGACAACATCACCGATGTGCAAAGCGCCCTCAACAAACTGTGCAACGACATTCTGGGCATCGGCCCCGGCAAAACCGACTGCATCGTCGTCACGGGTGTCACCCTGCGCCGGACCGGAAAACCAATCGACAACAACGCCTCCGTCAATCCGCAAGAGCTTGTTGAAGGTTTCGACGTCACCTTCGACGACAAACTGGCAACCCGGGTGGAAGATGGTTTCGAGCCGATTGCCCGGCTGATCGTGGATATGCCCTTCCCGTCGGGCCAGACCGCCTTGCGGGAATGGGGTTCAAATGTGCCCACAGGCGACAATGGCTCTGCTTTCGCGTTTGGCACCAGTCCGCTTTATTTGTCTGGCAAAATTGAGATCAATGGCCAGACGCTCAGCTGGATCCCGGAAAAAGGTGCCCGGGACTTCCTTGATCGCGCCGGACGTCATCACTTTGGCCTCGAATGGGATGGTCAGCCCAAAGTCATCTTCGATGAACCCTACATCAAAGGCTGGATCACCCTGCGAGGCGACAGCATCTGGGCGGGCGAGGGTGACAAACGCCGCTACCTGAACGGCGACATTCTGCGTGTCCCGACAGCCACCAACCCGTTTTCGATCTTCCCCGATCCCAACCTTGATCCAAACAAACGGATCGCGCTCATCCGCCAGCAGCTTAACCCCCAGCGGGCCGGAAAGTTCGAGCTTTGGTTCAAGATGGCCGCACAATAAGGGACGCCTCCCCGGAACCCCTCACCCTTTCACGCCCGACGCGATCAGCTGCCGCAAGATCACCCCCACAAATGTGCCCGGAACCACGGTGAACAGCACGAACCATCCGGTA